>CACZHW010000001.1 GCA_902781095.1 uncultured Eubacteriales bacterium
AGCGCCTGGTAAAGGCTTCTTTTTTTATCCTCTTTGCTTTTGTAAAACAAATACCCTTGCTTCCTTCTCAGAAAACAAGGGTATTGTTGATGGTCTGAAAGGACTCACCCGGGCGTTCGCCCGGATGAGTCCTTTTTGATGGTCGGTGTTTTTCGAATCCGCTCCGTGCTTACGCCAGCATCTTCTTGCAGGCCTCGACCAGCGCGTCGTTCGCCGCGTGCGCCGCCTGCTCGTCCTTGTCGTTGGTGTTGACGTACAGCTTGATCTTGGGCTCCGTGCCGGAGGGACGGATGCAGACCCAGTCGCCGCCTTCCAGCTCGAAGTAAAGCACGTCGCTCTTGGGCAGGCCGGCCGCGGTCACGGTGCCGTCCGCAGCGGTGCGGGTGTCAGCGAGGTAGTCGCGCACGGCGAGGATCGGCTTGCCGGCCAGATCCTTGGGCGGATTGGCGCGCAGGCTCTTCATGATCTCCTGCATCTTCGCCAGGCCGTCCTTGCCGGGCAGCGTCACGCTGACGACCTTCTCGACGTAGTAGCCGTAGGTCTTGTAGATCTCCTGCAGGATGTCGTAGAGCGTCTTGCCCTGGCTCTTCGCCCAGGCCGCCGCCTCAGCGATGAGCAGGGAGGCGTTGACGCCGTCCTTGTCGCGCACGAAGGTGGAGCTGAGGAAGCCGTAGCTCTCTTCAAAACCGAACAGGAAGGTGTAGTCCCCGTTCTCCTCGAACTGCTGGATCTTGTTGGCGATCCACTTGAAGCCCGTCAGCGTGTCGAAGCACACGAGGCCGAAGCTCTCCGCGATCTTGCGGGCCAGCTCGGTGGAGACGACGCTCTTGCACACCGCGCCGTTCTTCGGCAGCGTGCCCAGCGCCTTGCGGCTCTTCAGGATGTAGTAGAGCAGCGTGCTGCCGATCTGGTTGCCGTTCATCAGGTAGTACTTGCCCTCGTCGTCCTTGACGGCGATACCCACGCGGTCGCAGTCCGGGTCCGTGCCGAAGATGCAGTCCGCGCCGACCTCGTCCGCCAGCTTCATCGCCAGGGTGAAGGCCGCGGGATCCTCGGGGTTGGGCACCTTGACGGTGGAGAAGTTGGGATCGGGCAGTTCCTGCTCCTTGACGACGTAGACGTTCTCGATGCCGATCTCCTTCAGGATGCGGCGGACCGGCTTGTTGCCGGAGCCGTGGATGGGCGTGTAGACGATCTTCAGTTCCTTGCCGGCCGTCTTCATCAGCTCCGGCTGGACGGAGAGCGTGCGCTCCTGCGCGATGTAATCGTCGTCCACTTCCTTGGCGCCGATGATGGACAGCAGCCCCTTCGCCTTCGCCTCGTTCTCGTCCATCTCAACGGCGTCCTGATAGCGGTTGGCGCGGATGCAGGCGAGCACCTGGTCGGCGTACTCGGGCGGCATCTGCGCGCCGTCCTCCCAGTAGACCTTATAGCCGTTGTACTGCGGCGGGTTGTGGCTGGCCGTGATCACGATGCCGGCGATGGCGTGCAGATGGCGCACCGCGTAGGAGAGCACCGGGACGGGGCGCAGCTCGTCGAACAGGAAGGCGCGGATGCCTTCGTTGGCCAGCACCAGCGCGGAAGCCTTGGCGAATTCCGGGCTCATCCGGCGACTGTCGTAGGCGATGACCACGCCGCGCTCCTTAAAGGACGGATTGCCGGCGTTGATGTAATCCGCAAAGCCCTTGGTCGCCCTGCGGACGTTGTAGAGGTTCATGCGGTTGGTGCCGGCGCCCAGCACGCCGCGCATACCCGCCGTACCGAAGGCGAGCTCCGTGTAAAAGCGGTCCTCGATCTCCTTCTCGTCACCCGCGATGTCCTGCAGTTCCTTCACGGTCGCCGCGTCATCCGCGAACTCGCGAAGCCATTTTTCATATTCCTGACGATAGTCCATGTCGGTTCCCTCCTGTTTTGCCCGCCGGTCAGCCCGTCCGGGAGATTATCTGTGACCATTATAAAGCACACGCGTGATTTTTAAAAGAGGAAAATGCCGGGTTTTCACCCGGCATCAGTTCAAATACAGCGTATAGGAATCCCGCTTTTCGGACAGGTAATCGTCCGGGAGCCGCTCAAAAGTTTTAACGCCTTTCAAAGACAGGCTGGCCGGGCCGCTCTCCTCGTTTTTGTACCACCCCATGCGCCGGAACTCCACGCGGTCCTCGTAGACCATCGCATAGCCGCAGGTGCTCATCGTGCCGGCGGGATTGTTTACCAGATAGCCCGTGTAACCCGCATTCATATAGACAAAATCCAGCTTCTCCCGTGTATAGCGGTTCGTCTCGGTTTCGCCCTGTACGGGGGCCGGAATGAGGATTTCATCCCCCGGCGCCAGAAAGGTGCTTCCCCCGCCCATGCTGCTGTCCCCGTGTCCGCCGTGGTTATGCCCGTACAGAAACACGAGGTTCAGCTGCTCTCCCGCTTCCGAGAGCACGTCGAAGAAGTGGCGCTGATACAGATTGTCGCCGCCGCTGGCCGTCCACTGGGAGAAGTGCAGCGGCACGTGCGTGGCGATGAAGACCGGCCGCCGTTCTCCCCTCTGGATCAGCCCGTCCAGGCAGAGTTTCAGCCGTCCGGCGGAGGCGATCACCGTCTGTTCCGCCTGCAGACCGTACTCCCCTTGGCTGAAGGGGTTCGCCGTCTGGGTGTTCATCACGTAAATCAGGCACGAGCCGTAGTCGTGCAGTCCGTCCTCCGCGAAGTCGCCCTCGTCCGTGTCGTGGTTGCCCTGTACGAAGAGGAGGCTCTGCCGCGGGTTGAAGCCGTAGAAGAAGTCCTCCAGGTAAACCGTGATTTCTTCCAGTATCCCCACAACGGACGCGCCGTAGTTGTTGCCGCCCATGTGGGAATAGTCGCCGCAGAAGAGCACCAGGCTGGGCGTGATGTGCGCGTTTTCAAAGGCCCCCAGCAGGACCGGGAAGATGTATTTGGGGTTGACGTTCTCGTTCTTCTGATAGTCGGAAGCAGTCATGACGACCGCCAGCGGGACGTCCATCGCCTGCGGCTCGCTCCAGTCGGAGGCGCAGATCGTCTTCTTCTCCTTCGCGTAAACGCTGCGGATGCGGCACAAGTAGTTGCCCGCCTTCTTCTCCATGTCCAGCGTCAGCGCGGTCTTCTTCTTTCCCGAAACCTTATGGGTGACCGCGTCCGAAAAGTCCGTCCGCTTCGCCACCTCGATCTCATATCCCGTGCTGCCGCCGCACGCCTGCCAGGCGAGCTCCGCTTCCTTGACGCTGCCGGAGAAGACCTTCGTGAAGGCCGGCTGCTCCGGCATGACGACGAGGCGGACCTTGCAGCTCCCCCGCTTGTAGTTTTTCGTCGCCGGCGCGGTGACCGTCAGGTTCGCAATCCCCGTAAAGCCGGCCTTGATGCGGAGCGTGCCCGACTTGGTCGCGGTCACGCCGGATGCCTTGGAGGAGAAGGTGAGCTTCGCGTCCCCCGTCTGCTCGGCTTCCAGCGCCACCTCCCGCTTTTCCGCGCTGTAGGCCAGCACGATATCCTCCGCGGTCACCAGGTTCTCCGCCCGGCGGATCGTGAACTGCTTCTGCGCCTTGCCCTGGTAGCCGCCGGTTCCCTCCACCTTTACCGTCGCCTTGCCGGCGTCGGTGTTCTTCGCGTACGTGACGGTGTAATCCGTTCCCTCTGTCAGGGTTTCACCCTTGTAGGTCACCGTCACGCCGGGCGTGTGCTCCTGCCCGTCGTAGGTGAACTCCGTCTCCTCCAGCGTGATCTTCGCGTTCTTCAGGGAGGGCAGCGACTTTTTTTTCGACGCCGCGAACGCCTGCGCCGACAGAAGAATGCCGCACAGCAGCAGGAGCGCTGTACAGAGGCCCAGCCGTCTCACCGTTTGCCGCATATCACTTTCCTCCGTCCGTCACACCTTCGCCGAACCGCTGCTGAAGGACGCCGATGAGCGCCGCCGCCGTGTCCTTGTTGCAGCTCTGCTGCAGCACGCAGAGCACCGTGCCCGACGGATCGTCTCCGTATTCGATAAGCCCGGTGAGCGTGCCCGCGGGAATTCCGTAAATCCCGCTGCCGTCCCATTCCGTCAGCGCATCCGCCCCGGCCGAGAGGACGCCCGCCGCCGCGTACCCGGAGAGGTCCGCCAGCGCGGAGGAGGGTCCGTCCGTCCCGCAGAGGCGGTTGTATTCGTCCTGCGAAACCAGCAGCACGTCGCCCTCCCCGGCGCCGATGTAGGTCATGTACTGCATCCGGGGATACATCTCGTCCCGCGCCAGGTTGATGTTCACCACGGTGAGCTCTTCCTGCTCCGGGCAGCGCTCCTTCAGCGCCGGCCACAGCGCCTGCTGCAGCAAATCCCCCTGGACGTAGCTGTTTGTCACGTAGAACGAAATCTTTTTGTCCGCCGGCGGACGGTAGCGCGTCATGTCGAAGAGCATGGAGATGCCCATCGCGCAAAGGGCGGCCGCCAGGGCATACTTCCACCAGCCGTAGGCAAAATGGTTCTTCACCCTTTGGACAGTCAGTTTCCCGTTTTGCATCATCTTTTGCCCCACTCGCGGCGAATAATCGGTCATAAAACGGTATAAAGTCTCCACTCAATGCGTTTCGGCTGTCACTCGGCCGGATTCGCCTCTCCGTCTTCCGCCGCCTCTTCCGCATCCTGCGTCTCGCGGCTCTCGCCGCTGATGAAGTCGGCGAACTGCCGAGCGATCCGCGGGCTGCGCCCCGCGCGGGAGACCGACCAGGCGCGTGCGCGCGGCTCCAGGGCCTCCCAGTCGAGGTCCGGCTGCCTCGCCTCCAGCAGGGTGCGGCAGATGGTGAAGTAGTCCTCCAGCGAGGGTTCCAGGAAGGTGAGCCGCAGGTCGAACCGGTCCGCCAGGGAGAACTTCTCCTCCAGCGTGTCCCGCTCGTTGACGTCGTCTTGCCGCTCCGAGAAGCGCTGGCGCACGATGTTGCGCCGGTTGCTCGTCGCGTAGACGACGACGTTGCCCGGCCGCGCTTCCAGCCCGCCCTCCAGCACGGTCTTGAGCGCCGTGTACTCCGCGCAGGAATCGTTGAAGGCGAGGTCGTCCACGAAGACGATGAACTTGCAGGGCTGCGCGCGCAGGCAGGCGAAGATTGCGGGCAGATTGGTCAGATGCGCGGGCTGCACTTCGACGATGCGGAGCCCCTCCTGCCAGAAGTCGTTGAGCAGCGCCTTGACGGTCGCGCTCTTCCCCGTCCCCTTGTCGCCGTAGAGCAGGATGTTGCAGGCCGGCCTGCCGAGAAGCAGGCGGCGCGTATTCTCAATCAGCGCGCTGCGCTGCTCCTCGTAGAGGATGAGGTCTTCCAGGCGGATGGGATCGGGGCGCAAGACGCCGCGCAGCCCCATCGGGTGCGCCGCGTCCACGCCGCTCCAGGTGCAGCCCGGATAGCGCGCGAAGATCCCCGTGCCGTGCTTGCGGAAAAACTCCGTCACGCGCTGGGCGCCTTCCCGGCTCAGCATCTCCGCGTCCAGCCGCGGGTCCATCTTCTCCCTGCCCAGGACAGGCTCCCACACGGGCAGGCGCACCGCCGTCCCGCCGGGCATGCCCGCACGCTCGCACAGCAGCAGGAACATCGCAGGCTCGATGGCCGTGAGCCTCCCCAGCACCTCCAGATCGTGCGACAGCGCGCTCATCAGGCTGTAGGGCAGCTCCCCGCCCGCAGCGCACAGGGTCGCCGCCGGGCTCTCTTCGAAGAGGACCGTCTCCAGGGCTTCGCGCATAAACCCGCCCCTGCCCTGGGCCGCAGCGGCGAGCCAGGCATTGTAGGTGCGGCAGTAAGCCTCGGTGATGTCCTCCTGTGTGCTCCGGTCATCCACACAGGCGACGCACAGGTCGGTCAGCGCTTCGATCGCGGGATTGTCCAGCACGTGGCGCAGCGCCGTCATGCAGGAAAGATCCAGCAACAGCGTTTTGATCTCGTTCAAATCCATCTGCTTTTCCTCCCTTTGTCCCGGTTTCCGGCCGACTGCAGGCCCTGCCCGGGCCTGTCCGCCCTCGTCACATGCGCTCGGGTGCCTCGATGCCCACAAGCCAGAGTCCCGTACGGATCACGTCGCGCACGGCCCGCGTCAGCATCAGGCGGGCCTGCGTTCCGGCGGCGTCACCCTCCTCCATGATGCGGTGCTCGAAATAGTACTTGTTATAAGCCTGCGCGATCTGCGTCGTGTGGCGGGTGATCAGGGACGGCTCGTTCTGTTCCATCGCCCGGCGAACCGTCTCCGGGAAGCGGGCCAGCAGCATCAGCGTATCCTGCGCCTCGTCGTCCGTCACGCAGGACCAGTCCGGCTCCGCCATGGCGCCGGCCTCCTGTGCCTTGCGCAGCACGCTGCAGCAGCGCGCATGCGTATACTGCACGTACGGGCCGGTCTCGCCGTCAAAGTTGAGCGCGCGCTCCCAGCGGAAGTCGATGTCCTTGTTGCGGTCGTTGTGCAGGTCGAAGTAGACGACCGCGCCGACGCCCACCTGGCGGGCCACCTCGTCCTTGTTTTCAAGGTTCGGGCTCTTCTCCTCGATGATCTCCCGCGCCTTCGCGATGGCCTGCTGCAGCAGGTCCTCCAGGTAGACCACGCGCCCCTCGCGGGTGCTCAGGGTCTCGCCCTCGTAGCTCACCATGCCGAAGGAGACGTGCTCCATGCCCGCAGCCCACTCGTTGCCCATCAGCTCCAGGATCTTGAAGAGCTGGCGGAAGTGCAGGTTCTGCTGGTAGGCCACGACGTACAGGCTCTTATCGAAGTGATAGGTGTTGTGCCTGTAGTAGGCCGCGGCCAGATCGCGCGTGATGTACAGCGTCGCGCCGTCGCTGCGCAGGATCAGGGCCGGGGGCATGCCGTACGCCTCCAGATCCACGACCTGCGCGCCCTGGCTCTCCACCAGCAGGTTCTTGTCCCTCAGCTCCTGCACGACGGGCTCCATCTTGTCGTTGTAGAAGCTCTCGCCCGCATAGGACTCGAAGGAGACCCCCAGCAGGTCGTAAACGCGTTTGGCGTCCGCCAGCGTGACCTCCTTGAACCAGTTGAAGATCTCCAGCGCCTCCGGGTCTCCGTCCTCCATCTTCTTAAACCAGGCCCTGCCCTCGTTCTCCAGCTCCGGGTCGTTCTTGGCCGCCTCGTTGAAGCGCACGTAGAGGTTGACCATGGCCTGCACGCCGCCCTCTTCCACTTCCTCGCGCGTGCTCCACTTCTTGTAAGCGCAGATCATCTTGCCGAACTGCGTGCCCCAGTCGCCCAGGTGATTGATGCCGACGGCCGTATAGCCGTTGAACTCGTAGATGCGCTTCAGGCTGTGGCCGATCATCGTCGTGGACAGGTGGCCGATGTGGAAGCGCTTGGCGATGTTGATGGAAGAGTAGTCCAGGCAGACGGTTTTGCCCTTCCCTTCCTCAGATGCGCCCCAGCGGCCGTCCGCCTCCAGCACGCCGCCTACGATCTCCTTCGCCAGGCAGGCCCGGTCCAGGAAGAAGTTGAGGTAGCCGCCGACCACTTCGCAGCGCTCTATCTCCGGGCAGTCCATCTTCTCCGCCAGCGCGGAGGCGATGACCGGCGGCGCCTTGCGCAGCACCTTCGACAGGCGGAAGCAGGGCAGCGCAGAATCGCCCAGCCTGCGCTCCGGCGGCGTCTCCAGCATCGCGCGGACATCTTCCGCTGAAAGCGTGCAGCCTTCAAAAGCAGACGCCGCTGCGGCTGCGGCTGCGCTTGCAATCGTCTCTTTAAAATCCATGCTCAATCCCCCGTTGCGCGGTTTCAACCGCTTTCATCTTTAATCTTACTTATTTTAACAGACGCTTTTCAAAAAGAAAAGCCCCGCCGTCCCGGGCTTTTATTGCTAAATACTTTTCCGTCCGGGCGGGAGCTGTGAGCCGACGCCGCTCCGTCATTTTCCCCCGCCTGTTATTGGCTGTTATTTCTGTTGTTCCGTGTTCATCTCCGGTGTTTTGCTTTGATTTATCTTGTAATTTTTGTATAATGCGCTTATAATACACTCAGTATCGGCGATCACGCCTGACAAGGAGGATACCGTCATGGGCAACAACGCAATCGTCGGCCAAAGCGGTGGCCCGACTTCTGTCATCAATTCCAGTCTCGCGGGCGTTCTGCAGGCCTGCCAGATGCGCGGCGCGAAACGCGTCTACGGCATGCTGAACGGCATACAGGGGCTTTTGGAGGAGCGCGTGTGCGACCTCTCCGGAAAGCTGGGCTCCTCCATGGAGATCGAACTGCTCAAGCGTACGCCCTCTTCCTACCTGGGCAGTTGCCGCTACAAACTGCCGGATGCCGCGCAGGATCCCGCCGTCTATGAAAAGCTCTTCGCCATCCTGGACAAGCTGGATATCGGCTACTTCTTCTACATCGGCGGCAACGACAGCATGGATACCATCGCCAAGCTGTCCGAGTACGGGCGTCAGACGGGTTCCAAAATCCGCTTCATGGGCGTACCGAAGACCATCGACAACGACCTCATGCTCACCGACCACACGCCCGGTTACGGCTCGGCGGCCAAGTACATCGGCGTCGTGATGAAGGAAATCATCCGGGACGCCACCGTTTACGGCACGAACTTCGTCACGATCGTGGAGGTCATGGGCCGCAACGCAGGCTGGCTGACCGCCGCGGCCGCGCTGGCCAGGGGCGAGGACTGCGAGGGCGTCGACCTCATCTGTCTGCCTGAAATCCCCTTCCACACGGACCGTTTCCTCGCGAAGGTGGAAGCCATGCAGAAGGAGCGCGCCTCCATCGTCATCGCCGTCTCCGAAGGCGTCAAGCTGCCGGACGGGCGCTACGTCTGCGAGCTCTCCGACGACACGCGCTTCGTGGACGCGTTCGGCCACAAGAGCCTGACCGGCACCGCCCGCTATCTTTCCAACCTGGTCGCGCGGAACCTGCCCACGCGCACGCGTTCCGTGGAGCTTTCCATCCTGCAGCGCTGCGGCGCGCACCTGGCCAGCCGGACCGACATCACGGAAGCCTACCAGGTCGGCGGCGCTGCCGCGAAGGCTGCCTTCGAGGGACACACCGGCGAGATGGTGGCGCTGAAGCGCCTCTCCAACGATCCCTATCAGTGCACCACGGAGCTGGTCGACATCACGAAGGTCGCCAACCTCGAAAAGAAGGTGCCTGTCGAGTGGATCAACAGCTACCGCACCGATATGCTCCCCGAGTTCCTCGCCTACGCGCGTCCCCTCATCCAGGCCGAGCTGACCCCCATTTACATCAACGGCCTCGCACAGCACATCGTCGGCCGCTGAACGCCGCGGCTGCCCGTAAAGCTTTTTCTTCCCCCTGTTTCTCGGAACAGGGGGATTTTTCCGGTTGACAGAACGTCCGCTTCGTGCTACCCTCTCTTTCGTCAACTTAAATCATTTCACAAGTTTACGAAAAGGAGATCAAGACCCATGAACCGCACGAAGCAGCCTGCTCTCAATGCCGCTTCCCTCGCCGCCTGCGCACTGATGGCCGCGCTGACGGCCGTCTGTTCGCAGATCCAGATTCCCCTGCCCATGGTGCCCATCAACCTGGCGCTCTTCGCCGTCCATCTGAGCGGCGCCCTGCTCGGCGCAAGGCGAGGCGCCCTCTCCATGACCGTCTACGCGCTGCTGGGGCTCGTCGGCGTCCCCGTCTTCTCCGGCTTTACAGCCGGACCGGCGACGCTCTTCGGGCGCACGGGCGGCTACATCCTCGGCTACATCCTCTGCGCCGCGCTGGTCGGTCTGCTCACGCGCCGCGGCCCCTTTACCTTTTCCCGCCTGTGCGCTGCCATGGCCGCCGGCGTCGCCGTCTGCTATCTCTTCGGCACCGTCTGGTTCATGGCGCTCACCCGGATGAACCTTGCGACCAGCCTCTCTTACTGCGTCATTCCCTTCCTGCCCGGGGACGCCGTCAAGATCGTCCTGGCGGCCGTCCTTTCCCTGCGCCTGCGGGAGCCGCTCTCGCGCCTCGGCCTGGAAGCCGGAGATTGACACGGCGCGCGGATGCGTGATAAAGTAGGGTATCAAATAATCCGCGCAATGCGCGACGGGAGAGATCTGCATGCTGGAACTGAATATCGAAAAATCGTGGGTGGGCGCCGTCTGGCGCCGGAGCTCCGTGCGCAGTTATACGGGCGCGCCCGATGAAGAACAGCTGAAGCGCCTGGGCGCGCTCTGCCGGAAGCTGAGCTGGCAGGGCGTCACCATCCGCCTGTTTCAGGGGCCCGGGCTGCGCTCGGCCATCAAAGGGACGGACGTCTATGCCGTCATCGTCGCCAAGGCGGGGACGCCGCCCGAGACGGAAGGCTATATGGGTGAGGCGCTGGTTCTGGAAGCGACCGCCATGGGTCTGGGCACGTGTTGGCTGGGCGCCGGCTTCATCCCCGACATCATCGAGCGCAATGTGGATTTGCAGAGCGGCGAGGCCGTGCACTGCGTCATTTCCATCGGGAAGGCCAACCTGCCCGCCTTTGCGCCCAAACGCAAGCCGCTGGAGAAGATCTGCGGCATGAACGAGGAGCAGCTCTCCGCCCTGGGCAGCTGGCAGAAGGACGCCGTCCTCTCCGCACGCGTCGCCCCCAGCGCGATCAACATGCAGCCCTGGAAGATCACGGCGGATTCCGCCAGCGTCAAAATCGAGGAGAACGCGCTCCTCTACAAGAAGTATTCCCGCATCGACTGCGGCATCTGCATGCTGCACGCCGCCGTGGGCGCCAGCGGCGCAGGCCGTACGCCCCGCTGGAAAAAGGTCGACGACGCGTACGTGCTGACCGCGTAAACGGCTGAACCGCACACAAAAACACCGCTCCGCCGGGCTGCCAAAGCCGCAATCCCCGGCGGGGCGGTTTTCTCATTACGGGAGACTGCGCGTCAGCCTGAGGACCGGCTTTCCCGTCCTGCGGTCGATGACCAGCAGGTGGAGGTCCTCGTCCTGCTCCTCCCAGGTGTCGAAGTAATACGTCTCTTCCCCGCCGTCCGTCAGGCTGAGGTCGATCCATTCGCCGTCCATGCGGCAGAACACCGTCCCGAAGGAGGTCTCAAACTCGCGCTCCGTCCGGCCGTAGAGCTCGTGCACCTCATCCCGGTCCCTGTCCACCGCCAGGAAGTAGCCCGCCCCTTCGCCGTCCGCATACTGCAGGCCCTCCAACGGATTCAGGTCCGCGGAAACCTTGTCGTCATCCCAGTGGACGTTTTCCCGGGCGATGTTCTGCAGCAGATTCTTCAGGTGCAGCTGCGAGGTGTCAAACCCCGGCCGGAAGGTCAGCACGCAATTGAAATCCCTGTCGTGCAGCAGCATCAGCGCGCTGCGCAGGCCGTCCTCCTGCTCCTGCATCGCGCGCAGCTTCTCGTCGATATACGCGTCGTAATCCCGCTCCCAGCCGGCGAAGGCCGCCTCCCCCCGGTGGTCCGGGAGGCCGAAGACGTCTCTCAGATACCGGCCCAGGTAGTCCGAGACCTTCCGCACGCCGGATGGATTGAGGTGCGAGGCCGGGTCAAAGCAGTCCGTGTAGTAGTCAACCACCCGATCCATATCGATGAAATTCAGATAATCCGTTCCGGTTTCCGCCGCGATGGCGGCTACCGTGTGCCCGCTCCGCTGTGACTCGGCCCCTGCGCGGTGCGGGAGCATCACGAGCAGCAGGCCGATCCCCCTCTCCCGGCAGGTTTCGATGAGGCGCCGCAGGTAGACGTATCCCCATCCCTCCTCCGCAGAGGCCGATGCGGGATCGATGAGCGGCTGGGATTCGTCCGGGTCCGTCACATGGATCTGGAGCTTCGCGCCCTTTTGCGTGTTGTAGCGGGGCGAAAAATCCTCCGGTTTCAGGCTGTTCCACCGGGAGTGGTACTTGAGCAGCGGGGCGATCAGGTCCAGCCTCAGTTCCGCCGCCGTCGTGCCGAAGGCGTCCGTCTGTTCCGTGTCCGTGAGGTCAAAGACCGCCTGCAGCTTCGTCGGCGTCAGCGGAAAGGCGTCGCAGGCCGTGTGCACGTGGCCGAACTTGCCGGAGAGCTTCAGCGGGTACTCCGCGTCCTTCACCCCGACCACGACCGCCTTCGGCTTTGCGTAGTCCAGCGCGTTCATCACCGTCCAGTAGGTCATGGCGAGGGTGCTGTTGACCACCCCCAGGTTGTAGGACGTAATGCCGTAATCCCGGTAGATCTCCAGCGGCGCAATGCCGTAATAGACCTGGCTGTCCCCGGCAAAGAGCACGTCGTATTCCTGCGCGGACTGAAGGAAGGGCCCGATCTGTTCCTCGCTCTCCTTCATGCGCAGCAACCGGGTCGCGCCCGTCAGCAGCGCGCAGAGCAAAAGCGCGAACACCGCAGCCCGGACGGCGGTCAGCCATCGGCTCATCCGTCATTCCCCCTTTGCTCCGTGGCCGGTTTTCTCACAAAAAAAGGCTGTCACCGGACAGCCGTCGTTCATTCGGGTATGCTCAGAGGCAAATCGCCTGCAGGTCGCCGAAGCGCTTCATCGGGTAGGTCGTCAGTGCAAAGGCAGAGGCTTCCCCCAGTCCGGCGCTGTCAAAGCCGCCCGCGCTGGCCGCGCGGATCCCCGCCTCGGCGTCCTCAACCACCAGGCACTGTGAAGCGGGCAGCCCCAAAAACTCCGCAGCCATGGTGAAGACCTGCGGATCGGGTTTGCTCCGCTGGATATTCGTGCCGTCCGAGACGGCGTCGAAGAAATCCTTCAGGCCGAGCCGCTCCAGGATGTAGCGCGTGTTCTTGCTGGACGATCCGATCGCGAGCGCGAGGCCGGCGGCGCGCAGCGCCTCCAGCGTCTGCCGGACCTCCTGCGTCAGGTCCGCGGGAGACATATTCGAAAGCAGGCTGCGGTAGAGGTCGTTCTTCCGCCGCGCCAGTTCTTCCTTTTCCTCCGCGGTGTACGCGCGGCTGCTCTTCTCCAGGATGATGTCCAGGCTCTCCATCCGGGATACGCCGCGCAGGCGGTTGTTGATCTGTTCGTCGAAATAGACGCCGATGTCGTCGGCCACCTGCTTCCAGGCCTGGTAATGATACTTGTCCGTAAAGCAGATGACCCCGTCCAGGTCGAAGATGACGCCCTGATACTTCCCCATAGTCGCTCCCCGGGGCCGGTCTCAGTCGGAGACGGCCTGCTTCATCATTTTGCCCGGCTTGAAGATGGGCGAAACCCGCTCGCCCAGCTGCACCTCTTCGCCCGTCTTCGGGTTGCGCGCCTTGCGCGCCGGGCGGTGCTTGATCTCAAAGGCGCCGAAGCCGACGATCTGCACCTTTTCGCCCTGGCTCAGCTTTTCGCAGATGATCTCGCTCATGCTCACGACGGCCGCTTCCGCGTCGCGGCGGCTGATGCCGGCCCTTCTCGCAATCTCCGCACTCAGTTCGGTTTTATTCATATCCGTAGTTCCTCCTTATAGCCCCGATCTCAAACATTTTGTTTTATGATCGCCGTTTTGCAAACAGTTTGTTTTAACAACAGAACATCCCGTTTTTGATTTTACAATCTTTCCGTCCTTATCGCAAGAGGGTAAGCCCCCTTTGCCGAAATTTTCTGTTTAACCTTTTCCCGCACACGCTTTGTCAACCCGCTCTGCCGTCACGCTCCTCAGACAGGTCTCCGCGTCGAGCGAAAGCGCGTCCGCCAGGGCGCAGGCCGCTTCCAGTGCCTCCCCCAGGCTCCTGCCGTCCTCTGCCGCCTGAGCGAGGCGGACGAAAGCTTCCTTCGCCTGCCGTGCGTCCGCCGTCTGCCCGTGTGCGCGCTGCTGCCTGCGCAGCACCTTCTGCGCGCGCATCAGGCCGGGCAGCGACAGCGGAACCTCCGCCATGCGCTCGGCTGCCGTCTGTACGCCGCGCTCCTTTTCCTTCGCCGCCTCCCACACGCCGTTTACGGCATCCGCGCCGCTGACGGCCACTCCGGCGAAGACGTGCGGATGGCGCGCGATCATCTTGCGCACGATGGCGCTCGTCACGTCCCTGTCCGTAAAGGCGCGGTGCTCCCGGCCGATCCGGCTGTTCAACACGACCTGCAGCAGCACGTCGCCCAGCTCGTCGGCCAGCTTTTCGGGGTCGTCGCCCGCCATCGCCTCTGCCGCCTCACACGCCTCTTCGATCATATACCGGCGCAGCGACTCGTGGGTCTGCTGCCGGTCCCAGGGGCAGCCCCCCGGCCCGCGGAGCCGGTCCACCACCGCGACCAGGTCCTCGTATCCGGCGCGCTGACGCTCCCCGTACGGCACCGCCGGCACGAACACTGCCGTCCGGTGGTCGTAGACCTGCTGCCGGTCCAGCGCGTAGAGCGGCACCGGCTCGGCCGTGCACCCCTGTTCGGCCGCGTCGGGCAGAAAATAGACGGTCATTTCGTCGTCGAAGAGGTCGCACAGCCAGAGCTTGACGTCCGCGGCCAGGCGCGCGTCGTTCAGCTCGGTGATCACCATGGGCACGTCCGCCGCAGGGCGCAGAGCCGGCAGGGACAGCGCCGTCAGCGTGCGCAGGTTCTCCGTGTCCACGCCGAAGGGGATCACGGCGCAGGCGGCGTTTTCCGCCAGGGAAACGCCGCCCAGGACGCGCACTCTGCACTTGCCCTGTGCTTCCTTCGCCAGACGGCGCACCGTCGCGTCGTTCGCGGGCTCGCTTACCGCGTAGCACACGTCCGTCTCCCGGGCCGCAAAAAGCAGCCGCTCGCTGGCGGCCGCTGTCAGTTCATCAAAATCCTCGCTGGCGTCGTAGAGTCCGTCCAGCGTCTCAAAACGGACGCCTTCCTTTAGCAGAAGGTCCGCCACGGCGTGCCGCGCCGTGCGCAGCACAAGCCTCTTCGCCCCGCGAAGCGCCTGCAGCGCCCCCAGGGTGACGAGCCTTCCGTCGTCCGGCCCCAGGGCGACCACCAGGATTTCATGCGCAGGCTTTTCCATCGCCTTACTTGTCCGCCTTTCCCGCAGTGTTGAGCACGCTCTCGATGATGAAGCGCGGACGCCGTTTGGTTTCGTTGTAGATCTTGCCGATGTATTCGCCCACGATGCCCAGGCCCAGCAGCTGGATGCCGCCCAGCATCCAGATGGACGCCATGAGGCTCGCCCAGCCGTTCGTGGGATGGCCGGTCGCCTTGACCACGATGGCATAGATGAACATGATGAGGCTGACGAGAAAGACGCACACGCCCGCCGAGAACACCAGCCGGATGGGCTTGACGGAGAACGACGTGATGCCGTCCGCCGCAAAGGCCAGCATCTTTTTCAGCGGGTACTTGCTCTCGCCCGCGAAGCGCTCCGCGCGCTCGTACGTCACCGTCGTCCACTTATAGCCGATCTGCGGGACGATGCCGCGCAAAAAGAGGTTGACCTCCGTAAACTGCGCGAGCCCTTCCACGGCGCGCCGGCTCATCAGCCGGTAATCGGCATGGTTGAAGACGATATCCACGCCCAGCGCGCGCATGACCTTGTAGAAGCCCTCCGCCGTAAAGCGCTTGAAGAAGGTGTCGGTTTCGCGCTTGCTGCGCACGCCGTACACCACCTCGTAGCCTTCGTGATAGGCGTCCACCATCGCGTCCACCGCGTTGATGTCGTCCTGCAGGTCCGCGTCCATGGAGATGATCATGTCCGCGTAATTGACCGCCGTCAGAAGGCCCGCCAGCAGCGCGTTCTGGTGTCCGCGGTTGCGCGAGAGGTTGACGCCGGAGAACATCTCCGGCTCCTGCTCGTGCAGCCTGCTGATGATGGGCCACGTCTCGTCCTTCGATCCGTCGTTGACGAACATCACGCGGCTGTCGCGGCTGATCTTTCCCGCTTCCATCAGGGAGAGCATCTTCTCCTTCAGGCGGCGGCTCGTCTCCGGCAGCACTTCCTGCTCCTTGTAGCAGGGCACAACGATATACAGCGTATTCTTAGCGTTCATCTTGCGTTCCTTTCGGCAGCGGCGGGCTGCCCCTCTCCTTTGTTCGCCGTCAGTAGCGAGTCGCGCAGCTGCGCCATCTCTCCCGCGCTGCGGGAAAGGGCCGCCGCCGCTCCGCTGAGCATGAGGTCCGTCTGGTGCGCCGCCTGCTGCACGACGCTGGCGGCCCGCTCTTCCGCATCCGTGCGGATCTCGGCCGCGTACGCCTGCGCGCGCCGTGAAATCTCGCTCTCCTCCACCAGGCGCTGCGCCTGCTGCTGAGCGGCTTCCACGATCTGCTGGGCGCGGGTCCGGGCGTCCTCGACAGTCGCCTCCGCCTCTTCCTGCGCCTTGGTCATCAGCTGCATCCGGTACGTTTCCGCGTCCGTGCGCGTCTGCTTGTCATACGCGTCCGCCTCCTCGCGGCGGTCGCGGTAATAGCGCTCCGCCTCCTCGCGCCGCGCGCGGGAGACCGCCTCCGCCTCGCCGGTGATCTCGTCGCGCCTGTCCAGCACGCCCTGCGCCTCCCGCACCATCTTGGGCAGGACGATGCGCAGCTGGCCCATCAAATCTTCGTACGCGTCCTCCCGGATCAGGCGGTGCGTTTTGACGATCGGGGTCTGGGAAGCCTCGCGGAACAGGCGGTCCATCTCCTCGATGACCGCCCGGCCCTCAGCCAGGGCGCCGCTCGCGCGGCCTTCCGCCGCTTCCTGCGGATTGGGTGCGCCCTGCGCGCCGCGGCGAACCGTCCTCTCCTGCCTCTGACCCTTATCTTCCATGATGCTCTCCTCCATTCTCTCCGCACACGAGCGCCCGGCGGATCTCCTCCGCCATTCCGTCCGGAACCATCCCGCTGATGTCCCCGCCGAACGCGGCGATCTGCCGCACGACGCTGGAACTGATGTCCGCGCAGTCTTCCGACGTGGCCAGCAGCAGCGTCTCCACGCCGCCCAGCCGCCGGTTGATCCGCGCCATCTGAAACTCCGTTTCAAAATCGCCCAGCGGCCGGACGCCGCGGACGACAGCCTGTGCCCCCTGTTCCCGCGCGCAGTCGACGAGCAGGCCGCCGTGCGAGATGACCCGCACGTTTTCAAGCTGCCGGCACGCGTACCGGAGCAGCCGTATGCGCTCCTCGACCGAGATCGTCCCCCGCTTGTCGGGATTCGTCATCACCGCGACCACCAGCGTATCGCAGAGCGCCGCGGCGCGCGCGATGATATCCGCGTGCCCGCGGGTGACGGGATCGAAGCTCCCCGCATAGAGCAGTGTGTTCATCCTATTCCCCCTGGCGCACCCGCACGAAGCTGATTTCGGTATCGCCGTACCGCCGGCATCCGTCCACGGCAAAGCGCGCGTCCAGCACGGGCGGCGTCCCGCGGCGGTGCTCCACGACGATCAGCGCGTCCGCACAAAGCAGCGAAGCCTCCAGCAGCCGCGCACAGATCTCTCCGGTGTTCTCCATCCGGTAGGGCGGATCGAGAAAAACAAGGCTGAAGGGTTCTTCTCCCGAAAGGCGGCGGATACACGCCGCATAGTCGCCGGAAAAGACGCTGCACCGGTCCCCGCAGCGCACGGCCCCGATGTTTTTGCGGATGCACTGGAGGGCGGCGCGGTCCTTGTCGCACAGGACGGCGTACGCCGCGCCGCGGCTGAGCGCCTCCAGGGACAGCGCGCCGGTGCCCGCAAACAAATCCAGCACCCTCGCGTCTTCCAGGCGGGGCGCCAGAATGTTGAACAGCGATTCCCTTACGTAATCCTGTGTGGGGCGCGTAGTGCTGCCCGCCGGTGCGATCAGCGTGCGCCCCCTGGCTTCCCCTGCGATAATCCGCACACCCGGTCAGCCCTTTCTGTTGATTATATCAGACGCCGTTCGGCTTTTCAAGACCGCGCCGCGCGTCACACCAGGCGCCGGTCCTTTCCCCGCTGCGCATCCGTCCGCTGCCCGTAATGCACTTCGCCGCCGCCGCGGACCAGTTCGTCCGCCAGCTTTTTGCGGCCCTGCCGGCGCACCGCGGCGCGCACTGCCTTGCGCTCCCGCTTTTCCAGCGCAGCCTGGCGCCGCGGTCCTAAGCAGTACGCCGCGAAATAGGCGATCGGGTAGGCGAGCAGGAAGACAGGCGCGAGCCTGTCCAGCAGCAGCGCGCTCTTCTGCGGATCGGGGAAGAAACCCACAAAGGTCATCTCCATGAGGCGCACGACGATCCGGATGAGGATCCTGGCGTCCGGCGCGGCCTGCTCGGTATAGGCGCCAAGCGGCGCCATGACGTCCTCTCTTGCGCCGTAGGTCGCCGTCAGCCAGGTCGGCAGATCCTGCAGCGTGTAGCGGTAGGGCTCGGCCGTAAGCGCAATGAACAGCGCCAGCAGCAGCGGGACGGCGAAGACGAGCAGCAGTGCCGCCGCCGCCTTGAGCGGATGCCAGCACGCCGCGTCCTCCTCCGGCAGCAGGGTCTTGCCCTCCGCCTCCATCCTGGCGGCCCGCCGGCCGGCCGCTGCGTCCCGCATGCCGGCGCCGAGCCCCTCCGATGCGAACAGCGCAAGGATGACCGCGAGGATCAGCACCGAGATCCCCGCGCGCACGAAAGGCGCGCTGATCGCGGAGAGGCCGCTGAACATGAGCCCCAGCACCACGGCCGCCAGCAGCAGCAGCGCGATGCGGCGCGCCAGGTGCGGCACATCCTTCGCCCAGGCGCGCGCAAGACGCGTCCCGGGTGAGTTTTTTATCTTTGCGGCCCCTTCCGCCGCCTTTTGCTGCGCCATTTATTCCTCTCCCCGGAGGGGCAGAATCCCCTCCTCCGTCAGTACCGCGTCCATCCGGCAATCCAGCGGCCCCATGGGCACGCTCTCCAGCAGGCAGGCCGCGTGGCACACTCCCAGCCGGAAGCCGCGGGTTTCCGGCAGAAAGCGGTCGTAGTACCCCGCTCCCTGTCCGAGCCTGCCGCCCGTCCTGTCAAAGGCGAGGCCGGGCACGAGGATGAGGTCGATTTCATCCGGGTCAACCGCCCCGCAGGCGGCCACGGGCTCCGGTATGCCCATGCACCCGGGCGAGAGTTCCTCCGGGCCCCGCACGGCCAGCGCCAAAAGTCGCTTTCCCTCGCAGCGCGGCAGGACGACGCGCTTTTTGGACTGCCAGAGCGCCGAAAGCGCCGGCGTCAGATCGGCCTCGCCGCGCACGGCGGCGTAAGCCATCACGGTTCCCGCCTGCCGCCACAGCGGCCAGGCAGCCAGATGCCGCAGAAACTCCCGCGCGCACCCGAGCTGCTGTTCCGGCGGCAGGGCGAGCCGCACGGCGCGCATCCGCCGGCGGAGCTCCGCCTTCTCACGGCGGATCAGAAGTTCATCCATACGCGCGGCACACGCTCGCCGGGCGAGCACAGCACCTCATAGTCGATGGTGTTCAGCCAGCCGGCCATCTCGCCGGCCGAAATGCACTCCGTCCCCTGGCTGCCCAGCAGCACGACCTCGTCGCCGGGCATGACGCCGGGAACGTCCGTCACATCCACCATCATCTGGTCCATGCAGATGCGCCCCACGATGGGCGCCCGCTTGCCGCGGACCAGCACACAGCCCTTGCCCGTGATGCCGCGCCGGTAACCGTCCGCGTACCCGACGGGGACGGTCATGATGCGCGTCTCGCGCCGGGCCTCAAAGATGCCGCCGTAGCTCACGCGGTCGCCCGGGGCGATGGTCTTCACGTAGACCGCCTGCGTCACCCAGCGCATGACCGGCGCAAGGTCGGTCACCTCCGGCACGGGCGGGCAGCCGTAGAGCGCGATGCCCGCGCGCACCATGTCGCAGTGGATTTCCGGATACCGGAAGATGGAGGCCGTGTTGGCCGCGTGGCGCACGATGGGCGACGGATGGACCGCCGCGATCGCGGCGCACAGGGTACGGAAGCGCTCCGCCTGCCGCAGGGTGCCTGCCCGGTCGTCCTCGTCCGCCGTCGCCATGTGCGTAAAGCAGCCCGTCAGCTCGACGCCGGGCAGGCTGTCGATGAGGCGCACGAGTTCCTGCGCCTCCTCCGGCGTCCGCACGCCGATGCGCCCCATGCCCGTGTCCAGCCCCAGGTGCACCTGCACCGGACGGCCCGTCTTCGTGCCCGCCAGGTTCAGCAGATGCACGCGCTCCGCGTCAAAGACGACCTGGGTCAGCGAGTGCTCGCTGTCCGCTTCGGCCGCCGCACGGGTCAGGATGCCGCCCAGCACCAGGATCGGGGCCTTGATGCCCGCCCGCCGCAGCGCCTCGCCCTCCTCCGGAATGGCCACCGCCAGCGCGTCCGCGCCGTGGCCCAGCGCGGCCCACGCCACCTGCGCCGCGCCGTGCCCGTAGGCGTTGGCCTTGACCACCGCCATAAACTTCGCGCCGGGCGCGATATAGCGCCGCATCACGTCCATGTTGTGCCGCACGGCGTTCAGGTCGATCTCACAGTAATTCAGCCGATACATACCCCATGCCTCCGTCAGGCCGACAGCGCGGCCACCTCTTCATTGATCGCAGCCTCGTCCGGCTTCATCGCCTCCAGGGTGCGCAAAAGCAGCTCGTCCAGCGTCCAGCCCAGCATCTCGGCGCCCCTGGCGATGATCTCCCGCGAGCAGCCGGCCGCAAAGCTCTTCGACTTGTACTTCTTCTTCAGGCTGGAGAGCTCCATATCCGTGATGCTGCCTGAGGGGCGCACCGGCGCGCAGGCCCCGATAAGGCCCGTCAGCTCGTCGCACGCAAAGAGCACCTTTTCCATCTCGTCCTCAGGCTTCACGTCGCTGCAGACGCCGTAGCCGTGGCACGTGACGGCGTGGATGAGCCGCTCGTCGGCGCCCGCCTCCCGCAGCAGCTCCACGCACTTTTTGCAGTGCTGCTCCGGCCAGCGTTCGAAATCGATGTCGTGCAGAATGCCCACGCACTCCCAGAAGTCCGCCTCGTCCGCGCGCCCCAGCTCCTGCGCCATCCGGCGCATGACGCGCCCGACCGTGATCGCGTGGCGCACGTGAAACTCCTCCTGGTTGTACTGCCTCAGCAGCGCCAGCGCTTCCTCTCTCGTCATACCGGTTCTCCTTTCGCCTGATGGTCAATCTCGACGTGCGTGCTGCCGTAAGTCAGCGGGATGCCGTCCTTCTCCAGCTCCTCCCGGATGACCGCGAGAAACTGATGATACACCGTCCAGTAATCCTTCGTCGGCACGAAAAGCCGCGCCACGTACTCCACGCCGTTATCCTTGAAGGCCAGCACCGCCGCAAAGGGCGGTCTGTCCGTCTCGTACCCCTCCCCGGCCCGCCGGCAGGCGCGCTCAAGCGCCGATACGACCCGGTCCGTGGCGTACTCATAGCCCACGCGAACCGCCAGATTGATCCTGCGCGTCGGCTTGGCGGAATAGTTGATGATCCGCTGGGAGGCGATCTCGCTGTTGGGAATCAGGATCAGCTGGTTGTCCGCCGTCACCAGGTGCGTATAGAACAGGTTGATCGTCTCCACCGTGCCCGAGACGGAAGGCGTCTCCACCCAGTCGCCCTGCGCAAAGGGGCGGTTGGCCAGCACGACGATGCCGCTCACCACGTTGGTCAGCAGATTCTGCACGGACAGCGAGACGGCGAGGGCCAGCAGGCTCAGCAGCGCCACAAAGGACGTCATCGGGATACCCAGCTGCGAGAGCACCGTCGAGAACAGCACCAGCAGCAGCAGCGCGCGAAACGCGGAGAGCAGGAAATCCGTCAGCGCCTGGTTGGTCTGGGCGAAGCGGCTGCTCGCCCGCCTCGCGCCGTTCATCAGCAGGCGGATGACGATCAGCCCGACGACAAACGTGCCGAGCGCTCTTGCGGCCTCCTCCCACGAGATGCCGCGCACGGCGAGCAGGACCTCTTCCACCTGGGTCTGCGCCTGTGCCGTATCCACGGGCCTCCCTCCTTTCTGCCTTGCTGCACCCCGCCGCGCCGCGGCGGGCCTTCGTCAGGGCGCGTCCTTTTCGGCGCGCACGCTGCGCACGCCGAAGTAGTCAGCCATGGAGACGTTCGTCCAGACCGTCGGGTCCGCATACGCCGTCGGCTTGCCCGTCAGCGTCCGCACGGTCCACGCCGGCAGCAGGACGTCGTCCTCCTCTCCGGCCTCTTCGCACAGCGCGTATTCCCGCCGGAACTGCTGCACGTACCGCCGCTGCGTCCCGTCCATCTGGTCGCCCGTCAGCCGCACGTAGTTTTTCCACTGTCCGCCCGCGGCGCAGACAAGCAGCGCCACCAGCGCGGCCGCCGCGCACAAGCGTCCCGCCTTTTCCCCGGCGAGCGCCGCGCGCTGCTCCTCCCGCAGCCTTCCCGTCACCATCAGCCATACGACGGGCAGCGAGAGCACCACGTAGTCGTGATACATGTTGACGACGCGGCCGGAACCCGCATAGCCGGAAGAGTACATGTGCGGCACGATCATGGCGCAGAGGACCGCGTAAAAGCCCAGTAGGGTCAGCGGGACCGGCGGCAGCGCCGGGTTTTTGCCGCGCCGCGTCCATCCGCGGCAAAGCGCCGGCGTCAGCAGCAGCAGCAGCGCCAGCAGCGGCGTTTTCAGGCTGAACCGGGCGACGTACTTTGCGGCGTCCCGCGCCGTCCACAGCAGGGAGGCAAACAGCCAGCCGGCCCCGCTCTCGTGGGCGCCGTCCGTCGCCATGCGCACCTTGTTGCCCGGCGCGATCACCGAGAGCAGCAGACCGATTCCCAGCGGGAGCAGGAAGAGCGCCGTGCGGATACAAGCCCCTCGCTGCCCGGCGTCCGCCCGCGATGCCCACAGGCGCTGCAGCGCCATCATCGCAAGCGCGGAGAGCGCCATCATCGCCGTGATGTAGTTGTCCATCCCCAGCGCGAAGAAAGCGGCCGCCAGCGCGGCAAAGGCGAGAGGCCGCCTGCCGCCCTTTTCGCCCGTCCGGCCCGCGGCAAAGACGTCCGCGCCGGTCAGCAGCAGCAGCGCCGCCGCGTTGGCGCCCGTGTAGAACCACGCGCCGTTGAACCAGTAAATTCCCTCCACGATATCCGGCAGGAAGCACAGCTGAATGACCAGCAGCGCCGCCGTAACTGCCGGCAGCGCCTGCCCCGGCAGCCCCGCGCGGCGAAGAAAGTGCGAAAGAAAGACGAGGACCGCCGCGATGTCCAGCGCCAGCAGTACCGCGGCGTGCACGCCGTAGTGTGCAAGGTCGAAGACCGCCGGGTTCAGCGCCATCACCACGATGCCGGTGAAGGTCCCCTGCCAGTCGCGCCAGGTGCGCAGCGCATAGCTGACGGCATCTTTGACGACGTGCAGGACGCTGCCTGTCTCAAGCCAGGTTTTGTGCGTGTAGGTCGCGAAGGTGAAGTCGTCCGTCGCGGGGTGTGCGGCGCCCGCGCCCAAAAAGAAAGGCGCAAGGACCACACAGCACGCCGCGATGCACAGCGCCACGTAAAGTCCCCGCCTTCCCTTCATTGCAGTTGCCTCCGTCCGGGTATCCACTGAAACACGCAGGCCGGTTATACGTTAAACCGGAAGAGCGTCACGTCTCCGTCCTGCATCACGTAGTCCTTGCCCTCGCTGCGCACCAGGCCCTTTTCCTTGCAGGCCGCCATGCTGCCCAGCCGGCTGAGCTCCTCAAAGGAGACGATTTCCGCGCGGATGAAGCCGCGCTCGAAATCCGTGTGGATCTTGCCCGCCGCCTGCGGCGCCTTGGTGCCCTTTTTAATCGTCCACGCGCGGCACTCGTCCTCGCCCGCGGTGAGGAAGGAGATGAGGCCCAGCAGATCGTAGCACTCGGTGATGAGCCGGTCCAGTCCGCTCTTGCCGATGCCCAGCTCCTCCAGGAACATCGCCTTCTCGTCCGGCTCCATACCGGCCACGTCCTCCTCGATCTTGGCGGAGATGACCAGCACCTTGGCGTTCTCTTCCGCCGCGATCGCCTTGACATCCGGAACCCCCGGCAGTTCGTCCTCCGGCTTGCCCAGGTCATCCTCCCGGATGTTGCACGCGTAGATGACAGGCTTCGTGGTCAGGAGGAACCACTCCCGGGCGATTTCCCTGTCCCTGTCGCTCATGGGGCAGGTGCGCGCAGGCTGCAGTTCGTCCAGATGTGCAAGCAGGCGCGCGGCCAGGTCGGCTTCCTCCGCGTAATGCTTGTCGCCGCTCTTCACCATCTTGGCGGCCTTCTCCTGCCGCTTGGCCACGGTCTCTCGGTCCGCCGCGATGAGCTCCACGTTAATGGTCTCGATGTCGCTGCGGGGATCGTGGCTGTCCGCGTGCCGGATGATGTCCGGATCCTCGAAGCAGCGCACGACGTGCACGATGGCCTCGCACTCGCGGATGTGCGAAAGGAACTTGTTGCCCAGGCCCTCGCCGCGGCTTGCGCCCTTCACCAGGCCCGCGATGTCCACGAACTCGATCACGGCCGGGGTCTTCTTCTTGGGATGGTACATCTCGGCCAGCTTGTCCAGCCGCTCGTCCGGCACGGCCACGACGCCCGTGTTCGGCTCGATGGTGCAGAACGGATAATTCGCCGCCTCCGCGCCCGCCTGTGTGATCGCATTAAACAAAGTGGACTTGCCGACGTTCGGCAGCCCCACCACGCCCAGTTTCATTCTTCTCCAACTCCTTATCGGTCCGGCTCCATCCTTACGGCAGCCGGTCTCTTCGTCTTTTCGGATACAGAAAAAGAGCTTTTCTGCAACAAACCGTATTGTAGCAGAAAAGCTCCCTTTTCTCAATGGCCGTTTTGCGATTTTGCCCCTTCAGGCAAAAGCCGCGTTCGCCCGGCTTCCCGTCATTTCTCCACCATCCACAGGTCGCTGATGAAATCGATGCAGGTCTGGACCTGTTCGTCCGTCAGCACCGTGCCGTCAATCGCCGGATACATGAGGAAGGAGATGTAGTAACCTTTATAGACCGTCGTGATGTCCAGCGTGGAATTCACGGGGTCCATGTCGCGCGAGATGATGAGCTTCGTGCCGTGGGCGGTCTCGCCGTAGGTGACCGTCGGCTCCTTCATGTCTTCAATTGCGACCAGGCTCAGCTCTTCCAGTTCGTTTTCCGTGAAGTCGTTCAGGGTGCGCCCGGCGTACTCCTTGCTGGCGGCCACCGCAAACAGGATGCTCGGGCGCAGGCCGTCCTCCGCCTCCAGGGAGCCGACGATCAGATCCTCGTCCACCTGGTTTTCCTCGTAGCGGTACCCCTCCGGTACCGTGCAGGTCAGCGAGAACTTCCCCCGGATCTCGACGGTCTCGCTGGGCGCCTGCGCAGCCTCGCCGGCCGCCAGGCACGGGAGCAGCAGCGCCAGGGCCAGGATGATCCAAATGCTCTTTTTCATAGCCTCATTCTCTCCTCTCTCGGCGCGTCATTTCACTGTGGCGGTATACCGCGTATAAATATAGCCGACACGGCCGGTATACGGATCGCGCGCCTGCAGCCAAGAGCGTCCTGCGGCGATGACCTCCAGCGTATAACCCATGTACAGGCGGTCGATGACCTCCGTATACGTGCTGGGCCCGTAGCGGAAATTGACGTAGCCGGACGGCTTGGAGGGCTGCACGGTGATGGAATAGGCGTTCGTCTGCCGCATGCTGCGGAATTCGGCGTTCATCGCCGCCAGGATGTCGTCCCCGGAAGTCGAATCGGATGTGCTGGACGACTGCCTGCTGCCCGATCCGGAATCGCCCCGGATGTGCTCCGTCTTTACATAGGCCCTGCCGGACTTGTATTTGATCTCGGTGAAGCTCCCCTTCCTGCCGTACACGGTGACGTTCGTGCCTGAGGCGAGCTTGCCGATGAGGTTCTGGGTGCTCGCCGTCGAGTAGACGCCGATCTCATGTCCGTTCGCCTTGTAAACATAGGCGGCCAGCGCCGGGACCGCCGCCAGGGTCAGCAGCAGTGCGGCCGCCAGCAGCACCGCCCATCTCGTCTTTCTCATCATCCGTTCTCCTTTCCGTATGCAGCCGGGCGCACACAGCTCAGCCATCTGCGCCGGTTGCTCTTCCCGTTTCATAAAAGGGCTGTCCCAGTTGCCGGGGCAGCCCTTTTGCTCATACCGTGTGTCACTCCATCCAGATGCCCTGCAGCACTTCGACGGCAAACGCCTGGTCCTCTGCCGTCAGGTCCGAAAAGTCGTCGTGGAACTGGATCAGCTCCAGCAGCGTATCCTCGTAAACCTGCAGGATGCTGCGGGTCGTGCTGTCGCCCGCGTACACGTACACGTTGCCGCTCTCCGTCTTGGTGACGCCGGAATTGTAGCTGCCCTCTTCGAACTGCTCCGCGATCCGGTTGATGAGCATCTGGAGCTGCTCCTCCGTCGCGTTGTTCAGGTTCGCGTGCGCGCCGTAATCCGCTGGAGAAATCGCCACCACGACGGGCGCCACGCCCTCGCGGCTGATCTTCGCGAAAAAGCCGTCGCTCACGTCCACCGTATCGATGGGGTTGATCTCGACGGGCGCCTTGGTCTCCAGCGTCACCTTGACCAGCTGCTCGATTTCGTTGCCGTCCGCGTCCATCTCCTTGGCGGTATGCTCCCAGAGCACGACCTTTTCCGGTGCGCTCTCGGCGAACGCCGTAACGGCAGCCAGCGCGAAGACCGCACACAGGACAAAAATCAGTTTCTTCATGTTTCAATTGCTCCTTTTCTTCTTTTCGTCGGGCGCTCAGCCGTTCTCTGCGCTGCCCGCCGGCACGCCGGTCGTCCGCAGCAGCAGGCTCTTCAGGATGAAGCCGACCTCGCCGGAGGACTCATCCATCACCTGGCACCAGTAGGCGTTCTCGGAGATGACCTTGAGCTGCGCGCCGTAGTAGTACACGCGGCGAACCGGTGCGCTCTTGCTGGCTTCCCAGCGCATGTTCACGTAGTTGTTGGCCGGGTTTACGATGACGTAGTACTCGTTGTGGGTAAAGCTGCGGTAGTTTCCGCTCGTCACATTGCTGCCGGAGTAGTAGTCGCCGGTAGGCTTTGTGCGGGAGATGCACTTGGCGGACACGTAGCCCGTGCCGTAGTCGCCCTCCTTGTACTCGATGATGGCCCAGCCGTGATAGATTGCGTAGACCTCCACCTTCTGGCCGTAGGACACCGAACCGATGATGTCAAAATCCGTGCCGCC
The DNA here is from genome assembly GCA_902781095.1 of uncultured Eubacteriales bacterium. Lineage (GTDB taxonomy): Bacteria > Bacillota > Clostridia > Christensenellales > Aristaeellaceae > Ventricola. Next base: position 26,856 of record CACZHW010000001.1, read on the forward strand.
GCCCTCCCGGACGTTCAGCCTTCTGCTGGTCACATAATAAGTCGTCGCCTCTGCGGAAGCCGCTGCGCAGAGCGCGATCAGAAGCACGGCCGCCAGCAGCGCGGCTGTCAGTTTTTTCGTCATGTCGTTTCCTCCTCTGTCCGCTGTTTCAATCCGGCATCCGGGCTCATTCCATCCAGATGCCCTGGAGAATCTCAATGGCAAACGCCTGATCCTCCGCGGTCAGCGGCGAGAAATCCTCATGGAACTGGATGATCTCGATCATCGTATCCTCGTAGACCTGCCAGACGCTGCGGGTCGTCTCGTCGCCGACGGCGAGGTAGACATTGCCGCTCTTTGTCTTATGGATCTCGGAGGTGTACTTTCCTTCCTCGTACTGCTGCGCCACTACGGCGATGAAGGTCTTCAGCTGTTCCTCCGTCGCGTTGTTCAGGTTCGCGTGGGCGCCGAATTCCGCGGGGGTGATCGATACCACCACGGGCGCCACGCCTTCGCGGCGGATCGTCGCGAAGAAGCCGTCGCTCACGTCGACGTTGTCCATCGGGCTGATCTCGACGGGGGTCTCCGTCTCCAGCGTCACCTTTACGGGCTGCTCGATGACGTTGCCCGCCTCGTCGATTTCCTTGGCCGTGTGCTCCCAGAGGATGATCTTCTCCGGCGCGCTCTCGGCTGCTGCCGCGCAGCAGCCCAGGACAAGGATTGCGCAAAGCGCCAGTATCAGCTTTTTCATTGGCGTCTCTCCTTCCCGTCCGTCAGCCGTTCGTCCCGGTCCCGGCGGCAGCGGTGTTGTCGTCCACGCGCAGCAGCAGGCTCTTGAGCATGAAGCCGACCTCCCCGGTGGCCTCGTCCATCACCTGGCACCAGTAGGCGTTCTCGGCGATGACCTTGAGTTTCGCGCCGTAGTAGTACACCTTCCGCACCTGGGAAGCCTTGGTCGCCTCCCAACGCATGTTCACGTAGTTGTTGGCCGAGTTCACGATGGCGTAATAATTCGCCGTGACGAAATTCTTGTAGACGGCCTGCTCCGCAGGGGCGGCGGTCGGCCGCGCCGGCGTGGGATTGCTGGACGGCTTGGTCCGGCTGATGTACTTGGTAGAGATGTACGCCTCGTCCGAACCGGTCCAGAGCGTCATGCGCGCCCAGCCGTGGGAGGTGGACAGTACGTCAATCTTCGTGCCGCGGGACAGATGCGAGACGATATCGTAATCCGTGCCGGGGCCGCTGCGCACACGGACGCTGGTGCCCGTCACATAGTAAAGGGATGCGGACGCCGCCGTGCAGACGGCCACCATCAGGACAGCAGCCAGGATCATGATGCCAAGCTTCTTTTTCATGGTTCTCCTCCTTGTTACAGGTTGTCAATTTGTCTATTTTGATTATAACACAATTCAGCCTTCAATATCCAGTGCCGTCTCCGTCTCAGGAGCGGGCGCTTCAGCCGCCGGTTCTGTTTCGGTCTCGGCCGCCTGCCACAGCGCCTCCTGCTCGCGGAACTCCGCCAGCGTCTGCTTCGCGCCGCAGGTCCTGCACGAGCGGTACGCCACGCCTTCCGCGTCCGTGCGCCAGTCTCCGTAGCTGTGGCCGAAGGCGGGAATCGCTTCGTGCTCCTCTTTCCTGCAGCGTCCGCAGGTGCGCACGCGTTCGCCGTCCGCCTCGCACGTCGCCTTCGTCACGACCCGCCACTTGCCGAAGCGGTGGCCCGTCGGCTCCGTTGCGCGGTGCTCCTTCTCCTTGCAGCGCACGCAGGTCCGGGTCTGCTCGCCCTCCGCCTCGCACGTCGCCTTCGTCGTCGTCGTCCATTTGCCGAAGCTGTGCCCCAGCGGGGTCGTCTCGATCTCCAGCTTCTCCTTGCATCTGGAGCAGGTCTTCGTCTTCACGCCGGGCTCCGTGCAGGTCGCCCTCGTCGTCGTCATCGCGGAACCCCAGCGGTGGCCCAGCGCTTCGGTGGCCTTCGTCTCCACGGAATGGCAGCGGCTGCACGTGCGCTCTCTCGTGCCTTCCGTCGTACAGCCGGCTTTCACACCCGTGTGCCAGCTGCTCCAGTTGTGCTTCAACTTGGCGACAGCCTCGTGCGTCTCAAAGCTGCAGCGCGTGCAGGTACGCACGCGTTCGCCTTCCTCCAGGCAGGTGGCCTTGCGCAGCGTCGACCACCGCGTCCACTTGTGCCCCAGGGGTTTGACCTCCACGTCCCGGGTGGTGCCGCAGTCGTAGCAGGTGTGCGTCTTGAGTCCGTACTCCGTACACGTCGGGCTGATCAGCACCTGCCATCTGCTCCAGTTGTGGCTGGCACGGATGACCTCTTCCTCCTCCGCTCCGCAGCGGCGGCAGGTGCGCCTGCGCAGGCCGTCGGTCGTGCACGTCTTGTGGCGCACGGTCCTCCACTCGCGCCAGTCGTGGCCCAGCGCTTTCAGCTTGATGTCATAGGAGCCGCAGTTGAGGCAGCGGTACTTCGCAAAGCCGGAATGCGTGCACGTCGGCTCCTCCCCGTCCAGGATGTTGCCTCTGAAGCCGCAGGTTGGGCAGTTATGAAAGTACTCAAATTCATAGGCCAGCGCCATTCCCGGCATCACGATCATCATCACCAGCAGGGCAAGGAGCGAAAGGCCTCTTTTCAAACTCATCTTCTTCCCTCCGTTTCAGCCGTTTGGACGGCCCGCGTCACTGCTCGACGATCCACATGTCGCTGGCAATCTTCGTGGCGAGTGCCATATCCTCTTCGGTCAGCTCGCTCGCCTTCTGCAGCGTGATGTGGATGACGTAGCCCTGCCAGACCGTGACGATGTCGGAATGATCGCCCTGCGCGTCGTTTTCCGTCACGGTGATGAGCGCAGTCCCGTGCTCCGTCTCACGGACTTCCGTCGCGGGATCGTTGAAGCCGGCGGTAAGCACCGCTGCGGCCCTGGCGAACTCCTCCTCGCTCAGCTCGTTTTTGAGCGTGTAGCCCGCGAAATCCGGGCTGTAGGCGACGGATACGTAGAGGTACAGGTCGGCCGGGTTTTCCGGTGTGAACGTGGCAAAGAGCATGCCCGCGTTCTCTTCCATCTCATAGGAGTAGTTCTGCGGGATGCTGTCCATCTTGATGTCGAAGTCGATGTACGGCTTCTCCTCATCCGCCTCGGCCGCGGCGCTCTGATCCTGCGTGAGGAACTGCGCCTGGACAAAGCCGATGTATCCGCTTTCGCTGTCCATCACCTGCGCCCAGTCGTCGCTTAAGGCAAAGACGATCACCTCTCCGCCGTCATTCATATGGTGCGCGATCGCGGCGTCCCGGCTCGGCGCCCAGTGCAGCGCGATAAAGCCGCCGGCGGCAGGGCTCTTCGCATAGGCGACGTACGGCTCCACCTGTGCAAAGGCACCGTAGTCGATGTCCAGGATGCTGTCCGGCGCCTTCGCCTCCTCGGCCAGGGCGGCAGCGCCCGTCAGGATCGTCAGTGCGAGCAGCAATGCGGTCAGTTTCTTCATCATCTTGCATTCCTCCTATTTCTTATGCAGGTTGCCCTGCCTGTTACCGCTTCCCGGCCCGGATGCCGGCCCCTTTCAGGCCTCTTCCGTCTCTTCGCTCTGCGGGTGCAGCCGCATGCCGGCCGTGTCCTCTACGGGCAGGCTGAAAACCACCGCACCCGCCTTGCTTCCCGGTCCGGCCTTTTCCATGATGCTGTGCATCATGGCTTTCTTCGTTTCCGTCGCCGTGACGATCAGCACCACGTCCTTCTCGCTCCCCAGGGAGATGCCCAGAAAGCGCTCCGCCTTGTCCATACCTGTCCCGCGCGCGTGGATGATCGTGCCGCCGCGTGCACCGGCCGCCCGGGCCGCGTCCATGATGTCCTCGCTGTAGCCCTGGTTTCCGATAGCGATCAGCAGCTCCTGCTGCGTTCCTTTCAAGGTCTTCTCCTCTCCTTTCCAGTAGTCCTGACCCTCCGTCAGGAACATCAGTTCCCGCTTTCCCGCGACCGACGAAAGCGGTACGACGAAGGCGATGCCGATGCCGGGCGCCTCGATCCGCAGGCGGACGGACATCGCCCGCTTGACCTCCAGCCACTTGCGCCCGGTCAGGATGCTCATGCATACGGCTTTTTCCGTCTTGTCAAGCGCCAGATAGCGCAGCATCTGCTCCTTGGCGGTGCCGCTGCCCAGGGTGATCCAGTGGACGTCCAGCCCCTTGTCCTTGTAGAGCGTTACGAAATCCGCCAGCCGGTCCCGGCCGGTCACCGTGATCATGAGATACAGTTCGGTTTGATTCATCGCGGTTGTCCCTCCTCCGCCGCGGCTTACAGGTCGATAATCGCGTCATCCGGCAGCTCGGCAAACAGATCGACGACGGGCGCCGCCTGTACACGGCTGCGGCTGCGGAACCGGTAGAGCAGTCCGAGCCCCTGGATGGTGATCAGCGGGGTCATGGCCACCAGCGCCACGACGCCGAAAGCGTCCGTCGCCACGTTGCCGCCCGTCGCCAGGCAGAACCCCATCGTCATCGGCAGCAGAAAGGTCGCCGTCATGGGACCGGATGCGACGCCGCCGGAGTCGAAGGCGATCGCCGTGAAGAGCCCGGGGCACGCGAAGCTCATCGCCAGCGCGAGCAGATAGCCGGGGACGAGAATCCACAGGATGTTGATGCCCAGCAGCACGCGCAGCATGGAGAGCCCCACCGAGACGCCGACGCCCACGCACATGGAGAGCTGCAGACTCCTGCCCGTGATGGCCCCGCTGGTCAGCTCCTCCACCTGCCGCATGAGGACGTACACCGCCGGCTCCGCCTTAACCACCAGATAGCCGATCATGACGCCGACGGGAACGATGATCCAGCTGAAGGACGCCTCGCCCAGCCGCTGCCCCAGGTAGGCGCCCGCCGGCATAAAACCGAAATTGGCACCCGTCATAAAGACCGTGAGCCCGACATAGGTGTACAGGATCCCCAGGCCGATGCGGGAGAGCACCGGGTAGTTCAGGCGCAGCAGGACGAAGTTGAGTGCGAAGAAGAAGACGGTGATGGGCAGAATCGAGAAGAGCATCTCGCGCAGATAAACCGGCAGCCCCGCGCCGAAGAGCGAGCGCAGCTCGATCGAATCCATTACGTTGGTGACGGCCAGCGGCGAATAGTCCGCCCCGTCCGCCCGGTAGATCATGCTGAGGATCAGGATGGCCAGTATCGGCCCGACGGAACACAGCGCCACCAGTCCGAAGGAATCCTCCGACGCATTGGAGTCGCTGCGGATAGCGGCGATGCCCATGCCGAAGCTCATGATGAACGGAACGGTCATGGGGCCGGTCGTAACCCCGCCGGAGTCGAACGCGACAGAGCGGAAGCTCTCCGGCGCCAGAAAGACGAGCCCCAGCGTCAGCGCATAGAAGAGCACCAGCAGAAGGTGCAGCGATATGCGGTAGAAAATCCGCAGCAGCGCCAACACGAGAAACAGGCCAACTCCCGCTGCGACCGACAGGATCAGCACCCGGTTCGGGATGGCCTGCACCTGCTCCGCGAGCACCTGCAGATCCGGCTCCGACACCGTGATGAGCACGCCAAGCGCGAAGCCCAGCACGAGGATGAGCGGCAGGTTGCGCGTCTTCGTCACACGGGAGCCGACCTGTTCCCCCATGGGCTCCATGGCCACCTCCGCGCCGACGGAGAAGAGCATCATCCCCACGACGAGCAGCACCGCGCCCATGAGAAAGCTGAGCATCGTGCCGCTGGGGATCCGCGCGACCGTCAGACTGAGGATCAGCACCATCCCCACGATGGGGAGCACCGCCGCAAGGGCTTCCCGGAATTTTTCGTGCAGTTTTTCGATTAAACCCATACCTCTCCCCCGCCGCAGCCCCGGCTCCGGCTGCGGAGCCTGGGCGCAAAGGTCCGTATTTGCGAAAACGATATCCTTCTTGTGTCAATTATAGCACACTCTATCGTTCTGTTGGAGATTGTGCCGGCAAATTACAGACTAAATATGAAAAGCTTTGCAAATAAAAAAGCGGATTTCCGGCGTCTGCCGGAAACCCGCGTCCCGTGCGCTCCCTTGCTGTCAGTTCGGCAGGAAGCAGAAGGTCTCCCCGTTCGGGAGATAATCCCACGTCGAATTCGTAACCGTCACCATAACCCCCCGGGCGCCGAGCCGGGTGACGGACAGGCGGATCGTCCCGCCGGAAGCGTCCGTCCCCGCGACGTCGAGCCAGCCGCCCCGGTCCGAACCGTAGGCGTCGATGGCAGTCAGCCTGTAGATCGACAGCCTGCAGAGGACCCCGCTTCCGCTCTGCTGGATCTGCAGGGTGCTGTAGCGGTCCGTGCCGGCACCCTCGTCGCCGTAATAGCTGCCCAGCAGCGTGGAAGCCGGTGCCGATCCGCCCCCGCGGCCGGAATCGCCGCCGATGTTCAGGTAATTGGTGCTCACCCAGCCCGTCAGGCCGGTGTAGCAGTCGTCGTAGCCGGAGCGGGCCGCAGTCACCCGGATCCTGGCCCAGTTGCCGGAACGCTCCAGCAGTTCCAGGTAATCCAGCTGGGAGATGTGCCCGATGATCTCGCCGTTCGGCGTCGCGCGCACGCGCAGCTGGTAGGTCGTCGCCCGCACGCCCCCGTCGTAGCCCCGGTCATCGTAATCCCTGCCGGAATCGGGGGGCGTGTAGGAACCGGAGTCGTAATGCATGCTGGGCACGCTGCCGCCGATGGACAGATAGTCGCTGCGGACGAAGCCGTTCTGCCCGCTCCGGCGCGTGACGCGGTAGAAGGTGTACCCGTAGCTGTCATACCGTCCCAGCACGCGCACCCGCTCGCCCCTGGTGCACTTGCCGAGGCTGCGGCTGCTCATGGAGGGCAGCTCCCGCAGGTTGACGCCCCCGGTCAGGATCTCGCCGCCCTCTATGGGATCCGTCCGCCCGTTGTAATAGGTCCGCTCGCTGCAGCCGCACTCCAGGTAGGAGGCGTCCACCCAGCCGGTAAGCCCCGGCCAGGAATCCGGGCTCGTATCCGCGCTGTAGAGCACGCGGACGCGCGCCCAGTTGCCGCTCATATCCAGCAGCTGGAGCAGGTCCGCCTGTTCCACGTGCCCCGAAACGGAGGCGCTGCCGCTCGCGCGGCTCCTCACCTTCAGGTAATTCGCGCACGCCCGGCAGGTCTCTTCCCCTGTGTGCATCGCCAGATGCCGGCTGTGAAAGCCGGTGTCCCCGTCGTAGGCGAGATAGCGCGCCTTCGCCGCGCAGGCCGTCCCGCTCATCAGCACGGCCATCAACAGCGCAAGCGCAAAAAATACCCTCTTCATTCCTTTGTTTTCCCTTTCCGCCGTCTCATTCCGGCTTTCCCTGGTATTGTGCGCCGCCGAAGCCCAGCACCAGCCGGAACACCGGGCCCAGCAGGAACAATCCGGCGCCGAAAGCCGTGCCCTTTCCGAAGGCTTTCGCCAGTTTCATGGACTGTTTGAAATTCAGCACGATGGAGACAATCCCGGCGGCCAGCAGGACAACGCCCAGCACCATCGGCAGGTTTTCGTCGGTATAGCCGTCGATGACCTGTACGGCGATGACCATGATGGAGTAGAAGATGCCGATCGACCCGCTCCAGCAGAGGTCAAACTCCTCGTAGTCGTTCAGAATGGGGATGAGCGACTTCCACCCCGCACGCCCCGCCTTGGTAAAGATCCGCCAGTCCGCGATGACCGACAGGACAAACCAGACGACGCCCAGCGCGATGATGAATCCCGTGCCCAGTCCGAAGACCGTGCCGGCGACCGCGGCCTCGTTTGCGGTCATGCCCTCTATCGCGGCCGTAATCCTCGTCGCCTCTTCCGCCAGTGCCCCGTTAATCCAGATGCCCATAGTATACCCCTCCTCTTTTTTATTGCCGCAGGACCTCTTTCAGGGTTCCGCCATTATCCGTTTTCAGATGTCATCCATACCCGGTATCGGGCCGGCTGCGCCTCCGCCAGCGCGGCCTGTGCGGGCCCCGATTCCGTGATGCCCTCGCCCATGTTGGGCACCCTGCGCGAATACCCGAGATCGCCGAAGAAGCAGAACGCGAGCACCGCGCACACCGGGATCAGCACCTTCGTGCTGATCCGCTCCATCATGAGGTCCAGCAGCGGCACCAGCAGGTAGACGGCGATCATGCCGCCCACTGCGAATACCGCCAGCCCTTCGCAGCAGATCCGCCCGTTCAGGTTCAGGAAGTAGCCGGAGTAATCCCACCAGCGCATGCCGTTGGCCCGCTCCATCAGGTAGGACGTCAGGTACTCCACGACGCCGCACAGCACGATGATGGCCGCCGCCTCCAGCGCAGGCTTTTCGCGCAGGCGGAAGAGCAGCACGGCGATCAGCACGACGCCTCCGCCGTAAATGGGCAGCCACGGGCCGTGGAGGATTCCCCGGTTGACGAACGTGCCATGGGTGATCATGTGCAGGCTGACCTCCCAGATCCAGCCGACCATGCTGAAGAGCATGAACACGAGGAAGAGGGACCAGACCGTAGCCGGCATCAGGTAGCTGACCTTGCCGGTCAGCGCGGCGGCCTCCCGCCGCCACAGTCGGTTTACCCGCTGCGGATACGCCAGCCCGTCCAGCTCCATGCGGCCGACCCTCGCCTGGTGGCGCAGCCCGGCCTGCCGGCTGTAAATCCGCTTGTCGATCGAAGAACCCAGCCAGATGCCGAAATTGACTGCGAAGAAGCGCTGCACCGGCGTGAGATCCACGATCGGGTTATCGGTGAGGTCCTCCTTGAGGACGATGTCCGCGTAATGCCGCCGCAGCGTTTCCCCGTCCGGATGCACGAACAGCGCGTCGTCGTCAAGCCGCTCCGCGCCCGGCATCCCGTCGCCTTTGGTCTTGGCGCGCAGCCGGGTGTAAAGTTCCGCGTCCGCCGCCACCCCGTAGGGAATCGACCAGAGGACGTCCGCAGCCCCGAAGGTGAAAAAGCCCAGGATCCGCCAGCCGACGAAGGAGAGATTGAGCTTGAAGCACTCCCACTTGTGTCCGTTCATCAGGCGGCGGGAGAGCGTCAGCGCTTCAAAGGGCTTCACGTCCGGGTTTTCCGCGGCGATAAACGGCACGAGGTAGTAGGAGTAGTGCTTGATGACGCCGCCGACGATAGTCAGCCACCACAGCCGCTCCAGGATCTCCTTCGCCAGCAGCGTGAGGGCTACCCGGCACCAGCGCCCGACCATCTTAAAGTGCAGCAGATGGCCGAGCGGCATCCGGCTGTAGATGCGCGTCTCCAGGAACGCGCGCCGCAGAATCGCCGCATGCATATTGCGGATGAAGACCCACACGGCCGCGTAAAACAGCATGCTGCCCCCGATGAGCAGGATGCCCGTCGCCCGCTCCGAACGGACGATGGACGAAATCGCCGTGGCACCCATCGCATAGAGATGGCCGGAGTCCACGCTGTTGACCAGGCTGGCCAGCACTCCGCGGCTGTGCCCCAGCGCCGTGTGTTCGGCCGGCGCTGCCTGCATCTGCCGCATCTGGGCAGCCGCCTCTTCGCGCCGGGCGGTGAGGTTTTCTTTCGAGTAATTCTCGAAAAGCCGTCCTTCTGCCTCTTCCGCCGCCTCTTCTGGCTCTTCAAAGAAGCCTTCCAGGTCCAGCTCGGTCTCCTGTCCGGTCAGGATGTCATACCAGCTCTGTGCGTTGCCGGTCACATCCGCGAATTCCGTCCCCAGGAAGATGGAGACTGCGCACAGCACGCACAGCAGCACATAGTGCCGCCTGAGGTGCGCGCGTGCCTTCGTTTTGATGTCTCTGCGATCCAACATGGCTTTTGTCCTTACTCGAAACGGAAATTGACGACGGTGATTTCGCTGTCCGTTCCCACCCGCATCGGCGGCCCGTAATACCCGACGCCCGCCGTGACGAGCGTGGAAATCCCCGCGATCGTCTTGAGACCGTAAGCGTTCTCGTTGAAGAGCGGGATGATGAGGTTGCCGGGGAAGAGCTGCCCGTTGTGCGTATGGCCGCACAGCACCGCGTCCGCACCCGCCTGCGCCAGGGCCAGGAATTCCCTGGGCTCATGCTCCAGCACGAGGACCGGGAGGCTCCTGTCGGCGTCCTTCAGCAGTTCGGCGGCACTCATGCGGTTGGCCGTCCCGTCCCCGGCCTTGTCGCCGTCGATGCGGCCCGCCAGCTGCACGCTCTCCCCCAGCCGGACCGTTTCGTCCGCCAGCATCCGAAAGCCGCACCGCTGCAGAAACGCATCCATCTGCGCCGTGCGGAAGGCGCGGCTGACGGGCGAAATCGGGAACCCGCCGAAGAGCGTCTCCTCCACGTCGTGGTTGCCGTAGACGGCGAAGACGCCGTATTTCGAGCGGATCCCGCTGAGCGCCTGCGCGTACGCCTCCGGGTTTGCAAGCGCCGCGTAGCTGCTGGTGAAGATATCGCCGGCGACGAGCACCGCGTCCGGCTCCTCCCGGTTGATCAGCTCCACCATCCGCTGTGTGGTGGACAGTTTGGAGTTGACGGAGAGGTGCAGGTCACCGATGAGCACGATCTTCATTTCCCGCGTCTCACCCGCAGGCTTTCCCACGGTGATGTCATAGCGCTTGACTTTGGTCTGCTGCGCGTGGATGAGGCCGCAGACCGTCACCGCAAGGGCGAGCGCCAGGCTCGTGCACAGCACGGCGCCGGGCCACAGGCCGCCGCCCGCGTGCAGCACAAGGTGCCGGATCCCCATGAGGATCATCAGCATCAGCAGGATCCCTCCGTAGTAGATGAAGAACCCCAGCCAGATGTTGCCCGCGCCCTGCAGCGCAGATTTCACACGGCTGTCCGGCAGAAAGGCGCCGAAGACCGGCAGCAGGGCCAGAAGGGTGAACACCGTCATCCAGTACCGCCTGGCCCCGGCTGCCACGCCGCCCGTCCAGTACCACCACCGCAGGCAGAGATCGGTCAGAAAGCCGGTCAGCACCACCTGGGCCGCGTAAACCAGGATCAATACGATAGAAGCCATGCCGTCCCCCTTTTTGATTTCCGTCTCAGCGTTTGTCGTGATCGATAAACTCCAGCGTGACGGCCGCCAGCAGCGCGTACAGCAGCGCGAACGAGACCAGGGTCATCCAGTTGCTAAGGATGTTCTCCCGCGTGTTGCTGTATTCTTCGGTAAAGCTGGCCTCCATCGCCCGCCGCTGGATGTAATCCCGCACCCGGTCTTTGCCGGCCAGATCCAGCAGTCTGCCCACCGTCGTGCGGAAGGTGACCCCTCTGTCCCGAAGCTGCGCCACGTCCTCGTTGGCGGAAAGCGCGTCCGCAAGACGGCCGACCGTCGTAACGCCGCCCAGCTGTACGTCCCGGTACCGCTCCAGTAGCCTGTCGGCTTTCAGCAGCCCCAGAACGTCGCCCAGCGTCACCCCGTCCGCAAGGCGGGTTTCCAGCAGGCGTTTTACCGTGACGGACGACTCCAGCGCCGCCTTCACCTCGCCCAGCGTAAAGACGCGGCCCACCTCGGCGGCGCGGATCTCCTCCACGGCCGGGTTCTCCTTGTCCCCCAGCAGGTCCAGCACCTGCCCCAGGGTGACGGTGCCGCCGATCTCCTGTCCCTGCATCCGTTCCAGCGTGTTCCAAGCCGCCACCAGCGGGCGGTTGTTGTAATCTGTCTGGGCGCAGATGACCCGCAGCCCGTAGTTTGAGATCGTGTACCGGGTAAGGCCCGCGCTCCACTTGGGCAGGCTCAGCATGCCGCCGGAGAAGATCAGCTGGAAGATCAGCACGAAGGGCATGACCGTCATGGCCGCCGTCGTCGAGTGCGACAGCGCGGACATCCACAGCGACAGCATGTCCGCAGCGTAGGAGACGATGAACACCGAGATGCCGATATCTGCAATCAGCCAGGGCGTAAAGAGCCCTTTCTCGGGGAACTGGACGCCCGTCAGGTGCAGGACGTACATCGTGACGCCCGTCTGCAGCAGGCACAGCATGCCCTGGTACAGCATGTGCGAAAACACATAGGCGGAAATGTGCATGCCGGAACGGTGTTCCCGCTTGACGATGCTCCTCTCCCGGCAGATGACCTGGATGGAGTTGAAGCATCCGTTCCAGATGCCTACGCAGGTCAGGGCGAACGCGCCCATCAGCGAGCCCTCCATATTGACGAAGAGCCGCCTGCGGATCACCATGCCCACCAGGCCGGCGATCAGTGCCGCCATCGGCAGCACCTTCCAGTCGTTCTGGTAGACGAACATCCGCAGCTGTTTGCCCAGATAGATGAAGACCTGCGCACCGCGGCCGCGGTGCCGGATCCGGAAGCGGCGGGAGGCGCCTGCGCTCTTTTCAGCCATGCTGCACCTCCGCGAACCGTGCGATCAGTTCGTCCGCCCGGCCTTCTCCGCCTTCGTCCCTGCCGCTTACGGCCCGCACGATCTCTTCCATCTTCTTCCTGCCGAAGAAGGCCCTCGCCTCGGCGATGCTGCCGTAGAAGGCCAGCCGGCCCGTGCGCGCACTGTCCTTTGCCAGCACGATGACGTCGTCGAACAGGTCGATGACGCGGTCCGGCGTGTGGGTGATGACCAGGACGATTTTCCCCATGTCGGCGATTTTGCGCAGCTGCTGCATCAGTTCCCTCGCCATGACGCCGTCCAGGCCGGAATCGGGCTCGTCCAGGATGAACAGCGAGGGGTTGGAAAGGAACTCCATCGCGATGGAGAGGCGTTTTTTCTGCCCGCCGGACATCTTCTCGACGAGCGTATGCCTGGCCGGCGTCAGGCCGAAGATCTCCAGAACCTGCCGGACGCGCTCCTTCCGCCTGGCGGCGGAGACGTTGAAGGGCAGGCGCAGCTTCGCGGCGTCCAGCAGCGTGGCTTCCGCGGTGTCCTTTTCGCGCATCAGCTCCTGCTGGGGCACAAAGCCGATTTCGAACTGCATCTTTTTATACTGTTTATAGAGGTTGCCGCCGTTGAGCATCACTTCCGCATCCGCCTTTTCATAGCCGTTGACGGCGTTGAGAAAGGTGGTCTTGCCCGCACCGGAGCCGCCCAGCAGCAGCACCATATGCCCCGGCTTGATGTTCAGGTGGATGTCCCGCAGCAGGGTCTTCTTCTGGAAGAACTCCGTAACCGTCCGCTTCTGGAGGTTGACCGTCAGGCCTTCGCCCGCCTCCACAAAGCCGCCGGAAACCGCCCTGGCCAGTTCTTCGCGGATATCCTCCAGCTTCCAGGCGGGCTGGTATTTCGCATTGAAACCGTAGACGAGCGCCGGGATGAACGGAAACAGGAGCCAGAGCACGATCCACCGCCGGCTGACGCCGTAGACCTCCGTCAGTCCCGCGCTGACGCGGACCCAATACACGATCTGCACGAAGGTCAGCGCCAGGTCGACGACGCCCACCAGCAGAAGGACCGTCTCTGCGCGGTCACCCAAAGCCGCAAGGTATCCGGCTTCGATCTGCGAAAGCTGAAGAATCTGGAGCGGCAGCAGCAGAAATTCCGTCACGCTGAGCACGCGGCCTTCCGGCTCACGCCCCGCGCACCGCGAAAGCATGTACGTTCTGGCGCAGGGTACCAGCGCCCAGCGCGGATCCACGCCGGACTTGCGAAACATGTGCCACAGGCCGGCGATGAAGGGCAACTTGAGCGCGGCCCAGCCAAGTTTGCTCTCCCCCAGAAGCAGTATGGAGAGGATCTTCAAGACCACCATCCCGTTTCCCCTTTCCCTTTGTTGCCCGCATTCACGTTGCTTTTACCGGAGCGCCGCCTTATAATAGAACAGCGTCCGCCACACCTCCATCCCCGAAAAGGAAGGTATCAAATGAAACTGTACAGAAGCCACCTGAAACCGCTCGCGCTCGCACTGGGCATCCTGTCCGTGCTGATCATCGCGGCCGGCCTGCCGCTCATGCGGTTTTTCCCCGGGCGTTCCCCCGGCATCAGCCCGCTCTACATCCTGGCCCGCTGCGTGCTGGGCCTTCTCTCCGCAGCCGTAGCCTGGTTTACGGCCTGCCGGAACCGGCATTACCGCACCGCGTTTATCCTGTCGGCCGCGCTGCTGGCAGCCGCCGTCACGCTGACCATCCTGTTCGGCGGCAACAAGCTGGACGACCTCACCGACATCATGACGCTCATGATGCTGCTGCTCGCCTATACGCTGCTGCGCGCCAACCAGTCCGAACGCCGCTGGAAACGGATCCTCGCCCGGAAGGGCACCGTGCTCGATCTGAAGATCGGCAGCAGGGACGACCTGTTCAACCCCATCGTCCTGGCCCCGCACCTGGAGATCAACGGCGCCGTCGTGGACGCGGTGGATCATTACCTGGCCACGGCGGGGAAAAACGCGCCGCTGACGCTCTGCCTGCACTGTGCGGAGAGAATCTCCGTGCCGCTGCAGGAGACGCTGCGCGAGGTCTACCGGTCCCACTACGAGGACGAAGAGCGCCGGGTCAGCAGCTATCTCAAAAGCCGCTACTCGCGGGGCATTTTCCTGCTGCTGCTCAGCATCGGCGCGCTGACCGTCTGGGAGCGCTTTATGCGCCAGTACAGCACGAGCACGCTGTGGCAGGTGCTCGGCAATTTCGCCGCCTTCAGCCTTTGGCAGATCGGCAACACCTATTTCGAGCGCTCGGAGGCGCTGGGCTCCCTCGCACAGATCCTCATCGCCAAGCACGCGGAGATCCAGTTCCTGTAACCGGACCGCACGGCTTATCAAAAATCCGCTGCATTTCGGCAGCGGCTTTCTTTTTGGCCCTTTGGCTTATTCGACCGTCAGGATGTCCGAGAAGCCCGTCACGTCAAAGACTTCCTTTACGATCTCATTGACGTGGATGACCTTCATGCCGCCCTTGCGGCTCATCGTCTTATGGGCGGCCAGCAGCACGCGCAGCCCGGCGGACGAGATATAATCCAGCTTCGAAAAATCCAGGACGAGCTGCTCTGCCGCAGGCATATCCCTTCCCAGCGCGGCTTCCAGCTCCGGTGCCGTCATGGTGTCCAGCCGGCCTTCAACGCCGACGCAGAGTGTCCCCGCGTCCATTCTGGAGTTGATGTTCATGCCCGTAACCTCCCGTTTCCTTTCTTGTCCGTCGTTTTCCGCAGCCCGCAGAAAACGATTTTCGTCAAATACTCTAAACCCCGCAGGGCGAATTGTCAAGGGCTGTCAAAGAGTTCCGTCCGGCACGGTCCGAAAACGCATTCAGCGGATTTTTTTGCGGATGCTCAGCACGTTCTGTCCGTCCCTGTACGCGTAGCGCACCTCATCCATGGTTTTGCGCACGAGAAAGATGCCGAGCCCGCCGATCGGCCGCTCGTCCGCGCCCAGCGACACGTCCGGCTCCGCCGCCTGCAGCGGATCGTACGGGATCCCGTCGTCCGTGAAGGTCAGCACCACGGCGCCGTCTTCCTCTTCCATCGTCACCGTCGCGCTGCCCGCCCTGTCCGGATAGGCATACTGCGCGATGTTGCTGAAGATTTCGTCGACGGCGACGTCGATCTGCATCTGCGCCTTCATGCCGCAGCCCATCTCCTCCAGTCCGGCGTCGACGAAAGCCATCAGCTCGTTGATCTTCTCAAGCTTCGCTTCCAGTGTCAGCTGCTTCATGCCCCTCTCTCCTTTCCGTCTCCGGCTCCCGGCCGCCTTCTTTTCCCCTGTAGACGAAGCCCAGCATCGTGATGTCGTCGAACTGGTCCTCTCCGGCGGCGAAGCGTTCCACGTCCTGCCGGATCGCGGGCAGCACCTCGTCGACCGGCCAGTCCCTGACCTCGTCCAGCATCTTCAGCATGCGGTCTGTCCCGTACTGCTCCTTTTCCGGGTTGATCGACTCCGGCACGCCGTC
This sequence comes from uncultured Eubacteriales bacterium, assembly GCA_902781095.1. GTDB lineage: Bacteria > Bacillota > Clostridia > Christensenellales > Aristaeellaceae > Ventricola. Next base: position 42,577 of record CACZHW010000001.1, read on the forward strand.
CGTATAGACGAACAGGCAGTCGCCCGGGTTCAGGCGGATCTCATACTCGTGCGTGCGCATGTTCTCCATCGCCGCCAGCACGAGAGAGTGCTGGTCCTTCAGCAGCTCGTACGCCCCGCCGGCGCGGCGGATCGCCGGATACTCGTGACCTGCGTTCGCGCAGCACATCACGCCGCTTGCGAGGTCGATGATGCCGATCCACGCGGTGACGAACATCTCGGCGTCGTTTCCCTCGCACAGCTCGTTGTTCACCCGGTAGAAGATCTCCGCCGGGGAGCTGCCCGACTCCGCGAGGCTGCGGATGGCGGTCTTGCTGCGCATCATAAAGAGCGCGGCCGGGATCCCTTTTCCGGAAACGTCCGCGATGACCAGCGCCATCCGGTCCTCTCCGACGTAGAAGAAATCGTAGAAGTCGCCGCCGACCTCCTTCGCCGGATCCATCAGCGCGTAGATCTCAAACTCCCCGCGCGGGAAGGAGAAATCCCTCGGCAGCGCGGAAGCCTGGATGGTCCGGGCCAGCTCCAGCTCCTGCTCGATGCGCTTCTGCGCCGCCGCGATATAGCCCTTGAGGGCGTGAACCGTGACGTTGATGTCGCGGGAGAGCAGCACGAACTCCGTCGAGTCGTTTACGGAAACCACCTCGTTCAGGTCCCCGTTCGTGATTCTGGCCAGCGACGCGTTGATCTTCGTGAGGTTTTTGACCACGATGCGCTGCACCAGAAAGGCAATCAGCATGTACACCGCCGTAAAGACCATGATATCCTCAAAGGCGGCTTCATAGATCTGCATGTCCCGGTTCAGGTAGATTTCCTGCGTCGGCAGCATGGTCAGCAGGTACAGGTTGGTCTCCAGCCTGTCGATCCGGCAGACGTTGCCCTCCCCGAAGGCGTTTGCGGTGAAGGTGCTCTCCACCGGCTTTTTCTCGATGTGCCCGCGGACGGCCTCCGGCAGCGCCTCACCGATGTGATCGCCAAGCAGGATGCGCCCGCTGCCCATGACCAGGTCGTAGGTGCCGGACTCGCCCACGTTGTAAACAGACAGCGCGGCTTCGATCTCCTGCATGACCGAGGCCGAGAACCGGCCCATGTCCATCACCACGCGGACCTGTCCCTCGCCGCACCGGACGCTGATGGCGACCCGGTTCGACTCCAGCTTGAGCAGCGTCTCCGCCGCGCCGCCGGGCGGCGTCGCGGCGATCGCCTCCAGCGCCGGGCGGTTCTTCTCCACGTCTTCGCTCTGCACAGCGGCGAGGATTTCGCCGCTCCCGGAGACGCACTGCACGGCCTCCATGCCGTTCACCGTGCGCAAATCCTCCAGGAAGCCTTCGTCCGCGGCCTCGACGCCGCCCCGGCTCCGCACGGCATTGGCGATCGTCCGGGCGCTGGTCATCGCCTGTGCCTCCGCGCGCGCATCCATGCCCATCTGGGAGCTGCGCAGCCGGGAATACGTGGTGCGCAGGCCCGTCGCGCTGGAAGACAGGGTTTTATTCGCGTTCTGTACCGCCGTACTGGTCTGCAGCAGGTAGCTCAGCAGGAAATTGACGAGGAAGACCGCCATCATCACCACGAACAGCCCGCGCTGAAAGCGTACGGAGACGGAGACGTCCTCCCTGCGCGTCACGCGGAAAGGGTTCCTCCACTCGTGCGAGAGGACCTGCAGCAGTGCGGCGCATGCAGCCAGTCCGAGCGCCGTGAAGAAGATCATCGGCACGGAGCAGTTTCTCACCACGTAGAAGGCCATGCGCATGTCGCTGCGGTGGGTGATGAAGATGGCGTACATGTGGAAGATTTCCATCATGGCCCCGGTAAAGAAAGCCGCCACCGCCGCCGGTTTTTTGCCGCCGAAGGCCCTGACGTGGAGAAACGCGGACAGCAGTCCCGCCAGGCACGTGGAGACGCTGCACGCGATGCGCGTGTAGGCGCCGATTCCCCAGTACGTCCCCGCGATGTAGCGTTCGGCACCGCCGATGAGACCCGAAAGGATGCCCGACAGCGGGCTGAAGAACAGCCCCGCCGCCAGCGGGCCCATATCGCGGACGTTGAGCAGCATGTGCCCGTAATCCACGCCGAAGTGCGTGGAGAGGACGCAGAGCAGGCCGTAAACGATCCCGATGGCCACCCGGGCCGCCAGGCCGGGCTTTCTCCCCCGCAGAAGCGTCCAGATCAGCACCGTGACCAGCACGTACAGCGCCGTCATCCCCGTCATTTTGAGCATCATCAAATACATGTCATCTCTCCCAGACGGCTGTCAAGCCGGAATCATCCCCATCCTTCAGATCCTGCCCGGGTCCTTCTCCCGGTACAGCTCCAGCATCTGGCGGATGCGCCCCGCCGGCCGGGTCAGTTCCTGTATCGCGTCGCCGCGGTTCATCGTGTCGATCAGCGCCGCGATATAGCGGTTCATGCTGACGCTGCAGTAATACGGCCTTTGGAGCAGCTCCGGGCGCTGATAGACGAGATTGGTGGTAAACACGCGGTCGAACGTGCCTTCGGCGTAGGCCTTGTCAAACGGCTCCAGCCCGCCCGAGAACAGCCCGAAGGTTGAAAACAGGAAGACGCGCGCCGCGCCGCGGTTCTTTAGCTGCCGCGCCACGTCCAGGATGCTGCCGCCGGAGGCGATCATGTCGTCCACGACGATCGCGTCTTTCCCTTCCACCTCTCCCCCGCAGAAGTCGTGGGAGAGGATGGGGTTGGTTCCGTCGACGATCCGGGTGTAGTCCCGCCGCTTATAGAACATGCCGATGTTGACGCCGAAGAGCGTCGCCATGAAGACCACGCGCTCCGTCGCGCCCTCGTCCGGCGCGACGAACAGCAGATGCCCGCCGTCAATCGTCAGGTCCTCGTATTCCGTCAGCAGCGCCTGCGTGAACTGCAGCGCGGGTGAGATGTTCTCCAGCCCGGTCAGGGGGACGACGTTCTGCATCCGCGGGTCGTGCGCGTCGAAGGTGACGATGCTGTGCACGCCCATGTTTTCCAGTTCCCGCAGCATCACCGCGCAGTCCAGCGATTCGCGCCCCGTCTTGCGGTGCTGGCGCCCCTCGTAGAGGAACGGCATCACCACGGTAATGCGCTCCGCCTTCCCGTTGCACGCGGCGATGACGCGCTTCAGGTCCTGGTAATGGTCGTCCGGCGACATGCGGTTGACCCCGCCGTTCATCTTGTAGGTCAGCGAGGAGTTGCACACGTCCACCAGGATATAGAGGTCCCGGTCGCGGACGGACTCCCGGAGGATGCCCTTCGCTTCTCCACTCGCGAAGCGCGGACACTCCGCTTCGATGAGAAAGTGTTCCCCGCTGCGCCACTCCGAAAGGATGCTGTCGACCCGCTCGCCGATGCGCTTTGCGGATTCGAGGGTGATGAGTCCCAGTTTGCCGGGCATATCCGTCCTCCTGTCTTTTCCGGCCCGCAGGGGGCTTCAGGCGAATAAAAAGTCACCGCAGGCGAAAGAGCCCGCGGCAACCGCTTGTTACTGAACCAGCAGATTCTTGTAAAGGATCAGCTCCACCGTCCTGCCGCTGATGCTGACCTTGACATCGTCAGCCACGTGCGCGACGACGGATTTCTCAAGCTCATCCCAGGTCTCCTCCGCCTTTTCGGAGTTGCGCCGGACCCTGTCCAGGTTCTCGCGGAACTGCGAAAGCGACCAGTCGAAGACATTGCCGATTGCCGAGGAATCGTACGGCATCACCGTAGCGGACAGCGCGGCGACGTCCGCGTCCGCCCCGCGGTCGAACAGATCGCGGAGCCGGCCCATCAGCCCCCTGGCTGCCTTGTTTTTGCCGTCGCTGGAAGCCGCGAGCAGCGCCTCGCGCTTTTCGCTGTCCATCGTCGTCTCCGTCTTCAGGTGCAGCATGCACACGCCGCTCTCCACCTCAATCCAGAAGTCGCCGTAGCGCTCTCCCGTGAGGCCGTGCATCATGCCCATCATCTCTTCGGTCAGCAGCCGCAGGTGCAGCGCCGTCTTCGGCGGAAGGCGCCAGTAGGCGGCGACGCGTGCGGTAAGGTCGAGCGCTTTCTCGATTTTGCTGCCATCGTTCGAAACGAGAATGACATCCGATTGCATCACCCGCGTCCTCCTTATTCAATGGTCAGCACGTCGGAAAAGCCGGTGACGTCAAAGACTTCCTGCACGATTTCGTTGACGCCCGTCACCTTCATGCCGCCCTTGCGGCTCATGGCCTTGTGCGCAGCCAGCAGCACGCGCAGCCCGGCGGACGAGATGTAATCCAGTTTGGAAAAATCCAGGGTCAGCGTCTCGGCGCCCGGCATCTCCCGCCCCAGCTCTGCTTCCAGTTCGGGGGCGGTCAGGGTGTCCAGCCGTCCCTCGACGGCCAGCTTCAGGTCTTTTCAGTTCTGTTCTTTTTGAATGGTCATGCTCTTAAACTCCTCTTTTAGGCGTTTTGCCGAAAGCACGCGTCCTTATCCGACGCGGATCTTCCATCCCGCCTGAATAAAATCGGGATCCGTGATCTTGCTGTTCCAGCTCATCAGCCGGACCCGCGTCACGCCGAAACGGTTCGCGATCTTGGTGAGAGTATCGCCCTTCTGAACGACGTAGTACTTGGCCTTTCCGCCGTCCACGTCCTCCAGGATCTCGTCGTTCAATTCAACCGCGTTGACAATCTTTTCCTCAGACATTCTGTCTTCCTCCTTTTGCATATGGAATCCGGAACCCAAGTATCGCCGGCTGTTTGCTGCCGTACGGATGAATTATAACACAGAAAACGCCGTTTGACTACAGCGGGCCGCACCCGGGCCAAGATTTAACATTCCGCCGCCGCGTCTTTCGGGTCCGCGTCCAGGCGCTGGCGCGCCACCAGCTGCGCGAAGAGCCCTTTTTGTGCCAGCAGCTCTTCATACGTCCCGCTTTCCGCGATCCTACCCCCGTCCAGAACCAGAATCCGGTCGCAGCGGCGGATGGTGGAGAGCCGGTGCGCGATGACGATCCGCGTGCAGTGCAGGCTGTCCAGCGCCTCGGCGACCTTTCTCTGCGTCACGTTGTCCAGCGCGGAGGTCGCCTCGTCGAGGATGAGGATCTTCGGTTTCGGCGCGAGCGCCCGGGCGATCATCAGCCGCTGGCGCTGGCCGCCCGAGATGCCGCCTTCTCCCTCGCTGAGCTCCGTCTGCATGCCCATGGGCATCTCGCGGATGTCCTCCGCCACGCAGGCCATCTCGGCCGCCTCCCACGCCTCCTCCGGCGTCATCTGCGGCGCGGAGAGGCTGATGTTGTCGAAGATGTCCCCTTCAAACAGCCCGCTCTCCTGCGTCACCGTGCCGATCTGCGCCCGCAGCGAGCGCAAATCCAGCCCGGACAGGTCCCTCCCGTCGTAGTACACCGCTCCCTTCTCCGGTTTTTCAAACCCCAGCAGTAGGCGGACCAGCGTGCTCTTTCCGCACCCCGTCCGGCCCACCACGGCGACGTATTCGCCGGAGCGGATTTTGAGGTTCAGTCCATTAAGGACGCAGGGCATCTGCGGATCGTACCGGAAGGTGACGTTCGAAAGCTCGATGCTGCCCGAGAGGGAGACGACGCTCTCCCGGCCGGAGCCGGTCTCCGGTTCCGCTTCCAGCAGCGGCCTGGCCATCTCCAGAATCGGGCGGATTTCCGCCGCGGAGAGGGCGATTTCCGACAGCTGCCCGAAGGCGCCCATCACGACGCCGAAAGCCGCGGCAAAGGCGATGTATTCCGAGGGCGTGACCCCCGTCTTCACCGCCGCAACATACAGGAGCAGCGTCCCCGCCAGCGAAACCGCCGCGTTCAGCGCCGGGTTGATCCTGAGAAACACCGGCGGCCTGTACAGGCAGGACGCGCTCCTTGAATAGCGCTCCGCCCACCTGGCAAAGGCCCGTTTCTCCGCGCCTGACAGCCGGATCTTGCGGATGCCGCTGATCAGCGCGTAGGAAAGGCCGTTTTCCTTTGCGGCCGCCTCCATATACCGCGCAGAGACCTTTGCCTGCGCCTTCGCCGTCGCCGCCGTCAGGGCCACCGTCGCGGCGATGACGGCAAGGGCCGGCAGCGTCAGCCCCGGCGCAAAACGGAAGATCTCCCCCATGTAGAGAAGGGAGGCCACGGAGGTCAGCCCTGCGGAAAACACGCTGCCCACCAGCAGCTGGCAAAGCGAACTGACGCTCTCGCTGCGGCTGGACAGCTCGCCGGCCCCGTACTGCCGGAAGAAGGCGGGCGGCAGGTTCATCATGCGCATCATCACCGCGGCTTCCACGCCCAGCGACGTCTTCATCTCCAGCCGCCGGCTCATGAGCTCCCGCGCCGCCGTCAGCATCTGCCCGCTCAGGTGCGTGCACACAAGAAAGCCCGCGGTAGCCAGCAGCAGCGGGATCTGCCCGCTTTCCCGCACGAAACCGGTCGTGATCCCGGCAAGGCGCGGCACAAGCTTGCCCGTCAGCGCGACGAGCAGCGTCAGCGCGGCGAACAGGAGAAGATCCCAGGCGCTGAGGCATTTTCGCAGATAGTCGATCAAATCCGCCGTATGGAGCCGTCCCTCCGGCAGCGGCCGGTAGAAGCAGACGGCCTCCTCCTGCAGGGTGTCCGCCGCCTTGCGGTTCACATGCGTCCGCCGGTCGCCGTCCCCACGGAGCGTGTAGCCGCCAAAGGCCCCGGGGATCAGCGCCACCGGCGCGCCGTCCGCCTTCCGGAAGGCGATCATGGGGCCGACGGCGTCCCTGTACCAGCTGCCGCCAAGCCGCACGGGCCGGGTCATCATTCCGTGCGGGCGCAGGCAGTAGTCCAGCTGCTGCTGCCAGCCTGTCACCTCCGGCGGAATATCCCGGGTTTTGCAGCCGAAGTAGCGCAGAACCTCGTCAATCGCGGACTTCGACCGGGCGTGCACGTCCTTCATCTCCTCCGTTCTGCGCCCGTCCGTCACGACGGAAGCCATGCGCAGGAGGGATTCCTCAAAGCATTCCTGGTCGCTTTGCCGCCGGTGCCGCACCTGCTCGTCAAACCAGCCCATCGTCCCGCCCCCTCATTCGCCCGAAACCAGTTCCGTGTACAGGGAGCCCTTCGCGTACAGCTCCTCGTGCGTGCCGCGCTCGGCGATGCGCCCCTTGTCCATCACGATAATCTCGTCGCAGTCCCGGATCGTGGAGAGCCGGTGCGCGATGACGATGCAGGTGATGCCCCTCTCCCGGATCGCGCGGACCACCTCGTACTCCGTCTGCGCATCCAGCGCGCTGGTGGCCTCGTCCAGGATGATGACGGAGGGATCCTGTGCCAGCACGCGCGCAATTTCCAGCCGCTGGCGCTGCCCGCCGGAGAGGTCCTTCCCCCCCTCGGCCAGCCGCGCCGAGAAGCCGCCCGGCCGCTGCATGATGTCGTCGTAGATCTGTGCGTCCCTGGCCGCGAGGATCATCTCGAAATCCTCGATGGAATCGTCCCACATCCGGATGTTGTTCGCGATGGTATCCTCAAAGAGGATGATGTCCTGGTCCACGACGGCGACGCTGCCCGTAAAGACCGCCCGGTCGATTTCGGTAAGCGGCCTGCCGTCAAAGCGGATTTCGCCGCTCCACGGCCTGCACAGGCCGGAAATGAGCTTCGCCACGGTGCTTTTGCCGCATCCGGAGGCGCCTACGATCGCCACGCGGGCACCCGGCTCAAGCGTCATGGAAAAGCCGCGGATCAGCGGCTCGGCGAGCCGCGAGTAACCGAAGGTCACGTCCTTCACTTCCACCCTGCCGCGGAGCTTGGCATAGTTCTTCTGCTCAGGCGGCGCGACCGGCGCGAAACACGCATCCTCCGGATAAGCCATCACGTCCTCGACCCGCTCCATGTCGACCCGCATCTCCTGCAGCGTGCGTCCCGCGCCGATCAGCGTGGCGGCGGGGCTCATAAACGAGGCCAGAAAGCCCTGGAAAGCCGTGACCATGCCCAAGGTGAAGCGCCCCTTCATGCACAGGAAGACGCCCGCCACCAGCACGGCGGAATCCGCCAGCGCCGAAACCAGCGCGGGCACCATGCCCAGCGTCGTCTCCATCCGGGCATGTTCGGCGGCCTGCGCGTTGACGCTGGCCTGATATCCCGCCCACTTCCGGAAATATCCGTTTTCGGAGCCGCTGGCCTTGATGGTCTCCATCATGCGGATGCCGGAGACCGTAGCGGCGGCGAGTTTCCCCGCATCCCGCATCTGCACGCGCATGAGGTTCACCGAGCGGTTTGCGATCACCCGGCTCATGGCAAGGTTCACCGTGATGCACACCAGCCCGATCAGCGTGAGCCACGCGCTGTAGCGCAGCATCACCACCAGGTAAAAGAGCAGCATGAAAAGGTTCAGCGCCATCGGCGTCAGCGTCCGGGTCAGCGTCCTGGCCACGGAGGCGTTCGTCTCCTGCCGCATCAGGATGTCGCCGGCCATACGCTGGCTGAAGAACTCCATCGGCAGGCGCAGCACCTTCCACAGGTAGGTGCTGTTGCCCACGATGGCCATCTTGCCGTCTATCTTCATCGAATAGACGGCCTGCACCGCAGAGACGAGAATCTGCAGCAGCCCCACGCCGGAGAGCAGCACGATGAAAGGCATCAGCGCCGCCCGGTTTTCCCCCGTCAGCAGCACATCCATGAAGAAACGGCCGAACACGGGGTTGATGATGCCGAACAGATACCCGATGGCCGTCGTCAGCATGACGAAGACGACGGCCGCCCCCGCGCCGGAAAGGCGCTCTTTGGCAAAGGAAAGCGTGCTCCTGCGTTTGCCGCCCGGTGTGAAGCCCTCCCCCGGCCGGAAAATGAGGCAGACCCCGGTAAAGGATTCGTCGAATTCCCGCAGCGGGACCTTTACGCTGCCCCGCGCCGGGTCGTTGATGACCGCGTGGCCGCCCGTAAAGCCGCAGAGCACGACAAAGTGGTTGAAATTCCAGTGGATGATGCACGGGAAGCGCCCCTCGTCCCGGAGCGCCTGCACGCTGTCAAACCGGTATCCCGTGGCGTTCAGCCCGTAATAACGGGCCGCACGCAGGATGTTGCGCGCGTTGGAGCCGTCCCGTGACACCCCGCAGTCCACGCGCGCCTGCTCCAGCGGGATCCACTTCCCGTAATACGCCAGGATCATGGAGAGACAGGCGGCGCCGCACTCCAGCGCCTCCATCTGCATGATGACGGGCGCCCTGGCGACGCGCCCCTTCAGCGGTTCCCTTATCTTTCCCTTTTTCATCCGCGCCACCCGCTTCAATTGAGGAGCATGCCGAGAATCTGCGTGCGCTTGTAGCTGACCCTGGCCTCGTAACGCCCGTCCGGCATATTCGCGGTGGCGCCGGCGATGATCCTCCCGCGGGCGTCCCGGCCCACGGAGGTGATCTCCGCGCTGACCGCCCCGATCGTGACGTTCATGCCCGCCTCCACGTGCTGCGCGGTCTCGGCGTCGGCAAACGTAATCGTCAGCACGCCGCCTTCTGCAGCCGCGCTTCCGGTCGCCACGCTCTCCACCGTCGCGAAGGCGCTCCAGGCGACAAGGGCACAAAGCACCAGCAGCACCGCCGCCAGTACGGCCCAGGCGGAGGGGCTCACCACCCGCATATACGCGTTCAGCTCATCCGGCGAGGAAATCCGCTCCACGCTCTTTTCCCTGAAAACCTTCTTTTCCATCCTCTTGCCTCCGCTGTACACCTTGATGCGTTCATTATAGCGCATCGGCCGCGTTTTTTCATCCGCGTTTTTTGGGGAGTCCGCCTCCCGGGGGAGGATTGCCGTTTCGCATTGATTTTGTGCGCTCCGGCTTTTATAATGGTCACAAAACCAAGCGCTGCAGAGAAGAGGGGTACGCCATGTCGCTCAATGCCAACAGCTTCTCCACCAATCTGGCGGTCACCCTCATTGTCGCCGTCATGGTCTTCGTGCTGCCGCTTTTGGACAGGCTGATCTGCCGCAGGCTGGGGCTCAACCTGCAGGGCGGGGTCAGCACCCATCCGAAAGCAGCGCTGCTGCTGCGGGTGCGCAAGGCGCTCCTCGTTTCGGCCTTCATCCTCTACCTGCTGGCAGCCGCCTGGTTGGTCTTCTTCTCGCGCCGCACGCTTTCGGATTACGCCGTCCATGCGGAGCCCTTCCGGGATCTGCTCGCGGCCGTCCGCTTCGATTTCGGGCTCTTCGAGATCCTCCGTTCCTTCGTGGCGGAAGGCCTGCGCGGCGGCCTTTCGCACATCCGCATCCTGAAGCCGCAGGACATTGCCCAGGTCTACATGAACATCATGCTCTTCATCCCCATGGGCTACCTGCTCCCCTATATTTCCGCCTGGTTCCAGGCGAAGGTCCGCATCCGGCCGGCCGTGTGCTGCTTTCTCGTCTCGCTGGCCGTGGAGAACCTGCAGCTGCTGACGCGCCGCGGGCTGTACGACCTGGATGATTTGCTTTCCAACACCCTGGGCGGGATCATCGGGCAGTATCTCTTCATCCTCGCCGCTTACACCGTCACCCACCCGCAGTGGCGCCGGGAGGCGCAGGCCTACCGCCGCTGGCGGCGCAACGCGAGGCGCCGCACGCTTTATCCCTTCGCCAAAAAGATCGCCCTGGCCCGTACGACCATCTTCGCCACGGACGAGACCACCATCTGGGATTTTTTCGTGACCACGCTGGGCTTTCGGCCGCTCCGGCAGCTGGTTCCGCAGGATTCGCCCGGCACGTCCTTTTTACTGGAGATGGGCCGCTCCCAGGTGGAAATCCGCTGCTCCAACCGGGAGCAGGAGCTCCCCGAACAGATCCTGACCCTTTCCGTCCGGCGCATCGGCCCCGTACAGGAGCGTCTGCGCAGCAGCGGCATACAGACGGGCGAGGCGGATCCGGACCCGTACACCGGCGTCCGCCGGCTGCAGTTTGCCGGGCCGGACAACATCCGCATCATCGTCCTCGGCCGGTAGGGCGCCCGACGGTTGACACCGGCCCCGCCGCGTGCTATAAGTGAAGAGGCCGCCCGTCCCCGCAAGCGGCGGCGCGGCACGGAAGATCAGAAAGAAGGAGATTTGTCATGAACAAGAGAGAACGGTTTGAAGCCTTCCTGAACAACCAGCCGGTCGACCGCGTGCCCGTCGGTTTCTGGCATCACTTTGTCTCATTCCACGATCACTACGGCTACAAGGAGCCCGAGATCTACAACGCCGTCGTGACCGGGCAGAAGAAATTCATCGACGAGGTCGATCCTGATTTCCTCAAGATCATGTCCGACGCTTTCTTCGGCCATCCGTCCGTCTGCCGCAAGCTCATCACGACGGTCGACGACATCGCCGGCATCCGCTCCGTCGGCCCCGATCACGAGTGGATCGACCGCCAGATCGAGTATGTGAAGGACGTCTGCGCCCACGCCGGAAAGGACATCTACAAGCTCTACAACATCTTCTCCCCGCTGCAGTACATCCGCCTGCGTTTTGAGGAGTACGACGAGGACTACAAGAAGTTCACGCGCCTCTTCCGCGAAAACCCGGAGGTCATGGAGCGCGCCGGCTGGGAGATCGCGAAGGACATCAACGTCCTCGTCGACCGCCTGTTTGCGGAGACGGACATCGACGGCATCTACTACAGCGTGCAGTCCGTGCAGGACCCCACCTTTGACCACGCGATGCACAAGAAGTACGTGGAGCCCCTCGATCTGGAGATCCTGAAGACGATCAACCGCCACTCCGACAAGAACATGATCCACATCTGCGGCTATCACGGCCTGTACACGAACGACCTCACCTGGTACAAGGACTACCCCGCGCAGATCTTCAACTGGGCCGTCCACAGCGAGCACGTCTCCCTCTCGGAGGGCAAGAAGCTCTTCGGCGGCAAGCCGGTTCTCGGCGGTTTCGACAACACGCCCGGCACGCTGCTCTACAGCGGCACCGACGAGGAAATCCGCAGGGAAGTGGAGAGCATCCTTGACGAAGCCGGCACCGTCGGCGTCGGCATCGGCTCCGACTGCACGGTGGACATGGACCTGCCCGTCTCCCGCATGGAATTCATCCGCCGGGTCGCGCAGGAATACGGCGCCGGCCGCTGAGCGCTGAAGATCCGTATATAAACAAAATGCAGGCCTCGCCTGCATTTTGTTTTATATCCCGCTCAATCCGGCAGTACACTGCCCGCGCTCTCCGCCTTCTCCAGCTCGTGCATGTACTTGTACACCGTGTAGCGCGAAACCGACAGCCGCTCCGCCACGATTGCGACGGCCTTCTGGTAGGTGAAGGCGCGGCGCTTGTAGAGCATGCGGATGATCCGCATGCGGTCCGTCTTCTTCATCTGCTCCGGCTCCTTGCCCACTGCGCTGATGCATTCCCGCAGCAGTTCCTCCAGCTGGCTGCGCGCGTCCTGCATCAGCGTCTGCTGCAGCTCGCCGCTGGTGGCCGTCAGTTCGCTCAGCGTCTGCTGCGCCCTGGCCAGGCCCGTGATGTCGATGTTGATGCCCAGCGCGAAGTGGAAGTCGTCCCCCACGACGTTGAACGTGCTGGACTTGAGCATCCGCCCGTCGCGGGAGAGCACCAGCTGGTTGACGTAATCCTTGTTGGAATACAGCGTCGGATCGTAGTCTCCGATATCGCCGAAGATGTCCACGGTGGAGCCGATCTCCCGTCCCGTCACCGTACCGTTGTAGATGGCGAGGATCGGGTGGCCGGGCCGCGTCATGTCGTGCACGATGGTCTCGCAGTTGGGTCCCAGCATCACGGCCAGGCCGCGGGCTTCGTTCTTAAGGAAGTTCAGCATCGCTTCTCTGTTCATCCGTCTCGTCCTTTCTCTTATCCCCTTGTTTAAACCGGATTATCCCCCGTGCCCGCCCTGCGTTCCGGCAGGACGGTCAGCACGAGAGCTGCAAACACCATCGCAGAGGCCGCGCGCAGCGGGATCCCCATCTCCCACAGCCGGGAAAGCGACGCCAGCTCCAGCAGCGCGAAGGGCACGAGGAACCGCCGTGCCCGCACCGCCATCACGGCCGCCAGACAGACAGCCAGGTAAAAATACCGCTCGTGCATCCTGGGCAGCAGGAAGACCACGCAAAGCACCGTGACAAGCGACAGGCGTACGGTTTCCGCGTCCGGCAGCTTTCCGGCCCTGCCGACGCCGCTGGCAGCGGCGAGCGCCGCCGCGCCGAGCGCCAGCAGCACGCCGAAGCGCCCGTACGCGTACACGTCCAGCCCCCCTGTCTCCATCAGGCCGAAGAGGGTCGGCGCGTTGTAGGTCAGCCCTGTATACAGGCCGGTCTGCCCGGTGTAGTACGAGACGATGGCCGCGGGGCTTTTCCCGCCCAGCAGCGCGGGCAGCGCACACACAAGCAGCGTCAGCGCGAAGGCGCCGATGTCGCGAAGGCGCAGCTTCCCGTCCGCCCACAGCACCGGCAGCACCGGGAACAGGAACAGCGCCTGCAGCTTAAAGGCCAGGGACAGGGCAAAGCAGCAGGCCGACCGGGCCGGCCGCCCTTCCAGCGCCAGCGCGAGCCCCCATACCGCGCACGCCGCATACAGGCTGTCGCACTGGGCAAACATCGCGCCGTTCAGCAACACCGTGGGCAGCAGCAGCGAAGCGAAAAAGGCTGCCGGGGCGCGGCGGCTCCCCGCCAGGCGCGCCATGCCGCCGCACAGCAGCGCGTCGCCCAGGAAGGACACCGCCTTGACGGCCGACAGCGCAGGCACCGGCAGCCGGGCCGCCCCAAAGAGCAGGTACTGGTAAAGCACGTTGTATTCGCCGATCTGCCGGCGCATCGCCTCCGGGAAGCTGAGGCGCGAGAGCTCCCCCATCCACCCGGCAAGGTAGTTTTCAAAGTCCGGCGAAACATGGCGCACGAACGTCAGCCGGGCCAGCATGCCAAAGAGCGCTCCCGCGAGCATCAGCAGCAGGGCTGCGCGGCTGTGCCGTCCCCTTGCGGCCACAGACAGCGCGACACCCGCAAGCGCCGCCAGCGGCAGCGTGAAGAGCGCCGCCTCCGCCAGCCGGGATCCCATCCCCGCCGGCAGCAGGGACGTCCGCCAGAGCAAAACGAAGAAGAGCACCGCCGACAGCGCAGCGTACAGCAGGCCGTCCCGGCCGCACGGGGAAAGGCAGAAGCCGCGCAGCCGCTCGTCAAGGCGATTCATGGACACCCTCCTTCGCCCCGTTTCCCACAAGTTCCGTCACCAGCTCCACGGCCAGCGACAGGCTGACCCCGATCAGCAGGAGGCTGAGCAGGTTCATCGGCAGCATGCTGACGAGCTGCGCCTCCGTGGAGAAGATGGCCTCCATGTAGCAGCACAGCGAGATTACCTCCAGCAGGGCCGCCTGCACACAGTGCCGCGGCCTGCCGAGCCGCGTCAGGCTGAGCAGCCCCGCCAGGTACAGGCACCGCGCGTTCATCTGCGGCAAGATGACGGGCAGGCCGCAGCAGAGCAGCAGCGCCGCCGTCAGCCAGGCATCCTGATTCTGCGGCGCACGGCGGATCAGCAGGAAGGCCGTAAGCAGTGCGCAGGCGATGCCGAGATAGAGCCCCATGCCGGAGAACTCCCGGACGGAGGCGACCGTCATCAGGTGATAGACGGAAGGCGCGTGGCCGGCGAGGCCTTCGTGCAGGTACACCGGAATCTCCGGCTGACCGGCAGGCGCTTCCTCCGCTGCGGCGTCCTCCGCTGCAGCATCCTCCGCCTGCGTTTGTGTCTCTTCCGGTTCCGCCTCTTCCCCGCTTTCCTCCTCCTCAAAGGAGCTGCCGTAGGCTTCCGTGAGGATCTGGCCGTTATAGCGCCCGAGAACCGCCTGCAGCCCCTGTCCGTTAGCCAGCATGGGCGCATGCAGCAGCAGGAAGACACCGGCGATCACAGCGATGTGGCGCAGTCCGGCTTTTCTCGCGAAGAACAGCGGGATGAGCAGCGGGAAGAGGAAGGCGCTCTGCAGCTTGAAGGAGAGCGCAACGCCCCACAGCGCGCAGCCGGCAAGCGGGTGATCCCCGAGCAGCAGCGAAAGGCCCCACAACGCGAAGGCCGCGAAGACCGCGTCGCACTGCGCCCAGAGGCCGGCGTTCATGAGAACCGTGGGCAGCAGCAGGGACAGCACTGCCGACGCCGTGATGCCCGCGGGACCGGCGCCCCTCTTCTTCGCCATCTCCGACACCGCGAGCGCCGCAGCCGAGAGACAGACCAGGTCCAGCAGCTTCACCGCGTACAGCGCGGGGAAGGTCTCCAGCCTGGAGAAGAGGGCCATGACGATGAGGTAGCCGGCAGACCAGCTGTCCGCCTCCCACGCCATCGCCACGGAAAGGTCGTAGTTCCACATCGTCTCCAGCAGCGGCGTCAGTACGCGGCTCATCCGGCCGGGCCGGATGGTGAGCAGCGACAGGTGCGCGCCGAGCGCCAGCAGCAACGGAAGCGCCGCGCACAGCAGCACCATGAGCGGCTGCCTGCCGAGCCTGCGCCAGACGCCGGCGATCAGCACGGCGGCGCACGCGGCCGAAATCAGCGCGATGCCCCATTCGCTGCCCGTTTCCGAGAAGGCGCTCCTGACGAAGAGGAGGAAGGCCGCGGACAGAAGGAGGGCAAGGACGGCTTTTACGCCCCGCCCCGGTGCAAGTTCCATCAGCGCCCGCAGCGGCTCGCCGCGAAGGGCGCTCTGTCTTCCGGTCCGGTTCATCCCTTCACCTCCTCCGTCCTCTCGTCACAGGCGAGACTGCGGACGAGCGCAGCCGCCGTCACCAGCACTGCGGCGCCCTGCACGATGGCAGCCCACCGCAGCGGGATGAGCGGGCCACCCGGCAGCCCGCCCGTATAGCACAGGTAGGAAGCGAAGCCGAAGAGCAGCGGCAAAAAGAACAGCCGGGGACAGCAGGCCGCCACCGCGACGGACAGCACGTCCGCCCCGAAGGTGTAGCGCTCATGCATCTTGGGCAGGAAGTAGGGCACGGCCGACAGGGACAGCAGGCAGAAAAGCATCACGCTCCTGTGGCTGATTCTCCCGCGGTGAAGGCAGACGAGCGCGCAGACCGCGAGCAGCACGGCGAAGGCCATCATCATCGCCATCGGGGAGAAGAAACGGAACTTCTGCTCGGGCGTCAGCGTCGAAGGCAGCAGCTGCCAGAGGTTGTTGCCGTTCATCGTCATAAAGTTGTACTGCCCCGCCTGCTGGAAGTAGCAGGTGAGCACGTGATGCAGCGACTTTCCGCCCCAGAGCGCAGGGATCATCATGACCATGTAAGCCGCGGGGATGAGCGGCAAATGTCGCAGTTTGAGGTCCCGCCTCAGCCAAAGCGGCAGCAGGACAGGCAGGAAAAACACCGTCTGCAGTTTGAAGGAGAGCGCGACCCCGAAGAGGAAGAGGCACCCGGCGCTGCGCCGGGTCATCCCCAGATAGAGGGCCATGAGGCAGATGGAGACGTAAATGGCGTCGCACTGGCCCCAGTAGGCGCCGTTGAAGACCACGGTGGGCAGCATCGCCGTCAGGTGGTACAGGCAGAGCCGGACGCCGTCGCCCCGCACCTGCAGGGACGCGAGCTTTACGACGGCGGTACACAGCAGCACCTCGAAGGCGACGGACCAGGCCTTGACCAGATAGTGCCAGGGATAGTCGCGCACGCGCGAGATAATCTGCAGCAGATACAGGTAGGGGGGCGTGTAATCGCTCTCCAGATAGCGCCCCAGCCCCTCGCGGATGCCGTAGCGCGAGTAATTGTAAATCCAGTTGGACAGGAAGATCTGGTAATCGTCGCTCTGGTAATCGAGCAGGGAGACTTTGGCCAGCAGCACGCAGCCGGTGACCAAGGCCGCGAGCACGAGGCCGTAGAGCGGCAGCCTGCGAAACAGGCGCAGCTGCACGGCGAAGGAAAACGCGAAGATCGCCGTGTAGACGAGCGCCGTAAAGCGCTGCAGCGGCACGGGATCCCCGCCGTACACCTCGTCGATCGACGCGTAGCGCGCATGGCACGCGAACAGGTAAAAGACCGCCGCCGACAGTGCGAGCAGCACGAGGCGCGCCGCGGTCCCCGTGCGCCTGGCCAGCAGGTTCCGCAGCCCCTCGTCCATTCTGTCCAGCTGTCTCGTCATGCTTCCGCCTCTTTTCTCGTCCGGCGGCCCCGCTCTGCCGCCTCAAGGATTTTCTGCCAGGTGATCTCCGTCACCGGGATCCCTTCCTCCCGGTTCTGCCTGCGGGTCTTTTCCAGGTTTTCGCCGGGCGCGTGCACGCCGCCGGCGCCGCCCTCCGAAGGCAGATCGTGCAGGAACCGGATCGCAGCCTCCGTCTTCTCCAGCACAGCGTCAAAGTCGTTCACCGCGGCCGGGTTCACCGCGATGTACACCTGGCTCATGCGGCTCTCGCCCGCAGAAGGCGGGCCGATCTCGCAGGAAGTCCGGCCGCCGGAGAGCGCCGCCGCCGTGAGATCCAGCATGACGGACAGCGCGTTGCCCTTCCACAAGGCCATCGGCATCATGAGGCCGCTCTTGCAGATTTCGCCGGGATCGCAGGTCTCCCGTCCCTGCGTGTCGTAGCCGATGGGCTGGGGCAGCATCCTGCCCTCCTGCGCCATGATTTCCAGCTTGCCGTAGGCGTACTGGCTGACGGCCATGTCCATCAGCAGGCTGCCGCCCTTCCTGGGCAGCGCCATGCACACGGGGTTGTTGCCCAGCGAGGGGGCCTTGACCCCCCATGCCGCCAGGTTAAGGCAGGTGTTGGTAAAGCAGATGCCCACCAGCCCCGCGTCGGCGATCATCAGGCCGTAGCGCCCCGCGCGCAGCCAGTGGCTGTTGTTGCGCAGCGCACAGCAGCCGATGCCGTGCGCTTTCGCCAGGGCGATGACGCGCTCCGCCATCTGCTCCGCGATCAGCGGCCCGACGCCGCCGCGCGCGTCCCAAACCTCCAGCGCGCCGAAGCCGGAGACGCGCTCTGCGCGCGTCACCTTCGCGTCGCACAGCCCGCTCTCCATGTCAGAGAGGTAGCGCGCGTACCGGTTCATCCCGTGGGAATGCACGCCGTCCAGCGAGTTCCCGGCAAAAATCCCGGCGAAGTGCCGCGCGTCCGCTTCCTCCAGATAGGGCAGGAGCCCCTCCGTCATCCGCTCAAGCGCTTCCTCATAAGCGATCCGAAGCATGAACCCATCCTTTCCCGCGGGGGCGCTACAGCACCCGTCCGACGAGCGTATAACCGTACAAAAACACAAGCAGCAGCGCGCCGGACAGCGCCAGGGCCGCGGCGTGCGCGCCGCGCCGCCTGAAGCAGAGCGCCTGCAGCGCCGGGAGGGTGATCAGCCCGTAAAGGTAGCGCGCCCCCGACAGCAGCCACGTGGGCGAAAAGACGACGGCCACATAGACGAAGCTGTACGCCTGCAGCGCGTACGGGAGTTTTCCCGACGCCGCGGCCAGCAGCGCAAACCCGTAGAACATCGAAAAGAGCTGGAAGCCCCAGGTCCACAGCCAGTCTTCCTCCCCGCGCGTGGTGAAGAAATAGTGCACCGTGTTGGCTGCGGAATCCCAGAAGGTCCCCGGCTGCTGAAACCAGTTTTCCCGCTGGTAGACGAGGTACTGGAAGGGGTTGCCCGTGACGTGCAGATTGAGCAGCCAGTACGCGAAAAGTCCCCCGAAGATGATCAGCATCTGCCCCAGGGCGGCGGCCGCGTCCTTCGCCCGGAGGTTGCGCCTGCCCGCGCGCTCCAGCAGGCCGATGAGCGGGAACCCCGCCAGGATGACGCCCGGCATCCGCGTCAGCGCCGCCCCGAAGCCGCAGACGGCCGCACACCAAGGCTTCCCGCGCTGATACAGCACGGCGCAGGCCAGCGTGAGAAAGAGAAAGAGCGGCTCCGTGTACACACAACTGAGAAAGACGCTCATCGGGTTCAGGATGAAATAAGCGACCGCCAGCGCGGCGGCGTTACGGCCGGCCATTCCCTCCGTCAGCGCATAGAGCAGCGCCGCGGCGCCGCACGAAAGCAGCAGCGAAAGAATCGTGCCGCACAGCAGCGCATCCCCGCCTGTGAGCGGCAAAAAAGCGCGCACCAGCCACGGATACAGCGGGAAGAACACCAGCCGCAGCCGCGCGTCGCCCGAGGCGGCATAGCCTTCCAGGGCGATCCCCTCGTAGTGCCGCGCGTCCCAGTGCCGCCAGAGCGCCCCGAAGCTCTCCGCAAAAGAATCGGAGCCCGCGCCCGTCAGCCTGTACAGGGCATAGGCCGCCGCCAGCAGCAGCAGCCGGCTTGTCAGCATCGCCGCGCCGCTTTTCGCCATCCCGTGCAGCGGCAGCGCCCCGGCCGGACGGCCCCACGCCGCTTCCCTGCCCTGCAGCAGACGGCCCAGCCCCCGCAGCAACCGAAGGCCGCAGACGCCCATGAGGGCGATTGACGCCAGGGCGGCCGCGCTTTGGGACCACTCTGCCGCCGTCATCCTCTTCGCCTGCGCCGTCCGGACGGTGCGGGATTCTCCTGCGGCTGCGCCTGTGCGGCCTGTGCGGCCTCGTATTCCGCCATTTTCCGCCGGTACTCCGCCAGGTCGCGCTCGTAGCGTTCGCGCTCCCTCTCGTATTCCTCAAGCTGGCGGCGGTATTCAGCCTGCTCCGGCGTTTCTGTTTCCTCCGGCGTCCCGGGCGCAGGCTCCTCCCGCGTCACGGCGGCATACCGCTGCGTTTCCTCCTGCGCCGCCGCGTCAAACCGGCGCGTCTCATCCGCCGGCGCCTCCGTATAGCGCATCCCCGGATAGGCGCCCAGCTCCTCATCGCTCACGCCCTCGGCGCGATCCAGGATTTCCTGCTGCTCCGCCTCATCGATGGCGGGCGGGGTAAGCGGAAGCCAGGCCTCGCGCATCTGCTCGGGCGTCAGCTCCGGCTGCGCGGGGGTGACGCTCTTCTGCCGTTCCGTCTTCTCCTCCAGCCCCAGGCGCTTGCGGATGCGCAGTGCCAGCAGGTGATAGGGGCGCCACCGGATGACCCAGACGAGCCAGTCGATGAAAAGCCCCGCCAGGATCATGGCGGCGCACAGCGGCAGCCACGCCTTGGCGAAGGCCGTCAGCAGCAGGGGGCTGTCCCCCTCCAGCAGACGCCACAGCGACGCAACCAGTCCCCTCGTCCACCCGAGCATCAGTGCGAAGAGGGAATTCATAAATGATCCCATCGGATTCCTCCGCGATGTCAAAAACCCGGTCGCAACTGCGGCCGGAAGCAAAACCCGTCCTCAGTCCCGGACGGTCACCGTAACTTCCGTCGTCCCCAGCGCGCAGCTGAAATCGGCGGCGTTGTCGATCCGGACGCGGACAGGCAGGGTGTGGCGCCCTTCCTCCAGCCCCGAGGCGTCCACATACAGCTGTACGTCGTCCCTCTCCAGCCCGGAAATGAAGGTATACCCGCCCGAGAGCAGCGCCGTCGTCCGGCTCTGGGATAGGGTGATTGTCTGATCGTCCTGCGCGCCCTCCGCCGTGATCGGCACGTTGCGGAACGTGCGCTCCAGCGTCTTTTCCTGCAGCACGGCCGTCGCCGCCATCTGCGCCGGCAGCCGGTTGCGGATGCCGGTGGGCGTCTTCAGGCGCACGAGTCCCTTGACCGTTCCGGTCGCGCCGGTCAAATCCAGCGCTTCTTCCACCTGGATGACCTCCAGGGCGTCCAGCACCTCCTGGTCCGCCGCGACGGCGAGCTGCTCGTCATTCGTCCAGGCCTCCACAAGCTCGTAGCCCTCCGCCGGCTCCCCGGTCACCAGTGCGTCTTCGTCGATGGGCACCATCTTCTGCGGCACCAGGGTCACGTCCACCATGACGCCGGAAGTCACCACGGACTGGTTGGTCACGTTCAGCTTCGGCGAGGAGACGATTTCCCCGTTCGCGTCCTGCAGCTCAAAACCCAGCGTCATGCGGTCGCTCAGCCGCTCTGCGCTCATCTGCGAGCGGTCCAGGCGGACCGCGATGCGCGCGATGCGCGAGACGACGGACTGCGGCCCGGAGACCATGAGCGCGGAGGGATCCGTCTCGTACCCGGCCAGATAGAGCCCTTCGGGCAGCTGCCCTTCCGGCAGCACCACGACGGGCACGCGGCGCGTGATGTAACGCTCGACCTGCACCTTGACGGAGGACGGCGTGCAGGAGACCACCTGCCCGTAGATCTGGGAGGTGAAGATGACCGTCAGCTCGTTTTCACCCTCCCCCGTCACCTGGGAGAGCTCCAGATGCGGGTTGTACGCGGAGGCGGAGGCGCGCTCGTAATTGGCCTGCGTCACCTCGGTCACGAAGTCGACGGTGGGAATCAGCTGCGAAAAGTCGCTCGTCACGATGTAGCCGCGCGAGAGCAGCGAGGCCTCTCCGTTCACCCCCACCGGGATGCGCGGGAAGGTCTTCTGCCGGGTCAGCGTGCCGTCGGAAGCGACGAAATAGCACCACACGGCGACAGCGAAGACGACGGAGAAGACGCGCAAAAACACCTTGTTGCCGAACAGATCGTCCAGAAAGCGGCGGATGCGCGCATAGGGGCCGCGGGCCTGGTGCCGCTTCGGCCTTTTATCGTCCATCATGGGCGTTGCGCCTCCTTTGCCCCAGGTGCAGCAGCGACAGCGCGCCGCCCTCGTTCTCTTTCTCGTCGTAGATGCCGTGCAGCAGCAGGCGCAAAGAGTTCTCGTCCATGTGCCGCGTGAGGTGTCCGCCCACCGCCAGGGAGATGACGCCCGTCTCCTCGGAGACAATCAGCACCTTCGCGTCGCTGCGCTCGCTCATGCCAAGTCCGGCGCGGTGCCGGGTGCCCAGGTCACGCCCCACCCCGGTGGCGTCGGACAGGGGCAGCAGGCAGGCGGCGGAGACCACGCGGTCCCCGCGCACGACCACCGCGCCGTCATGCAGCGGCGTGTTGGGTTCAAAGATGTTTTCAAGCAGGGGCTGTGTCAGGCGCCCGTCCACCTCCGTGCCCGTGGCGATGATGTCGTTGAGCCTCGTCTTCTGCTCGATGACGATGAGCGCCCCCACGCGCCGGCGCGACATGTTCTGCAGGGCGAGGATCAGCTCGTCGATCACCGTCTCGGTCTCGATATCCTCCCTGCCCCGGCCGGAAGGATCGAACATGCCGCTGTTGCCCAGTTCCTCCAGGATGCGGCGGAATTCCGACTGGAAGAGGACGATGAGCAGCACGGGCCCGGCGTTGATCAGCCAGGACAGCAGTGCATGGATGCTGCGCATGCCCAGAACGCCGCTCAGCCACGTCGCGACCAGCAGAATCGCGATCCCCTTGAAGGTCTGCGATATGCGCGTCTGCCGCACGTGGATGAGCAGCTCGTAGACGATGATGGCCATGAGAATGATGTCGACGAGGTCGATGATTCTCGGCCGGTTGACGACATTCCACAGGATTGCCGAAATCTGTCCCCTGAAAGCGTTCACGCTCTTGCCCCCGTTTTTCCTTCTTTGCCGTTATTATACACCATCGCACCCCTGAAGGAACAGGGGTGCGGCGCGGTTTTCACAAAACTTCGGGCCTCATACGTCCATGGCCAGCAGCTCCTGGGCGCCGTCCGGCCCGGCCAGGCCCAGCCAGATATCCTCCCCCGGAATGCAGCCGGCGCTCTCCAGCGCGCGGCTCACCGCCGAAAGCGCCAGCTCCGGCAGGTTGTTCTCCTGCGAGAGGTGCGCCAGGTAGGCGCCCTGCGTCCCCGTCAGCGCAAGGTGCGAAAGCGCCCTGCCGCAGTCCTCGTTGCACAGATGCCCTTTTCTGGAGAGAATCCGGTGCTTGAGATACGCCGGGTAGGGGCCGCCGCGCACCATCTCCACGTCGTGGTTGGCCTCCAGCACCAGCCCCTGGCAGCCGGAGAGCTCCGAGAGCCACCCGTCCGCGATGTGTCCCAGGTCTGTCGCCACCCCCAGCCGGCCCTGTCCGCAGGTAAAGGTGTAGCCGACGGGGTCGGCGGCGTCATGCGGGATGGCGAACGGCCGCACGCAGACCGGCCCGATAAAGAAATCCTCCCCCGTCGTAAAGACCCGCCGCTTTTCCTCCGGGATGTCGCCGTATTTGGCGAGGATGCCCTGCCATGTCCCGCCGTTTGCGTAGATAGCGGCGCCGCACCGCCTGGACAGCACGCTGAGCCCCCGGATGTGGTCCGCGTGCTCGTGGGTGATGAGCACGGCGTCCAGGCCGGCCGCATCTACGCCGATGCCCGAGAGCTTCTTTTTGATCTTCGCCGCGGAGACGCCCGCATCCACGAGGATGCGCATGCCGCCCAGGCTGACATACACGGCGTTGCCGGTCGAACCGGAAGCCAACGGGTACAGGATCATCCGCATGCTTTACAAAACCCTCTCTATCCGCTACAATACGCACGTCAATTCCTTCGGCAAAGGAGTACCGTCATGGAAAGCTACCGCCTGTGGGGCCGCATCATCCGCCACCACCGCATCGCGAAATCCGAAACCGTCCCCATCGAAGGCGGCGACCTCGAAGGCGCCCTGCTGGAAATCTGCCGCCGCTTCGACGTCCAGCGCCCGCTCCAGCTGCCCAAGCACGAGCGCGACCTCGAAGCCTTCGGCCGCACCTTCTACAGCCGCGAGCATTTCACGGAGCCCATCGACTTCCAGAAGCTGGAGATCGAAATCCTGCTCCCCGAAGGGGAAAAGCGGCCGTCCGCCGCTTCGCGCAACCCCCTGAGCGACGCATGATCACCGGCCGTTTCGCGCCTTCGCCCAGCGGGTATCTGCACCCGGGCAACCTGCTGTGCGCGCTGCTCGCCTGGCTCTCCTGCCGCAGCCGGGGCGGCCGTTTCATCGTGCGCATCGAGGACCTGGACGCCGGCCGGTGCCCGAAGAAGTATGCGCTGCAGGCTCTGGCGGATCTGGACTGGCTCGGCCTCTCTTCAGACGAGGACCCTCTGTGGCAGAGTCAGCGCGCCGACGTCTACGGCGCCGCGCTGGAGCAGCTCTCGCGCTCGGGGCATGTGTACCCGTGCTTCTGTTCGCGCGCCGAGCTGCACGCCTCCTTCGCCCCGAACCTCGGCGACGAAGTCCCCGTCTACAGCGGTAAATGCCGCGGCCTTACGCCGGAGGAAATCGCGGCGAAATCCGCCCTGCGCCGCCCCGCGCTCCGCCTGGCGGTCCCCGACGAGGCCGTCGCCTTCACGGATGCGCTGCAGGGCCCGTACGAGCGGAACCTCGCCCGGCAGTGCGGGGATTTCATCCTCCGCCGCTCGGACGGCATCTACGCCTACCAGCTCGCCGTCGTCTGCGACGACGCGGCCAGCGGCGTCACGGAGGTCGTCCGCGGGCGGGACATCCTCCCCTCCACACCGCAGCAGATCTATCTGTGCAGGCTGCTCGGCTTTCCGGTGCCCGCCTACGCGCACATCCCGCTGCTCACCGACAGCAGCGGCCGCCGCCTTTCCAAGCGGGACGGCGACATCTCGCTGTCCGCCCTCAGCCGCCGCTTCTCCAGGGAGGAAATCGTGGGCATGCTCGCCTGCGCCGCCGGGCTCCTGCGGGAGCCGCGGCCCGTGACTCCGGAGCAGCTGCTCCCCGCCTTCTCCTGGGAGAAGGTCCCGAAGGACGAAGCGCGCCTGCCGGCCGGTTTTATCGCATAATCAGTCGATGACGCGCACGTTCTCCCTGCCGAACATCTCGATCACACGGTCCAGGTTTTCCTGGGCCTTTTTCTTTGCCGCTTCCTCCGCAGCCTTGTCCGGCACCGCGTCCGCCGTCACCGCGCGGAACCGGCAGGGGGTCCCCGCCGCCGCCGTCAGCGCCGCGGCGATCTCCGCGCTCCGCGCCTCGTCGTTCAGCATATTGACGTGGATGGCGCCGGCCCCCTTCTCGAAGGCGATCGTGTACAGACCGTCCTCCACGGAGTGGAAGCGGCCGTTCATCGCCAGCCCGTAGATCATGGGGTTCTTGCGCAGCGCCTGCAGTGCGGATTTCCACACCGCCTCGCCTGAAAGACCCGTGCCCACCGGCGATGCGGCCGGTGCCGCAGCCGGAGCAGCGGCGCGCCCGGGTACGGGTGTGCCGGCCGCCTTTTGCACCGCCGCACGTACCTTTTCCTGCCGGGGCGCCCCTTCCGCCGGCGCAGCCGGGACAAGGGCACCGGAGGCAATCTTCTTCTCCACCTCGCCGATGCGCTCCGAAAGCTGGGAGAGCTGCAGCTCCGCTTCCGGCAGGCAGGCGCGCAGCGCGGCCGTCTCCAGCGCGAAGCGCGGCTGCTGCGCCCAACGGGCGTCCGCCTCCGCGCGCAGGAAGAGGTCCGAGAGGTTCATCAGCCGCTCCTGCGAGACGGTGGAAGCCTGCTCGCGGTACTCCGCGGCGTCCTCCGCCGTCACCTCCAGCACGTCCGCCGTGTCCTCCCCGCACACCGCGGCGAGCAGCAGCGCGCGCACGTGGCGGCAGATGTCGCGCAGGAAGACCTGCACCTCCAGCCCCGCGCGCATCGCCTCGTCGATTTCCCCGATCACCGCCGCCGTGTCGCCCGCGATGACCGACTGCATAAACCGGAACAGGAAGGCACTGTCCGCCGCGCCCAGCACCTCGCGCACCAGGTCGTCCGTCAGGCCGCCCTGCGCCTCCTGCGCGTAGCCCAGGCACATGTCGGCGATCGACCAGGCGTCGCGCATGCCGCCCTCCGCGGCACGGGCGATCCGGGAGAGCGCCTGCGGCTCGGCCGCGATGCCGTTCTCTTCCATCGCCTCCGCCAGGCGCGCGCTGATCTGCGCCGCCGGGATCCGGCTGAAGTTGAACCGCTGGCACCGGGACAGGATGGTCGCGGGGAGCTTCTGCGGCTCTGTCGTGGCCAGGATGAACTTCGCGTGCGCGGGCGGCTCTTCCAGGGTCTTGAGCAGCGCGTTGAAGGCGCCGGTGCTCAGCATGTGCACCTCGTCGATGATGTAGACGCGGAAGCGGCCGATCTGCGGCGGATACTTGATGTTCTCCCGGAGCTCGCGGATCTCGTCCACGCCGTTGTTGCTGGCCGCGTCGATCTCCAGGATGTCGAGGTTGGACTCCTGCAAGAGCGCGCGGCAGGTCGCGCATTCGCCGCACGCCTCACCGTTTGCCGGATGCTCGCAGTTGATGGCCCGCGCAAAGACCTTCGCCGCGCTGGTCTTGCCCGTTCCCCGCGTGCCGCAGAAAAGATACGCATGCGCGATGCGGCCGCTCATCACCTGCGCGCGGAGCGTGCGGATGACGGCCTCCTGTCCCACGAAATCCGAAAAGCGCTGCGGTCGGTAGCGCCGGTACAATGCCTGATATGTCATGCTCTTCTCTCCTGTTCCTGGTGCGCTTCTTTACAGAATACCACAAACGGCAGGACTTTACAACTTCCGCCCCGCGCTGTACAATGGGCCAAATGCGAATGCAAAGGAGTGAACTGTATGCGCGCATACGAACGCCTTCTCGATTACGTCACCTACCACACGACCTCGGACGGGGCCTCTTCCGCGGTCCCCAGCACGCCCCGGCAGTTCCGCCTGGCCAATCACCTGGCCGAGGAGATGACCCGTCTGGGCCTTGCGGAGGTCGGCGTGGACGAGTGCTGCTGCGTCTACGGCTTCCTGCCGGCCACACCCGGGATGGAGGGCGTGCCCGCGCTCGGCTTCATCGCCCACATGGACACCGCGCCGGACGCCTCCGGCGAAAACGTGCAGCCCCAGATCACAGAACACTACGACGGCGGCAACGTCGTCCTCGCCGCCACGGGCGACATCCTGAGCCCCGAAGCCTTCCCGACGCTTGCCGCCCTCAAGGGCATGACGCTGATTACGACGGACGGATCCACCCTGCTGGGCGCGGACGACAAGGCGGGCATCGCCGAGATTCTCACCGCCTGCGAGGCCGTCATCGCCTCCGGCGCGCCCCACGGCAAAATCTCAATTGCCTTCACGCCGGATGAGGAGATCGGCCGCGGCGTCGATCACTTCGACCTTCAGCGCTTCGGCGCCGAGGCCGCCTACACCGTGGACGGCGGGCGCGAGGGCGAAATCTCCTATGAAACCTTCAACGCCGCCTCCGCCGACGTCCGCTTTACCGGCCTCAGCGTCCATCCGGGCTCCGCAAAGGATACGATGATCAACGCCGCCCTGGTCGCCATGGAGTTCAACGCGCTGCTGCCCGCGGCGCAGATCCCCCGCTGCACGGAAGGCTATGAGGGCTTCTTCCACCTGACGGCGATGAGCGGCTCCTGCGAGGCGGCCGAGCTGCGCTACATCATCCGCGACCACGACCGCGCCACGTTCGAGGCGCGCAAGCGCACCCTGCAGCACGCCGCGAAGGTGCTCAATGAAAAATACGGCCGCGAGGTCGTAAGCCTCACGGTTACGGACAGCTATTACAACATGGCCGAGAAGATGGAAGGCCACATGGACCTCGTGGACAACGCCGTCGAGGCCGCGCGCCAGGCGGGCATGGAGCCCTTCATCGAGGCTGTCCGCGGCGGAACGGACGGCTGCCGCCTCTCCTTCATGGGCCTGCCGACGCCCAACCTCTGCACGGGCGGCTTCGCCTACCACGGCCGCTTCGAGCACATCGCCGCGGAAAGCATGGACCGCTGCGCGAAGATGGTGGAGCTGCTGATGACCACTGTCCGCTGACAAGCCCAAAACCACGCCATCCTCCCCGCCGGGGAGGATGGTTTTTTATGCATTTGAGGCCCCGGGCCCGGAGCGCGCCTTACCGGAAGAGGTCCTGCAGCCCGGCGCAGTACCACGCGCCGCAGGCGACCAGCCGGTCGCCGTCCGCCGTCATCTGCAGCTTGAGTCCGCTCTGGAGCGTGAGGGTCAGCGTCCCGCTGCCGCCTTCCGCGGATGCCGCGGCAAGGCGGGCGTTGTCCAGCAGGTAAGCCGCCGCCGCCTCAGCCGCATCGCCCGAAAGCGTGCCCACACCCGAGAGCGTCATTTCCTTTACCCTGCCCCGGACGTCCAGCGTGTCCTCCAGGTCCATGCCGGCCGCGCCCGTACCGGCGTAGCTGACCCGCTGGAAGAGCCGGTACTGTCCCTGCGTCCTGCAGGCGACGGCCGTTCCCTCAGACAGCCCGCGGACGCTGCGGATTTCGGCGCTCTCGGGGCAGCAGTTGGACAGGCCCTCCTGCAGCTGCTCCCGCGTGGCCAGGGACGGGTGATCCGTCACGTTCTGCACCGTGCCGATTTCCCCGCCCAACAGCGCGTCGGAGAGCACCGCCGGCTCGCGCAGGAGGCGGTAAAAAGCCCCGTTCAGCGCAAGGAGCGGGATTTCCGGCTCCCCTTCCTCAAACAGCGTCCCGCCGCGGGCGCCTTTGTGCAGCGTGGTGCCGGACAAATCCGCCAGCCGCAGCGGCTGCGCGGCTTCCGGGACTTCGCCGCCGGCGCTGGCGGCGTCCAGCACGGGCGCTTCCCCGTCGGCTGTGAGGAGTTCCCCGGCCACGGCCCCGTCCGCCCGCAAGGCGTTTGATCCGCCCGACAGCGTCACGGGCTGCAAAAAGTGGCCCCGCAGCTGCGAGACGCCCAGCGCGGCAAACAGCAGCGCGCACGCAGCCGGCGCGAGCACGCGCACGCCCGGCATCCGAAGACGCGGCCGCGGCTGCTCCTGTGCCCCCCGGAGGATGCGCCGGCGCAGGGCTTCGTCCGCATGCAGCCCCGCAAAAGCCTCGTCCGCGATGGGGCGCAGCTCCCCCAGGCGGTCCCTGTCAGCCATCGAATCCCTCCTCCTTCAGCATTTTCTTCAGCTTGTCCTTCGCCCGCGCCAGACGGCTGGCCGCGGTTCCCTGCGGGATGCCCAGCGCGGCCGCGGTCTCCTCCAGCGGCATCTGCTGGTAATAGTGCAGCAGCACCACCTCGCGGAAATCCGGCGGCAGCCTGTGCACGGCCCGCAGCAGCGCTTCCTTCTCCTCGCGCCGCTCCAGTTCGTCGTTCTCCCTCGCCGGAATCAGTTCCAGCTGCGGCGACCCGAGCAGCACGCGCCTGGCCCACGCGGAGCGCCACGTATCGCGGCACCGGTTGACGGTCACCTGCATCAGCCAGGCCTTTTCCTTGCCCGGCGTAATCTCTCCTGCGCGCTGGTAAAGGCGCAGGAACACGTCCTGCGCCGCGTCCTCCGCCTGCTGTCTGTCCGCCAGGTAAAAGTACGCCAGGCGCAGGACGTCGTCGCCGTACAGGGCGTACAGGCGCTCAAACTGCGCCGGTTCTGCCTGAGGCAATACTCCCACTTCCGTTCTCCGTCTATCAGACGGTTGATGAGGGCGCGTTTATCCCTCTCTTTCAGAAAAAAACCGAAAATCCGAAAAAAGGGGCCCGAAGGCCCCGATGTGTCAGAACTTGCGTCCCGTGCTGCTGCCGCGCGAGCCGCCGCTGCGGCCGAAGCTCCCGGAGGATGATGACCGGGAGGAACTGCGCGAGCTGCCCGACGAGGAGCCGAAGCTGCCAGACGGGCGCGTGCTCCTGCCGGAAGACGAGGATCGGCCGCCGAACAGGCCGCCCAGAGAACCCAGTCCCCTCAGCGTGCCCGAACTGCGCGGCGTACCGGCAGACGGCCTTTGCGGCGCGGGCGGCGTCACTCCGCGGCCTGCGGGCCTCTGCGGCTCAGGCGGCGTGTTGCGCGTGTTCCCGCCCCAGTATCCGCCGCCGCGGGCAGGCCGCGGGGGCACGTTGCCCCGCGTGTTCATGCCGGGGCCGCCAAATCCGCCGAACAGGTTCTGTGCGGGCGGCGGCGGGGTTCGCCGCACCCTTCTGCGGCGCCTGCCGGAGCCCACGATGAAGAGGACGACCAGCAGCAGGATGATGACCATAAGGAAGGTTCCCATACCAAAGCCTCCTTCGCCGGCCGTCGTCGTTACCGGCGCGCTCACCGCGCCGGTGCCCGTCTGCTGCTGCGAGGCGACGGAGAGCGTCTTTCCCCGGAGCGTCGCCACGCGGTTGCAGACCGCTTCGTAGAGTACCACCATGCCGTCGGCAAACTGGTTGTTCGCAAAATAATCGATGTTGTCGTCCAGAATCTCGCCGCGCGCCTTCGCGCTGAACAGACGGTCCAGCCCCTTGCCGGCGCCGATCTGGATATCCCTGTCCCCGACGGAGAGCAGGATGACGGCGCTGTTGTCGCCGAGCCCCCAGTCGTTGATGATGTCCGTGACGACATCCGCGCCGTCCTCGCCGTCCAGGAATTTGACGATGACCGCGACGACCTGGTCCCCGTCTTTCGTGCCGCCGGTTGCCTCCAGCAGTGCCTGGCCATACTCTGCAATCTCGTCCTTATCCGCCTGCGAGAGCGTCCCCGTCTCGTCCACAGCCCAGGCAAACTTTTCGGGCTTCGCCGGTGCAGCCAGCGCCGCAGCCGACAGGATGACCAGCAGGCACGCCGCCAGCAGGGCAATTCCTCTTTTCATCCGCTCACGCCTCCTTTTGTTCGCTGTTCTCTTCCGCAGCCTGCGCCCGCCGCGCCTCCTCTTCCATCTCCTCCAGCCGGGCCTGCTCTTCTTCCTCCTGAACCTTCGTGAAGAAGCCGCCCACTTTGTGGGAGACGAAGAGACACACGGCCGCGATGGCCGCCATACCGATGAGGCACACGAGAGCCAGCGCGCCCAGTCCCTCGGGCGAAGCGGTCAGCGCGTCTTTCAGCGCCAGCAGGCTCTCCCGGTCCCATCCGGAAAAGATGCTCATCAGATCCCCTCGTAGACGTCCGGCCGGGCAAACAGGCCCTTGAGCAGCAGGCCGTCGTAGACCTTCTCGGCCTTTTCGGCCTTCTCGTTGAACGTCCGCGCCTCAAAGCGCAGCAGGTTGCCCGCGTCGTTGAACGTGTCCATCGCGCCGGTCAGCAGCGCGGCGTCATTTGCGTCAAGGCCGTCCGCCGCCGCGCCCGTCATGTTGCCCACGGCGCCGGAGAGCTCCTGGTCCGCCCGGCTGACGGCGCGGGCGCTCCTGGCGTCCTGCAGCTGCTTGGCCGTCTCCTCGACAGCCGTGAAATAGCTCTCGTCGATACCCGCGCGCCGGGCGACCGTCTCCGCGTTCTTCGCGGATTTGACGCGGTCCTCCAGGATGGAGGCCACCTCGCCCTGGCTGAGGAAGGCCTTCGGCGTCGCCTTCGAAAGCGCGCGCCCGTTGCCGATGACCAGGGCCAGGCACAGGAGCACTGCCATGATGCCGATGCCTACCGTCCTGGAAACCTTCGTTCCGATATCCGCCTTTTCAGGCGCTGTCTGATTCTTCTTCCGGGGCGCCTTGTCTGCCGGCGCCTGCTGCGCTGCTGCTGCCATCGCTGTCCTCCTGTTTCCTGCGTATCCACGCGCATGCGCGCGTCCGCATGTCCCGTATCCCGCTTACAGGCCCGTGGAACCCCGCAGCTCGCGCTGCTCGGCCAGGCCCTTCTCGATTTCCTCCAGCTCGCGCAGCAGCTGGTCCGCCGTGGACTGAGCGCGCTGCCGGTCGGACTGCTGCGCCTCCTCCGCGTAAGCCTGCGTCTGCTGCTTCAGTTCCCTGGCGCCGCTGCGGATGCCGCGGGCGGCTTCCTCGCTCATCCTGCGCTCCATGCGCATCGTCTCCGTCGCCCGCGCCAGGCCCAGCGCCGTCGCCATCTGGCTCTTCCACAGCGGGATGGTGACCTCCAGCGCCGCCTGCAGCCGCTCGCAGGTCAGCCGGTCGTTCTCCTGCACCATGCGGATCTGCGCCGCCAGCTGTGTGCTGGCTGCTTTCGTGATCCGAAGATCCTGCAGCCGTCTGTCCAGCCGCGCACGCTCCGTCTCCGGGACCCCCTGCTCGCCGGCCAGCCGCAGGGCTTCCTCGCCCACCACCAGCAGGGAACAGAGCTCCCGGTACAGCGTCTCGTTGCGCTCGTAGAGGCGGTCCAGCAGCGCGCTGTCCCGCATCAGGGAGACGCGCCTGTCCGTCATCTGGTTGGCGCACTCGCTGATGCGCGGCTCCGCTTTCTCGTACGCCGCGCGAACCTCCGCAAGCGAGGCCGTGCCGCCGAACATGCGGCGCAGCAGTCCCTGTGCCTCCTGTTTGAAAGAACAGGAGCGGATCTGCTCCGCGAGCGTCTTCATCACGCTGTCCAGCGGCGCGATGTCCTCTGAGAGCATCTGCCGCAGCGCCAGCTCGGAGAAGGCGCTCATGTCCTTCTGCGCCTTGGCGCCGAAAGCGGAGACGGCCGTGGGGTCGGACACCCTGAGGCGGGCTGCCGTCCTGCGGATCGTCTCCTGCATCTCCGGCGGCAGCTGGCTCATCTCCGGCTGCGCCCCCTGCTCGGGGATCAGGGCAAACTGGTCAAACGCACCCATCGCTTACTTTCCCCCCTGGCTGAAAAGCCCGCTGAAGGGATCCTCTTCTTCGCCGGCCGGCGCTTCCGCTGCCGTGCCGTCTTCCGTCAGGCCGTCGCTGGCCATCATCTGGCGCAGGGCGTCCATCTCGCTCTCCAGGTTGATAAAGCGGAACTCGTCCAGCGCGGAGAGCTGCTTGTGGAAGGCCTCCTGCACCGTCGCCGCCGCCTCGTCGATCCGCTGTCCGATGGTGCCGCTGCTTCCGGCGGCCACCTCGCCCTCCAGCTTGGCCCGGGCCGCGAGGATCTTTTCGGTCGTCGGCAGGTAGTAGCGCAGGAAGGTGAGCAGCTGCGAGAGCATGCCCGGCTGCTCCTCCAGGCGCAGCAGGATCTTGCGGCCCGTCTGCTCGATGTCGTCGATGCGGGCGGTGAGGCCCGCGTCCGCGATCCCCGCGTTGGCCGCCGCGATCCTGTCCAGCTGCGCCCTGGCCTCGGTGATGAGCGCGTCCACCTGCGCGTCGCCGGATTTGGGCGCCGCTTCCACCTCCACCGTCCGGTCCGGGAAGACCAGCCGCCCGGCCATAAAGCCGGCCGCGCCCAGCACGGCGCCCACGATATAGGCGGGCACGCTGCCCATCCCGAAGATCAGCGCGAAGAGCAGCACCGCCGCCCCGGCACACACGAACGGCATTCCGGAACGGATCACTTTCGTCTCAGTCACAGGATTCGCTTCCTTTCCATCAATCGTCTCCGCCGCAGTCCGCCGTCGCGCGGACCTCCGCCGGATCTGCCCCGTATTCGGCCCAGCGCTCCGCAAAGGAGCGTGAAACGTCGAACCGTACCGTCATCCCGCCGCCTGAAGGAATGCCGACGTTCTCCAGCGTGCGGCCGTCACAGTAGAGCAGCGCCCCGCCCTCCGTATACAGGCCGAAGGCCATCGTCGGGCTCCAGGCTTCCTCTTTGTGCGGATTGCTGAGGTGCAGGAGCACGGCCAGGCTGCCGTCCTCCTCTTTCAGCGTTTCCCCTTCCACCGTCAGGCTCCGGTTGGCGTAGGCGTCGTCCACCGTATAGTAACGGATGTCATAGGAGAGCCCCGTCACCGCCGGCACGCTGCCGTCCCCGGCGGAATCCAGCACCACGGCGTCGTAGAGGTACCCTTCCTCGCCCGGGCGCAGAAAATACGGCGTCATCTGCTCCACGCTGCCGGTGGCGAGGATGTCGTCACCGGAGCGCAGTTCAAACTGTCCCTCTTCCATGCACACGACGTTGCCGGTCCCGTTGTAAACCTGCGCGTAGCAGTAGAGGATGACGCTGTTTTCCGCCTCCATGATGCTGCAGGAAGACTGCACGACCGTCGCCCCTTCGTCCGCCCGGCAGGGCAGGACGAGCGCCGTGAGCAGCAGCAGCGCCGCCGCGAATCTCAGCCGTTTCATACGCTCACTCCGTCGCGTAGCGGCGCCTGCCCGTTTCGCTCACGATCATCACCGGGTCGTCCTCGCCGCCCACGCACAGCTGTTCCCCGTCCTCAAGACCGAGCGCCCGGCGCAGGGCAAACAGCTCTTCCACCTGGAAGGTGTTCTGCAGGTAATAGTCCTTGTCCGCCAGCAGGATCTCGCGGATGCCGCAGTTCTTCAGCACCTGCAGCGCGCGCGCGTCCGTCTGCAGCATCAGCCCGCCCTGGTCGGTGCGCTGGCGCAGGTACAGCCGCAAATCGCTCGTGCCCGGCGTCATGACCTCCAGCTGCTCCTGAAAGAGCGTGCCGCTGCCGTCCGGCGCAAACAGCCGCATGTTGATCAGCACGCCGTTGATGCGCCCCTGCCAGAGCCACTTGTCGCTGGCGCTGATCTCTCCGGCGCCGCGCTCGTGGCAGAAAAGCCCGATGCGCCCGAGGTCCTCCCGCCTCGCCTTCGGCTGCGCGGCCAGCGACCAGGGCGCCGTCTCGGCCGCAAAGGCCAGCGCGGGCACCATCAGAACCAGCAGCCCCAGGGCGATAACCCGGATGATCCTCTTTTTCATTGCAATCCGTCCTTTCTCTCGCGCGGACTCAGTTGGTCTCCCTCTCCATCACGCCCACGTAATACTGCGGCGCGACCGCCTTGTACGTATCCGTATACGCCAGCTCGCGGGAAACCTCCAGGCCGCTGGCGTTCGTCGTCACCAGGTAGACGTCCACGATGTAGCCGACCTCCCCCTTGCTGATCTGGTAGGTCTGGTCGGTGTACACCACGTAATTCATGCTCCGGTCGGGCCGGTAGGTCGGTTCCGGCAGCGGGATCTCCTCGCGGATCTGGGATTCCAGATGGTAGCTGTAGCCGTTCGGGTCCGGCCTGCCGTAGAGGGTGAACTGGGAATACCAGTAGTTCTTCTTTTTGTAATACTGCGTTTCGATGTAGATCGGCGCGCTCGTCGAGTTCTTGAAGACGAAATCCAGCCGGTCGTCGCTGACCGTCGCGTCCTGTCCCTTGGGCACGTAGTTGGAAGCCAGCGAGTGCTGCGTGCGCTTGACGACCTCCAGGCCCGCGTTGACCACCGCGTTGTACAGTGTGCTGGACACCTGGCAGATGCCGCCGCCGATGCCCATCACGTACTCGCCGTACGCGATTTCCGGCGCCTCCACGAAGCCGTTGGCCTCCGTGCGCTTGCCCGTCACCTTGTTGAAGCTCACCTGCTCTCCGGAGCGGATGACCAGGTGGTTGAACTTCTCGGTGCCGATGCGGATGTTGGTGAAGCGGCCCTCGTGGCTGGTCGCGCCGACGGCCGTCTCGTAGCTGGAGAGCTTCACGATCTGCCCCTCCAGCTCCGAGCGCGTCACCTTCGCCGCCACCGGGGTGGGCGTCAGCTCCACCGTGCCGGAGGTCAGCGTCTCCACCATCTCGGTGATGTGCTCGTTGAGGCCGGTGATGTCCAGCGTCTGGCCGGGCACGTCGTCCGTATAGGCGAAGGGCGGCCAGGCTTCGGGGTCGTCGATGCGCTGCGCGTTCACGGCCGGCACGTCGATTTCCTTCTTGATCTGCGTGAGGATCTGGTTGACGCTGGAAAGGTCGTAGGTCAGCGTCGTATACCGGGAGACCGGCTCCTCCTCCAGGGCTTTCGCCTGCTCGTAGCGCTCGCGGGAGGTGCCCGTGTGTCCGATGGACCACAGCTGATCCAGCTGGTCAGCCGTGTTGAACTGCATACGCAAATCGTCCGCCGTTATCGACCAGCTGCGCCCGTCCTGCGTGTGCAGGGTGATGCTGAAAGCGCCGATCTGGTTTTGAACCTGCTGGGTGACCAGCTCGGCCGCCTGGTCGAGGGTCATGCCCTGCAGGGGAATTCCGTTCATATACAGGTTGCCGTAGAAGACGTTTTCTCCGCTGTCCAGCGTGCGCTTGATGTCCAGCAGCTGCGTGCCGCCGCGTACCGCAACGACCAGCACCGCGATCAGCGCCGCCGCGCCGGCGATGCCCAGCAGGATGCGCCTAAGGGGCGCGCCGCTCTTCCTTGTCTGCCTTTTCTTTTTCTTTTTTCGGACCGGCGGTGCCTTTTTGGCCTCCGTCAGCGTAATGCTCCTTCCGGCGCGCGGGCTCTTCGGCGCCTTGACGGTCTTCTTTTCCGCCGTCTTTCTCACCGCAGCCTTTTCCGCCTTCGCAGGCGCCGCCTTTTCCACGGGCTTGGTGCCGACGCGGCGTTCGGCAGCCCCCTTGATCCCGGCCGATGGTACCACCCAGTCCGGTTCCGCGGTGTCGGCGGTTACGCGCAGCGGCTTCGGCGCTTCGCTCTTCGGCGTCTCGCGCCGCTGCGTCTCCCGTCTGGACGGCGCAGCCTTCGGCGCCTCGGCAGGCGTCTGCGGCGCAGCAGGCTCCGGTGCCGCCGGGCTCTGCGCTACGGGGCGCCGCCGTCTTTTGCGCGGTTCGTTCTGCTCTTCCGGCATCGCTTCACCTCCTTTTCTATCGTTACGGATCACTCCGAAATATTATAAAGAATCAACATATATGATACTTCATTTTGTCCGACTGCGCAAGCGGGATTTTGTCCGGCTCCGGCAGGCTGTTTTCAGAAAAGAGCGCCGGAGGCGCTCCGTCTGCGGACGCCTCCGGCCGTATCCTTCATTTTTCAAGCGTTCCCCGGTAACCGCTGATCCCGCCGATGCTGCGCGCTTTGCCAAAGCCCATGCGTTTCAGGATGAAGGCCGCCTTGAGGCTCCTCACCCCGCTGAGGCAGTACAGAAACAGTGGCATCTCTTTTCCGTATTCAATGCACCCCAGATTGTCCACCGGCACGTTCACCGTGCCCGGGATATGTCCGGCAGCGTACTCGTCCGCCTCCAGGACATCGATCAGCACCGCTCCCTTTGTTCTTCCCGCACGGTCCACGCCCTTGTTGATGTCGGCGAACAGCATGGCATCACGCTCCTCTTCGATGGTTTGACGTTCAACGTCAGACGGCAGCATAACCGTTTTTCTGAAGTAGGATTGCCTCACGTGGATCGTCATTTTCCGCCTGTTCTACGACTTCCACTTCACCTTTTTCAATCTTCTCCTTCATAAAGGCGTCGAAATCGAAATGGGCCTCCTTCGGCAGGGCGGGCACGATCTCTTTATACTCAGCCAAGTCCTGTACCTGCAGGTGTATCGTGTTAAGTGTAAAATCGAAACTATCTGCAAGTGTTTCTGTCAGAGCGACCGGGTTAGAAGCCCACAGCATCTGTTTCAGTTTTTTCTTCAGTTCCGGCTCGTCGATGAAACGGAAAACCTGCACCCAGCTGTCATAATTTCCCGGGTAACTGCCGTTAAGATAGAAATACTGCGCTCCATATTCTTTCAACACGGCTGCATACATGGCAGACAGATCAAACAGCAGAGTAAAAATCGCTTCGCTTTCCTCACAATCAGAGTTATTAAACTTGTTCACCCACCACTGGATTGTATTCTTTGCCTCATTCAGGAAGGATTCGATATGAAATGCCTCCGGCATCGTCAATCTGTCCTTCTCTAAAATGTGAACCGTGGACATTAGATTGTCAATCAGGATTTGCGTGTCCAGTACCATTCCTTCAGTCTGTATCTTACGCATCTCCTGTTTAATCTCTTCTGCAATGGTATCCAGTTTATTTGACAAACCATCAATCTTACTGGACAATACTGCAAAACTAACCGCGCTGAGCGCCAAATTGGCCGATCCAATTGCAGTGCCTGCCCATGCAATGCTATTAAGACTCGTCACAGACTGAAGAACGCGATTGAGTTTTTGCCCATTCTGGAAGGTCATATAAAGATTCGGTATGCCGGCTGCACCACTTGTAATTGCGCCCAAATTGGCTGCAGCGGTTCCCGCTGTTTTGAGCAATCCCTCTGCAATCTGCGCTGTCTTTTGCGGATTACCAATTGCTTGATTCAACAACGTTTCGGCAAGATTCATCGCAGGTCCTCTGAATTCTGCCGGAAGTGCATTCAAAAGAGACTGCGGATCAGCTAGCACTTTTGATACCGCTTTCGAAAGAATCCGTGCCGTTTGTCCTTCCGCGGTCGGCGCAGCCAGCTTATACAGTTCTACCAGAGTACCGTCCATCAGCCGAACGCCCCCGCTGCTATACTTCGCCTTACCAGCTTCGATCAAAGCCTGCGCCGCTTTACTGATGGTTACAGCCATTGCCGCATCAGACATCTTCCTTTACCTCCTTTGCCAGTATAAGATTCGTCAGAAGATTGAAAAACAGATGTCTGTACTTTATTTCGCAGGCCTGTCCGGGAAGAACGGGTTTTAGACCAGCCGGTTTTAACAGCTTTTGTATATCCTTTTCCACTGTAAATCCCATGATGCTTGCGAAGGACTTGACGCCTTTTGCAGTAATCGTACAACTGTCCAACGCCAAAGGCTGTTTTTGCAGTGTAGGAATTGCCCTCTTCTTCTCCTGCTCTGCGATATTCTCCGCTATGATCAAAAGGTTTCGCAGCGTAACATAGGCACGTTCCGCTTCGCTCTTCTTCCCGATTGTCTCAATGCCGACGTTTGTTTGCCTGACAATGCGTTTAATCGTATTATCTTCGTTTAAAGAAGTAAGGCGGCCTTTCATCCGCTTTACCGCATCCCGCTGAAACTGCCGGCAGATATACCCCCTGATCAATTCACCTTCAGGACAGATTCCGGTTTTGATACACTCTGTTTTAAAGCTTTTTAACTCTTCATAAAGCTTCTCAGTTTTATCATTTTCCTCCGGTTTCAACGCTTCATATTCTTTGAGAAGATGCTCCGTGCAGTCATCAAAATAGACTTCCACGTTCTTTTCCTCCTTTTGAAAAATCAATTTTCTATATTTTACGCTTATTTGACTTTTACTTCAATAATAGTAAGTTATTTTGACCTTTCGAGGTTTTCCGTGAAAGAAATCAGTTAATCATTTTACAGCTTCTCCGCTCGTATCGTGTGCTCTTTTGTAAACAGGCTTCGGAAATACTAAAAAAGGTTTAGTCAAGTACGATTTGGTGAATCGCATTTGACTAAACTATGATTCGGTAAATATGCAGTTGGTTGAGAGAAGCTTACCCCCTCACCACGCCTTTGCGCAGGATGATGTTTGCGTAAAGTGCCCGTTCCCCCGTCTGTACTACGGCGTAGGCCGCTTTCGCGCGCGCCATGAACGCCTCGTGCTCCATGAACTCGAACTCCGCCTGCGGCAAATCGTCCTTGCCGATCGCCTCATACTCCGCCCAGATGGGCGCCCTGTCGCCTTCGAACATCCCGGCGGGGACTTCCATCACGGCCAGCGGCGCCTTCACAAAGTCATCCAGCGGGAAGAGCTGCACGATGGCGCGCATCACCTCCGCGCCGCCGTGTCCGTCCAGCCGCACGCAGCGCTTGCCGATCGAGCTGCCCGGGAAGTTGCCGTCCGCGATGACCAGCTCGTCGCCGTGGCCCATCTCCGCGATGATCTTGAGCAGTTCCGGGGAGAGAATGGGCGATATTCCTTTGAGCATAATCCTTACCTCCTGTCCGTCGTTAAAGCTTTCCGGGCCTGCGCCCGCATTTAAAAATCGTATTGATCGATGTTGTCGGCAGTGAAGACGATGCGCTCCGGCAGCAGTACGACCGGCACGCCGTCCTCCTCCCCGGCCGCATCCGCCGCCTGTGCGCTCTGCACTTCAAAGCTTCCCAATCCGTCAATCTCGAGGAAGTCCCCCGCCCGGATCTCCTCCCCCATGACGAGGCGGAAGGTCAGCGCGCAGGCCAGGGCTCCCTGCAGGCGGCAGTCCCACAGGCCGAAGCGTTTCACGGCGCCGCTCTCCAGATACGGCTTCATCACGCCCGGCGTGGCCAGCCCGGTCACCGCGACGTCCTGCCAGGTCCTGCCGAGCTTTATAAGCGCCTGCGCCTGCCCCTGCAGCGCGACATCGTCACAGCAGAGGATGCCGTCGATATCCGGATGCGCGGCGAGGATCGCCATCCCGGTGCTGACGGCCTTCTTTGCGTCCGCCTTGGAGTAATAGTGGTCGGGCGCGACGTTGATCCAGTTCGGATACTGCGCGGCGATGACCGCCTCGCCGGCCGCACTCCATGCCCTCTCTGCATTGTCGCCCTCCAGGCCGCAGTGCCAGCAGTAGCGGATTTCGTCCGCAGCCGGGTCCTTCCCGCGCTCCTCAAGGGAGGCGGCCAGCAGGCTGACGAGCATCCCGCCCATCTCCTCCGGCGCGCCCGGACAGACAGACAGGCACCCGGCCTCCGCCGCGGCGCTCTCCCACGCGGTGACGACCAGGCCGCCCTCTTCGGCGTCCTTCAGCGCGCCCGCCAGACCCCCGGCGTCCACCGGGTCGATGCACAGCGCGTCCGCCCCGTTGTTGACGGCCGCCCGGACGGCCGCGCTCTGCGCCTTCACCGTCGCCTCGGCAGGCGCTTCGACCGTGACCCGGAAGCCGTTTGCCTCCGCACAGGCCTGCGCCCCTTCGCCGGCCGCCGCGCCAAGCGCGCTGCCCGCCTGTTTCGGGATGAAATAGATGTTGACCTTCGCCGCAGCGGAGGCAGCGGTCAGGCTCAGCAAAAGGCAGAGCACGAGGACCGCCGGCCGGAAAGCTTTCATGATGTTCCCCCATTACATCAGCGTATACGCCGCCAGCGCGATAAACAGCAGGATGGAGAGGATGGTCTCCACCGAAAGCGTCGTGGAAATGTAGTCGGCGTGCCCGGTGACGTCCGCGTACAGCGGCACGATGAACGGCGCGGGCAGGCTGTAGGCCAGCAGCAGCGCCGTAAAGAGCGGTTTCTCGAACGGTATGAAGTGGAAGATGACGGCCGAGCTGACGACGGCCAGCACCGCCATCACCGCAAGGCGCAGCCCCGCCGTGATCATCACGGGGCGCATCAGTTCCCTGCGGAAGCTGAGGTCGTAGCCCACGATGATGAGGATGAGCGCGGAAACCGGCGCGCTGATAAAGGCAATCGTATCGCTGACGATTGCCCCGAACGGCGAGGACAGCACCGCCCGTCCGACGCCCAGCGCCCCCAGCGCCACGCCCAGCAGGGAGCCGATCAGCGCCGGGGTCGACAGTGCACGTTTGGCCAGCTGCGCCGGGGATGCCTTTCCGCCCGAGACCGCCACCAGCGCCACGAGGAAGACGGTGTGCGCGCAAAGCGTCTGCCCGATGTCCGCCATCGCGAACAGGGAGGTCTTCCCGGGGTACAGCAGCGCGAAGAGCGCGTAGCCGAGCATGCCGCCCTCGAAGTTGGTGACGAGGAAGGGCATGAATTTGCCGTAGGGCGCAGCGAAGCGCCGCAGCGCAAAGCCGGCCGCCAGCCCCAGGCTGCAGGCAGCGAAGACCGTCACGAAGGTGAGCGCGATCCGGCCGGAGTACTCCGCCGTAAAGAAGGCGTTGAAGAGCACCACTGGCAGCAGGATGCTGCTGACCAGCGCGCGCACGCCGGCGAGCCCCTCCGGCTTTACGATCTGCCGCCGGCGGCAGAAGGCGCCCAGCAGGAAGGTGAGGATGACCGGCAGCACCATTTGGAGGATGGCAAGGACCATGGCTTCTCTATTCCTTTCCGTCGGAAGAGGCTGCCTCAAAGCCCTTCTCTGCAGACGTCAGGCGATGAGACAGCCTCTGTTTTTCACCGGTTACGCGTGGATCGCGTCCTGGTAGAACTCGTATGCTTGCTTGTCGGTATAACCCTCGTGGACGATCCTGCGGATCGCCTGGGCCATCTCGACGGAATGCGGGGACTGGAAGATGTTGCGGCCCATATCCAGGCCGCGGGCGCCGCCCTGGATGGACTTGTACGCCATCGCAAGCGCGTCCTTCTCCGGCAGCTTCTTGCCGCCCGCCACCACGATGGGCACCGGGCACGCCGCCACGACCTCTTCGAAGCCGTTGGGATCGTCCGGATCCTCAAAGTAGTAGGTCTTGACCAGCTGCACGCCCATCTCCGCGATGATGCGGGTCGCCAGCTTGAAGAAGCGAGAGGTGCGCGCCATCTCCTTGCCCACGGCCACGACGCCCAGAGTCGGGATGGAGTACTTGAAGCCCGCGTTGATCACCTGGCTCAGGTTGTCGATGGAGGAGAGCTGCCCGTCCGCGCCGATGAAGGTCTGCACGGCCATGCAGTCCGCGTTCATGCGGATGGCGTCCGCGACGTCCACCGCGACCACCTCGTGGCTGAGGTCGTCGTTGAGCATGGAAGAGCCGCTGGAGACGCGCAATGCGATCGCCTTGCGGTTCTCGGGCGGCACGCAGGTGCGCAGCGCGCCCCTCGTGCCCATCAGGCAGTCAATGGAGGGCATGAGCTTCGGGATCACGAGATCCAGGCGCTCCAGGCCCGCCGTGCTGCCCATGAAGTAGCCGTGATCGAACGCGAACATCACGGTGTTGCCGCTCTTGGGATCGAAGATGTTGGCCAGGTGCTTTTTCATGCCCCAGTCCAGGTTGTTCGCGCCCTTGACGTAGAACGCGCTGTTGTTGCCAAACGGTATTTCGGTATGGTAATCCTTCGCTACCTTCAGGCCGTCTTTATCCGCCATGGGAGGTCAGCTCCTTTCTCCGGTTGCCTTGATTTCATACAGCGGCCGCCCCTGCGTCCTGCCGCCGGGGCGGTCAAAAGAGAAGGAGCCCGAAGGCTCCTTCCGTCCTTCATCAGAAGGGATAGTTCGCGACGTTCTCCGCGGTGAAGACAACGCGCTCGGGCAGCAGCACGACGCCGTTGTTCTCCTCAGCGGTCTCCTGGCCTGCGACCAGATCGCTGTTGGCAAGGATTTCGACTTCGCCGATGCCGGGGATGTCAACCTTGTCGCCCACGTGCACGGTGTTGCCGGCAGAGATGTAAGCCGCCAGATAGCAGCCCATCGCGCCCTGGATGCCGCAGTCCCACAGGCCCCAGCGCGTGCAGATGCCGTTCTCCAGGTAGGTGGTCATGCCGGAGGGCGGGCAGAAGCCGGTGATGGTGACGTCCTTCGCGGTCAGGCCCTTGTTCTGGGCAGCGCCGCACTGGCCGGGCAGAGCGGTGGAGTCGTTGCAGATGATGAGGTCAACGTCGGGGTTGGCTTCCAGCAGCGCTTCGCCGATGGACACGGACTTCGCGGGATCCTGCTCGGAGAAGTACGGATCATGGATGGCGACCCAGGTGGGGTACTTTTCCTTGATGTACTCTTCGCCGGCCACGTACCAGCTGTTCTGGTCAGCAACGGACGGGTTGGAGAAGTGCCAGACGTACTTGACTTCGCCGTTCACGTCCACGCCGCGCTCCTTCAGGGAGTCGACGCCCATTTCGACCAGCATCGGGCCAAGGACCGACGCGGTGCCCTGGGAAACCATCAGCGCGCGGGAGTCGGGGGAGACGTCGGAGTCCCAAGTGCTGACATAGATGCCGGCATCCTGCGCTTCCTGCAGCTTCTCATCCAGCGCGGTGGCGTCGACGGAAGAGATGCAGATCGCGTTCACACCCTTGTCGATCGCCTGCTGGATCAGCTCCAGCTGGGTGGTGACGGACGCGTCGGGAGAGCCGATGTAGTCGACCGTCAGGCCCCAGTCGGCGGCGTACTTCTGGGCGCCGTCATTCGCAGCCTCGAAGAAGGAGTTGCCGGAGACCTTCGGGATGAAGGCGACCGTCATGCCATCCACCGGGCTCTTGCCGTCCGCAAGGGCCGCAGCCGCCAGCGTGAATACCACGCACAGCGCGAGAACGAGTGCCAGGACTTTCTTCATGTTTGTGTTCCTCCTATGTTTTTTTATCTCAGGAGGCGCTCTCGTCAGCGCCTCTTGAAACCCTGTTTACGCGGCCGGATTCCTCTTCAGCCGCCGCATCAGTTTCGCGATCATGTGCCGGCCGGCGATCTCGCGCCCCAGGACGACCAGCACGAGGATGATGCCCACGGGCAGATCCAGGTTCTGGGTGCTGACGCCGAAGCACAGCGGCAGGCCGTAGCGCAGGATGCAGATGATGAGCGAGGCCAGGACCGTGCCCAGGATGCTGCCCTTTCCGCCGGTGTTGAGCGTGCCGCCCAGCACGACGGCCGTGATGATGGCCAGCGTATACCCGGAGCCGTGGTTGTATTTCGCCGAATTCATGTTGGAGG
Source organism: uncultured Eubacteriales bacterium (assembly GCA_902781095.1). GTDB lineage: Bacteria > Bacillota > Clostridia > Christensenellales > Aristaeellaceae > Ventricola. The sequence goes on from CACZHW010000001.1 coordinate 86,170, forward strand.
TGAGCAGCGTGCCCGCCAGCGCGGCGCTGACCGCCGAGAGGATGTAGGTGCTCATGATCACCAGCCGCGTGTTGATGCCGGAATACTCCGCCGCCTGCTGGTTGACGCCGATGAGGTAGAGCCGCTCGCCGTACTTCGTGCGGTGCAGCACCCACGCGCACAGAAGGATCAGCGCGACGTAGACGATGATCTGCATCGGGATGCCGAAGAGCTCCCCTTTCCCCAGGAAGCGGAAGTCCACGAAGGTCTTGCCTACCTTGGCCGGGAACCCGCTGATGCCCTGATAGGCCGGCGTGGCGCTCATGCCGGAGACCAGCAGTGCCAGTCCCGAGTACAGGAAGCTGCCGCCCAGCGTGACGACCATGGGCTGCACGCCGCAGTAGGCCACGAAGAAGCCGGAGAGCGCGCCGCAGGCCGCCGCCGCGATAAGCGCGACGACCACGGCCAGCCAGATGTTCATCCCCGCGTCGCTCCACAGCACGCCTTCGATGATGCTGGTCAGGCCGATGATGGAGGCCGCCTGGATGTCGATGCCGCCGGTGATCATCACGAGGGTTACGAACAGCGCGATGATGCACACGCTGATGTAGTTGACGATGCTCGTCATGATGGAGGCCGGCCGAAGGAACTTGGGATTGGCCGAACCGAAGATGACGAATTCCAGGACGAGGAAGAGGACGAGGAAGGTTTCCCAGCGCCTCAGCAGCTTCTTGATCCCTTTCATCAGCGCTTCCCCCCTTCCGCAGCGGTCCCGGCCGTCCTGGACAGCAGGCGTTTGCGCCGCGTCATTTCAATGGAGCGCCGCTGTGTCAGCGCGTCGACGACCACGATGATGATCAGCATGACGCCGGTGATCGTGTTGTTGAAATCGGAAGGCAGGCCGATGAAGACCAGCAGCCGGCTGATGGAGGACATGATGACCGCGCCGATGGCGGCGCCCACCATGTTGCCCAGGCCGCCGGAGAGGGAGACGCCGCCCAGCACGCACGCGGCGATCGCCGTCATTTCGTAGCCGTTGCCCGCCACCGTCATGACCTGACGGTACTTGGAGGCGAAGACGTAGCCCGCGATCCCCGCGAAGATGCCGCACAGCACGTAAGCCAGCAGCTTGACCCGCAAGACGGAAATGCCCACCAGGTTCGCGCCGTCGAGGTTGTCGCCCACGGCGATGAAGTATTTGCCCTTTTTCGTGCGCGTGAGCACGATATGCGCCACGGCGACCAGGACGACTGCGATCGCGTAATACAGCGTGATTTCCGCGAAGAGCACCTTGTTGCCGTAGACGGCGATGTCGCCGCCGAAGTTTTCCACCGTCCGCCCGTCCGTCACGATGTAGATGAAGCCGCGGATGACGCCGTTCGTGCCCAGCGTGAAGATGAGCGAGGGAACACCGAAGAAGGCGACGCCCACGCCGTTGACGAGGCCGACCGCCGCGCCGACCGCGACGCACACGACCAGCATGCGGCCGATGGAGCCGCCCTGCTGGGCGATGAGCCCGGTCATCGCCGCCGTAATGCCCAGCGTGGCGCCGATGGAGACGTCGATTTCGCCGGTCATGATCACAAAGGCGATGCCGATGGCCAGCAGCGTATACATCGTCGCCGTGTTGAAGCAGTTGACGACGTTGGTGTACGTGAGGAAGTTCGGATCGGCCAGCCCCGTGATGAGGAACAGGAGGACGAGGAAGACGAAGCTGGACATCCACCTGGCGTGCAGGAGATTTCTGAGGCTGCTCATTGCCTTGCCCCCTTCCCGGGTACGATTCCGAAAGAGGCGGCCGTCAGCGCGTCCTGCGTGATTTCCTCGTGCAGGAATTCAGCGTTGATCCGTCCCTGGTACACGGTAATCGCGCGGTCCGCCAGCTCCACGACCTCCTCCATGTCCGAGGAGACCATGAGCACCGCCACGCCCGCGTTTTTCAGCTGCTCGATGATGCGGTAGACGTCGCTGCGGGCGGCCGCGTCGATGCCGCGGGTCGGCTCGTCGAGGATGACCACCTTCGGCTTCGTGGACAGCGCACGGGCGATGACCACCTTCTGCTGGTTGCCGCCGGAGAGGCTGCCGATGAGGTCCTCCAGCGAGACGATCTTCGTGCGGAAGTCGTCCACGTATTTCTGCGCGATCGCGTTCTGTTTCCGGCGGTTCATGTTGACGCTGCCGATCTCCGTCGTGCCCAGCAGCGCGGAGGTCGTATTGGACGAGATCGACCGGATTTTAAACAGGCCGTGATAGTGCCGGTCCTCCGGCACGAAGTTGATGCCCTCGCGCAGGATCTGGCTCGTCTTGTGCCCCGTGACGTCCTTGCCGTCCAGGTAAACCTTGCCGCCGAGCACCTTGTCCCGGCCGAAAATCGTGCTGATGAGCTCCGTCCGCCCCGCGCCGACCACGCCGGCCAGCCCCAGGATCTCTCCGGGGTAGACCTTAAAGGAGACGTCCTTGAAGCCGTAGCCCGTCAGCTTGTCCACGACGAGCACGGGCTCCGTGTTCGCGTAGTCCACGGGGTGGCTCGCTGCCTTGGCGCTGCGCAGCTGGGCATCCGGCGGCAGCAGGCCGGCCACCAGCATCTCGCGGGTGAACTGCTTCACCGGGCCGGAGAGCGTGATGACGCCGTCGCGCATGATCAGCACCTCGTCCGCGATGTCGAACACTTCCGTCAGGCGGTGCGTGATATAGATGATGCCGATACCCTTGGCGCGCAGGTCGCGCACGATCTTAAAGAGGCTGTCCACCTCGTTGAAGGTCAGCGAACTGGTCGGCTCGTCCAGGATGAGCAGCCGGGCGTCCCGCATGAGGCCGCGCAGCAGCTCCACCAGCTGCTGCTCCGCGATGGAGAGCGTCGCCGCCTTCCTGGTGAGGTCCAGCTTCCAGCCCAGGTGGCCCAGCAGGTCGTTCAGCCGGCGCCGCAGGGAGATCGGGTTTTCGTCGATCCCCATGAGGATGTTCTGTTCCACCGTCATGTTGGGGAAGAGCATGGGCTCCTGCGGTACCAGATAGATTCCCGCCGCCAGAGAGGCCGCCGGCTTCCCCAGCCTGCACGGTTTCCCTTCCATATAAATCTCGCCGCTGTCCGCGGTGTAAATGCCCATGATGATTTTGACCAGCGTGCTCTTCCCCGCGCCGTTGCCGCCGATCAGCGCCACGACGGAGCCGGGCTGCACGTCCATGTCGATTCCCTTGAGGACGACGTTGGAGCCGAAGGCCTTGGTTATGGAGCGAACGCTCAGGCGTGCGCCCGCGTCAATCGGCTGACTCATCCGCAATACCTCCACCATCGTACGAATCCGAACAAATGTTTCCATGCTCAGTTTTTATTTTTTCCTAATGATACCCTCTCAGGCCGTCTTTGTCAACACCCCGGCGCAAATCCATACCGCATCTTGCCTAAAATCGCAGCACCTTTTCCGGCGTGTTTGAGGTGCCCGTTTCCATCAATTGTTCCCGTTTTGCAAATTGGCCGGAAAACTTTAGCAAAGGTTCCTTACAAATCCGCCGGAGGCGTTGACACCTTTCCCCAGCGGTGCTATACTTCAGGCGTGAACATTTGTTTTGATACTTAATTTTTGTTTCGGAGCGGCACATGGATTACGAAGAGACGCTGATGGCCAAGATCGCCTGGTATTACTATTGCGAAGAGATGACCCAGCAGCAGATCTCCGAGCGGCTGGGCATGAGCCGCATGCGCATCGTCAAGCTGCTGGACCGCGCCAGGCGCACCGGCGTCATCCGCTTCCACCTGCGGGAGGGGAGCCAGGGGCGCATGGAGCTGGAGCAGCAGCTCATCCGTACCTATTCGCTGACGGACGCCTTCATCGTGCCGGCGGGATCGGACAAATCCCGGTGCAACGAGAACATCGCGGAGGCGGCCAGCATGTACCTCTCTGAGCGCATCCGCGGCGACACCGTCATCAACATCGGTTACGGGGACACGCTCAGCCGCGTGCTCAACAATCTGGCCACCCTGGCGGAGCAGACGATCACCTGCGTATCCCTGACGGGCGGTGTGTCCTGCTACCTGCCCGACACGCGCCGCAACGTGTTCAACGCCCGGCTGCACCTCATGCCCGCGCCCCTTCTCGCCTCCAGCGCCGCGATGGCGGAGGCGATGCGCCGGGAGGACAGCGTGCAGGAGATCGCCCGGATGATCCCCCTCTCCCAGTTCACCCTGGTGGGCATCGGCTCCATGGACGAGAGCGCGACGATCTTCCACACTGGCATCCTGAACGCAAACGACATGCTCTACCTGCGCATGCGCGGCGCGGCGGGCGATCTGCTCTCCCACTTCCTCACCCGGGACGGGGAGCTGATCGAAAGCCCGGTGGAGGAGCGCCTGATCGGCGCCTCCCTGTCCACGCTGCGCCAGCTTTCCAACGTGATCGGCGTGGCGGCGGGCATCGTGAAGGCGGAAGCGATCCGCGCCGTGCTGCGCGGCGGTTACCTGGACACGCTGATCACGGACGAGGAGACCGCGCTGCAGATCCTGCAGCCGGAACAGCGGTAACCATTCGGCGCGGGCCGTTGCAAATGTTTGATAAGGAAGACTCTGACAAAAGAGGAGGCGGCAACATGGCATCCCAATACCTGATGGCGATCGACGCGGGCACGGGCAGCGTCCGCGCGGTTCTCTTCGACACCGAAGGCCGGCAGATCTCCTGCGTGCAGCACGAGTGGACGCACCTGGAGGACCCGCGCTGGCCCGGCAGCATGGATTTTGACTGGACGACCAACTGGAAGCTCGCCAGCGACTGCGTGCGCGGCGCCATCCGTGAGGCGGGCATCGACGCGTCCGAAATCGCCGCGGTCAGCACCACCTGCATGCGCGAGGGCATCGTGCTCTACGACAAGGCCGGCCGCGAAATCTGGGCGTGCGCCAACGTGGACGCCCGCTCCACCGACGAGGTGGGTGAGCTCATCCGCATGAACCCCGGCCTCGAGAAGGAAATCTACCTGGAAACGGGCGAGACCTACGCGCTGGGCGCACTGCCCCGCATCCTCTGGGTGAAGAACAAGATGCCGGAGGTCTATGAAAAGATCGCCGCCGTCGGCATGTTCAACGACTGGCTGATCTACCGGCTGACGGGCATCCTGGCCGTGGAGCCCAGCAACGGCAGCACGACGGGCATGTTCTCCCTCCGGACCCGCGCCTGGGATCCCTCCATCATGGAGAAGGTCGGCCTGCGCCCCGACATCTTCCCCGCCGCCATCGAATGCGGCACCGTCGCAGGCGTGGTGAGCCAGCAGGGCGCCGCGGACACCGGCCTGATCCCCGGCACGAAGGTCGTGGTCGGCGGCGGCGACGCGCAGCTGGGCTGTGTCGGCGTCGGCGTCGTGGATGCAAACCAGGCGGCCGTCTTCGGCGGCAGCTTCTGGCAATACGAGTTCAACACCGCGAAGCCCGACACGGACGAAGGCTGCCGAGTGCGCGTCAACTGCCACGCCGTGCCCGGCATGTGGCAGTACGAGGCGCTGGCCTTCAAGCCCGGCCTGGCGATGCGCTGGTACCGGGACGCTTTCTGCCAGGAGGAAATCGAAAAGGCGAAGGCGCTGGGCACCGATCCCTACGCGCTGATGAATGAGAAGGCCGAGAAGATCCCGGCCGGCTGCTACGGCATGATGTGCACCTTCTCCGACGTCATGAACTTCATCTGCTGGAAGCACGCCGCGCCCACCTTCACCAATTTCGACTTTGACGCGGAGAAGTTCAACAAGTACACCTTCTACCGCGCCATCATGGAAAATACGGCGATGATCACCCGCGGCCACATGGACCTGGTGTACGAGGCGACAGGCAACCGGCCGGACGAGGTCGTCTTCGCCGGCGGCGCCAGCAAGGGCGGCGTCTGGTGCCAGATCCTCAGCGACGTGCTGGGTCTGCCGGTCAAAGTGCCCGTCGTCAAGGAGGCCACCGCGCTGGGCGCGGCCATCCTGGCCGGCCACGGCGCCGGCATCTACCCCGACATCAGCGAAGCGGCGCGCCGCCTCGTTCAGTGGGACAAGGTCTACACGCCCAATATGGAAAACCACAAGGTCTACGAGGAGATGTACGGGCCGTGGCGCGAGGTCTACCGCGCCCACCTGGAGCTCTCCGACCGCGGCCTGACGCGCTACATGTGGATTGCCCCCGGCCTGTGAGCCGGACCGGTCCGTAACTGAGATGGAGGAGGATTCAGCCCATGTTTATCATCAATGAAAGCGATCGCGAATACCGTTTCGGCGACAGCGGCCCCAAGTACCTGATGAAGGGCCCGCGCAGCAATTTCGCGCTGGTGCAGTTCCAGCCGGGGCAGGACTTCAAGGCGCACTACCACAACGTGATGGAGGAGAACTTCTTCATCCTGGAGGGCGAGGTCAATATCGTAGTGGACGGCGTCGTCAACCACCTCGTCCCCGGCCAGCTCATCCACGTCGAGCCGGGCGAGATTCACTACGTCGTCAACCCCTACGGCAAGCCCGTCAAGATGATCTCCACCCTGGCCCCCTTCACGGATCCGGACAAGGTCGAGGTCGAAAACTATACTTATTAAAAACCGCCGCCCCGGTGTGCATTCAGCCACCGGGGCTTTTGTGTCCGCCGGCATCCATACCGCCCGTTTTTCGCCGGGTTCCGATGGACAACCGTGCCGTTTTATGCTATGATTTTGGCAGCAAAAGGCGGTGCCCGGCACCGCTGAAAGCCGCAACCGCCAAACAGGAAAAGGAGCGCTTGACCATGAAAAAACTCTTCGCCTTTGTCCTTGCCCTGGCGCTGGTATGCCTGGGCAGCGCCGCGCTGGCCGTCAACGAGGACGTGGAAGGCACCGTCGGCATCTATTCCTCCATGTATCCCTTCGTCATCGACATGATGGACGAGGCAATCAAGGAAGAGTTCCCGAACCTCACCCCCGCCTTCGACGGCAGCTTCTTCTTTTACGGCGGCACTTCCTCGCTGATCACCAAGGTGTACGGCGAAATGGAAACCGGCACCCTCGGCTGCGACATGATGCTCGTCGCCGAGCCGGCCTTCTCCCTGGAACTCAAGGAAGCCGGCTATCTGGAGCCGGTCGAAATCGAGGGCGCGGATACCCTGCTGCGTTTCCCCTACGACGAGGAGGGGTACTGGTATCCCGTGCGCGTGTGCAACATGGTCCTCGCCTACAACCCCGAGATGGAAGCGGAATGGGCCGCAAAGGGCGTAACCATCCCCAGGACTTTTAAAGCCTTCTCCGAGGATCCCTCCCTCAAGGGCTACATCTCCATGGGCAACCCGATGACCAGCGGCACCACCTTCGCCGCCGTCGCCTCCCTCACCCAGGACGACCACTACGGCCCCGGCTATCTGGACGGGCTTTCCGCCAACGGGGTCATGATCGAGTCCGGCTCCACCGCCATCGCCAAGCTGCAGACGGGCGAGTGCGCCGCCATCATGATTCTGGAGGAGTCCATCCTCAAGGTCCTGAAGGAGGCCGAGGACGCCGGCACGCCCATCACCAATCTTCGGTGCATCTACCCGGAGGACGGCGTCATCCTGATCCCCTCCACCGTCGTGACCGTCGCGGAGGACCACTCCGCCAACGTGAACGTCGAAGCGTGCGAGGCGCTGGAGCAGTGGCTGCTCTCCGAGGAGGCCCAGAAGCTGATCCTGCAGGGCTACATGCACTCCACCTTCGCCGGCATGAAGGACTTCCCCCACAACTCCGTGGATACCGACGAACTGATCGCAAAGGATCTGGGCGTCGACTGGGAGAACGCGTACCAGAACCGTGAAGCCATCCAAAAGGCCTGGACGGAGAAGGTCACCACCAAATAACGCGCTCACCGGACGCTTCCTCGCGGGAAGCCGTAAAGCGGCTTCCCTTTTTTGAGGCGCGGATTCACCTGTAAACTGTGCGGCAGCGCCGCCGGAAAAGGGATATGCGGATGAACAAAAGAAGTTCCCTGCCCGCCGCGGCAGACGCGGACCGGGCAGCCCTCAGGACCAAAGTCGGCCTGCTGCTCGCGTTTCTGCTGGGCATAGGCACGGTCATTGCAGGCTTCGTAGGCCTTTCGGTCTACCGGCAGTCCGGCTTCAGCGACGAAGCCGGATTTAACGCCGTTTACGCGCTGTCCTCCGCCGTCTCCGACGACTGGGAAAACGTGCTTTCCCCTTTCCTCTCCTCGCTGGAGCCGCAGGACCGCGCCGCTCTGGAAGCCCAGGCGCTCGACCTGCTGGGGGTCGTCTGGGAAAGGCGCTCCGAAGGCCCTGAATCGCTGGAGCAGCTGCTCGGCGCCACCGCGGACGGCAGCGCGCTCACCTGGAAGCTCCTGCACACCGCCTACGCCGTCGGCGGCCCGAAGCTCTCCTCCGCGGCCAAAAAGCCGCTGCTCGCGCTGCCGGAGGCACAGCTTGCCGACGTCCGCGTCCAGCTCGTCCGCTGCCTTGCGGACGAGGCGGCCCCGCTGCCCGGGTGCTGCGGGAAAGCCGCCGGCAAGCTTACCGGCATGGAGCGCCGCGCCATGCTGATGAAGCTGCTGCTCACCTCCTTTGAAGCAGACAGCGCCGTCGCGACGGAGGACGTGAACACCCTCAAGAAGGGCGTCCGGGACAAGGACAGGCAGCTCACCGCCTTCCGCATGATCGCCTCGGGCGAGATCGGCCTCATCCAGCAATTCGTCATCTCCCACAGCCGCACGGTCATCCTCGCCGGCGTCCTCCTCGCGCTGGACGCGCTGATCCTCGCCCTCCTCATGATGGGCGAGCGCACCTGGCTGCCCGACGTCAAGTGGTTCATCATCCTGGCGATCGTGGATTTTCTGCTGCTCTTCCAGTTGCTGCCGCTCGTCTACATGGTCGTCAAGGCCTTCTTCCCCGAGAGCAGCTTCTCCCTTGAGACCTTCCGGCGGCTCTACACCTATTCCCTCAACCTGGATGCGCTGCGCAACACCCTCGTCGCGTCCTTTTCCACCATGGTGCTGGGCACGCTGCTGGCCTTTCCGCTGGCCTGGCTCGTCGGCCGCACCAACCTTTACGGGCGCAGGTTCTTCCGCTCCCTCTTCGTGCTGACCTACATGGTGCCGCCCTACGTGGGGGCCATGGCCTGGCTGCGCCTGCTGAACCCCAACGTGGGCACCCTCAACCGCTGGCTGCGCCTGCTTTTCCACCTGAGCGACGCGCCCGGGCCGCTGAACGTCTATTCCCTGCCCGGCCTCATCTGGGTGCTGACCACTTTCTATTACCCATACGCCTTCATCACCATCAGCCGCGCCATGGAGAAGATGGACCCTTCATTGGAGGAAGCGAGCCGCATTTCCGGCGCCCCGCCCCTCAAAACGGTGATGACCGTCACCCTCCCGCTCATGCTGCCTTCGCTCATCGCGGGCGCGCTGCTGGTGTTCATCTCCGCGGCCAGCTGCTACGGCATTCCTTCCATCATCGGCGCCCCCGGCCGCGTGCATACGGTGACCACGCGCATCGTGGAGTACGTCTCGCTGGGGCAGCAGGGGCTGAACGACGCCACGGGCCTGTCGGTCTTCCTCATGTCCGTCGCCCTCATCGTCATGTTCCTGTCAGACTTCGTGCTGGTCAGGCGGCAGTACATCACGGTCAGCGGCAAATCCGTTCAGCCCGCCGTCGTGGACCTGCGCAAATGGCGCGTCCCCGTCACGGTGCTGGTGAGCCTCTTTGCCGTCGTCGTGATCCTCATCCCCTTCGCAACGATCCTCTTTACTTCCTTTAAGATCGACGTGGGCAAGAGCGCCCTGCGGGCGGACAACTTCACCCTGTCCAACTGGGAGACGGTCTTCGGGCGGATCGAAACGATGAACTGTCTCAGGAACTCGCTGCTCTTCGCGGCGGTCGCCGCCACGGTCGGCATTGTCATCGCCTGCACGATGAGCTATCTGCTCCAGCGCACGCGCGTGCGCGGCCGCAGGATTCCGGACTTTCTCATCGCGCTGGGCAGCGGTACGCCGAGCGTCGTCATCGCCCTCGGCCTCATCATGACGATGAAGGGCAACTTCGGCATCAACATCTACAACACCGCCTATATCATGATCATCGCCTACCTCATCAAGTACCTGATGATGGGGATGCGCACCGTCGTCTCCGCCATGTCCCAGATTCACGTTTCCCTGGAGGAATGCTCGCAGATCTCCGGTTCCTCGTGGCTGGGCACCATGCTGCGCATCACGGGGCGGCTCATCTTCCCCTCCATCGCCGCGGGCTGGTTCCTCATCTTCATCCCCAGCTTTTACGAGCTCTCCATGACGACGCTGCTGTATTCCAGCACCACCAAGACCATCGGCTTCCAGCTCTACGAGTATTGGACCTTTACCAGCCAGCCCATGGCCTGCGCCATGGCTTTCGGCATCCTCATGATCGTCGTGGTGCTCAACTTCGTGCTCAACCGCCTGACCCGGGGCGGCTTCTCGATCTGACGGCCCTGCGGGCGCTTATGACAAGGAAGGAGCTTCACCCATGTCCACCATCACGATCAAAAACCTGACCAAGAGCTTCGAGAGCACGCCGGTGCTGCGCGAGTTCAACGAGGTCTTTAGTGACGGCGAATTCGTCACCCTGCTGGGGCCCTCCGGCTGCGGCAAGACGACGATGCTCCGCATCATCGCCGGATTCGAGGTCCCCACCACCGGCGAGGTCTGGATCGACGACCGGCTGGTTTCCGGCGGCAAGACCTTCGTCCCGCCGGAGCACCGCAACATCGGCATGGTCTTCCAGTCCTACGCCGTGTGGCCGCACATGAACGTGTTCGACAACGTCGCCTATCCGCTGGCCATCCGGCATGCGGCCAAAGCCGAGATCAAAACGCGCGTCGAACAGCTGCTGGAGACCGTCCACCTCTCGCAGTACGCCGAACGCTTCCCCAGCCAGCTTTCCGGCGGACAGCAGCAGCGCATCGCGCTGGCCCGCGCGCTGCTGGCGCAGCCCAAGGTGCTGCTGCTCGACGAGCCGCTTTCCAACCTGGACGCCAAGCTGCGCGAGTCCATGCGCTTCGAGATCAAGGAGATCACCAAATCGCTGGGCATCACCGTGGTCTACGTCACCCATGACCAGACGGAAGCCATGGCGATGAGCGACCGCATCCTCCTCATCAACAACGGCGTGGTGCAGCAGAGCGGCACGCCCAGCGAGATTTACAACAACCCCGCCAACCCCTTCGTGGCGGACTTTCTGGGCAAGGTGGACTTCTTCCCCGGCACGGCGGAGGGCGGGCGCATCCGCCTTTCCGGCTGGAAGGCCGAGCTGCCCTACCCGGAGATGAAGCAGCACGGGCCCGTCGTCGTCGCCATCCGTCCGGAGAACATCCGGATGACCCGCGGCGAGGAGGGCATCCCCGCGCGCATCGAGCGCCTGTATTACCTGGGCGACACCTGCGATTACCGCGTGCGGGCCGGCGAGGAGACGGTGCGCGTCATCGCGGACGGCTTCAGCAGCCGCACTTTCAACCGGGGCGACGACGTCCGTCTGCAGGTGCGGGAATTCATCGTCTTCCCCGACGACGGCTCGACCCAGGAACAGCTGATGATCAGGACCTGATCCCAAACCGTAAAGGAGCACGAACCATGCAAACAGACATTCTCATCATCGGCGCGGGCGTCGTCGGCTGCGCGCTTGCCCGCGTCCTCGGCAGGTACGAGGCGGACATCACCGTGGCCGAAGCCGGGCCCGACGTAGCCAGCGGCGCGACCCGCGCCAACAGCGGCATCGTCCACGCGGGGTTTGACGCCCACCCGGGCACGCTGAAGGCGGAACTGAACGTCCGCGGCGCCGAACTCTACCCGGCGCTCGCCCGCGAGCTGGGTTTCCCCTACAGCCAGTGCGGCGCGCTCGTCCTGGGCTTTACGGCGGAGGACGAAGAGACCCTGCGCACGCTGCTGCAGCAGGGCGAGGCCAACGGCGTCCCCGGCGTGCGCCTCCTCACGCGGGAGGAAACGCTCGCCCTGGAGCCGAACACCAACCCGGAGGTCCGCTGTGCGCTGTACGCGCCGACCTCCGGCATCACCAGCCCCTACGAAGCCGCCTACGCGCTGGCCGATCACGCTGCCCTGTGCGGCGTGCGCTTTTTGATGAACAGCCGCGTACAGCGCGTCTTCCGCTGGGAAGACGGCCTGTGGCACGCCGTCCTTCCCACGGGGGAGATTGCCTGCCGGGTCCTCGTCAACTGCGCCGGCATGGGCAGCGCCGACATCCACAACAGCCTCTGCGAAGAGAAGCTCACCCTGATCCCCCGGCGCGGGCAGTACCACCTGCTGGACCGCCTGGAGACGCTCCCCTTCTCCAGGACGATGTTCCAGTGCCCCACTCAGATGGGCAAGGGCGTGCTCGTAAGCCCGACCGTTCACGGCAATCTGCTGCTCGGCCCCTCGGCGGAGGACATCGACGACCCGCAGGACGTCTCCACGACGGCCGAAGGGCTCGAAGGGGTGCTGGAAACCTGCCGCCTCACCTGGCCGCAGGCCAGCGTGCGCGGCGACATCACCAATTTCGCGGGCATCCGCGCGCACGAAGTCAACGGCGACTTCATCATCGGCGCTGTCCCCGGTCAGACGGCCTGCTATGAAACCGTGGGCATCGAGAGTCCCGGCCTCTCTGCCGCCCCCGCCATCGCGGAACGCCTGGGCGCGCAGATTGCCGGAGACTGCGCGCTCGTCCCGAAGACCGAAGTTCCCGCGCCCGTGCCGCTCCCCAGGCGCTTTGCCGAGATGACGGATGAAGAACGCGCCCGCGCGGTGGCGGAGGACCCCGCCTACGGCAACGTCATCTGCCGCTGCGAGGTCGTGACGGAGGCCGAAATCCGCCAGGCCATCCGCCGGCCTGTCGGCGCCTGCAGCATCGACGCAGTCAAACGGCGCACGCGCGCCGGTATGGGCCGCTGCCAGGGCGGCTTCTGCAGCCCGCGCGTCGCCGAGATCCTCGCGGAGGAGCTCGGCGTCCCGCTCACCGCCATCACCAAATTCGGCGGGAAATCCCGCCTGCTCACCGGCACCTTGAAGGACCCGGGAAAGGAGGAAGCCTGATGGACATCAACCGCACCGTCGACGTGCTCGTCATCGGCGCCGGCCCCGCGGGCCTGGCGGCCGCCATCGCCGCGCGCGAGGACGGCATCCAAAGCCTCCTCGTGCTGGAGCGCGAAAACGCCCCCGGCGGCATCCTGCGCCAGTGCATCCACAACGGCTTCGGCCTGCACCGCTTCAAAGAGGAGCTGACCGGCCCCGAGTACGCGCAGCGGGACATCGACCGGGCGGCCGAGCTCGGCATCGAAATCCGCTGCGGCGTCACCGTCCTGTCCGTCGGCGCCGACCACATCGTCACCTGCGTCTCGCCGGAGGGGCTCCTGAGAATCCATGCCAAAGCGATCGTTTTGGCCATGGGCTGCCGGGAGCGCCCGCGCGGCGCGCTGGGCACCCCGGGCACCCGGCCCGCTGGCATTTATTCCGCCGGCACCGCGCAGAAATTCGTCAACCTGCTGGGCTGCATGCCCGGCCGCCGGTGCGTCATCCTGGGCAGCGGCGACATCGGCCTCATCATGGCCCGCCGCATGACGCTGCAGGGCGCGAAGGTGCTCGCCTGCGTGGAGCTCATGCCCTACTCCTCCGGCCTCAACCGGAACATCGTCCAGTGCCTGCAGGATTTCGACATCCCCCTCTACCTCTCGCACACGGTGGTGGACATCCGCGGCCGCGAGCGGCTGACGGGCGTCACCATCGCACAGGTGGACGCGCAGCGCAGGCCGGTCCCCGGCACCGAGAAGACCTTTGACTGCGACACGCTGCTGCTCTCCGTCGGCCTCATCCCCGAAAACGAGCTGACGCGCGGCGCCGGCGCCGAAATCTCCCCCGCCACCTCCGGCGCCGTGGTCAACGACGCGCTGGAGACGAGCGTCCCCGGCATCTTCGCCTGCGGCAACGTGCTGCACGTGCACGACCTCGTGGACCACGTGTCCAGCGAGTCCTTCCTGGCCGGCCACGCGGCCGCCGCCTATGCGCGCGCCGGGGAACGGCCGGCGGGCTTCTGGCCCGTGCAGGACGGGGAAGGCGTGCGCGGCACCGTGCCCCAGCGCATCCGCAAGGGCGCCGGGGCTGCCGTGCGCCTCATGTTCCGGCCCTCCGGCGTCTTCCGCGGAGCCGAGTGCGTCGTCCGCTGCGGCGGGCGGATCATCGCGAAGAAGCGCGCGCCCATCTTTACGCCCGGCGAAATGGCCGTCGTCCCGCTGGATGCCGAAAGCGTCGCCGCGCTGGACGGCCCCGTCACCGTCTCCATCGAAAGGAGCTGAGCCGCATGGAAATCACCTGCATCAACTGCCCCGTCGGCTGCCGCATGGAGGTCGACCTGGAGGACGGCAAAGTGACCGCCGTCCGCGGCAACGGCTGCCGGCGCGGGGAAGTTTACGCGCGGCAGGAGTGCGTCGCGCCGCTGCGCATGGTCACGGCCGTCATCCCGGTCTCCGGCAGTGCCGTGCCCCTCTCCGTCAAGACGCGCACGCCCATCCCCAAGGCGCGCATCGCCGACTGCATGCGCGCTCTCTCGGCGCTTCGGCTTTCGGCGCCCGTCGCGGCCGGCAGCGTCGTCCTTGCCGACGTCTGCGGCACCGGCGTGGACGTCATCGCCACCAAATCCGTCGACAAAACCGCTTAAGGAGCCGCCATGACGCTGACAGACGAAGCCGCAATCCGTGAAAAGCTCTCCGCCGTCCGCTGCTTTCTGCTGGACATGGACGGCACTTTTTACCTGGGCGACCGGCTGATCGAGGGCTCTCTCGATTTTCTTGACGCGCTGGAGCGGACGGGACGGACGGCACGGTTTCTCACCAACAACTCCTCCCGTTCCGCCTCCGTTTACGCCAAACGGCTCCGGGGCATGGGCGTCGCACAGCGCTACTGCGACGTCATCTCCTCCGCCCATGCCGCCGCGCACTACTGCCTCTCGCATTTTCCCGGCCAGCGCTGCTACCTGCTTGGCAATCCCGCGCTTGCCAAGGAGATGGAGGGAATGGGCCTCACCCTCACGCAGGAGGGCGCGGACTACGTGCTGGTGGGGTTCGACACCACGCTGGACTACGCGAAGATGTGCCGCGTCTGCGATTACATCCGCGCAGGCCTGCCCTATGTCGCGACGCACCCCGACTTCAACTGTCCCACCGAGACGGGCTTCATCCCCGACATGGGCGCGATTATGGCCTTTATCGAGGCCAGCACCGGCCGCAAGGCGGACGTCATCCTGGGCAAGCCTTACCGCGGCATCGTCGATGAGGCGCTTGCGCGGACCGGCTTTGCGCTCTCCGAAATGGCGATGGTCGGCGACCGCCTGTACACGGACGTGGCCACCGGCGTCCGCCACGGCATGACCGGCATCCTCGTTTTGTCCGGCGAAACGAAAAGGGACGACATCGCGCGCAGCGACGTCGTCCCGGATCTCGTCTTCGAGCGGCTTTCGGATATGATTCCGTACCTCTCTTAGTTCAGCCACAGGCTGTTGAATTTGCCATACTCCTTGCAGATGGAATCCAGCTGGCGGTTCAGGTTCTCGTCCTTGTCGCCCTTTCCGGCCTGCTCGTTCTCGTAGATCGTGCGGCAGACTTCCATGTACTTTTCGTCCGTCTCGCGGATGCGCCCGCTGAGCATGCGAAGCACGCGCAGGATTTTCTCGGGGTACTTTTCGAAGTACTCGCCGTATTCCTCCAGCGTGATCTCGGCGACGTTCGTCCCGTCTTCCAGCGCGACCGCCGTGGCGGAACGCGGATAAACCTCGATGAGGCCCATCTCGCCGAAGATCTCGCCCTCGCCCATCTCGGCGATCAGCTTCTCGTCCGCGGTGCCGTAATCGACGTAAATGCCGACCTTGCCGCACACGATATCGAACATCGATTTGCCAAAGGTGCCCTGACGGAAGATGATTTCCCCATGCCCAAATGTCAAGACTTTCATGCTCAGTCCCCCTTCCTGACGAAGTTCAGATAGGCGGTGCACAGCTTCCCGATGCGCTCGAGGAGGCCTTCGCTCTTCGGCGCCCCGGTCTTGTCGGCTTCCACGCTCTCATAGACCGTCTTGCAAGCCTCCACGTAGTCCTCCGTCGTGCGGCGCAGGCGGTGGCACATCTGCTGCGCCAGCATGAGCACCTTGGCCGGGTTCTCCTTAAAGAAGCTAAGGAAGGTCTCCTCCGTGACCGTCGTCAGCATGGTGTCGCTATCCAGCACGACGGCGGTGGCGGAACGGGGTTCGTGGTCCAGAAGGCTCATCTCACCGAAGTATTCGCCCGACATCAGTTCGGCGATTTTCTTTTCCTGCGGCTGGCCGTAATCCTGAAAGATGCCGACCCGCCCGCTCTGGACGACGTACATGCAGTCGCCGGGTTCGCCCTGGCGCAGGATGATCGTTCCCCTGCCGTAGGTCTTGGTATCCGACATACGTGATTCCTCCCTTTAGTTCTGATGAAAAAACATCTTGTCCGTTTCATGCGTGTTGTGTAGAATAGTTATATATAATTATAATTCATCCGCCAAAAGTACGCAAGAGGAAATGCAAGACCTTTATCAAGCAGACGTAATCCGTCGACAGGAGCTTAAAATGAGCGAAACCACCTTTACACTGACCGTCCTGGGTTCCCGCGGGTCCATGGCCGTCTGCGGGCAGGAGCAGACCCTCTTCGGGGGGGACACCTCGTGCTATCTCGTCCGCGCGGGGGAGGAGGCCCTCTTTCTGGACGGCGGCAGCGGCCTCATCGGCGCGCCGACAGACTTTCCGCACACGCCCGTCATCCTGCTCACCCACCTGCATCTGGACCACCTGCTGGGCCTTGGCATGTATCCGCGGTTGTCCCGTCGGGGCCAAAAGACGCGGCTCTTTCTACCGGCCGCGGACAGGGAGAGCGCCCTGCGCGCGCTTGACGGCGTTTACACGCCGCCTTACTGGCCCCTGCACCTCTCCAATTACGCAGGCGACGTGCAGATTGAGCCCCTCCGCCTGCCGCTGCAGGTGGGCCCCGTCACCGTGGAGGGCATGCGGGGCAATCACCCGGGCGAATGTGTCGTCTTCCGGCTCCGCTATGCCGGGAAGGCGCTCGTCTACTGCACCGATTACGAGCGCACCGAGGCTTCCTTCTCCTCGCTCGTCTCCTTCGCCGAAGGTGCGGACCTCGTGCTCTACGACGGGCAGTATACGCCGGAGCAGATGAAGACGCACGCCGGGTTCGGCCATTCGACGGCAGAAGACGGGATGGAACTGATGGCAAGAAGCGGCGCAAAACGCCTTTTGATCGTACACCACGATCCGGGGAGCACGGACGAGGAACTGCTGCGCAGGGAATCGCAGCTGGGCTGCAGCAACGCGCGCTACGCGCGTGTAGGGGAGGTCATCGAACTATGAGTGAAGAACTGCAGGCGCGCCTGCGGGAACTGGAAGAAGAAAACCGGGCCCTGAAAGAAACCCTCCGGATGCGTGAGGAAGTCATCCGCAACACCTTCGGCCGCTACCTGACCGACGAGGTGCTGGAAGACATCCTGAAGCACCAGAGCGGCCCCGTCGCCAGCGGAGAACTGCGGTGCGTCACCATGATGTTCGCCGACCTGCGCAGCTCCACCGCGCTCTCCGAGCAGATGAGCCCGACGGACTTCATCCGCATGCTCAACCACTTCCTGGAAGAGATGATCGAAATCATCAACGCCTGGCGTGGCAACATCCTGGAATTCGTGGGAGACGCCATCGTCACGGTGTTCGGCGCCCCGCGGCCAAACGAGGACGCAGCCCAGGAGGCGGTCGCCTGCGCCGTCGCCATGCAGCGGCGCATGGCCGCGGTCAACGACTGGAACCGGGAACAGGGATACCCGCCGCTTTCCATGGGTATCGGCATCCATACCGGTGTCGCCGTGCTGGGGACCATCGGCTCCGAAACCCGCTCCAAGTACGACATGATCGGCCGCAACGTAAACCTCGCCTCCCGCATCCAGGGCTTCACCGCCGGGGGACAGATCCTGATCTCGCAGGAGACGCTCGCGGCCGCGGGGGACAAGGTCCGGATTGCGCCTTCCGGCGACCGGCTGATCCAGCCCAAGGGCATCAGCGGGGACGTTCTGGTCCACACGGTGGCAGGCTTCGGCCGGTCCGACGTGCCCGGTTACGAAGAATCGCCGGAAGAAGAGAAAGAAGGTGACCTTCCGTGAGCGGGCCCTTTACGGTGAACAGCCGCTCAGACGTCGCGTCTGCCGTCTCCCTGGTTCGGGACTCGTTCCGGGAAAGAGGCGTAAGCGCCCCCGCCTGCCCGCTGATCGCCGAGGCGCTCCTGCTCCACCTGCTGGATTCGGGCTGCGCGCCCGTGACGGTCGGGTACCGGGGCGGCAGGAACGGCTTCATCGAGATCCGCGCCGCGGGAGAGCGGGACACCTTCGAGGTGCCCTCCGGCGCGGACGAGGACGGCCGCATCGAGGCTGAGATCAACCTGAATATCCTGGCACAGTATGCGGAGCAGTTCGACTGCCGGTATCAAAAAGGCGTCAACCGCTACCGGATCTACCCCGAGCGGCGGAGAATCCCGGATCTGTCCGCGGAAATATACGATTTCTATGCGAAAGCCGACGACGCGGCGCTGGAGCGGCCGCTATCCGTCCTGCTTAGGATCTTCGGCAACCACCGCGCGCGGTTTGTCGCGGCCATGATCGTCAAATCCGTCAAGCACATCGCCGCGCTCATGCTGCCCGTCTTCGCCGCCAACATCATCGACTCCCTGGCCGGCGGAAACGGCGTCTTCTTCTCCTGGCCGGTGCTTCTCAGCATCTTCGCCTCGGTGACCGCGCTGCTCGTCAACCTCGTCTGCTTCTGGATCGACAGCATCCTGTACCACCGGTTCACCCGCGCCGTGGAATCGGGTTTCAAGATGGCCATCGTGCGAAAGCTGGAGGCGCTGTCCATCCGCTACCACCAGAATACGCAGTCCGGCAAACTGCTCTCCAAGCTCATCTCGGACGTGCAGTTCATCGGGATGCTGATCTACGACCGGCTGGGCGACGTGCTCCACCTTGGCATCGACGTCGTCTTCGTCATCGTCACCGCCCTGCTCCGCTTCCCGCCGATGCTGCTCTTCTACCTCGTCATCGTCCCCGCCGCGACGCTGTTCATCCGCAGCTTCATGAAGCCCGTGCTGGAGAGCAAAGCCTTCATGCGCCGGCAGACGGAGACCTCCAACGCCGCCTTCCAGGAGATGCTGGAGATGTCGCAGCTCACGCGCTCCCACGGCCTTGAGAAGACGGAATACCGCCGGATCTCGGAAAAAGTGCTTCAGGTTCAGCAGGCCGCCGACCGGTACGACCAGATCGGCGTGTGGGTCAACAACGTAAGCTACGGCGGCGCGCAGGGATTCCGCCTCGTCTGCCTGTGCTTTGCGGCTTTCCTCGCCTCGCGCGGCTACATCAGCATCGGCACCGTCGTGCTCTTCCAGTCCATCTTCGAGATGATCATAGGCAGCGTGCAGAAGGTGCTCGACGAACTGCCGCAGATCACGCAGGGCTACGACAGCCTCGTCAGCGTCAGCGAAATCCTGCGGGAACGCGATGTCGAGACGAACGGAAGCCGGCTGCTGCCCGAGCCCGTGCGGGGTGAAATCCGCTTCCGCGACGTGGTCTTCCGCTACGCGCCGAAGGACGAGCCGGTGCTGCGCGGTCTCAACTTCGACATCCCCGCCGGCACCAGCGCCGCCTTTATCGGTAAATCCGGCGCCGGCAAGACGTCCCTGCTCAGCCTGATGCTCGGCCTGTACGATTACGAGAGCGGCAGCATCCGGGTGGACGGCATCGAACTGCGGGAGCTGGACAAACACAGCTACCGGCGCCATATCGCCGTCGTGCCGCAGAATACCGTGCTGTTCTCCGGCACCCTTTGGGATAATCTCGTCTACGGCCTCAGCTACGTCACGACCGCGCAGGTTCTGGATGCGCTGCGGCGCGTCGGCTTGCAGGACCTGCTGGATTCCCTCCCGGACGGGCTGAACACCCGGATCTTCGAAGGCGGCAGCAACCTGTCCGGCGGCCAGCGCCAGCGCATCGCCATCGCCCGCGCGCTGCTGCGCGACGCCCGGATCATCCTCTTCGACGAGGCGACCTCCGCCCTGGACGAGGAGAGCGAGCGGCAGGTGCAGGCCGCCATCGACGCCGTCATGGACCAGTGCACCGTCGTCATGGTCGCACACCGGCTGGGCACGCTGCGCAAGGTCGACGTCATTTACCGCATTGAGGACGGCCGCGCCATCCCCTATGACTCCTATGAACAGGTCCTGCGGGAGGTCGGCGGCGAAGAAGCGCTCAAAACCGAGTACGCCGTCAGAAAGTGATCCGCGGCGATCCCCTTTCATTTTAGTTTTTTTAAAGGTTCGCGCCCTACACTGCACGCTGAAGCTTACCGACAGATACCGTATTGCGGCATGCGCCGCTGAAAAGAGGCTATTCATGACCAAGAAGAAACTGCTCATTTCCGTCGCTTTGCTCCTTTGCGCCCTGCTCTTCTCTCTAGCGGCCGCGGAGAGCTACGAAAATGTCTACGGCCGCACGGATACGAAAATCCGCGTGCGCGCATCGGCTTCCACCAGCGCCGCGGTCACGGACAACATCGTCTCCCGCGCCGTCGTCTACATCACCGAGACGAAGACCAGCGGCGACACCACCTTCGTCCACCTGCGCTACCGCGCCAGCGACGGCAGCGTCCAGAGCGGCTGGTCCGCCCAGAAGAGCGGCAAGTCCACCTACATCCGGATCCTGAAGGATTCCGAAGCCCGAAAGACCTACGGCGTCTCCGGCGGCGAGGTGCCGAAAAAGCGCGTGGGCACCTTCAAACAGACGGATCAGGCCGCGTCTTCCTCTTCCGGCTCTTCCTCCTCTTCTTCCGCCTCGTCCTCTTCATCCTCGTCTTCCTCGTCTTCCTCTTCTTCCGCCTCCGGCCTCAGCGCGTCGCAGATCAAGGACCTGCAGACGAAGCTGAAGGCGCTGGGCATGTATTCCGGCTCCGTCACGGGCAACATCGGAACGAGGACGAAGGCCGCCATCCGCGCCTTCCAGAAGAAGTACGGCCTTTCGGCGGACGGCATACCGGGCGAAAAGACGCTCGCGAAGCTCAATTCCGTCTATGACGCCAAGAGTTTCGCCTCTTCTTCCGCCCCGGCCGGAGACGTCTCCCCTGCCTCGACCGTCACGGTCAACGTAAGCGGGAAGGTCTACAACCTCAACTGGTTCCGCGCAAAGGATAACGGCATCTTTAAAAAGCTGGGGCTCACCGCCGGGCAGAATGCAACGCTGCGCGACCTCACCACGGGCAAGAGCCTGAAGGTCCGCATCCAGTCCGCGGGGAACCATCTGGACGTCGAACCGCGCACCGCATCCGACACCGCCGTTCTCTGCGCCGTCTACGGCGTCTCCTCTGCCTCCTCCATCACCTCCAAGACGTGCTGGCAGCGCCGCCCCATGCTGCTGACGACCTCGCAGGGCTACAAGCTCGTCTGCTCCATCTACGGCGTGCCGCACGGTACGCAGGAGATCACCGACAACAACTTCGACGGGCAGTTTTGCCTGCACTTCCTGAACTCCAAAACCCACGGCTCCGGCAAGGTCGATTCCGGCCACCAGCAGGCCATCCAAAAAGCCGTCGAACTCGTCGGTTCCTCCAAGGTGAAGAAGCTGGAAGACCTGTGAGAGGGTTCTTTATGCATTCAAGGCCGCCTTCGGGCGGTCCTTTTTTCCGCTTCCGTGTGCGCGCCGTGGCCGCAATTCGCCTCCCGCTGTTGCAAATCATACATAATAACGGTATAATAATTTCAACCCATTTCTATCTGCGAATAAGGAGGATTCCGGTATGAAGAAGCTTTCCCTCGCACTCTGTGTCCTGCTCGCGTTCGCACTCCTGACGGGCGCCGCCCTGGCTGAAGAGCCGTCCTTCAAGGGCGCCTACCTAATGGGCACCGGCAGCGCGACCGGCAACTATTACAACTTCGGCAACGCCGTGTGCACCGTGGTCAACAACGTCACCGGCGCCAACATCACCGTCAACGCGACCGGCGGCTCCACCGAAAACGCCCGCCTGCTGGGCGCCGGCGAGAACGAGTTCGCCATGATCCAGTCCGACGTCTTCAGCTACGCGCACAACGGCGTCGAGCTCTTCGACGGCAACCCCGTCACCAACTTCAAAGCCGTCACGGCCTGCTATCCTGAGATGGTGCAGATCGTCGTACGCAAGGATTCCGGCATCAGCTCCGTCGCCGATATGCGCGACAAGCGCATCTGCGTCGGCGCCGTCGGCTCCGGCTACGAAGTCGCCGCCCGTCAGATTCTCGGCGCCTACGGCATGACCTATGACGACATCAACGAGACCTTCGCCGACCAGGCGACCGCCAAGAACGGCGTGCAGGACGGCACCTTCGACGGCATGTTCCTGTGCTCCGGCTACCCGAACAGCAACGTGATGGAGCTCAGCCTCAACGGCAACATCGAGCTGCTGACCATCGACCAGGAGCACCTGGACATCCTGCTGAAGGATTATCCGTTCTATTCCGCCTTCACCACCGAGACGGACGAGTACAGCCTCGGCCACCCCATCACCTCCGTGGCCGTCAAGTGCATGCTGGTCTGCGCCGACTCCTTCTCCGACGACGAGATCTACGCGCTGACCAAGGCTATCTATGAGAACCTCCCCGACATCCAGGAGATCAACGCGAAGGCGAACTACATGAGCCTGGAAGCCGCGCTCTCCGGCATCCCCAGCGACCTGCACCCCGGCGCGCGCAGGTACTACGAGGAGCAGGGCATCGCGATCCCTGACTATCTCCAGTAATCAGCCAGAACGAACCGGGCAGGACAGTCTACTGTCCTGCCCCGTTTCTGTGTTTATCACCTGAACGACAGGAGGAACCATGGCTCTGTTCAAGAAAAAGCAAACCCCTCCGGAGGACATCAAGCTGGACGAGATCGACCGGGAATCGAAGTACAAGATCTTCTCCCCCCGGGGTGAAATGATCATCAAGGTCATCCTCACCTGCTGGGCGCTCTTCCAGCTCTACGCCTCCATCTCCAACAAGGTGCCGCTGCAGATTCTGCGCTACACGCACCTGGGTATGGCCATCTCCATGGCCTTCATCCTCTATCCGGCCACAAAGCACGCGGACAGGCACAAGCTGCCCTGGTACGACGTGCTGCTCGCCGGCCTGTTTTTGTGCGTCGCCGGCTATTTCATCGTCAACTACAAGCCGCTGCAGTTCCGCGCGGGCATGTACACCGTAACCGACACCGTCATGGCCGGCATCGGCATCGCGCTGGTGCTGCTCGCCTGCTGGCGCGTCGTCGGCCCGCCCATCGTCATCATCGCCTCCTGCTTCTTCATCTACGGCATGGCAGGCAAGTACATGGGCGGCTTCCTGCTGCACCGCGGCTTCAGCCTGAAGCGCATCATCACCCACCTGTTCATCACCACGGAGGGCGTCATCGGCAACCCGCTGGGTGTCTGCTCCACTTACATCTTCCTGTTCATCCTCTTCGGCGCTTTCCTGGAGAAGACGGGCATCGGCCAGTTCTTCATCGATCTGGCCAACGCGCTGGCCGGCTGGGCCGCCGGCGGCCCGGCGAAGGTCGCCGTCCTCTCCTCCGCGCTGCAGGGCACGGTTTCCGGCTCTTCCGTCTCCAATACCGTCTCCACCGGCTCCTTCACCATCCCCATGATGAAGTCGCTGGGCTACGAGCCGGAATTCGCGGGCGCCGTGGAAGCGGCCGCCTCCACCGGCGGGCAGATCATGCCGCCCGTCATGGGCAGCGCCGCCTTCCTCATCTCGGAAACCTGCAACGTCCCCTACCGCCAGCTGATGATCATCGCGCTGATCCCCGCCGTGCTCTACTTCACGGGCATCTGGATCTCCGTGCATCTGGAAGCCAAGCGGCTGGGGCTCAAAGGGCTGCCGCGTGAAAAGCTGCCGAAGCTGCTCCCGCTGATGCGCGACAAGGGACATCTGCTGCTGCCGCTCGTCGGCATCATCTGGCTGATGCTCTCCGGCTACACGATCAACCGCGCCGCCCTGCTGGGCTGCCTCATCTGCATCATCGTGCCGTACCTGCGCAAGGGCACCCGCGTGCCCTTCCTTCAGATCTTCACCGCCCTGCCCCAGGCCGCCCGCAGCGTCATCTCCGTCGCCACGGCCTGCTCCACGGCCGGTATCATCATCGGCATGGTCACGCTGACGGGCCTGGGCCAGCGCATCGGCATGGGCATCTTCGATCTGGTGGGCAACAGCGTCTTCCTGGCGCTGGTCTGCGCCATGTTCACCTCCCTCATCCTGGGCATGGGCGTCTCCACCACCTCCAACTACCTGATCACCTCCACCATCGCGGCGCCCATCCTCATCAAGGCGGGCATCCCGCTGCTGGCCTCCCACATGTTCTGCTTCTACTTCGGCATCGTGGCGGACATCACGCCGCCCGTCGCGCTCGCCGCCTACGCGGGTTCGGCCATCGCCAAGGGCAACGCGTTCAAGACGGGCGTCAACGCCACCAAGCTGGCGATCGCCGCCTTCCTCATCCCGTACATGTTCGCGCTGAACCCCAAGATGATCATGATCGGGGGCACCTTCCTGGAGGCCCTGCCCATGATCCTCACGGCCGTCTTCGGGCTCATCGGCATCGGCGGCGGCTTCATCGGCTACCTCAACGGCCCGCTGTCCATGCCCCTGCGCCTGCTGTGCTTCGCGGGCGGATTGTGCATGGTCATCCCGGGCACGCTGACCGACATCATCGGTGCGGCCGTCGTGCTGGGCGTCATCCTGCTGACCCACTTTATGGGCAAAACAAAAGCCGCAGCCTGAAAAAGCTGCGGAATCCGAAAAGCTCCGGCGCATGCCGGGGCTTTTCTTGTCTGTTTACGAAAACCGCGTGCTGAAGCGGTCCTTCATCTCTTCTTGCAAAGCGCCCCGCAGGGTTCCCGCCTGTTCCGCCGTCAGCGCGCGCTTGGGCAGCAGATAGACCCGCTGCGGCGTCGTATAGAGCATGAAGAGCGCGTGCAGTTCGAAGGCCGCGGCCATCTTCGCGTAGGCGGCCGTCACGTCGACGCCCCTCTCCGGTACGCGCAGATGCATGCGCTTGCGGTCCAGCTCCGCCTCGAATTCCACGCCCAGCAGGCTGTCCGCACTGCTCAGGTACGCCCGGATCCCCTTTTCCACCCCGGCGGCCATCACAAGCCCCCAGACTGCGTACGCCGCGGCCAGGAAGAACACCAGCGGATTGGCCGCCCCGAAGCCGAAGGCCGCTGCCAGCGCGTAGAGCAGCGCGCCCCCCACGACGAGGAAAAGGAACAGAAACGGCTTCCGGTAGCGCAGAAACAGCCCGTAATAGGACGCCTTGCGGAAGTCGGAAACCGTGACGCGGTACGCCGTACGGATGGGTTCCATTTGATCCCTTCCCTGATGTAAATCATTCTGACCGGACAGGCCTTGTTTATTGTACCACAGAATTATCGCTTTTTGTAGAGGACGAGCTCCGGATTAACTCCGTCCTTCTCATAGGTACAGATCAGAATGAACTCCATATTGGCTACGACCCCGAAGCACCGGTCTCCGCCCATCCCGGTTTCCAGCTGGGTGCCGAGGTAGGTCGTCCCGTCATCCAGGAATTTCGCCGCCGTTCCGTTCGGAAGCCAGTATTCGAGGTTGACGTACCGTCCGACCAGCGCGTTCAGCTTCCCGACTTCCGGCATGCCCTCGGGGCGCAGGGCGTTGATCTCCGCGATCAGCTGTTCTTTGAACGCCTCGAACTGTCCGTCGTCGGAGAGCTCCGCATACCGTTTCCAGTAGTCCAGCTTCGGCAGCGTCTGTTTCATGTACGCGCGGGCCTGCTCTTCCGTGAAGCTCTCGCCGACCATGTGTCCGACGCAGACATCGATGAGGTCGTCCATGTCGCTGTACGTGTAGGTGCCGTCCGCATAGCACCACTGGCAGTAATTCTCGTTGGGGGTCCCGTCCTTGTCTCTGCCGATGATCGAATCGTCCATCGGCATCCCGCAGCACTGGCAGATCAGCTGGTGCGGCGAGCCCAGCAGCGTGTTGATGGACACCCCGTACAGCCTGGAAAGCAGCTTCAGCGTCTCGGTGTTCGGCACCGTTTCCCCCTGCTCCCACCTCGAAACCGCCTGCCTGGTGACAAAGACCTTCTCTGCCAGCTCGTCCTGCGTGAATCCGTTCCGGGTTCTCAGTTCGTACAGGACATTCTTGGATTCCATAGGCACACCTCCCCTTCTTCTAACAGGACCATCTTAATCCGGAACGGGCTGCCGCGCAAGCAACTGTCAGTTGCCCGGCCCGGCAAGTATGCAGACGGAGACGCCGCTGCGCGACGGTGCGCAGCGGCGTCTTTCATATGATCAATAAGCGTCGTGGATCTCGATATCCTTGTAGCGCGGCATGCCCGTGCCGGCAGGGATCAGCTTGCCGATGATGACGTTCTCCTTGAGGCCGACGAGCGGATCCTCCTTGCCCTTGATGGCCGCTTCCGTCAGCACACGCGTCGTCTCCTGGAAGGAAGCAGCGGAGAGGAAGGAATCGGTCGCCAGGGCCGCCTTCGTGATGCCCAGCAGGATGCGCTTGGCCACGGCCGGACGCCCCTCGTTCTGCAGCACACGCTCGTTCTCGCGCTCGAACTGGAAGATGTCCACCATGGAGCCGGGCAGCATGTTCGTGTCGCCGGCGTCCTCCACGCGGACCTTGCGCAGCATCTGGTGAACGATGACCTCGATGTGCTTGTCGCCGATGCCGACGCCCTGCAGGCGGTAGACCATCAGGACTTCCTTGAGCAGGTGCTCCTGAACGGCCTTGACGCCGAGGATGCGCAGCAGGTCGTGCGGATTGATCTGGCCTTCGGTCAGTTCGTCGCCCGCGCTCACGCGGTCGCCGTCCTTCACCTTGAGGCGGCTGCCGTAGGTGATGGGATACGACTTGATCGTGCTGCCGTCGTCGCTCGTGATGATGAGCTCGCGGCGCTTCTTGCTCTCGCCGATGGCGACCGTGCCGGAGATCTCCGCCAGCATCGCCTCGCGCTTGGGCTTGCGGGCCTCGAACAGCTCTTCCACGCGGGGAAGACCCTGTGTGATGTCCTTTTCGGAAGCCACGCCGCCGGTATGGAAGGTACGCATCGTCAGCTGCGTGCCGGGCTCGCCGATGGCCTGCGCCGCGACGATGCCGACAGCCTCGCCGATGTTGACGTAGCCGCCGTGGGCCAGATCCTGTCCGTAGCACTTGACGCACAGGCCGTTCTCGTTGCGGCAGGTCAGCACGCTGCGGATCTGGACCGCCTTGATGCCGCAGTCAACGATCTCGTTGCCCTTGTCGTAGGTGATCATCTCGTTGCAGGGAACGATGATCTCGCCGGTCAGCGGGTTGACCACGTCTTCCGCCGCGACGCGGCCGACGATGCGGTCGATGAGCTTCTCGATGGGATCGTGCTCGGAACCGATCGCCGTCACGGTGATGCCGCGGATGCGCTCGTGCCGGGACGCGAAGCAGTCCTGCTCGCGGATGATGACCTCCTGCGAGACGTCCACCAGACGGCGGGTCAGGTAGCCCGAGTCCGCCGTACGCAGGGCCGTGTCGCTCAGCGCCTTACGGGAACCGTGGGAGGACTGGAAGAATTCCAGAACCGACAGGCCCTCGCGGAAGTTCGCCTTGACGGGCATCTCCAGCGGGCGTCCGGTCGGAGACGCCATCATGCCGCGCATGCCGGCCAGCTGGGAAACCTGGGAGATGGAGCCGCGGGCGCCGGAGTCGGTCATCATACGGACGGGGTTGAACTCGTCCATGTGATTCATGATCTTGCCCTTGATGTCTTCCGTCGTCTTGCTCCAGATCTCGACGACCTTCTTGTAGCGCTCCTCGTCGTTCATGAGGCCGCGCTTGAAGGCCTTTTCAATCTTGCGGACTTCCTTCTCCGCATCAGCCAGGATGGGTTTCTTCTCCGGCGGCACAATGATGTCGCTGACGGAGACGGTGACCGCGCCGATGGTGGAGTACTTGTAGCCCATCGCCTTGATGTTGTCCAGCACGCGCGCCGTCTCGGAGACGCCGTGGGTGCGGAAGCACATGTCGACGATCTTGCCCAGTTCCTTCTTGCCGACCTTCTTGTCGATCTCCAGGCGGAACTGGTCGTCCAGCGTCTTGCGCGGCTGGAAGCCCATATCCTGCGGCAGGTTGTTGTTGAGGATGAGACGGCCCAGGCTGGCGTCGATGACGCGGCGGTAGGTCTTGCCCTCCCACTCGCGGCTGACGCGCACGCGGATGCCCGCCTGCAGATCCAGTTCGCCCGTCAGGTAAGCCATCATGGCCTCGTCCTCGTTGGCGAACACCCGGCCCTCGCCCTTGGCGCCCGGACGGATGCAGCTGAGGTAATAGCAGCCGATGACCATGTCCTGGGACGGGGAGATGACCGGCTTGCCGTCCTGCGGCTTCAGGATGTTGTTGGCGCACAGCATCAGGAAGCGTGCCTCGGCCTGCGCCTCCATGGACAGCGGGACGTGCACAGCCATCTGGTCGCCGTCGAAGTCCGCGTTGAAGGCCGTGCAGGCCAGCGGATGCAGCTTGATGGCCTTGCCTTCCACCAGCACCGGTTCGAACGCCTGGATGCCCAGGCGGTGGAGCGTCGGCGCGCGGTTGAGCAGCACCAGGTGCTCCTTGATCACGTTTTCGAGGATATCCCAGACCTCGTTCTCGCCGCGGTCCACCATGCGCTTGGCGCTCTTGACGTTGTGCACCTTTTCGCTGGTGTTGACCAGGCGCTCCATGACGAAGGGCTTGAACAGCTCCAGCGCCATGCCCTTGGGCAGGCCGCACTGGTGGAGCTTCAGTTCCGGTCCGACGACGATAACGGAACGGCCGGAATAGTCGACGCGCTTGCCCAGCAGGTTCTGGCGGAAGCGGCCCTGCTTGCCGCGCAGGAAGTCGGACAGGGACTTGAGCGCCCTGTTGCCGGGGCCGGTGACGGGCCTGCCGCGGCGGCCGTTGTCGATCAGCGCGTCAACGGCTTCCTGCAGCATGCGCTTCTCGTTGCGGACGATGATGTCCGGCGCGCCCAGTTCCAGCAGGCGGCGCAGGCGGTTGTTGCGGTTGATGACGCGGCGGTACAGATCGTTGAGGTCGGAGGTCGCGAAGCGGCCGCCGTCCAGCTGTACCATGGGGCGCAGATCGGGCGGCATCACCGGGATGACCGTCAGGATCATCCACTCCGGCTTGTTGCCGCTCATGCGGAAGGCTTCCACCACCTCCAGGCGCTTGATCGCCTTGGCGCGCTTCTGGCCTTCGGTCTCGCGGTGGCGCTCCTTTTCCGTCAGCATCGCGATCTCCTCGCGGAGCTCGCGGCTGAGCGCTTCCAGGTCGATACGCTGCAGCAGCTCCTGGATGGCCTCCGCGCCCATGCCCACGCGCAGCGGGCGGTAGGCTTCCGGCAGCTCGTCCTTCGGCGTGCCTTCCGCGATCATGCGTTTGCCGGCCTCCACGGCCTGCACGTACGTCGGCGCGGAGATGGTCTCGCGGTACTTGCTCTCGGAGATCACCTCGTTGGGCTTCAGGGTGCTGCAGCCGGGATCCAGGACGATGTAGTAGGCGAAGTACAGCACGCGCTCCAGCGAACGCGGGGAGATGTCCAGCAGCGTGCCCATGCGGCTGGGGATGCCCTTGAAATACCAGATGTGGCTGACGGGCGCGGCCAGTTCGATGTGGCCCATGCGCTCGCGGCGGACCTTCGCCCGCGTCACCTCGACGCCGCACTTGTCGCAGATGATGCCGCGGTTGCGGACGCGCTTGTACTTGCCGCAGTTGCACTCCCAGTCCTTCGTGGGCCCGAAAATGCGCTCGCAGTACAATCCGTCGCGCTCCGGCTTCAGCGTGCGGTAATTGATGGTTTCCGGTTTGGTCACCTCACCGTGGGACCAGGCGCGAATCTGCTCCGGAGAAGCCATCGAGATCTGAATGGAAGAAAGATTTGTGAGTTCCGACAAAGGGGTGCACTCCCTTTCTATATCTGCTCGAGCCGGCAGGGGCCGGCCTGTTCATTCCCGGAGATTATTCGTCGGCGGGATCAAGGTCATCCAGGTCGGGAAGTTCCACGTTCATATCCAGATCGTCGATGTCCATGCCGGCGAATACGTCCGCATCGTCTCCGATCTTGTCCTCGTCGAAATCCTCTTCCTCGGTGCCGAAGCTGCCCAGGGCTTCCGTATCCACGGGGCCGTACCCCACGTCGTCCGCATCCTGCGTCCGCTCGGCGGCAGGCTCGCGGGTCGTGGTGGAAGCGGCGCGCTCGTACGGCTCGTCCTCGTCGTCCAGCTCCTTGATGACGATCTCGCTGCGGTCGCTGTCCAGGACGCGCACGTTGAGGGACAGGGACTCCAGTTCCTTGATCAGCACCTTGAAGCTCTCCGGCACGCCGGGCGCCGGGATGTTGTTGCCCTTGACGATCGCCTCGTAGGCCTTCACACGGCCCACGACGTCGTCGCTCTTGACGGTCAGGATCTCCTGCAGGGTGTTGGCCGCGCCGTACGCTTCCAGCGCCCAGACTTCCATCTCGCCGAAGCGCTGGCCGCCGAACTGGGCCTTGCCGCCCAGGGGCTGCTGCGTCACGAGGCTGTAGGGGCCGGTGGAACGCGCGTGCATCTTGTCATCCACCAGGTGGTGGAGCTTCAGGTAGTACATGTAGCCGACCGTGACCGGGTTGCAGAACTGGTCGCCCGTGCGGCCGTCGTACAGGATGGTCTTGCCGTCCAGATTCTCGTCTCCGCGCAGCGAAACGTTGCGCAGGAACACGGTATCGGCGTCCAGTCCCTCGGTCGGCGGGTTCGCCCGGCGCTCCTCTTCAGGCATCGCCGCACGCGCCTCCTGGCGCCGCTTGGCCTCGTCCAGGATGCAGCCGTACGCCTTCTCGATGGACTCGAAGGTCGCGCCGTCAAAGTCGGGCGTTGCGACGTGCCAGCCGAGCGCCTTGGCCGCCAGGCCGAGGTGCACTTCCAGCACCTGTCCCAGGTTCATACGGGAGGGAACGCCCAGCGGATTGAGCACGATCTGCAGCGGCGTGCCGTCGGGCAGGAAGGGCATGTCCTCCTTGCGCAGCACGCGGGAGACGACGCCCTTGTTGCCGTGGCGGCCGGCCATCTTGTCGCCCACGGAGATCTTGCGCTTCTGCGCGATGTACACGCGCACCATGCGGTTGACGCCCGGGGCGAGCTCGGCGTGATCCTTGCGGTCGAACACCTTGACATCGACGATGATGCCTTCCTCGCCGTGCGGCACCTTGAGGCTGGTGTCGCGAACCTCGCGCGCCTTCTCGCCGAAGATCGCGCGCAGCAGGCGCTCCTCGGCCGTCAGCTCGGTCTCGCCCTTCGGCGTCACCTTGCCGACCAGAATGTCGCCCGGGTGCACTTCCGCGCCGATGCGGATGATGCCGTCCGCGTCCAGATCCTTCAACGCGTCGTCGCCCACGTTGGGCAGGTCACGCGTGATCTCCTCGGCGCCCAGCTTGGTGTCGCGGGCTTCGCACTCGTACTTCTCCAGATGGATGGAGGTGAAGGTGTCGTTCATCACCAGCTCTTCGCTGAGCAGAACGGCGTCCTCGTAGTTGTAGCCTTCCCACGTCATAAAGCCGATGAGCACGTTGCGGCCCAGGCTGATTTCGCCGCGGTCGGTCGCCGGGCCGTCTGCGATGACGTCGCCCATGCTCACCTTCTCGCCGACGGAGACGATGGGATGCTGGTTGATGCAGGTGGACTGGTTGGAACGCGCGAACTTGGTGAGGTGGTACTCGTGGCACTCGTGCATCTCGTCCTCGATGACGATGGTGTCAGCCGTAACCTTGCGCACGAAGCCGTCCTGCTTGGCCAGCAGGCAGACGCCGGAGTCCTTGCCCGCCTTGCTCTCGATGCCGGTCGCCACATAGGCGGCTTCGGGCCGGAGCAGCGGAACCGCCTGGCGCTGCATGTTGGAGCCCATCAGCGCGCGGTTCGCGTCGTCGTGGTCCAGGAAGGGGATCATCGCGGTCGCGACGGAGATGACCTGCCGCGGCGAGACGTCGATGTAGTCCACGCGCTCCGGCTCCACGCTCTGCACGTCCGCGCGCACGCGCACGGTGACGCGGTCGTTGACGAACGTCCCGTCCGGATTGAGGGGTTCTCTCGCCTGCGCGATCATGCAGCCGTCCTCTTCGTCCGCCGCGAGGTAGACGATCTCGTCCATCACGTGCGGCACGTCGCCGCTGTGATCGATGCGGCGGTACGGCGCCTCGATGAAGCCGTACTCGTTGATGCGGGCGTAGGTCGCGAGGCTGCCGATCAGGCCGATGTTCGGGCCTTCAGGCGTCTCGATGGGGCAGATACGGGAATAGTGGGAGTAGTGCACGTCGCGCACCTCGAAGGAGGCGCGGTCGCGGTTCAGGCCGCCCGGGCCGAGGGCGGAGAGGCGGCGCTTGTGCGTCAACTCCGCAAGCGGGTTGGGCTGGTCCATGAACTGGGAGAGCTGGGAAGAACCGAAGAACTCCTTGATCGCGGCGGAAACCGGCCGGATGTTAATGAGGTCCTGCGGCTTCACGTCCGTCTGGTTCTGCACGCTCATGCGCTCACGCACGACGCGCTCCAGGCGGGCCAGGCCGATGCGGATCTGGTTCTGCAGCAGCTCGCCCACGCTGCGCAGGCGGCGGTTGCCGAGGTGGTCGATGTCGTCCACGCGGCCCACGCCGTAAGGCAGGTTGATCAGGTAGCTGATGGAAGCCACGATGTCGTCGATGAGGATGTGCTTGGGGGACAGGGCGGCCAGGTTGGCCTTCAGCATCTGGATGCGCTCTTCACCCTCCAGACCCTCTTCCTCGCAGCGGGCGAGCAGTTCCTTCAGGGTGGGCAGGTGCACCATCTCGTTGATGCCCACGGCGTCGATGGTCTCCTGGTCCAGCCAGGCGGCGGCGTCCACGAAGTTGTTGCCGATGACGCGCACGTCGCGGTCGTCCAGCCGGAGCATGATGTCGTTGACGCCGCAGTTCTGGATGCGCTGCGCCAGCGGATCGGTCTTGGAGGCGGGGATGCGCTCGCCCTCGGCCACCAGCACCTCGCCCGTCTCGGGATCCACGATGTCGGCAGCCGCCACAAAGCCGCGGATGCGGGCGGCGATGGACAGCTTCTTGTTGTACTTGTAGCGGCCCACGCGCATCATGTCGTAGCGGCGGGTGTCGAAGAAGGTCGCCTGCAGCAGCTTCTCGGCCGAATCCACGGTGCCGATCTCGCCGGGGCGCAGACGGTGGTAGATATCCATGAGGCCGCTCTCGCGCGTCTTGGGTTCGCCCGTGGTGACGCGGCGGCGCGTGCCGTCGTCGCCCCCGTCCTTGCCCATGGTGGCGCGCAGCTTCTCGTCGTCGCCCAGCAGGTCGATGATCTCCTGGTCGCTGCCGTAGCCAAGAGCGCGCAGCAGGCTGGTGACGGGCAGCTTGCGGGCGCGGTCCACGCGCACCCACATGACGTCGTTGGAGTCGATCTCGTACTCCAGCCAGGCGCCGCGGTTCGGGATGACCTGCGTGTCGAACAGGTGCTTGCCCGCCTTGTCGATGCTCTCCCGGTAATAGACGCCCGGAGAACGCACGAGCTGGCTGACGATAACGCGCTCGCCGCCGTTGACGATAAACGTGCCGTGCTCGGTCATGAGCGGGAAGTCGCCCATGAACACCTCGGACTCCTTTACCTCGCCCGTCTCGTTGTTGGTAAGACGAACCAGCACCTTGAGCGCCGTCGCGTAGGTCATATCCCGCTCGCGGCATTCGGCGATGCTGTGCTTGGGGGTCGGATCCAGCGTATAGTCGACAAACTCCAGCTTGAGATTGCCGTTGAAATCGGTAATCGGAGAGACGTCAGCCAAAACTTCTTTCAAATCTTCCTTGAGGAAGCGCTGATAGGAATTCTTCTGTACCTCGATCAGATCGGGCATCTCCACCACTTCGTCAATCCTGGCGAAGCTCTTGCGCACCCGGTCCTTGCCCATCGTCACGTCGTGAACCCCGACGTACTGCATGATTTCCTTCTGCACCTGCTCGTCCTGCATAATCCCGGCCTGTACTCGCTCATCGCGGACGTTAGCCATGAAAGCCATCACCCCTAACTTGTCTCACCCTTGAAGAGTTGAAGCACCTTCGGCAATTTTGTCGATTTTACCATTGTCAAACCGTCCCCGGCGTTGTACAATGGCTTCGTCGGAACGGAAATGGGGTACACATTGCCTATTGTGCATACTGATGCAATATAGTATTCTATCCCCTTTTAAAAGCCGTGTCAAGCAATTCTTTTACATTTTATCGATTATCTTTCAAATTTGTTAAAATAGTGTTACAAACCCTCCCGGCCTTTGCCGGGAGGGTTTGGTGTAAATCAAGTTCTTCTTAATGAACGTTATTCAGGCTGGCGGTTATAGTCAAATTATGATATAATATGCCTACGGAAAGGCGGTGGAACCATGGAAAGCACGATTCGTCCCTCCTCGGATTTGCGTAACCGCTACGCGGAAGTATCCCGGCAATGCAAAGAACTGCGCAAACCCATCCATATCACGGTCAACGGGCGCGGTGATACCGTACTGCTCAGCGAGGCCGAATTTGAGCGCATGCAGACCGAGCTGGAACTTCTGCGTTCACTGTCCCTCTCGCAAGAAGACATCGAACAGGGGCGGGTCGAGCCGCTGGGTTCCCTGTTTGACGATCTCAGGAGCAGGCTGAAATCCGGCGCTGTATGAGATACGAGCTCTACCGGACGGATCACTTTACCCGGAAGATCACGGATCTGATGCTCTACATCGCCGAAGATTCCGGCTTCGCCGACCGCGCGCTCCACTGCATCGACAGAATCGAGGAAGCGGTCGAGTGCCTCGCGGAATTTCCGGACAGCGGCGCCCTGCCGCGTTTTGAAAGCATCCGGCGGAAAGGGTACCGCGTACTGATCGTAGAACGATATCTGATCTTTTACCGCGTTGATGCGAAGCGCAGGTTTATCTATCTTGAAGATATCTTCGATGAACGGCAGCCCTATCGATCCCTTCTTTGACAAACACAGCCGCCGCCGGGCTTTCCGGCGGCGGTCGTTTCTTTTTATCTGTTACTGCACTCCGTATTCCTCGCGCATCAGCTCGCGGAAAGCCGCGAGCGAGCGCTTCACCTTCTCCGTGTCCGTGCAGTAGGCGATGCGGAAGTAGCCGGGCAGCGCAAAGGTATCGCAGGGCACCAGCACCAGCCGGTGGCGCAGCGCCTTGCGCGAGAAGGCGTTCGCGTCCGCCTCCGGCGCCCTGGGCATCATGTAAAACGTGCCGCCGGGCCGCACGACCTCGAGCCCCAGCCCCGTGAGGCAGTCGTACAGCAGGTTCATGTTCGTCTCGTAGACGGACAAGTCGCTGGTCAGGTCGCAGCAGTCCGCCGCGACGAGCTGCATCAGCGCCGTCGGGCAGTTGTGCCCGATGCCGCGGGAAATCTGCCCGCACATGGCCACCAGTTCCGCGCTGCAGCCGCACTCCGGGTTGACGGCCACGTAACCGATGCGGTCGCCCGGCATGGACAAGCTCTTGGAGAACGAATAGCAGGTGAGCGTCCGCGGCCAGTAAGCGGCGGGGTACGGCTGCGTCTTCCCGTCGAAGACGATCTCGCGGTAGGGTTCGTCGGAGATGAGCCAGATGTCGTGGCCGAACTCGCGCTCCCTGCGCTCCAGCAGCGCCGCAAGCGTTTGCAGCGTCTCTTCGGAATACACTGCGCCGGACGGGTTGTTCGGCGTGTTGATGAGCACCGCCTGCACGCGCGGGTTCAGCGCGGCTTCCAGCGCCTCAAAGTCGATCTGGAAGGCCTTCGTGTCCGCGGGGACGACCGTAAGCGTGCAGCCGGTGGGCAGGATGTAAGGCCCGTACTCCGGGAAGTACGGCGCGAAGGTGAGGATCTCGTCCCCCGGCTGCGTCACCAGCCGGAAAGCGTGCGCCAGCGCGCCGGCGGCCCCGCTCGTCGGAAAGATGTCCGCCGCAGTGTAGGGGATGCCGAAGCGCCGCGCAAGGGACGCCGCCAGCTTCTCCTTCACCTCCGGTATGCCCAGCGTGGGGCTGTAGCCGTGCACCTTCGCCGGCTCCCCCTGCGTCAGGTGCCAGACCGCGCGCTCGTTCACCTGCGGCGGTACGGGCACGGAGGGATTGCCCAGGCTGTAGTCGAGAATTTCCAAGGGATGCCGCGGATCGGCCTCTGCCGCCATCCGCGTCGCCAGCTCGCTGAGCTCCCGGATGACGGACTTTTTGCCCAGCATGGTGCGATAGGTCTCGTTGATCATGGGAATCGCTCCTTTCCGTCAGCCGTTTTCCGGCTGTTTGGTTTTCGCCCTCGCCAGCGACCGTGCCAGGAATTGCCCCGTATAGCTTTCCCGGCACGCTGCCACCTGCTCCGGCGTACCCTGACAGACGACGTTTCCCCCTCCGTCTCCCCCTTCGGGCCCCAGGTCGATCACGTAATCGCAGGCCCGGATAACATCCAGATTGTGCTCGATGATCAGCACGGAGTTGCCGCCCTTCGCCAGCCTGCGCAGCACGCTGACCAGGCGCTCGCAGTCCGCCATGTGCAGGCCCGTCGTCGGCTCGTCCAGCACGTAGAAGGTCTTGCCCGTCTCCGCCCGCGAGAGCTCCGTGGCCAGCTTGACGCGCTGGGCCTCGCCGCCGGAAAGCGTCGTGGACGACTGACCCAGGCGGATATACCCCAGGCCCACGTCCTGCAGCGTCTGCAGCTTGCGCGAAATCCGCGGATACGCCTCAAAGAAGCGCAGCGCCTCGTCCACGGTCATCTCCAGCACGTCGGAGATGGTCTTTCCTTTATAGGTGACCTCCAGCGTCTCCCGGTTGTACCGCTTGCCTTTGCACACCTCGCAGGGCACGTAGATGTCCGCCAGGAAGTGCATCTCGATGCGCAGAATGCCGTCGCCGGAGCACGCCTCGCACCGTCCGCCCTTCACGTTGAAGGAGAAACGGTTCTCCCGGTAGCCGCGCGCCTTGGCCTCCGGCGTGGCGGCGAAGACCTTGCGGATCATGTCGAAGAGGCCCGTGTACGTCGCGGGGTTGCTGCGCGGCGTCCTGCCGATGGGCGACTGGTCGATCGCGATCACCTTGTCCAGCGCCTCCAGGCCCTCGATACCGTCGCAGGCACCGGGCCTCGTCTGCGCGCGGTTGAGGTCGCGCTGCAGCGTTTTGTAGACGATGTCGTTGACCAGCGTGGACTTGCCGCTGCCGGAGACGCCCGTCACCACGGCCATCACGCCCAGCGGCAGTTTGACGTCGATGCCGCGCAGGTTGTGCGCCCGCGCGTTGCGGACCGTCAGCCAGCCGGAAGGCTTCTGCCGCCGCTTCGGCACGGGGATCGCCCGCGCGCCCGACAGA
Source organism: uncultured Eubacteriales bacterium (assembly GCA_902781095.1). Lineage (GTDB taxonomy): Bacteria > Bacillota > Clostridia > Christensenellales > Aristaeellaceae > Ventricola. The sequence goes on from CACZHW010000001.1 coordinate 123,536, forward strand.
TAGGCGCCGGTGATGCTCTCCGGGCAGGCCTCCAGGTCCTCCACCGTCCCCTGCGCGATCAGCCGTCCGCCGTTTTCGCCCGCACCGGGACCGATGTCCACGATCTGGTCGGCCTCGCGCATCGTCTCCTCGTCGTGTTCCACGACGATCAGCGTATTGCCCAGGTCCCGCAGGTGCTTGAGCGTGGCGATGAGGCGCGCGTTGTCGCGCTGGTGCAATCCGATGGAAGGCTCGTCCAGGATGTAGAGCACGCCGACCAGACCGCTGCCGATCTGCGTCGCCAGCCGGATGCGCTGCGCTTCCCCGCCCGAGAGCGTGCCCGCCGCGCGGGACAGGGAGAGATACCCCAAGCCCACTTCGACGAGGAAGCGCAGCCTGGCGCCGATCTCGCGCAGGATGGGCTCCGCGATCATGCTGTCCTTTACCCCGAAGCGCAGGCCGTCGAAGAAGGCCGCCGCCTTCACGATGGACAGGTCGGAGACCTCCGCGATGTTCCTGTCCCCCACGGTGACGGCGAGGATTTCCGGCCGGAGCCGCTTTCCCCCGCACGCCGGGCAGGGCACCTCGCTCATCAGCGAGTCGTAGTAAGCGCGCGCCGCGTCGCTCGTCGTCTCCTTCGCCCGGCGCTCCAGCGTCGGGATGACGCCCTCGAAGGGCGCCTGAAAGGCATGAACCTGTCCGCCCGCCCGCGTGTAGTGGATCTCCAGCGGCTCGCCGTTCGTGCCGTAGAAGACGGCGTTTTGCACTTCCCCGGGCAGATCGGCAAAGGGCGTGTCCATGGAGACGCCGTACTTGCGGCAGAGCGCCTCAAAGAACATGCCGGCCTGCGTCGTCGCCTCCCCGCTGCCGAAACCGTTCACGTCAAACGGGCCTTCGGCCAGGCTCTTGCGCCTGTCCGGCAGGATCAGGGCGGGATCGATCTTCTGCAGCATGCCGAGGCCCGCGCAGTGCGGGCACGCGCCGTACGGGCTGTTGAAGGAGAAAGCCCTGGGCGCCAGCTCCTCGATGGAGATGCCGCAGTTCGGGCAGGCCAGGTTTGCGGAGAAGAGCATCTCCCGCTCCCCCGGCCCGATATCCGCCAGGAGCACGCCGCCGGAGAGCGCCAGCGCCGTCTCCAGCGAATCGTTCAGCCGCGAGCGGATGTCCTCCCGCAGGATCAGCCTGTCGACGACCACCTCGATGGTGTGCTTTTTCGTCTTGGCCAGCGGGGGGACCTCCGCAAGGTCGTAAACCTCCCCGTCCACGCGCACGCGGACGAAGCCCTTCCTGCGCACGTCCTCGAGTACCTTGAGATGCTCGCCTTTTTTGCCGCGGATGACGGGAGAGAGCAGCTGCACACGTGTGCGCTCCGGCAGGGCGAGCAGCTGGTCCACCATCTGGTCCACCGTCTGCTTTGAAATCTCCCGCCCGCATTTGGGGCAGTGGGCGACGCCCACGCGGGCGTACAGCAGCCTCAGATAGTCGTGGATCTCCGTCACCGTGCCCACGGTGGAACGCGGGTTGCGCCCCGTCGTCTTCTGGTCGATGGAGATCGCCGGGCTGAGGCCGTCGATGGCGTCCACGTCCGGCTTTTCCATCTGTCCCAGAAACTGCCTGGCGTAGGAGGACAGGGACTCCACATAGCGCCGCTGTCCTTCCGCGTACAGCGTATCGAAGGCCAGCGACGATTTGCCGCTGCCGGAAAGCCCGGTGAAGACGATCAGCTTGTTGCGGGGCAGCGTCAGGTCAAACCCCTTCAGGTTGTTTTCCCGCACGCCGCGGATGACGATGTTTTCCTGCATAATGCTCCTTACGCCTTTAAATACTTGCTTCTCTTTCTGCTCCGCTGCGGGCGGCGCGCCGGCGCCGCGGGGATCTCCTCCGGCCCCTTGCCCTGCAGGCGGAAGAGCCTGTCGCGCAGCTTGGCGGCCAGCTCGAAGTCCAGGTTGGCCGCCGCCTGCAGCATCTTCTCCTCCGTCGCATTGATGAGCAGGTTCCTTTCGTCCTCCGTCATCTCCCGCTCCGGGCGCCGCGCCTTATCCTCCGTGCCCGCGGCGCGGCCCACCTGCAGCAGCTCGCGCACGGACTTCATCACCGTCGTCGGGACGATGCCGTGCTCCTCGTTGAAGCGCTTCTGGATGGCACGCCGGCGCTCTGTCTCATAGATCGCGGCGTTCATGCTCTCCGTACGCGTATCCGCGTACAGGATGACCCGGCCCTCCGCGTTGCGCGCTGCCCTGCCGATCGTCTGGATCAGGCTGACCTCGCTGCGCAGAAAGCCCTCCTTGTCCGCATCCAGCACGGCGACCAGCGCCACCTCCGGCAGGTCCAGGCCCTCGCGCAGCAGGTTGATGCCCACCAGCACATCGAACTCGCCCAGCCGCAGGTCGCGGATGATCTCCTGCCGCTCCATCGTCTGCACGTCGGAGTGCAGGTAGCGCACGCGCACGCCCATCTCCGACAGGTAGGTCGTAAGGCTCTCGGCCATCTTCTTGGTCAGCGTCGTCACCAGCACGCGGAAGCCCTTGCCCGTCACCTCGCGGATCTCGCCGTAGAGGTCGTCCACCTGCCCCGTCGCCGGCCGCACGAGGATCTGCGGGTCCAGCAGCCCCGTCGGGCGGATGATCTGCTCCACCACCTGGGACGCCAGGTTGCTCTCGTAGGGGCCCGGCGTCGCGCTGACGCAGATGAGCTGATGGATGCGCCGTTCGAACTCCTCAAAGCGCAGCGGCCGGTTGTCAAAGGCGCTGGGCAGGCGGAAGCCGTAGGAAACCAGCGCCTCCTTGCGCGCCCTGTCGCCGTTGTACATGGCACGGATCTGCGGCAGGGTCATGTGGCTCTCGTCGATGAAGACCACGTAATCGTCCGGGAAGTAGTCCAGCAGCGTGAAGGGCGCGTCGCCCGGTTTGCGCCCGTCAAAGTAGCGCGAGTAATTTTCGATGCCCGTGCAGTAGCCGAGCTCCCGCAGCATCTCGATATCGTAGTCCGTGCGCTGGCGGATGCGCTGGGCCTCCACCAGCTGGTTCGCCTGGCGGAATTCCGCTTCGCGGACCTCGAGGTCGTGCTCGATGTCCCCGATGGCCTTCTCGATGGCCTCCCGGCTCGTCGCGTAGTGTGTCGCGGGGTAGATGGCGATGTGGCTGAGCGTCATGACGACGTTGCCCGAGACGGCCTCCACCGCCGAAATGCGGTCGATCTCGTCCCCGAAGAACTCCACGCGCACGGCGTTGCGGTCGTTGCCCGCGGGGTAGATTTCCACGACATCGCCCCGTACGCGGAAGGTGCCGCGCACAAAGTCGTAGTCGTTGCGGTCGTACTGGATCTCCACCAGCCGCCTCAGCAGCTCGTCGCGCTCCATCTGCATGCCGGGGCGCAGGGAGACCATCATGCCCTCGTACTCCTTCGGGTCGCCCATGGAGTAGATGCACGAGACGGACGCGACCACGATGACGTCCCGCCGCTCGGAGAGCGCCGCCGTGGCGCTGTGCCGCAGGCGCTCAATCTCCTCGTTGACGGCGGAGTCTTTGGCGATATAGGTGTCGGTGGAGGCGATGTACGCCTCCGGCTGGTAGTAATCGTAGTAGCTGACGAAGTACTCCACCGCGCTGTCCGGAAAGAATTCCCGGAACTCGGTGGCCAGCTGGGCCGCCAGCGTCTTGTTGTGGGCGATGACCAGCGTGGGCCGCTGCAGCCGCTCGATGACGGAGGCCATGGTATAGGTCTTTCCCGAACCGGTGACGCCCATGAGCACCTGGCACGGCATGCCGGCCTCGGCGCCCCGCGTCAGCGCCTCGATCGCCTGCGGCTGATCGCCCTGCGGCCTGAAGGGGGATTTAAGGACGAAACGGGTATCCTGCATGGTATTCCTTTCTGCCCGTTACCAGGAGATGACCTCGTGCCCGTCCTCCGTGACCAGCACCTGAATCTCCCACTGTGCGCTGGGCATGCCGTCCGCCGTGTAGATCGTCCAGCCGTTGTCCGCGTCCTCGAAGATTTCGTCCGTACCCATGTTGATCATGGGTTCGATGGTGAAGCACATACCGGGAACCATCAGCATGTCGGTCCCCTTCTTCGTCACGTAGCTGACCCAGGGCTCCTCGTGGAACTGCACGCCGCAGCCGTGGCCGCCGATCTCCCGCACGACGGTGTAACCGTTTGCGTGCGCCATGTCGGAGATCACCTGGCCCATGTCGCCGAGGAATCCCCACGGTTTCACCTGCTCCAGGCCGGCGAGCATGATCTCGCGCGTCGTCTCCACCAGCTTCTTCTTCTCCGGCGTCGTCTCGCCGATGATGAACATGCGGGAGCTGTCTGAGAAATAGCCGTTTAAAATGGTGGAACAGTCGATATTCACGATATCCCCGGCCACCAGCACGTCCTTTCCCGAGGGAATGCCGTGGCACACCTGGTCGTTGATGGAGGTGCACACGGACTTGGGGAAGCCCTCGTAGTTGAGCGGCGCGGGGATCGCGCCCGCGCGCGTCGTCTGCTCATACACCCAGCGGTCGATTTCCTCGGTCGTGATGCCTTCGCGGATGTGCTCCGCCACGTAGTCCAGCACGGCCACGTTGACCTTCGCGCTGCTGCGGATGCCCTCCATCTGCTCCGGCGTCTTGATCATCTTGTGGTTGGGGACGCGCGCGCCGTGGCGGCGGAATTCCGCGATCCTTTCGTCGAAGGCCAGGTGGCAGGCCTTGTACTTCTTTCCGCTGTGACACCAGCACGGGGCGTTCCGGTCCAACTTCTTCTCAATAAATCTGGGCATAATCCATTTCCTTTCCCGCCCGCACGGGGCGCTGCCGTTACAGCTTGCCATTATAGCACGTCTCCCCTGTCCGGGAAAGAACCCCCCTTCCTCTTTTTCTGCGAACGGAAAACGAACAGGGACATACAAAAGCCCGGCACTTTCGTGCCGGGATAATTGTCTTGACCGTTGCCACTTCTGATGCGTCTTTTACTTTCTGCCCATCGAAAACCGTACGAGTCCATTATTGCCAGTCAGATCCAAAGACCACTGGCCACAGTATGTGGAAATCTTTTTGTGTCCTGTATACAGTCTCCACACCGTCTCGCCTGCGGGAATCATGAAGCTGTCCTGCCAGAAGCAATCAAACTTTGCACCACCGCGCAGATAGACCTTGACGCTTTGCGCAGTACTGGAGTTGTTATGAAGCCCGATATACACACACGGTTTCTTCGATGCCGCATCCGCTTCTTCATCGCTTTCAAGAAGATAGCCATAAAAGTCATTTACTCGTCCGTCTGCACCTGCAGCCGCAAAGCCATAGTCAACCAAGGAAATCTTTTCGTTAATGACAAGCGTCTCCGGCTGTTCCTCGGTACCTGCCAAAGCGGATACTGATACGAAAACCAGCATCAAGAGGAAAAGTAATGAAAGAGTTTTCTTCATGTTGCAGCGCTCCTTTCCAGCAATTCTAATCTGCTTCAATTCTATCATATTGCCGAGGGAGCGCGCAACATTTTTACCGCTATTTCTACAGTTTTTCAGCCGTCACACGCCGGAGGCCGATTTGCCGCGGATGTATTCGTCGATGGCCGCCGCGGCGCTCTTGCCCGCGCCCATCGCCAGGATGACCGTCGCGGCGCCCGTCACGGCGTCGCCGCCCGCGTACACGCCCTCCCGGCTCGTCTGTCCGTCTTCGCCCCGCACCACGATGCACCCGTGGCGGTCCGCCTCCAGCCCCGGCGTCGTGGAGCGGATGAGCGGGTTGGGGCTGGTGCCCAGCGCCATGATCAGGGTGTCGATGTCCATCGTAAATTCGCTGCCCTCCTTCACGATGGGGCGCCGCCGGCCGGAAGCGTCCGGCTCGCCCAGCTCCATCTCGACGCAGCGCATGCCGCAGACCTCGCCGTTGCGCGGGTCCCTCGCATCGTCCGGGTTCTGATAGCCCAGCACTTCCACCGGATTGGTCAGGATGCGGAAGATCACGCCCTCTTCCTGCGCGTGCTCCACTTCCTCCCGCCGGGCAGGCAGTTCCTCCATGCCGCGCCGGTAGACGATGGAAACCTCCTCGGCGCCCATGCGCAGCGCGCAGCGCGCGGCGTCCATCGCCACGTTGCCGCCGCCCACGACGGCGACCTTCTTCCCGTGGCGGATGGGCGTCTTGCTGCCGGGCTCGTAGGCGTGCATCAGGTTGATGCGCGTCAGGTACTCGTTGGCGGAGTAGACGCCCTTCAGGCTCTCGCCGGGGATGCCCATAAAGCGCGGGAGCCCCGCGCCGCTGCCGATGAACACGGCCTCGTAGCCCCTGTCGAACAGCTCGTCGATGGTCAGCACCTTGCCGATGACCATGTTGGTCTCGATGTCCACCCCCATCGCCGTCAGGCCGTCGATCTCCTGCTGCACGATGCGCTTGGGCAGGCGGAATTCCGGGATGCCGTACACCAGCACGCCGCCCGCCTTGTGCAGCGCCTCGAACACCGTCACCTTGTAGCCCAGGCGCGCCAGATCGCCCGCCGCCGTAAGGCCGGAAGGCCCCGCGCCGATGACCGCGACCTTGTGCCCGTTATCCTTGGGCGCCTGGGGCCGCTCCGTGCTGTGCTCCCGGTGCCAGTCCGCCACAAAGCGCTCCAGCCTGCCGATGCCCACGGGCTCGCCCTTCACGCCGCGCACGCACTTGCCCTCGCACTGCGTCTCCTGCGGGCAGACGCGGCCGCACACCGCCGGCAGCGAGGAACTCTCGGAGAGAATGCGGTAAGCGCCTTCCATATCCCCGGCCGCCACACACGAGATGAAGGCAGGAATGTCGATGCCCACCGGGCAGGCGCTCCGGCAGGGCTTCTTCGGGCAGTTCAGGCAGCGGTTTGCCTCGCCCACCGCCATCTCCCACGTATAGCCCAGCGCCACCTCGTCAAAGTTGCTGGCGCGCACCTTCGCGTCCTGGGAAGGCATCGGGCACTTATGGGGATCCATGTTCCGCCTGACCGCCATCTCAGCGCACCTCCTTCAGCAGATTGCACGCCGCTTCCCGCGCGTGCGCCTCAAAATCGCGGTACATCGCGCCGCGCCGCATCGCCTCGTCAAAGTCCACGAGGTGTCCGTCGAAGTCCGGCCCGTCCACGCAGGCGAACTTCGTCTGCCCGCCGACCGTCAGGCGGCAGCCGCCGCACATTCCCGTCCCGTCGATCATGATGGGGTTCATGGAGACGACGGTCTTGATGCCGTACTTCTTCGTCACCTGGCAGACGAATTTCATCATCACCAGCGGGCCGATGGCGATCACCTCGTCGTAACGGTTGCCCTCCGCGATCAGCTCCTCCAGCGCGGCCGTCACCAGCCCCTGCCGGCCGTAGCTACCGTCGTCCGTCATGATCTCCAGCCGATTGCTCGCCGCCTTGAACTCTTCCTCCAGGATGACGAGGTCCCGCGTGCGGAAGCCGGCCACGGCATGCACCTCGCAGCCCAGGTCGTGCAGCTTCTTCGTCACGGGATAGGCGATGGCGCAGCCCACGCCGCCGCCGACCACGCACACCTTGCGCAGCCCCTCCGTTTCGGTCGGCACGCCCAGCGGCCCTACGAAGTCGTGCAGGCACTGCCCGGCCTGAAGGGTATCGAGCTCCATCGTCGATCCGCCCACGATCTGGTAGATGATGGAAACGGTTCCCGCCCCGCGGTCCGTCCCCGCGATGGTCAGGGGGACGCGCTCGCTGTCCTCAAACGCGCGGTAGATGATGAACTGACCCGGCTCCGCTTTGGCCGCGATAAAGGGCGCTTCGATTTCCATGCGCGCCACCGTCGGATTCAGGTGTTCCTTCTTCACAATTCTGAACATGGTCGCTCCTCTGTCCCTCCTGTGTCTTCGATAAAAACAGCTTGTTCTTTATTCGACGTCCGTTCCCGCATCCCTTTTCGGGACGGGGTGTTATCTTTCTGACAAGACCCTCCTTACACAAGGGCTGCCGCCGGCCAAACCGGTACGGCAGCCTGTGCGGCGTCACGCCTTCTTTTCGAACTTCTCCCCGCACTTGCGGCAGGTGACCGTCACGTTGCCCACGCCCCGCGGCACGCGCAGGCGCTCGTGGCACTTGGGACACTTGTAGTAGTGGTACTGCCTGCGGTTCTTCGTGCGGTTCAGCCATTCGCCGGCCGCTTTGCGGGCTTTGTAGGTGCGCGTCAGGTACCGGCGGTTCTCAGCCATGCGTGCTTCCCGGTTGCGGCTCAGCATCCGGAAAAAGGCGAGCACGATCAGCGCATCCGCGGCGATCACCAGCAGACGAAGCCCCGTCAGGGTGCCGATCAGCGTCACGGCCAGCGAAACCATCAGGATCGCCAGGTTCAGCTGGTCCGGCCCGTAGCGCCCCGCCATCAGGCGCGCCGCGCTTGCACGCAGTTTGTTCTTCCAGTCGTTCATTTTTCGTTTCCCCTCTCTCCGTCCTCTTCCGGCTCTCCGCCGCCGAAACTGCGCAGAGCCGCGCAGTCCGGCCGCACGGCGCCGGTTTCGCGAATCTCCCGCTCCGCCAGATCCCACTGTACGGGGTTTGAAAGCTCCGCCGGGTCGTGCGCGTCCAGCCCGATCACCACCGGCACGCCGGCTGCCGCCGCGATTTCGAAAAACGGCCTGCACGGATAGCCGGCGCCGGGCAGGCCCTTGCCCGCGTAGCGCATATGCGTGTTGTACTCCATGGGGACGTTCAGCGCCAGGCAGGCGTCGCACAGGTCCCTCGCCGCCGCACGGCACTCCGCGCCAAAGCCCAGCGGCCAGCGGTGCATGAACAGATCCGGGTGCGCCAGGTAAGTGAAGAGCCCCGTTTCCAGCCCCTTCACGGTCTGCTTCACGTACCGGCTCAGCTGCTCCGCCGTGCTGATGCTGCCGAAGTAGGTCCCCGTCTCGTCCGATTCGTCGTAGTGATTGCCCAGGATGAGGTAATCCAGTTTGTACGCCTCCGCGGTCTCGGCGAGCCAGCCCATGTACGCCGGGAAGTACTCGCACTCGAATCCGGCCAGCACGCGGATTTGCCCCCGGTAGCGCTCCGCCAGTGCGCGCACGGACGAAACGTACTCCGGCAGCCTGTCCACCGTCATGCGCACGCTCTCGTGCGTGTAGCCGGAGGTATAGGGCCACGGCACGTGGTCCGAGAAGCCCAGCACGTCAAAGTGCTGCGTGAGCGCCGCGCGCACATAGTCCTCGTCCGCGCCGACGGCGTGTCCGCAGCGCGTGGTATGGGTATGCAGATTGGCTTTCATGCGCGCCTCACTCCAGTCCGATGCGCGTGCAGGGCACCCGCCCCTCGGTCAGATCCGAGATGCGGTGCCGGCCGTGGCCGATGATCACCGTCGTGCCGCGCCGCGCAGGCTCCAGCGCGTACTCCAGCTTGGCGTGCGCGCCGTTCGCGCCCGCGCGGCTGGCGCCCACGCAGCTTTCCTGCAGCCTGCGCACCTTCGCCTCCAGTTCCTCCGGCGTCTTTGCCACAACGTCGCGCACCAGCGTCGAGGGATCGGACGGATCCCGGTAGATCCCCTCGGTGGAGGTCATGATGAGCAGGATTCTCGTCTTGACCAGCCCGGCGATGACCGCCGCCGTCTCATCATTGTCCACGCATTCGTGCACCACGCGGTGCTCCCGCCTCAGTTCGGAGAGTTCCCACTTCCGGTTCTCCTCGTCGGAAACCGGGTCGTTGTAGTTGACGATGGGGATGGCGCCCTGGTCCCGCGCCCGCAGGAAGAGCCGGTGAATGTGTTCCCGCTTTTCCGGATCGTTGAAGTGCTGGTGCTCCACCAGCACCTGCCGCACCGAGTATTCCTGCCGGATGAAGTGCCGGTACTGCTCCATCAGGATGGCCTGCCCCTGCGCCGCGTAGTCGGTCTTCGCGTCCACCGTGGAGGCGTCCAGCTCCCGGCCCGTACGCCGGATGTAATCCAGGCGGCCGATCTCCGCCGCGCCGCTCGTCACCCAGATCATGCCGGGCTTCAGCTCCCGGCCCAGCCGGGAAAAGATGTTGTAGTCGATATCGGCATCCTCGCGGCGGATCAGCGCCATGGAGCCGATCTTGCCCACGAGCTCAAAATCGTATGTCATGTCTCCTCCAGTGTCACTTGTGGTACTTCTCCCCCGCGTTGATCTTGCAGCCGCGGTAAATCTGCTCCAGCAGCATAACGCGCGCCAGCTGGTGCGGAAAGGTCATGGGCGAAAAGGAAAGCTTCCGGTCCGCCCGGCGCACCACCTCCGGCGCCAGCCCCAGGGATCCGCCGATGACGAACACCTGCCTTCGTCCGCTCCGCTCGGCCTCCGAGAGCAGCTGCGCGAACGCCACGGAGGAGAGTGCCTTCCCGTCGATGCACAGGGCGATGACCTCGTCGTCCTCCCGGATGCGGCGCAGCAGCCCCGCGCCTTCCTCGCGCATCACCCGCGTCCTGTCCGCGTCGGAGGCGTTCGCCGGCTCCGGCAGATCGGGGATCTCGATCTCCTCAAAGCGGCCGTAGCGCGAAAGCCGTTTCTCGTATTCGTCTGCCGCCTCGCGCCAGTGGCGCTCGCGCAGGCGTCCGACGCACAGCACCGCAGCGTTCATTCCAGCACCCCCCAGATTCCCGACGCAAGCGTCAGGGCCGCCGCGGCGGCCAGCACCGCCCGGTCCTTTGCGCTCAGGCGCAGCAGCTCCCGCGGTTCAAAGCGCCCGGCAGCCGCATCCATTGCGTACGTCTTGCGAAAACTCAGGTACCACGCAAAGCTGAGCAGCACCCGCAAAAGCGCCGCCGCAAGCCCCCGCCCCGACACCAGAGCATCCGGCAGGAGGGTGGACGCAAAGAGTCCCGTACACAAAAAGGCGCCGTGCGCCGCCGCGGAAGAAATCAGGGACGCGTGCCTTCTTGCGATGGCCGACAGCATGAGCCCCAGGGAAAACCGGGGCAGCATGTCCGCCGCGCACCCGCCCGAGAGCGCAAACAGAGCCGCCGGCAGGACGAACGCCGTACGCCTGAAGCCGCGCAGCGCCCCTTCCAGATAGCCGCGGTAGAACACGGCGTGGCAGGCGGGGACGGCCAGCGCGCAAAGCGCCAGCGCGAAGACGAAACCCGCGCCCGGCGGCTCCGGCGGCACGCCGGCATATCCCGTAACCGCGGCGGCGAGGTCGCGCAGCAGGGAAGCAGGCGCCGCAAACAGCGCGCCGCAGACCAGTGCGGAAAAGACGTGCGCAGGCGTGACCCGGCCAAGCGGCAGGCTCCCGGCCCCGGCGCCGCCCGGCGAGGTGAGCCCTGCCCAGGCGGGCAGCGCGACAAAAGCCCCGAGGCCGACGGCTTCCATCAGATACCAGAGGCCAGGCCCGGGGTTTACCGCCCCCCGCAGCAGGGCGAGCAACAGCCACCCCAGCAGGGAGAAGACGGCAGGCGGCAGACACCGCCTGGCTGCGCGCCAGCCCCTTTTGCGTCCCGCCATGCCCGTCCCTCCTTTCCGCACGTGGCGCGGCTTACTGGTTTTTGAAGACGAAATCGCGCTGGATGACGAAGCTGACGGAAAAGAGCACGATGTCCACGGGGATCTTGACGACGCCCGCCGAGACGGGGATCACCCTGGGCAGCAGCTGTACGAGCGCCGCCCCCAGGCAGCCCTGAACCGCCGCCAGCGCGTAATACTTGGCCATCGCGTGCTTGCCGCCCCGGCCGGAGAAGACCGTGTAGCGGTTGAGGCGGTAATTGACCTGGGAGGATACGAGCCTGGCCAGCGCGTAAGCCAGCCACGGGGCCAGGGAGGCCGCGCCGATCAGCAGCCAGTAGAGCGCGTAGTCGACCACGAAGGAGACGATTGCCGAAAGCAAATAGCGGAAGATGACCATATAGATGCGCATGGCGTCGCGCACCGGGTTGAAGTGGCTGCCGCTGTTGTCGTCGATATAGATCGTCTCGATGGGCACCTCGAAGACGGAGAGGTTCATATCCCGCAGGCGCAAAAGCACGTTCATCTCGTACTCGTAGCGCTCGCCGTCGATGCGCACCATGTCCTCCAGCGCACAGGCCGGCAGGCCGCGCAGGCCGGTCTGCGTGTCGCCTACGGCGATGCCGCTGGCCAGCCGGTACACCCAGCGGGTGATCCGGTTGCCCCACCGGCTCTTGAAGGGCACGTTGCCCGTAAAGGCGCGGCTGCCCAGCACCAGCGCATCCGGGTGCTCTGTCGCCGCCTGCGCGACGCGGAGGATGTCCGACACCGTGTGCTGTCCGTCCGCGTCCGCCGTCACCACGCATAGCGCGTCCGGGTATTCCTTCAGCACCTCGTTGAGGCCCGTCTTGAGCGCGCGCCCCTTGCCCAGGTTGACGGCGTGCACCGCCACCCTGGCGCCCAGCGCGCGGCACTGCTCGAAGAGCGGCGCGTACACCTCGCCGCCGCCGTCGTCCACCAGCAGCACGGTCAGCTTTTCCCTGACCAGGCTGCGCGTGAGCGCCACCATCCGCTCGTCGGGCTTGTATGCGGGGATCAGGACCACGATCCTGCGCAGGTCATTCGCATCCATGGGTTTTCCCTCCGGTTGTCACTTCTTAAATATACGCGGCAAAGTATACCTTTAGACGCATAAAAAGTCAATCGCGTCCGGGTTGCCCGCGTGCACACTTTATGATATGATATACAGGATTATGAATCTATTTTTGGCAATCCAAGGGGGCTTTTGACAATGGACAATCCCAATACCGCGGCCGCGCCGGAACGCCGCGCGCGAATCCTCTCCGGAATACAGCCGTCGGGCACGCCCACGCTGGGCAATTACATCGGCGCCATGCGCAACTGGAAGCTGCTCTCCGACGACTTTGACTGCCTGTATATGATCGCGGATCTGCACTCCATCACCGTCCGCCAGGAACCCGCGAAGCTGCGCGAACAGTCCAAAAACCTGCTGGCGCTGCTGCTCGCCATCGGGCTGGATCCGCAGAAGAACATCCTCTTTTTCCAGAGCCACGTCCACCAGCACGCAGAGCTCGCCTGGCTGCTGAACTGCTACACCTACATGGGCGAGATGAGCCGCATGACGCAGTTCAAGGACAAGAGCGCCAAGCATGCGGACAACATCAACTGCGGCCTGTTCACCTATCCCGTCCTCATGGCGGGCGACATCCTGCTCTACCAGGCCAACCTCGTCCCCGTGGGCAAGGACCAGACGCAGCACCTGGAAATCTGCCGCGACATCGCGACGCGGTTCAACGGCATCTACGGCAACGTCTTCACCGTGCCGGAGGGCTATTATCCCAAGCTGGGCGCGAACATCATGAGCCTGCAGGACCCCCTGCACAAGATGTCCAAGAGCGACGCGGACGACTGCTTCATCTCCATGCTCGACGAGCCGGACGCCGTGCGCCGCAAGATCCGCCGCGCCGTCACCGATTCGGACGGAGAAATCCGCTACAATCCCGAAACGAAGCCCGGCGTCTCCAACCTGCTCACCATCCTCTGCGCGCTGACCGGCGAGGCGATGGAGGACGCTGTCGCCCGCCTCTCGGGCAAGGGCTACGGCGAACTCAAGGCCGAGGTGACCGAAGCCGCGGTTTCCACGCTCGCCCCCATCCAGCAGGACTTCAAGCGGTATCTTGCGGACAAGGCCTTCCTGGAGGAGACGTGGCGTCAGGGCGCCGAGCGCGCCTCCCGCATCGCGGAGCGCACGCTCTCCAAAGCCATGAAGAAGATCGGCTTCATCCCCCGGTAACGAAAAAGTGAGGCGGAACCTTTGACTATTCGCCTGAAAAGCGACAACCGGATTCCCTTGTCCCGGGTCTTCCTGCTGGGGCTTGCGGCAGGTTTTCTCTCGCTCGCCCCGGCCATCTTGCCCTGGGGCGGGCGTTTTGTCACGCGCGGCGATTTCATCGAGCAGCAGCTGCCCTTCCTGCTGGAAGCGCGGCGCATCCTGCACGGCGGCCTCAACGCTTACAGCTTTTCCACCTTTCTGGGCGCGCCGGCGCTGGGCAGCTACGCCTTCTACACGCTGGGCAGCCCCTTCGTCTGGCCGCTGGCGCTGCTCTCCCCGGCCGCGATCCCTTACGGCATCTCCGTCATGGCGGTGCTCAAGCACGCCTGCGCCCTGCTCTTCGCCTTTCTGTGGCTGCGCCGCGTGCTCCGGCGGGACGACCACGCGCTGCTGTGCGCCTTCCTCTACGCTTTCTCCTCCTTTTCGGTCGTCAACACCCAGTTCTACCACTTCTGGGAGGTCATCGCCTTCTTTCCTCTTATCCTGCTGGGATTTGAGGACGCGATGGGCAGCCGGCCGCACCCGGGGCTTCTCGGCCTGTGCTGCGCCCTGAACGCCGTGACCAACTATTACTTTATGTTCTCCTCCGCGCTGCTTGCGGCGCTGTACTTTCTCTTCCGGCTGTCCTCGCCCGACTGGGCCGGTGCCCGTAGCCCCCGGCGCTGTCTCCTCGTCGTCGCGGAGTGTGCCGCCGGCTGTGCGCTCTCCGGCGTCCTGCTCGTGCCGGCGCTGCGCTTTATGATGCAGATAACGCGCACCGGCGCCAGGGACACCTCCCTGCTGCTGGCGCACTACGCCCCCGCCACGCTGCTGGAGCGGCTGCGCGCGCTGCTCATGCCCATCGAAAGCGGCGTCGTGCACGCCTGGTACGGCGACGCGCCGAGCTGGAGCTCCTGCGCCGCCTGCCTGCCTGTCTTCGGGCTGACGGGTACCGCCGTGTTTCTCTCCTCCCCCGGCCGGGAGCGCTGGCTGCGCCGCCTGCTCGCGCTTCTGGCGCTGTGCAGCTGCGTACCCGTGCTGTGCGGCGCTTTCGCGCTGTGGAGCAACCTGGACTACACCCGGTGGTGGTACGGGCTTTCCGCCCTGCAGGCGCTGGCAACCGGCTTTGCGCTCTCCCGGACGGAAGAAGGCCCCGCAGCCTCCGGCGCGCCCGTCTCTTCCCGGCGCTGGCTTTTCGCCTTCGGGGTCTGCACGCTGCTGTCTGCCGCGCTGGTGCTGCCGGGGCTGCTGCCCCGCGGGCCGCTCGCCGCTGCTGCGGTGGGGGACTCTCCGGCTGCACGCCTCGCGGCCGCGGTGCTGAACCGCCGCACCCGGGCCTGGTCCGCGGATGCGTTCCGCGTCCTCTCCCTCGCGCTCTCTATGGCCGGCGGGGCCGCGATGCTCTTCATCCTCCTGCGCCGGCCGCAGAGGCGCACCGTCCTGGCCCTCACCGTACTCGTGGCCTGCTGCCAGTACGCCGCCTATATCGCGGCCGGGGACAGGCTGATTCCCTCCGGCGGCAGCGAGCCAGGCACAGGCCCCTACGCCCTTTCCGAAATCGCCGGCCCGACGCTCTCCGCCCTCAAACTTCCGGAGACGGAAGAATACGCGCGCATCGATTACGGCACGAAGCTGCGCAACTACGGGCTGCTGCGCGGGCAGTCCTCCCTCACCTGCTTCCAGTCCCTGCGCTCCTCCACCGTGGGGCGCTTCATCACCGCGGCCGGCTACGGCTACGACGAAAGCACGACGATCACCCCGCCGGACGGCAGCGGCGCGCTGCGCGCCTTCCTTTCCGTCTCGACGTACCACCAGACCGATCCGGGCGACGCGGTCCCGGAGGGATTCGTCTACGACAGGGAGGAAAACGGCTTCCCCGTCTTCCATAACCCGAACGCCGTGCCCATGGGCTTTCTCATGCAGGCGGCCGCGCCGGACTTCGCCGTCCGCCTGTCGCGGGAAGCGCTGGGCGAAACCCTGCTGAACTGCGCGGTGCTGGGCGAGGACGGCATGAAACTCGCTGCTGGCAGACTACCCGAGGCGGAGCCGTCCGCCTTTCTCCCCTGGCAGGAGGCCGCCGCGCAGCTCCGTGAAAACGCCTGCGACCGCTTCCGTACCCGCGCCGACGGATTCGACGCGCACATCGACGCGAAGGCCCCCGGCCTTGTCGTCTTCACCATTCCCTACGACAAAGGATTTTCCGCCGTCGTGGACGGCACGCCCGCCGATGTCGTCCCGTGCGATCTCTCGTTTATGGCCGTATACGTGGGGGAAGGCAGCCACGAAATCACTTTCACCTACCGCACGCGCGGGCTCGGCGCAGGCATCGCGCTCTCGCTGCTGGCCGCAGCCGCTCTGTTGCTTCGTGTTCTTCTTTCACAAAAGAGCACCGAGAATAAAAGAACCGCGAAAGGGGCATCCGTATGAAATCAATCTGCCGCATCCTCTGCGCCGTCCTCCTGCTTTCCCTCGTCTGTACCGCCGCGATGGCTTCGGACAAGATGTACCTGATCCCCGACAGCGACTCCCGCCGCCTCACCGAGAACGAACTCTGGCAGTGGGACCGCGAATCGCTCAGCTTCATCTTCAACGAAATCTTTGCGCGCCACGGCTACGTATTCCAGCCGGGCGGAAAGTACGACATCTGGTTCTCTTCCATGCCGTGGTACCGCCCGAACGCAAACCCGGATAACCAGCGCTACTGCTATCCGAAGCTCTCGCAGCTGGAGTGGGACAACTACCACACGATCAAACGCGTCGCCGCGGAGATGGATGCCTACGGCTACCGCGGACACGACCGTACGAAGAAGTGCTACCGCAACTTCACGCCGCCGCAGAACAACTTCGCCCTGTCCGGCTTCTCCTACGCGAACCTCAAGTCCGGCCAGAAGCTCGCCGTCTACTCCGCACCCGGCGGCGACAGCTGGCGCGGCGCGAACGGCAAAGCCCAGGTCATCACCAACGGCGGCGTCTGGGCAGCCGGCTGGGAGGGCAACTGGCTGCTCATCTACTACGAGACAAACAAGGGTTCCATCCGCGTGGGCTACGTGGACGGCAGCAGGATCCGCGGCTCCGGCAGCGCCTATCAGAACCTCCGGTTTGAGTACGAGCCGGTCACCCTGACGACCAACTGCACCCTGACGGACGACCCGATGTGGTCCGGGACGGTCATGGCCTCCCTGCGCGCAGGCCAGCAGGTCACCTACCTCTCCAGCTTCATCAACCAGCGCGGCCAGAACTGGGATTACGTCGAGACGACGGTCGGCGGCCAGCGGGCGCGCGGCTTCATCCCCGCCAACAGCATCGATTACCAGGTCGATCCGCTCTTCGACGCGGAAGGCGGCTACAGCGCACCTGCCGCCAGCAGCGTGCCCGCCACCGACAGTGTGCCCGCCTACGACGGCAGGCTCGGCGACGGCTGAGTCCCTTTCCGGAAAACAAAAGAACGGGCTTTCACTCCCCTGCCCTCCGGCAGCGGTGCGAAAGCCCGTTTTCCATACCCATTTTCGAGGATTGTGCAGCCCCCGGCCGCGGTTACATCACCATCACGAGGGTTCCCGCCCCGATGAGGACGCAGCCGACGAGCGATTTGGCCGTGAATTCCTCGTGCAGGAAGACGAACGCCAGGACCAGCGTGATGACCACGGACAGCTTGTCGACCGGAACCACCCTGGATACGTCCCCCAGCTGCAGCGCCCTGTAATAGCACAGCCAGGAGGCGCCCGTCGCCAGCCCCGAGAGGATGAGGAACGCCCAGCTTTTCGCGCTGATCTCTTTGAGTCCGCCCTGCTGGTTCGTCAGAAAGACCATCCCCCACGCCAGCACCGCAACGACCATCGTGCGGATGGCCGTCGCCAGATTGGAGCCCACGTTCTCAATCCCCGCCTTGGCCAGGATGGACGTGAGCGCCGCAAAAACCGACGAACCCAGCGCAAACCAGAACCACATAAGCTCCCCTCCCGTCAAAAGCGCAGACCCGCGCCTTTTCACATCTTGATGAAGCCCAGGACGTTGGCTACCGAGCTCACCAGGATGATGGTCACGAACAGCGGGCAGGCCCAGCGGATCATGAAGCGGAAAACCGCCTTCCTGCGGAAGGGGGCGCCGCCCTGCTCCACCTCCTGCGCCACCCTGTCCACGCCCATGCGCCGGTTGACGAGCAGGCAGATGGCCAGCGCCGCGACGGGCATCATGACGGAATTGGTGAGGAAGTCGAAGAAATCCAGGAAGGGCATGCCCAGCAGCGTGACGCCGTCAAGCGGGCCGTACCCCAGGCAGGAGAGGGTCCCCAGCGCGATCATCACGGCGCCGACGACCAGCGTGGAGGCGGTGCGCCCCCAGCCGAACTGATCCGTGAAGGTGGAAACCGCGCTTTCCGTCAGCGCGATGGCGCTGGTCAGCGCCGCAAAGAGCACCAGCGCGAAGAAGAGGATGCTGATGACACGTCCGAAGCCCATGCCGGCGAAAATCCTGGGCATGGTGACGAACATGAGCGACGGTCCCGCCCCCAGCGCCTCCGGATCGCCGCCCGAGAACGCGAAGACGGCAGGGATGATCATGAGGCCGGCCAGCACCGCAATGCCCGTGTCAAAGAGCTCCACCTGCCGGGTGGAGACGTCGATGCTCACATCCTCCTTCATGTACGAGCCGAAGGTGATGAGGATCCCCATGGCGATAGACAGCGAGTAGAACATCTGCCCCATGGCTGAGACGACCGTCATCAGCGAGAAGTTGGCTGCGTTGGGGATGAGGAAGTACCCGACGCCCGCCAGCGCACCGGGCCGCGTGACCGAGTAGCAGCAGATGACGAGCGCCAACACGACGAGGACCGGCATCATCAGCCGGGATACGCGCTCAATGCCGTTCTCCACGCCCAGCAGGATGACCCCCAGCGTCAGCGCCGCAAAGACGCCGAACCAAAGTTCCGCCGACCAGCCGCCCGTGATGAACGCGGTGAAATAGCCGCCCTCCGCCAGCTGTGCGGTGGAACCCTTCAGGTATTCAAACAGATATTTGCATACCCATCCGCCGATGACGGAGTAGTACGGAACGATCAGGATGGGGATGAGCGCGTTGATCCATCCGCCGAGGCGCGACCACCCGGTGTCGCTGTAGGCGGCAAAGGCCCCGACGGGGCTCTTTTTCGTGGAGCGGCCGAGCGCCGTCTCCGCGATGATCATCGTATAACCGAAGGTCAGCACCAGCAGGATGTAGACAAGCAGAAAGATGCCGCCGCCGTATTTGGCCGCCAGATACGGAAAACGCCAGATGTTGCCCAGGCCGACGGAAGCGCCGGCGGCAGAAAGGACGAAGCCCAGCTTCCCCGTAAAGCTGGCACGGTTGTTCTGAGACATTGGAAGAGACCCCTTTCAAATAATCAGTGTGGATGGTACCCGTCAGCTTCGCAGTTCCACGCGGCTGCCCGTTTCCGTCCGGCTGACGCGCAGCTGGCTTTCGATGCATTCTTCCAGCTTGACGACGTGTGAGATGATGCCGATCTGACACGATCCGCCCGCGATGGAGCGAAGCGTTTCCACCGCCGCGTCCAGCTCCCTGTCCGACAGGGTGCCGAATCCCTCGTCGATGAACATCGCGTCCACGCGCCGCACACCGGAGCGCCGCTGCACCACGGAGGACAGGCCGAGCGCGAGCGCCAGGCTCGCCAGGAAGGATTCCCCGCCGGAAAGGGAGGCGGTATCCCGCGTCTCTCCCGTCAGCGCGTCCTCCACGTCGATGAGCAGCCCGCCCTGCGCGTAGCCCTTCCGGGCTTCCCTGCGGTGGACGAGCGCGTACTGGCCGCCTGTCAGCTGGCGCAGATGCCGGTTGGCCTCCTCCAGGATGTCCCGGAAGATGTACGTGGTCATATACCGGCTGAAGCTCTGGTTCTGGATACTGGATCCTTTGTCCGACTTGACGGCGAGGCGGGCCAGCCGCGCCAGGCGGCCGGAAACCGCGTCCGTAGCGGCCAGACGGGCCTTCGCCTCCCGCACGGCGCGCAGCGCGGTTTCATGCTGCACCAGCAGCGCCACCAGCGCCTTTTCGTCCCCCCTGCGTGCTTCCAGCTCTGCGGCCTTTGCGCCGCGTTCCGCCTCCAGCTGCGCCGTATCGACGCGTTCGGGGTGCGCTTTCGCCGCCTCTTCAGCCGTCCGCAGGGCACCCTCGCACTCGCTGACCTCACGCCTGTATGCCTCCAGCTTGCGCCTTGCCCTCTCCAGCCACGCCTCTCCGGCGTCCCCCGGCGGCAGGGCGGCGCGGTAAACGGCTTCGTCGCCAAACCCCGCGTCCGTCAGCGCCTGCCGGTAAGCCTGCGCCGTGCGGCTGACGGCTTCTGCAGCCCTGTCGCGGGCAACTCCAGCGCTGCTTTCCGCCGCCTGGGCCGCCTGGCAGGCCGCGTGCGCGTCTTTGTCCTCTTCCTGCGCGCTGCGGATCCTTCCGTCGATTTCTTCGGCCTTTCGGCGCGCGCCCTCCAGGACGGTGCGAGCTTCCGCTTCATCCGCGCAGGAGAGCCGCTGCATCCCTTCCAGCGCGGCTGCGAGCGCTGCGGCGTCCTTCTCCGCCCCGCTCTTGCGAGAAAGAGCCTCGTCCAGCTTCTGCCGGTTCGCCTTTTCGGCCGCCGACAGGCTGTCCGCCGCCTTCTCCAGCGCCTGCTTGTCCTGCACGCGCCGTTCCGCCGCGTCCCGCGCCGCCAGCGCCTTCGCCTTCGCTTCCGCCGCGCCGGCCGCGGCACGCTCCAGTTCTCCCGCGCACAGCGCATCAAAGTCGGCCGGCAGCCCCAGCGCTTC
Organism: uncultured Eubacteriales bacterium; assembly: GCA_902781095.1. Classification (GTDB taxonomy): domain Bacteria; phylum Bacillota; class Clostridia; order Christensenellales; family Aristaeellaceae; genus Ventricola. Next base: position 143,956 of record CACZHW010000001.1, read on the forward strand.
CGCCGCGCTTTGCGCGCGCTGCCTCAGCGTTTCAAAGGCAGCCGTCGCCGTGTCCATGGCTCTGCGCCGCTTGGTCTCCCGCTGCTCGGCTTCCTTCTTCTGCGCTTCCATGCGGTCCAGGTCCTCCGCCGTCGGCGCGCCCGGCTCCGGCTTGGCAAAATCGAAGGGATCTGCAGCCGTGTACACCGCGTGACAGACGGGGCATTTCACCCGCCCGGTTTTCCGAAGCTTCTCCTCCGTCCGCTGCCCGATGATGCCCGACTGCGCCTTCAAAAACGCGTCGTTCAGGCTGCCGTACAGGGTGCGGAGCCTGTTTGCCTCCGCCGTCGCCGCGTTGCACGCTTCCGTCTCCCGTGCGGCCTCCCTGCGCCGCCGCGCAGCCAGTTTCACGATGGAAGCGAGCCCGTCGCTTCCGTTCAGCCTTTCCAGTCGCTCCCGGGCCGCCTGGAAAGCCCGGTCCGCCGTGATTTTCTCATTCTCGGCTTCCCGCAGACAAGACAGCTTCTCCTTCGTCTGCCGCAGTTTCTCCTCTGTCTCCTCCTGAGTCTTCCGCAGCCGCAGGCACTCTTCCTCCGCCGCAGCGCATTCCTCTTGGGCCCGCAGCAGTTGCTCCCGCTTGCGGCTCCGCTCCCGGTACACAGGCAGATCCTTTTCGATCTGCTCCGCCCGGGCGCGCTGGGCGTCCGCCTCCGGCCGCTGTTTTTCCGCTTCCGCGGCGGTTTTTTCGGCCGCGGCCGCGCGCTCCCGCGCCTGTGCCGTCCGCGCCCTGCTGCCAAGGAGCTCCTGCTGCGCCGCGTCGCAATCGGCCTGCGCCGCGTGCAGCGCGTCCTCTGCAGGCCGAACCGCGTGCAGCGCCAGCTGGGCGCGCTGCTCCCGCTCCGAGAGCGCCGCCATCTCGTCTGAGCGCGCGCCCAGCTCCGCACGGCGTGCGCGCGCCGCTTCCAGCGCGTCCAGCGTGCGGTTGATCTGCTGCGCCTGGGCGAGGCGCCCGCCCAGTTCCCGCTCCTGCTTTTCCTTTTCTGCAATCTCCGCCTCCAGCGTGCGGCTTTCTTCCCGTTCCGCCCCGCACAGCGCTTCCAGGTTCTCCAGCAGGCGGTCGTTGTGCGCGTCCAGCTGCGCCCGCCGTTCCGCGTCCCACTCCTCCGGGAAGGGGAAGACGGACGGCTCCATCACCTGCGCAATCCGGCTCTGGTCCTCAGCCCGCCGGCGTTCCATCACCCGGTCCGCCCGCTCCAGCAGCTGTTCGTAGCGCTGGTACAGCGAAAGCGAATCCTCAAAGAGCTTCTCAAGGATCGCGCCGCGCCCTTTCTCGTCCTTCAGAAAGGCGCGGAACTCCCCCTGGGCCAGCATCGCGATCTTGCGGAACTGGTCCGCCGTAACCCCGGTCAGCTCTTCAATCTTCCTGGTGACGGCCTCCGCCTTCTCGATGGGGATCAGTTCCCCGCCTTCAAGGGTCGCGCTGACCTTGGGCGCCTCCTCGTAGGTCCCCGTTGCACGCGATTTGGTGAAGTGCAGCCTCCGCTCCACGGTGTATTCGCGCCCGTTCTGCAGGAAGCACAGCCTCACGGCGGTGTCCTCCGATTTCGGGCAGTGGTCGCTGTGCATCATGCCCGGTTTGCGGTCCGCGCCGCTCGCCTCGCCGTAGAGCGCGAAGACGATCGCGTCGAAAACCGTCGTTTTGCCCGCGCCGGTATCCCCAGCAACCAGGTAGAGCTGAGGATCCAGCCGCGTAAAATCGACCGTCCCCTGCGCAAAGGAGCCGAAGGCCTGCATCTCCAGTCTGACAGGTCTCATGCCGCTCCCCCCTCTCCCGCGCGTTCCGCCAGCAGCTGCGCGGCTCTGTCCAGCGCAGCCTCGTCCGGGGCGCCGCCGGCTTCCTCCAGCAGGGCGGCCGCCTCCAGCGCGATGCGCTGCTCGTCCTCGTCCATCGGCCTGTCCGGATACTGTTCCTCGTAATACTCAAAAAAGGCTTCCGCCAGGGGCTTGTCCTCCTGTGCCGCCTTTTCGGCGGTATCCGCGAGGGCGCTCCGGTTAAAGATGCGCTGCAGCTCCGCGATGCGGCTGCCCTTCTCCGCCAGCGCCGCCTCCAGGCTCTCCCGGGCGTTTTGCGGCAGGATCTCATCCTCCAGCAGCACGCGCACGTATTCGTTTCGGCGCGGATCTGTCCGCTCCGCCTCCAGGATGTCCGAAAGCCGTCCGCGGATCGTACGCAGCGGATGCAGCGGCGCTGTCCCGATGCGCCGCAGCCGGACCGCTTCCCCCTTCGCGCCCAGTTCCACCACGAGGATTCCCAGCCGGCCGTTGCCCTCGTCCGTTTCCCCTGCCTCGCTGAAGTGATAGCACAGCGGTGCGCCCGCGTAGCGCACCGTGTCCCTGCCGACCTTCTGCGGCCTGTGGATATGCCCCAGCGCGACGTAATCGAAGATGCCGAAGCCCGCCTTCCCGGCGTCGATCTGGCCGATGCCGCCGATGCTGGTTTCGCTCCCGCCGCGCTCCGGTTCCGTCTCGCCGTCCGTCACGAACTGGTGTGCGACGAGCACATTGCGCACGCCTTCGTCGATTTCCTGCGCCCCGAGCAGCGCCGCGGCGGCTTCCGTGTAGGTGCGCAGATTCTCCTCTGACAGGGTTTCCTTGACCAGCAGCGGAAAGAAGTAGGGCATCAGCCAGAAGACGACCTTCCCGAACCCGTCCTCCAGTTCGACCCGCGGCAGCGCCCTTTCGATGCGCCCCGCCGCGTAGAGCCCCTGCTTCTTCAGCAGGCCGGACAGGTATCCCACGTTCTCCCCGGAATCGTGGTTCCCCGCAATCATCAGGACTTTCGTGCGCCCGGCCAGTTCCGTCAAAAACCACGAGGCCAGCGCTCTCGCCTCTGCCCCAGGCTGGCTGCGGTCAAACACGTCGCCCGCGATCAGGACGCAGTCCGGCCGCTCGGCCTCCACGGCCGCAAGGCACTGCCGGCACCAGTATTCCTGGCTGCCGTCCTTCTCCGACAGCGGAATACCGCCCAGCTGCTTGCCGAAGTGCAAATCGGCAAGATGGAAAAACTTCATCTGGATCCCCTCATTCTCTCTTTGTTGCCAAGGGTGTGTGGGAAAAGCATACTGTGCCCTCTCAGTCAGCCCGCAAGAGCTGTCAGCTCCCCCAGAGGGGGAGCCAGGCCTCAGAAAGCTTCACAGTCGTCCTTGCCTCCCCTGAAAGGGGAGGGGACCGTTCGCTCTGCGAATGGTGGAAGGGAACCTGCACCCGCCGCGGTGGATGCGGTTCCTCACCACTTGCTGTCGAGGAAGGCGACCCGGTCGCGGATCCACTGCGTCAGCGTTTCGATGTTCTCTGCGTAGGTCGCGCCGGTCTTGACGGCACGGTTGGAGGCGTTAAAGATGTTCCAGCGTTTGAAATTCATCTGGGCCGAGGCGTCCATCTCCGCCGCCAGCTCGGAGAGCGGCGCGACGGGGCATCCGTCCCACGGCGCGAGATCGCCGGTCAGCACCTGCAGCATCGGCCGGTAGACCGCCGTCCACGTGGCGGAGACCTCCGCGGCAAAGTCGTCTCGGTGGGCCATTGCCGCCCACCATCCGTGTTCGGAGACGATACCGCCCACCGTCAGCCCCTCCGGCGCGGCGATATCCAGCCGTCCTTCGCCTGCGTAGTTGCCCCAGGCGGAATCGTAGTCCCAGACGGGGCCCGCGTACAGCAGCGGGTCGACGTCGTCGCTGTCCTTGTAGAAAAACTGACTGCTCTTGTTCCCGTCGTAGTTCTTGCTGATCTCCTCGACCATGTACTTGCGCACGAGGGACTCCCTGTCCGCCAGCTCGGTGTAGTGGCGGCCGGTCTGGGCATCCGTCCCGTCCTTCGAGAAGATCGCGCGTTCGAAGCTGTTCAGCAGGCTGCTCACGTACTCGCCCTGCGCCATCGTCATGTATTCCGGCGATTTGACGACGATGCTCTGTCCCCTTCCCGTCACCACGCCGCTGGCCTCGTCCGGGTAGCGCTTGTCGTACTCCAGCTCCAGCAGGTAGCCGCCGGTCACGTCCTCCGGCTCCTGCGGCCAGACGACGCCTTTGTACGTCCCTTTCTCAGCTTTCCGGGACCCGTACGCGGAGGGGACGACCTCCCTTTCCGCCAGCTCCGGGTTGGCCGCCTCAATCATCTCCTCCGCGTCCAGGACGTCCACGCTGCCGGAGGAGACCGTCACCTTGTTGCACAGCAGGTAGCAGCCCAGATACTCGCCGTTGACGAAAAGGTCGACGGCCCTGGAGCCCGGGGTGTAGCGAAGGCCCGCGCCCCGGGCCAGGTCGAAGGTGATGCGGTTGCGCAGCAGGGAGTTCTCATGCTGGTTGGCAAGCAGGATAAACTTCTTCTGCGCCGACAGCCCCAGGATATCCGTCTTGTTCTTGAACTGGATCTGGTAGCTCTTCTTTTTGAACTGATAGGTGGCGTTCCCATGCCCCTTCATGTTCTTGAGCGCCCCGCTCCAGAGCACGTCTCCGCCCGCGGAGAGCGCCAGCAGGTCCGCCTTCTCCTTGTGGTCCTTGTCCGCCTGCACGCGTGCCAGGCCCCCCTTCTCCGTGGTCAGGTGCAGGGCTGGCAGGCAGCCCGCCATCACGTGGATGGTGTCCGTGTACTTGCCCTGGACAGTATGGAGCGTCTCCCCGCCCGACAGAGTGAAGGTCGCGCCTGTCTTCAGCGAATCCTTCTCCGTCTTCAGCGTGACGCTGTCCTTCATTTCCAGCGTGAGCGGCGTGCCTTTCATATACGCCGGCAGAAAGAGGTACCAGCCGAAGCTCGCCGTTTTGATGGAAGAGACCTCCGCGCCCACACCGTCCGCGCGCCGCACGGTAAAGGTCTCCGCGCCGGCCGCAGTGCAGGTTGCAAGCAACAGCGCCAGAAACAGTAAACCGGTCCGTTTCAATCCTTTCATCCGTCATCCGTCCTTCCCGCCGCGCCCCCTCAGCAGCTCTTTTATGCAGTATAGCACCTGCCGGCGAAGTCGGGCAAGATTTCTCCCTCTTTTCCGTCCCTTCGGGTGATCCGGTCTGCGCCCTCCCCTTGCATTTGTACAAATTACAACTTTACGGCATTATCTATTGACACATGACAAACCACACGTTATAATGCGTGCAATCGAATCAGCAATAGAGGCGCGGGGCTCATGAGTACGGGTGCGCGAGATCGTGCAGTCGCCTGAGTTCACCCGGGAAGGGAGCTCCGCCGAAACCGCAGGGCCGGCACAGGCCCGCGAGTTGGGATGCAACCGAACAGGCTGCAGACTCCTACATTTGCAAATGTAGAGGAGCTATTGACTCAAAAGGCATTTTGGGGGCAGTGGTTTCTACCGCTGCCCCTTGCATTTGCCGCCGGTATCAATAAACCTCTCGCCTGCTGATCGACATCAACATCAAGAGAGGTGTTTTTGTATGATCGCATTTCTGAACTGGCTCGACGGCGTCCTGTGGGGACTTCCCCTCATCGTGCTCATGGTGGCGACCGGCCTGTACTTCACCGTCCGCTCCGGTTTCTTCCAGTTCCGCTATTTCGGGCGCATCTGGAAGCATACGATCGGCACGGTCTTCAGCGGCAAACGCCAGAACCTCAGCAACCGGGAAGGCATGCTGAGCCCCTTTGAGGCCATCGCAACCGCCATCGGCGGCACCGTCGGCTTCGGCAACATCGCGGGCGTCGCCACCGCCGTCGCGGCCGGCGGCCCGGGCGCCATCTTCTGGATGTGGATGACGGCCGCGCTGGGCATGATCCTCAAGCAGGTGGAGGTCACGCTGGGCCTTTACTACCGCAAGCACAAGGAGAACGGCGATACCTACGGCGGCCCGACCTACTATATGGAACTCGGCCTGGGGGAGAAGCGCGGCTGGGGAAAACTCTGGCTTATTCCCGGCGTCATCTTCGCCATCGGCATCTTCTCCACCTTCTTCGTCACTTCCTCCACGCTGACGGCTGCACAGGTGGTCTCCGGCGCCCTGCATCTGGGCGACCTGCACATCGGTTCCCTCACGATCGAGGGCATCATCCTGGTCGGCGCGGTGCTCGCCGTCATCACCTTCTTCATCACCAGCGGCGGCACGAAAGGCGTCGCCAGCATCTTCTCCCGCCTCGTGCCGATCATGAGCGTCGTCTACGTCCTGATGGGCATCGTGATGATTCTCGTCAACCTTCCCGCCGTCCCCGGCGCCTTCGCCTCCATCTTCACCAACGCCTTCACGGGCACGGCGGCCGTCGGCGGCTTCGCCGGCTGTGCGGTCAGCCAGATGGTGCGCGTGGGCATGGCCCGCGCGGTCTACTCCAACGAGGCCGGCTGGGGCACCTCGCCCATGATCCACTCCTCTGCCAAGACGGAGCACCCCGTGGAGCAGGGCCTGTGGGGATCCTTCGAGGTCTTCTTCGACACCTTCGTCATCTGCACGATCACCGCGCTGGCCGTCATCCTCAGCGGTACGTGGACAGACGGCACGAACGGTGGTACACTGGCCCTGAGCGCCTTTGCACAGGGCTTCGGCCAGGCCGGCTCCTACCTGCTAGCGCTCGTCATGGTGGTCTTCACCGTCACGACCTCCGGCGGCTGGTTCACCTATTACCTCGCCATCCTGGAACACATCGGCAACGACGACGCCGGCTGGAAGAAGCTCCTCATGAAGGTCTTCTACGCCTGCCGCGCCCTGCCCGGCCTGCTGTGGACCATCTACCTGGTCAAGACGAACAACCAGGGCTTCATCTGGACGGTGGTGGACATCACCTCCGCCGTCCCCACCTTCATCAACGTGGCGGTCATCCTCATCCTCTCCGGCGATTACTTCCGCCTGCTGAAGGACTACAAGGCCCGCTACCTGCACATCGGCGAGGTCGACGCAAACACCCACCTTTTCTATGAGGAAGAAAGCGAGCACACAACCCTATGAGAACGCTCTATCATAACGGCGTGGTTTACACGGGCAGGGGTCCCCTGCAGCAGGCCTTCGCGGAGGAGGACGGCGTCTTTACCGCCGTCGGCAGCGACGGGGACGTCCTCGCCCTGGCCGCCCCGTCGGACCGGCTCGTCGACCTCGGCGGGCGCTTCGTCTGCGCCGGCTTCAACGATTCCCACATGCACCTTTTAAACTTCGGCCAGTCCCTGCACGCGGCCCAGCTGGCCCGGCACACGGACAGCCTCTCCTCCCTGCTTTCCTGCCTTCGCGCGTACCTCGCGGCGCATCCGCCGCGGGAGGGGCAGTGGCTGCGCGGGCGCGGCTGGAACCAGGATTACTTCACCGACGTCCGCCGCATGCCCGACCGGCACGATCTGGACGGCATCTCTTCTGAAATCCCCATCCTGATCACCCGCTGCTGCGGACACTGCTGCGTGGCGAACACCCGCGCGCTGGAGCTCGCGGGCATCACCGCCGAAACGGCAGCGCCGTCCGGCGGCGCCATCGGCATGGAAGACGGGCAGCCGGACGGGCGTCTGTACGACAATGCCATCGATCTGCTCACGCCCGCGCTGCCCCTGCCGGACAAGGAGGAACTCAAGGAGATGATCCGCCTTGCCTGCCGTCAGCTGAACCGTTACGGCGTCACGAGCTCCCAGACGGACGATTACTGCGTCTTCCGCAGCATCCCCTTTGAGACGGTCAACGCGGCGTACCGGGAGCTGGAAGCTGCGGGCGAGTTGACCTGCCGCGTCTACGAGCAAAGCAACTTCACCACCCCCGGCGAGCTCGCCCGCTTCGTCGAAGCCGGCAACGTGACCGGCGCCGGCACGGATTTCTTCCGCATCGGCCCGCTCAAGATGCTGGGGGACGGCGCGCTGGGCAGCCGCACGGCCCACCTCACGGTGCCCTATCTCGATGACAGCGGCAACCGCGGCTTCTCCCTGTTTACGGCGGAAGAGATGAACCGGATGGTCTCCTACGCCAACGCCCACAACCTGCAGATCGCGATCCACGCCATCGGCGACGCCTGCCTGGACCAGGTTCTGGACGCCATCGAGCTGGAGCTGCGCGAGCACCCGCGCCCGGACCACCGCCACGGCGTGGTGCACTGCCAGGTTTCGCGCGCCGATCAGCTGGAGCGCATCCGCAGGCTGAACCTGCACGTCTACGCGCAGTCCATCTTCCTGGATTACGACAACCACATCGTCACAAAGCTCCTGCCGCCGGAACTGGCCGGGACGAGCTACAGCTGGAAGACCCTGCTCTCCGGCGGCGTGTGCGTCTCCAACGGGTCCGACTGTCCCGTGGAACTGCCCGACGTGATGGAGGGCATCGAATGCGCCGTCACGCGCCGCTCGCTGGACGGAACGGGCCCCTACCTGCCGGACGAGGCCTTCACCGTGCAGGAGGCGCTGGACAGCTTCACCATCGCCGGCGCGCACGCCAGCTTTGAGGAGCACTGCAAGGGGCTGATCCGCAAAGGATACCTGGCCGATTTCGTCGTGCTGGGCGGCAACCCGTTTGAGACAGACCCACGTAAACTGCACGAGATTCCTGTCCTTGCCACCGTCGTCGGGGGGTGCACGGTCTACACAGACGGGACCCTTTCTGTGTAAACTTGCCGAAATTCCGCTCCTTTTCAAAAAGGCCGTCTGCGGATGGCCTTTTTTCGGTATAATGGGCGCAGTCACCAAACCGGACACGACCGGGCTGCAGCCGCAGCCGGAGGCACGATCATGCAGCGCATACGCACCTGTTCCCAGCTGGAGGAAGCCGTGGAGCGCACCGGAATCCTCCCCTTTTTCAAAAACCGCGTCGCCGGCTGGTCGCTGGCGGAGGCCATCGATCCCGCCGTCTGGTTCACCTCCGAGGAAGGCCCCTGGGAGTGGAAAGGGCAGCTTGCAGCAGGGCGGCGATGCGTCTACGGCAAGTTCATCGGCGGCAAAGCCGCCTTCGTCAGCCCGGACTGCTTCGGGGAACTCATGAACCTCCGCCGCGGCGGCCTGAGCTTTGAAGAGCGCCTCGAAGAGGGCCTGATCCCCTTCAATGACAAGCGCCTCATGGACTATCTGCTCGCACACCCCAACGTCCTCTCGCGCCACGCAAAGCGCGAATGCGGCCTTGTGAAGGGATTCGATGCCGCGCTGACCCGCCTGCAGATGGGCACGGACGTGATCCTCTGCGATTTCCGGTACAGTTTCGATAAAACCGGCAAGCCGTACGGCTGGGGCAACGCGGCGCTCGACCTGCCGGAGCGCTGGTTCGGCGCCGGTTTCTTCGCCCTGCCGCAGGAGCGTTCGCCGGAAGCGTCGGAAGATTGCCTGACCCGGCGGATTCTGGGCGCGCTGCCCGGGCTCGACGAAACCGCCCTGCGCCGCGCGCTGCGCGCATAGCCGCCGCTTTTGCGCTTTTGCGGCCGTCTCCCTTGAAAACGGCCGCACGGCATGGTAAGATAACGCATTATAAAATTAAAACGAGGTGATACGGATGGATCGCGTATACAATTTCGCTCCCGGCCCTTCCATGCTCCCCCTGCCCGTGCTGGAACAGGTGCAGCGCGAGCTGCTCTGCTATGGGGATACCGGCATGTCCGTCATGGAGATGAGCCACCGCTCCAAGATGTATCTGGAGATCTTCGAGCAGGCCAAGGCCGACTTCAAAGACGTGATGGGCGTCCCGGAAGGCTACAGCGTGCTCTTTTTGCAGGGCGGCGCCACGGCGATGTTCGCCGCGGTCGCGATGAACCTCATGCAGGGCGGCAGCGCCGACTACGTGGACAGCGGCAACTTCGCCCACAACGCGCTCGTGGAGGCCGGAAAGTACGGCACCGTGCGCGTGGCCGGCAGCTCCCGGGAGGACAACTATACGCACATCCCCGGCTACACGCTCGATCCCGGGGCCCGCTACGTGCACATCACCACCAACAATACCATCTACGGCACCCGCTGGAGCAGCCTGCCCGACACCGGCAGCGTGCCGCTGGTCGCCGACATGTCCTCCAACATCCTCTCGGAGGTCTACGACGTCTCCCGCTTCGGCCTCATCTACGCGGGCGCGCAGAAGAACGTCGCCCCCGCCGGTCTGGTGATCGTCGTGGTCCGCGACGATCTGCTGGGCCACGCGCTGCCCATCACGCCGAAGGTGATGGACTTTAAGACCATGGTTGAAAAGGACAGCATGCTCAACACGCCCAACTGCTTCGGCATCTACGTGGCCGGGCTGGTCTTCAGGTGGATCCGCGAGCGCGGCGGCGTGGCGGCGCTGGAGAAGGTCAACATCGAGAAGGCAGACCTCCTCTACGGCTTCCTGGACGAGAGCCGCCTCTTCCGCGGAACCGCCGAGCGCCGCGACCGCAGCCGCATGAACGTCACCTTCGTCACCGGCGATCCCGACACCGACGCCCGCTTCGTAAAGGAAGCGGCTGCCCGCGGCCTGGTCAACGTAAAGGGACACCGCATCGTGGGCGGCATGCGCGCCTCCATCTACAACGCGATGCCCGTGGAAGGCGTGCAGGCCCTTGTGAGCTTTATGAAGGAATTTGAAGCCCGAAACGCATAAGAGGTACACCAGCATGGATTATTCGATCAGGACACTCAACGCCATCTCCCCGGCCATCTACGGCCCGCTCGGCTCCCACTACCACGTGAGCGACAAGGAGGAGGCACCGGACGCCATCCTCGTGCGCTCCGCAAAGATGCACGACATGCCCCTGCCGGAAAGCCTGCTCGCCATCGCGCGCGCCGGCGCCGGCACGAACAACATCCCCATCGACGCGTGCAGCGAGAAGGGCATCTGCGTCTTCAATACGCCCGGCGCCAACGCCAACGCCGTGTGCGAGCTCGTCATCGCCGGCCTGCTCCTCTCCTGCCGCAATATCGTGGGCGGCATTGAGTGGGCGCGCACCCTTTCCGGCCACGGCGAGGCCATCGAGAAGGAAGTCGAAAAGGGCAAGAGCGCCTTCGTCGGCCCGGAGCTCCGCGGCAAGACGCTGGGCGTCATCGGCCTGGGCGCCATCGGCGTGCTCGTGGCCAACGCGGCGGTCGCCCTGGGCATGAACGTCGTGGGTTACGACCCCATGATCTCCGTGGAACACGCGTGGAAGCTTTCCCGCAGCGTCCGCCACGAAAACTCGCTGGACGCGCTCTTCTCCGTGTGCGATTTCATCACCGTCCACGTCCCGCTGAACGACAAGACGCGCGGCCTTGTCGGCCGGCGCGCCTTCTCCCTGTGCCGCAAGGGCATCCGCATCATGAACTTCGCGCGCGGCGGCCTCGTGGACGAGGACGCGCTGATCGGCGCGCTGGGCGACGGCACTGTCTCCGCCTACGTGACCGACTTCGCCAGCGACCGCCTGCTCTCCTGCGAGGGCGTACTGTGCCTGCCGCACCTGGGCGCCTCCACCCCGGAGAGCGAGGAAAACTGTGCCGTGATGGCGGCCGAGGAACTGCGCGATTACCTGGAGCACGGCATCATCCGCAACAGCGTCAACCTGCCGGCGATGGAGCTGGGGCTCTGCGAAAAGCCGCGCCTTCTCTGCATCCACGAGAACGTGCCGAACCTGCTCAGCTCCATCACCTCCGGCGTCGCCGCCTTCGGCATCAACATTTCGGACATGGTCAACCGCTCCCGCGGCGTCTGGGCCGTTTCCGCGCTGGACCTGGACAGCGTGCCCGCAGACCGCGCGGACGAGCTTCTCGCGTCCGTGCAGAAGGTGCCCGGCGTCCGCCGCGTCCGGCTGATCTGCCCGGATGCACAGGCCTGAGAAGGAGGTTCCGCCATGCTCCTGAAGCGGGAATCCGTCCGCCTGCCCGACGGCCACAGGGTCGACATCGACTGCTATTGTCCGGACGTCGTGGCGGAAATCGACGCCGAAATCCGCCGCCCTGCCGTCGTCATCTGCGGCGGCGGCGCCTACCGCTACGTCTCTCCCCGGGAGACCGAACCCGTCGCACTGGACTTCGCGGCGCAGGGCTACAACGCCTTCGTCGTCTGGTACCGCGTCGCGCCGGACCGCTTTCCCAAGCCGCAGTGGGACGCCGCGGCAGCCGTCGCCTTCGTGCGCAGGCACGCGGAGGAGCTGCACACGCATCCCGGGCACATCGCCCTGCTGGGCTTTTCCGCCGGCGGCCACTGCGCCGCCAGCGTCGGCACGCTGTGGAACGAGCCCGAGGTGTGGGAGGGGTCCGGTCTCGCCCCGCAGTACATAAGGCCGGACGCGCTCGTGCTCTGCTACCCCGTGATCACCGCCGGCGAGGCGGCGCACCGGGAGTCCTTCGTCAACCTGACGGGGACGGAGGACCTGGCCGTGCAGGCGCAGTACTCGCTGGAAAACCGGGTGAGCGCCGATACGCCGCCCACCTTCCTCTGGCATACTTGGACGGACGAATCCGTGCCCGTGGAAAACGCCCTGCTCTTCGCCTCCGCGCTCTCGCGCTGCCGCGTACCTGCAGAGGTGCACCTCTTCCCCCGCGGCAAACACGGTTCCTCCCTGTGCCGCGAGGAGACCTCCGGCCACCAGACCTGGCTGAACCTGCCGGAGTGCGCCGAGTGGCCCGCCTATGCCCGCCGTTTCCTGGAAGGGCTGTGGAACGAATAACCGCACCGTTTCAAAAGAGCTGTCGCTTTAATGCGGCAGCTCTTTCAGTTTGCCCTTCCTCAGGCGGTAGTACGTCAGCTCGGCCACAAAGCAGGCCATCCAGCCGACCGGATAACCGAAGCCCACGAGCCTCGGCGTGTTGGCGATAAAGCGCGTCAGGACGAACAGATACACCTGCCGCACTGCCACGAAGGTCATCAGCATGATGACCATCGGCCCCCGGGCGTCCCCCCTGCCGCGCAGCGCGCCGGCCATCACGTGGTTCACGCAGTTGAACAGCAGGAAAAAGGTATTGGTGTGCATAAACAGCGCGCCGAAGGCGATGACCGACGCATCCTTCGTAAACAGCCCGACAGCCGGCTCAGCGAAGGCATACAGGATCACCGCTATGACACCCGTTACGCCGAGCGCCATCGCAATCGTCGTCCACGTTCCGCGGTCGGCCCTCTCCTCTTTCCCGGCCCCGATGTTCTGGCTGACGAAGGTCGTGGCCGCCATTGCCATGGACTGCATGGGCAGCATGATGAACTGGTCCAGCTTGTTGTAGCAGCTCCATCCCGCCATGCAGCTGGAGCCGAAGGAATTGATGTACCCCTGCACGAACACGTTGGAAAACGCCGTGATGACCGACTGGATCCCCGCAGGAAGGCCGACGGAGAAGATGTGCCGCAGCGTCTCCGGGTCGATCGAAAGGTCCCGCCAGACGAAGCGGTAGATCTCCCGCGTGCGCGTCAGCAGCAAAAGGATCAGCAGCGCGGAGATCGCCTGCGAGAGGATCGTGGCATAGGCGACGCCTGCGATGCCCGCGTGCAGCCCCACGACGAAGAACAGGTCCAGGATGATGTTGAGCACGCTGGTGAGCGTGAGGAAATACAGCGGCCTGCGGGTATCGCCGACGGCGCGCAGGATGGAGCTGCCCATGTTGTAGATGAGCAGGCCCCCGATGCCCGCGAAATAGATCGTCAGGTACGTCGAGGCGTCCGCAAAGACGTCCTCCGGGGTGGACATGAGGCGCAGCATCGGGCGTGTGACAAAGGCCCCAGCCACGGAGAACAGCACGCCGAAGAGCAGCGTCATGGCCATCGTCGTTTCCACGGCGACGTGCAGGCGCTTTAAATCCCTGGCGCCGAAATTGCGGGCGATGACCACCCCCGCGCCGACTGAAAAACCGTTGAAAAAGAACACCGCCATGTTGACGATCATGGTGGTGGAACCCACGGCGGCCAGCGCCTCCTTGCCCACGAAATTGCCGACCACGATGACGTCCACCGTGTTGTACAGCATCTGGAAGATGTTGCCCAGCATCAGCGGCAGGGAAAAGGCGATAATCTGCCCCACGATGGAGCCGGACGTCATGTCCCGCACGGTGCTCTTCTTTGCCTGCATCTTACACATTCCTCCGTTATCCGGGTCAGTATAACATGCCAAACCCGATGAGAAAAGAAGGGAACTCCACAAAAAAACAGCCCGCTTTTGCGCGCTGTCTTTGTGTTTACCCCAGCTGTTTTTCGTACGCCCGCAGCTCGCTTTCGCTGCAGTAAACGAAGTGCTCCGGCTCGACCTCCCGCATCTCCGGCTTCTCCCGCGAGTAATCGTGGTCGCGCTCCGGCACGTAGTCGATGCGCTGCCGCTTCCGCTCCGTCAGCGGATTGGGCTGCGGGATCGCGGAGAGCAGCGCCCGCGTGTACGGGTGCAGCGGCTTGGCGTAAAGGTCGTCGGATTCGGCCACCTCCACGAGTTTGCCGTAGTACATGACGCCGATGCGGTCCGAGAAGTACTTGACGACGCTGAGGTTGTGCGCGATAAAGAGGATGGTGAGCCCCATCTCCTCCTTGAGGTCGTTCAACAGGTTGATGACCTGCGCCTGGATGGAGACGTCCAGGGCGGAGACCGGCTCGTCGGCGATGATCATCTTCGGTTTGATGATCATCGCGCGCGCAATTCCGATGCGCTGGCGCTGGCCGCCGGAGAACTCGTGCGGGTACCGCGTCGCGTGCTCCTCCGTGAGGCCGACCTTGTGCAGCATCTCCACGACGGCCTCGTGCACGCGTGCCCGGCTGACGCCGCGCAGCAGCAGCCCCTCGCCGATGATCTCCTCTATGGTCATGCGCGGGTTCAGGGACTCGATGGGGTCCTGGAAGATCATGGCGATGTTCGAGGAGAGGTAGGAAGACAGTTCCCGCGTCATCTTTCCGGAGATCACCCGGCCGCCGAAGCGAACCGTTCCGCTCGTGGGATCGTACAGGCGGATGATGGTCCGCCCCGTCGTCGTCTTGCCGCAGCCGCTCTCTCCCACCAGGCCGAAGGTCTCTGCGCGGCGCACGGAGAAGCTGACGTCGTCCACGGCCTTTACCACGATGCGGTTGCTGCCGTGTCCGCTTGTGAAGGTCTGACACAGGTGCGAGACCTCCAGAATGTTGTCCTGCTCAGGCACGGCTCCCCGCCTCCTTCATGCGCCGGATGCGCTCTTTCAGTTCCCGCGGCATCTCCACCTTCGGCGCGGAGGGATGCAGCAGCCAGGTCGCCGCCAGATGCGTTTCGCTCAGACGGAAAAGGGGCGGCTCCCGCTTGAAGTCGATCGCCAGCGCATAGCGGTTGCGCGCGGCAAAGGCGTCCCCCGCGGGGGGCGCGATCATGTTGGGCGGCGCGCCCGGGATCGCCGTCAGGCGCTCCCTCGTCTCCAGATCCGGCATGGAGGAGAGCAGCGCCCACGTGTACGGGTGCGCCGGCTCGAAGAAGATCTCCTCCGCCGTTCCCGTCTCCACGATCTTGCCCGCGTACATGACAGCGATCCGGTCCGCCATCTGCGCCACGACCCCCAGGTCATGCGTGATGAAGATGACGGAGAGATTGCGCTGTTCTTTGATCGTGTTGATCAGCTCCAGGATTTTCGCCTGGACCGTCACGTCCAGCGCCGTGGTCGGCTCGTCGCAGATGAGGATCTCCGGATCCCCCGCCAGCGCGATGGCGATGACGATGCGCTGGCGCATGCCGCCGGAAAACTGGAAGGGATACTGCTCGATGCGCCGCTCCGGCTCCGGAATGCCCACGTCCCGCATCAATTCCAGCGCGCGGCTCCGCGCATCCTTCTTGTTCATGCCGCGCCGCACGAGCACTTCCATGATCTGCTTGCCCACCTTCATGATGGGGTTGAGCGCGGATAGCGGGTCCTGAAACACCAGACCGATGCGGTGGCCCCGGATCTCGTGCATCCGGGACTCGTCCGCCTTCGTAAGGTCTTCGCCGGCGTAGAGGATGCTTCCCTCTTCGATGAAAGCGTTCGGCGGCAGGATGCCCATGACGGCCTTGGTGCTCACCGACTTGCCGGAACCCGATTCGCCCACGATGGCCAGCGTCTCGCCGCGGTGCAGGTCGAAGCTGACGCCGCGGACCGCCTGCACGATGCCGCCGTAGGCTCTGAAGGAGACGCGCAGGTCCCGCACGCTCAGGATAACGTCGTTGTCCATGCTCAGTCCTCCCCTCTGCGGCTGGGGTCCATCGCGTCGCGCAAGCCGTTGGAGAGCATGTTGAAGGCGATCATCAGCACGGAGATGAGCACCGCCGGGAAAAACGTCTGGTTCGGATACTGCAGCAGCACCTTCTGCCCCTCGGACAGCAGGATGCCGATGGAAGGCTCCGGCGGCTTGATGCCCAGGCCGATGTACGCGAGGAAGCTCTCCGAGAAGATGGCGCCCGGCACCGCGATCATCGCGCGCGTGATCAGCGGGCCGACCGTGTTGGGCAGGATGTGGCGGAAGATCAGCTTCTTGTCCGGCACGCCCAGCGTCCGGGCCGCCAGCACGTATTCACGCCCCTTGTAGCGGTAGAACTGCGCGCGCGTCAGCCGCGCCGTGCCGATCCATCCCGTGACGGTGAGCGCCAGCACGATGGAGAGCATGCCGCTGCCCAGCCAGAGCATGAACAGGATGGTCACCACGATGTAGGGCAGGCCGTCCAGCACCTCGGCCAGGTGCGTGAGGAACAGATCCACACGCCCGCCGTAGTAGCCCGCGACAGAGCCGTAGACGACCCCGATGATGAGGTTGGTCACCACCGAGAGGAAGGCGATCATCAGCGAGATGCGCGTGCCCTTGAATAGGCGCGTCAGGATGTCGCGGCCCAGGTAATCCGTGCCCATCCAGTGGTACTCGCCCTCCGGGACGCCGCAGTACTTGTAATAATCGACCTTCACATCCACCACGGTCTGCTTGCCCGCCTTGTACTCGCGGATGACCTCCAGCACGCAGCCCTCCGGGTAGCGCTTGGGATCGCTGATGGAGGTCTTTTTGATGTTGGTGAGCACGCGCGTCCCGTCCAGTATACCCAGCCGGCAAAGCCCCGGCACCTTGGAAGGCAGGTTTTTCTGCTTGACGTTCTGCTCCGTGTAGCCGTAGCCCGTCACATTCGGCACGATGAGGGCCAGAACGATGATGATGACGATGGCCGCGAGGCTGACGACGGAGACTTTGTTTGAAAACAGGCGGCGCAGCGCGTCCTTGTAAAAGCCGATCGGCTCGGTCGTAAAGCGCTCGTCCGTCTGCCAGTCCCTCTCCGAGCGCCGGAACTCCTCGGCCGGGATCGACTGCAGCTCCTCGGGCAGGCGGTCTCTTTCGACGATCATTTGCCGCCTCCGATTCTGATCCGGGGATCGATGATCCCGTAGGACACGTCCACCACGAAAATCGTGACGAGGCTGATGAACGAGTAGAAGATGAGCAGCGCGACCGTGAGGAAGTGGTCGCCGCCCAGGATTGAATCCACGAGCAGGCCGCCCTCGCCGGGCACGGCGAAGATCTTTTCGATGACCAGCGAGCCGCCCATGATGCCCGTAATCAGCGGGATGATGGTATTGGCGATGGGCACCAGCGAGTTGCGGAACGCGTGGCGCCAGGTCGCTTCCTTCTGTGTCAGGCCCTTGGTGCGCGCCAGCAGCATGTACTCGGAGGAGAGCGTCTCGATGAGCTCGCCGCGCAGGTAGCGCGCGATCGTCGCGATGGGGTTGAGCGAGAGCGCCACGATGGGCAGCACCATGGAATGGAAGGCCGCCCAGACCGTCGGCGCCTGCGCGTTATACAGCGTCGGGAACAGCGGTACGGCGAAGGCGAACACGTACTGGAGCAGGGACGCGAAGACGAACGACGGCACCGAGATGAAGATGACGATGAGGAAGGAGATGACGTTGTCCGCCCAGGTGTTGCGCCTCAGCGCCGCAATCGTGCCGGCTATGATGCCCAGCGGAATGGAGATGAACAGCGAGAAGAAGTTCAGCAGCATCGTGGGCGGGATGCGCTCCCGGATGATGTCGAAGACGGCCAGGCCCGGGCGGATTTTGACGGACGTGCCGAAATCGCCGCGGGTGACGATGCCCTCGATAAAGTAATAGTACTGCACGATCATCGGCTCGTGCAGGTGCATCCGGTCTTCCAGCCTGCGCTGCACCTCGGGGGAAACCTCCGGGTTCTCAAAGATGGTCATCGGCATCAGCCGGATGACCCAGAAGGACAGCGTCATCACCAGAAAGAGCGTGAGCAGCATGGCGCCCAGGCGCCCCAGCACATACTTGAACATGACTACTCCTGATCTCGGTATAAAATGCAAACACAGGCATACGCCGCGCCAGGCGGCGTATACCCGTGAAAGAAATTCGACTTGTCAGGCCGTTTTCCCTTTTTCAGCGCGGCCATTCCGCGACTTGCGGGACGGATTATTCCTCGATGTCGCCGAAGGGCAGGCCCCAGCCGAAGCTCGGCAGATAGGTCTCCACCGGAATGGTAAGCCTGTCGGCAAACATCTCGTAGTAGGTCTCCTGCACGACCGGGATGTGGATGACCTTCTCCAGGTAGATCTCCTCCAGCTTCTTGGTTTCGTCCAGCATGCGGTTGTAGTCCGCCTTGACCTCGTCGCTGTCACAGACCGCGTACTGCGCCTCGAATTCCTCGTCGAAGAAGTTGTTCGGATGGCTGCTGTAGCTGCTCAGATAGTAGTAGAAGCAGGTGTAGGGGTACGTCCGGCTCGCGCCGCGCGTCCAGTCGTTGGGCGAGAAGTCCCAGGTGTCGTGCTGCTGCTTGTACACCGTAGTGGAAATGCCGGAGTAGGTGTCGAAGACGATCTTGACCTTGCCCTCGAAGATCACCGGCAGCTCCTGCTGCAGGTACTGCGCCGTCGCGTTCCAGTGGGCCTCGGACGGATCGTAGGCGAAGCACAGCGTCAGCACGGTATCCTCGGAAAGGCCGCACTCCTCGTACGCCTTGGCCAGGTACTCGCGGGCCATCTCCGGGTTGTAGCCCGCCGGGCCCCAGGACTCGACCATCGCGGTCACGGCCTTGCCCTGCTCGCTCTCACGGTAGGTGAGGCCGCCCTCGGAGAACATGCCGGCCTGTCCGTTGACATAGGTGCCGGTCGGCTCCTGATAACCGAAGAGGTCATGGGCGATGACCTCGCGGTTGATGGCATGATACATCGCCTTGCGGTAGTTGTGGTTCGCCGTCAGCGGGTTGTTGGGGTTCTTGCAGTTGAGGTCGATATGGTAGACGGTCGCGCTCTCGTACTGGACGGTGCGCGGGTCGTCGATGTAGGTCTCGATGACGTTGGAGTCGGGCGCCAGGTAGTCCAGCTCACCCTTCTCCCAGAGTTCCACGCGGGCGTTCATCTCGGGGATGATGCGGACCTCGACCTTGTCATAGTGGAACCACTCCGGATGCCAGTAATTCTCGTTGCGCACGTAGGTCTGCACGCTGCCGAACACCCAGCTGTCCAGCTTGTACGGGCCGGAGCACATCCACATGTCGATGGTGGAGCCGTAGGTGGTGCTGGTGCGGTCGGAGGCCATGCCCGCCTCATAGAGCGGCTCGTATACCGGCACGACGGCGCGCGTGGTGAAGTGGGAGCAGATGTTGGTGGCGCTGACCTCGCCGTCCGTCACGATCTCCAGCGTATAGTCGTCGATCTTTTTGATGCCCACGTCCTCCCAGGCGACGGGGGCTTCCGCGGTCTGCAGGCTGTACGCCTTGGCGTTCAGGATGGTGATGTCCTGATCGGAGATGAAGTCCGCCATCTGGTTGGACAGCACGGGATCCAGTCCCATCTTGTAGGAGTAGATCATCGTGTCGGCGTTGATCGGATCGCCGTTGGCCCAGCAGGCCCTGGGGTCAAGCTCGATGCGCCAGGTGTTCTCCTGTCCTTCCACCGGCTCGGGGAGCTTGGCGGCGATTTCCGGCTCGTAATGGTAATTCAGGCCGTCTTCGTCTGCCACTGCGCGGTAAAGCGTCGCCTGGCAGTAGGTCGCCGGCGTGTTGACGTTGCTCTGTACGGAGTTCTGTCCGTTCAGCGTCTCCGTATCGCTCGTCAGATAATAGTGGAAGACCTTTTCCGCGGAAGCGGAGACGGTCAGGCACAGCGCCATCGTGAGCGCGAGCGCCAGGATCAGCAGCTTCTTCATGCGTTTCACTCCTTCGACTGTCTGGTTTATGATCGCGTTTGTTATGCAAACCGCGCCGTAAGCGCGGCTAACGCCAGCAGGATCACCGCGGCCGCCCACAGCAGCGGCGCGTCCCTGTGCCCGCCGAGGCCGGCCCTGTACCGGGCGTAATCCTCCGTCTCCTCCCGTCCGCTCCTCGCCTCTCCCGTAAACAGCCGCTTCAGCATCCGGGTCCCCCAGCTGAAGGAGGCGAACATGCGAAGGTTAGACAGAGTGCGCACGAGCGCCGCGATGAGGAACCCGCTGCCCGCGCAGAACAGGAGATCCGACAGGGAACGCGCGCCGGAGAGGAGCGCCAGCACAGCGCCCGCGCCCAGCCCCGCGAGAAAGGGGACGGCAGTAAGGCCCGCGCCGCAGCTTCCCCTCCGGGACCCGCCCCGCAGCCTGGACATGCCCTCGCCTCCGAACTTTGTCATTCCCCCAAACGCCCTTTCTGCGCTTCATCGCGTTAACGCGCGTTTGGAATAGGGTCAGCATATCAAACTCCAACCGTTATTGCAACTGTGAAACGAACAAAACTGCAACTTTGTTGCCCTTCAGACAACAGTTTTTGATCATTTTTGTACAATCTACAATTTTAAGCGCTGGGTCGGCTTTCAGCCGGACGGACAAATCTTTTTGTCTTTACCGTCCGTCCCCTCTTTACAAGGTAACCGGTTCTGTGCTATACTCCGGTCATCGAAACAGATTTGCTTACCTTTTCCGGGTTTATGGTTCAGAAAGGATGTCCCTCATGCCCGTCAAATCCACCGAAACAGAGCGCAAGCGCTCCGAAATCGGCGAACGCATCCGCTCCGGCCGCCTGGCCGCCGGGCTCACCCAGGCACAGCTGGCTGCCGCGCTCAGCGTCACCAAAAACGCGGTGACCAACTGGGAGAGCGGCAGCGCCCGCCCCGATCTTTCGCTCATCGCGCCGCTGTGCCGGCTGCTGGGCATCAGCGCCGACGCCCTGCTGGGCTGCCGCGCCGCCGCGGTGCAGCTCTCCCGAAAGGAGCGCGACCACCTTGCCCTTTACCGCAGGCTGAACGTCTACGACAAGGCCAGCTGCGATGCGCTGATGCAGAGTATGGTGCGCGGATACGACCAGGCCTGGCTCGAGGAGCACAGGGACGATTACCTCCGCCTGCCGCAGTATGAGCTCTACTTCGCCGCCGGCAGCGGCCACCCGCTGGACGCGGGCACGGAGGAAAGCTTCGCTTACCTCCCGCGGGAGGGGGCGGCCGGCCGCGCCGACTTTATCGTCCGGGTCTCCGGCCACAGTATGGAGCCGACTTTTCCCGACGGCTGCCGCGTGCTGGTGGAACGCCGCACGGCCCTTAACCCCGGGGAAATCGGTATCTTCCGCCTGGAAGACGGCGAAGGCATCATCAAGGAGTACCGCAGGGACGGCCTGCACAGCCACAACCCCGCCTTTGCCGTTCGCACGCCCGACGAACTGGGCGGCGTCATCTGCCTCGGCCACGTGCTGGGCGCCGTGGACGAGCGGACAGCGCCCACCGAACACCAGGCCGCGCTGCTGGACGACGTCCTGTCCGCCGGCGCCCGTCCCCGCCTGTACAGCCTTTGATCAACGGAGGAAGCCATGATTTACGCCATTGATACGAGAAACCGCGCTTGGTACCGTCCGCGCCAAAGGGCCGCCGTGCAGCGGCCCTACCGCCTGCTCGCGTGCTTCCTTCTGCTGGTCGTCGTGGCGATGCTGATCGGCATCGACCATACCCCCACCTATGAGCAGGAGCGTCTGGAAGCCGAAGCGCGCTACCTTTCCGCCCTGCGGCAGAACGAGTCGCTGCGCCGCGCCGTGGTCCTCTGTGAGAGCGAGGATTGGCAGACCGGCGAAGCCCGCAGCGCCTACGGCTATACCTACGAGGGCGAAACCGTCTACCAGCCGGTTTTCCGGGACGCGGACTGACAGGTTAAGCCTTTCTGTCCCCCTCTGTTTTGCCAAATCAACACAAAACCCTGTGAAGTTTTCGACGAACAGGCCGATTGACGCGGCCTGTTTTTTGTTCTATATTATATGTTGACGGATTTTTGATAACCCGAACCGCTTTTTTGCGGAATAAGAAAAAGGAGCTGATTTCAGATGGCGAACATCGACCTGACGAAGTACGGCATCTCCGGCACCAAGGAGATCGTCTACAATCCTTCTTACGAGCAGCTTTTCAAGGACGAAATGGATCCTTCCCTCACGGGCTTTGACAAGGGCCAGCTGACCGAGCTGGGCGCTGTCAACGTCATGACCGGCATCTACACCGGCCGTTCCCCCAAGGACAAGTACATCGTCATGGACGAGAACAGCAAGGACACCGTCTGGTGGACGAGCGACGAGTACAAGAACGACAACCACCCCATGTCCCAGGAAGTGTGGGAGAAGGTCAAGAAGCTGGCCAAGGATCAGCTCTCCGGCAAGAAGCTGTACGTGGTCGATGCCTTCTGCGGCGCCAACAAGGATACCCGCATGGCCGTGCGCTTCATCATGGAAGTCGCCTGGCAGGCCCACTTCGTGCGCAACATGTTCATCCAGCCCACTGAGGAAGAGCTCGCCTGCTTCGAGCCGGACTTTATGGTCTACACCGCTTCCAAGGCGAAGTGCGAGGACTACAAGGCGCTGGGCCTCAACTCCGAGACGGTCGTGGCCTTCAACGTCACCAGCCGTGAGCAGGTCATCCTGAACACCTGGTACGGCGGCGAGATGAAGAAGGGCATGTTCTCCATGATGAACTACTACCTGCCCCTCAAGGGAATCGCCTCCATGCACTGCTCCGCGAACACCGATATGAACGGCGAAAACACCGCCATCTTCTTCGGCCTCTCCGGCACGGGCAAGACGACCCTGTCCACCGATCCCAAGCGCCTGCTGATCGGCGACGACGAGCACGGCTGGGACGACAACGGCGTCTTCAACTTCGAGGGCGGCTGCTACGCCAAGGTCATCAACCTCGACAAGGAATCCGAGCCGGACATCTACAACGCCATCCGCCGCGATGCGCTGCTGGAGAACGTGACCGTGGACGGCGAGGGCAAGATCGACTTCGCCGACAAGAGCGTGACCGAGAACACCCGCGTCTCCTACCCGATCGACCACATCGAGAAGATCGTAAAGAACGTGCGGCCCATCTCCGCCGGCCCCGATGCGCAGAACGTCATCTTCCTCTCCGCGGACGCTTTCGGCGTGCTGCCCCCCGTTTCCGTGCTGACTCCTGAGCAGACGAAGTACTACTTCCTCTCCGGCTTCACCGCGAAGCTGGCCGGCACGGAGCGCGGCATCACCGAGCCCACGCCCACCTTCTCCGCCTGCTTCGGCCAGGCCTTCCTGGAGCTGCATCCCACGAAGTACGCCGAGGAGCTCGTGCGCAAGATGGAAAAGAGCGGCGCCAAGGCCTATCTGGTCAACACCGGCTGGAACGGAACCGGCAAGCGCATCTCCATCAAGGATACCCGCGGCATCATCGACGCGATCCTGAGCGGCGCCATCCTGAGCGCGCCCACCAAGAAGATCCCCTACTTCGACTTTGAGGTGCCCACCGCTCTGCCGGGCGTCGATCCCGCGATCCTCGACCCGCGCGACACCTATGCCGACGCCTCCGAGTGGGAAGCGAAGGCGAAGGATCTGGCCTCCCGCTTCATCAAGAACTTCGTGAAGTACGAGGGCAACGAGGCCGGCAAGGCGCTGGTCGCCGCCGGACCGCAGCTGTAATATTCCCCGCACCGCAGCCGGGCGCGCAGACGCCCGGCTTTTTCTCGCCCGATCATCGGGACAAAGGATTCTGCCTCATGAACAAAGATCTCACCGCCGGTAAACCCTCCGCCGTCCTCTGGCGCTTCTGCCTGCCGCTTTTCGGCAGCGTGATCTTCCAGCAGCTCTACAACATCGCGGACAGCCTCGTCGCCGGCAAATTCATCGGCGAAAACGCCCTGGCCGCCGTAGGCAACAGCTACGAGGTGACGCTCATCTTCCTCGCGTTCGCCTTCGGCTGCAACATGGGCTGCTCCGTCATCGTCTCGCAGCTCTTCGGCGCCAGGGACTATTCGAAGATGAAGACGGCCGTCTCCACCTCCGCGCTGCTGGCCGCTTCGGTCTGTCTCCTGCTGATGCTCTTCGGGCTGCCGGGCTGCCGGCCGCTGCTCGCCGTCATCCGCACGCCAGAAGAACTGCTCGCCGATTCCGCGCTGTACCTGTCCATTTACATCTGCGGGCTGCCCTTCCTCTTCTTTTACAACATCGCCACGGGCATTTTCACCGCGCTGGGCGATTCGCGCACGCCGTTTCTCTTTCTCGCCTTTTCCTCCAGCGCGAACATCCTCGTGGATATCCTGTTCGTAACGCGGCTGCACATGGGCGTGGCGGGCGTGGCCTGGGCCACCTTCCTGTGCCAGGGCGTCAGCTGCGTACTGGCCGTGGCGGCCGTGCTGCGCCGCCTCGCCGCCGTCCCGACGGCCAGGCGCCCCGCCCTCTTTTCCGCGACGCTGCTGCGCAAGATTCTGGGTATCGCGATCCCCAGCACGCTGCAGCAGAGCTTCATCTCCGTTGGCAACCTCGTCATCCAGGGCGTCATCAACAGCTTCGGCGCCGGGGTCATCGCGGGCTACGCGGCCGCGGTCAAGCTCAACAACCTGGTCATCACCTCGTTTATGACGCTGGGCAACGGCATTTCCAGCTACACCGCGCAGAACCTCGGCGCCGGCAGGACGGACCGAATCCGTCAGGGCTTCTTCGCCGGCCTCCGCATGGTCTGGCTGCTGGGCCTGCCCCTGGCCGCCGCTTACTTCTTCTTCGGCGACTTCTTTCTGCGCCTGTTCATGGATGCGCCGACGGAAGCGGCCATGGACACGGGCCGGATCTTCCTGCGCATCCTCTCGCCGTTCTACGTCGTCGTCTCCGCCAAGCTGGCGGCAGACGGCGTGCTGCGCGGCGCTGGGCTGATGAAATCATTCATGGCGGCCACTTTCACCGATCTCATCCTGCGCGTACTCCTCGCCGTCCTGCTCTCCCGCACGGCGCTGGGCTCCGTCGGCATCTGGTGCGCCTGGCCCGTCGGCTGGACGATCGCCGCGGCGCTCTCCCTCCTCTTCCTGCGCTCCGCCTTCTTCTCCGGCAAAGCGGACGGCGGTCCCTCCCCCATTCACTGAAGGGTATGCAAAAGCTCCCGCCGCTTCCGGCGGGAGACTTTTTATTGCCTTGTCACGGCAGGCGCAGGTCGCCTTCCCGGATCCATCCCAGTTTCCGGCACAGGCTGCCCAAGAGCGCCGAGAGCACGGCCGGCAGCACAAAGCACACCAGCACCAGGCCCAGCCAGTCAAACGCTCCGGGCGTCAGCGCCGCGGCGCCCCTCGAAAGCGCTTCCTCCGTCGGTGCAAGCCAGCCCGTCACCACGCCGATGGGGCCGCACAGGCCGCACGTGCCCATGCCGGAGTTGATCGGCGCGCCGTTCATCTGCAGGCGGAAGGCGCAGGTCGCGACGGGGCCGGTGATGGCGGAAGTGACGATGGGCGGCAGCCAGATGCGCGGGTTTTTCACGATGTTGGGCATCTGCAGCATGGAGGTGCCCAGCCCCTGGCTGACGAGGCCGCCGACGCCGTTTTCCTTATAGGACATCACGGCGAAGCCGACCATCTGCGCACAGCAGCCCGCCACGGCCGCGCCGCCCGCGATGCCGGTCAGCCCCAGCACGGAGCAGATCGCCGCCGAGGAGATGGGCAGCGTCAGCGCGATGCCCACCAGCACGGACACCGCGATGCCCATCGCAAAGGGCGCCAGCTTCGTCGCGCTGTCGATCATGAGGCCGAAGGCGGAAGCCGCCTGCCCGATGGGCGGCGCGATCAGCTTGGCCAGCGCCACGCCGATGAGGATTGTGACGGCCGGCGTCACCAGGATGTCGATCTTCGTCTCCTTGGAGACGGCCTTGCCGCATTCCGCCGCCACAATCGCGATGATCAGCACGGCCAGCGGTCCGCCGGCGCCGCCTTCCGCGTTGGCCGCCCAGCCCACCGCCGCCAGCGAGAAGAGCACCAGCGGGTCCGCCGCAAGCGCGTAACCGATGGCCACCGCCATCGCCGGTCCCGACATCGCCATCGCGTAGCTGCCGATATCCGCAAGGTACTGTATCCCCAATTGCTGCCCCAGCGTGCGAATGATCGTGCCGATCAGCAGGGAGCAGAACAGGCCCTGCGCCATCGCGCCCAGGGCGTCGATGCCGTAGCGTTTGGCGGAAATGACGATCTTCTTCTTTTTCAAAAAGGCCGAAATACCGTTCACTTGTCATTCCTCTTTTCCGATTTGAATAGCTTGCGCTATCATAGCATAATCACTGCTCTGCCGCAAGAAGTGAATTGAACTGCTTCAAACCGGGGCACAGAAAAAGCCGGCCGACGATCTGGGCTGCAGGTTAGCTGCCTGCTCCATGATCGCCGCCGGCCGCGGCGCTTTCACCATACCGCTTTCCGTATGGATTATCGCAGAATCGCCGCTGCCCATGCAGCAAGGGTCGGTGCACGCCGAAGTGTCCGTTGCCTTATCAGCGATTCATATTCAGCATAGTCTTTTCGGCTGTATTTGTAAAGAAACCGGCGGTATACGCTTGATTACTCATGTGGATAGGATTCCAAAACAGCCGTAACTGCAGGAACCAGCACCTTTCTCCTGGAAATGCCCGGTTCCAGCCTGAAAGAAACGCCGTCATAGGTCGCGGTCTCTCCGAATGCGGTCTCAAGCACTTCCTTTGCCGCCTCATTGGAAGGAACGAGATAGACGACGGAGATGCCGTCGTGGAAAATGCTGATCTGGGCGATCAACAGGTCGATCCCGGTCGTAACCTGGGCGCCGGGGAGAACGGCCTTCATTCGTCCGGCCAGATCTTTCGCGCCGTCCTCGTCATAGGCGTTGACGCACCCGATCGCATATTTTCCTCCTCCGCATTCATATTCCTTATAGTCGTCGAAGAAAATCTGCTCATCCGTCTTGCCTTCATAGGAAAGGGACGCCTTGAACATTTCCCGGTAAAAAGCGTCCGTATCGCGGATACCGGCTAACCGGGACAGTTCCTTCAGCGCTTCCCGGTCCGCAAAGGTCGTCGCGTTGGATTTAAGATTCAGGGTATCGGACAGAATCGATCCGACCATGGCATACGCGACCTTCTGATCCACCTCAACGCCGTAATTGCGGTACCGGAGCCAGATGATGGTCGCCGTCGAGCCGAGCGGCCTTGCGTCATAAATCAGATGATTGCCCGTCGTGACGCTTCCGTCCCCGTGATGATCGATGATGCTGAGCACAGTGGCGTCCCCGAGCCCCTCCGCCGACTGCGAATAATCGCTGTGATCAACCAGAATCATATTACAGGCGGAGGCGTCCTCCAGCAGCTGCGGGGGCTCTATGCTTCCGGATTTGAGCACATACCGGGTTTCGGCGTTGAGTTCTCCGAGGACGACCGGGACCGCATCATACCCCAGTTTCCTGAGCAGGGCCGCATACGCGATCGAGCTGCCTACCGTATCCGCATCCGGGCTCTTGTGGCCCGTCACATAGATGGTCCCGTCCACTGTCCCGAGCCCGTCCAGATCGCTGCGGTTCAGCTTATAGTTCAGCTCCCGCTGCGCCTGCTCGTTTGACGCCGCAAGGTTCCGGCCCAGCCAAAAACCGGCGGCGCCGACAGCGGCAACCACGAAAACCAGTGCAATCCATTTGAAGATGTTCCCCTTTTTCTCCATCTCGAAATTCCCCCTTCCTTTCAGATCCACCATTCCGGCGTGAGTTCTCCGAGCGTTACGACTCTTTCCCGCTCATAATCCAGCATGATCTCCACGGATTGGTACCTGCCCGGCATCAGCTGGGCCATGAACTCCCTGCACGCGCCGCAAGGGGCTCCCGTCTTCCCGTCGGGCATGATCGCCAGTACACGCCTGATCTCGTCCTCTCCGTTTGTGATCATGTTGAACAGCGCGTTTCGCTCTGCGCAGATTCCCAGCGACGAGGACGTGTCGATGCACACGCCGGTGTAAAGCTTCCCGCTCCCGGATTCAACCGCGGCGGCCACGCCGCCGGCGCTGATTCTTTCGGATATATCTCTGGGCCTTTGTACGGCTTTGGCCGCTTCAAACAGCTTTGTCCAGATTGTCTCCATCTCGTCCCCCTCCGCTGAATTCATCTTTTGCCCGCTTCTCCGCTGCCTTCAGCAGACGGATAATCCGGCATGGATCGTCATCTGCTCCTTCGCACCTTCAGCGTTTTCAAATAGGCCTTCTGCTCTTCCGTTATCCTGTAGCTTTCCACGCTTTTTTGAATCGCCTTGTTATGAACCCAGTCCTCCAGCCGTTTTTCTTCCAGATACGGTAAAATCAAATCATACTGCTTGGCCAGAGCGGTTGCGAAATACCACGCGATCATCATGTTGACGTAGTATTCCTCCGACCTGACGGATGCCACGCTGTCCGCATAGCTGATGTCGAAGTTTTCACCCAAAAAGTGCTGCATCAGCATCCCGATTGCAAACCGGACCGTGTAGGTTTTGCCGGACCGGAGCCAGGCGTGAATGTGCGGCAGCAGTTTCTCCGGTTCCTTTTGAAAAGCCTTGGGAGAAAGCTGGTCACAGGTGGCCCAGTTATCCACAAAGGGCAAAAACGCGTCCACTTCCGCCACGCATTTGCCGAAGTCCTTTTCCAGCGAAATCACAAACGCGTGCAGCTGGTCCTCGTCAAAATACGGATGCGGCAGGCACGAGAGAAAGGCCTCCGTGTCCTTCCCGTTGTACAGGCGTCTGGCCAGCGCGCGCAGCGCCGGCGTCCGGACGCCGATGATTCTGTCAGCCGGCACGGCAGGGATGATCTTCGCCTGCAGCAAAGCGTAATCCTTGTCCTGCAGCCGGAACAGTTCCGCCACGATTCCGTCTCTGGTCATCGTTGATTCACCCGCCTTCTCCGCCTCTTCCACAGCACCATGATAGAGGTAAAACCCCCGTCCGTCAACCGCATTTCTTCCGATCGCCTGCGCATACGGCCTTGTCCGGTTGCCCTTCGGGTCGGGGCTTCTTGTTCCCTTCTTCATTGACAGACCTGTGCCGGAGGACTAGAATAAAGCGCAGAAATGCCGGGCGGGCACCGCAGGGCGCCGGGCCGGCTTTACAGAGGAGGAAGAGAAGATGAGTCGTTCCGCGGGAATTCTGATGCCGGTTTCCAGCCTGCCCGGCAAATACGGGATTGGATGCTTCGACGAGGAGGCGTACCGGTTTGTCGATTTCCTGGAAAAGGCCGGCCAGACCTACTGGCAGATCCTGCCGTTGAACCCGCCCAACCACGCGCCCGTCGCCTATGATTCGCCCTATCAGAGCTTTTCCGCTTTCGCGGGAAATCCGTTTTATATCAGTCTGGACGCCCTCCTGCAGGAAGGCCTGCTGACCCGGGAGGAGATCGACGCCGTGGATTTCGGCAGCAACCCGGGACGCATCGATTACGACAAGCTCTTCGCGCTGCGCATGCCGCTGCTGCACAAGGCTTACGAGCGCAGCGGGATTGCCGATCGGGAGGATTTTCAGGCCTTCCTCCGCGAGAACGCCTGGTGGCTGGACGACTATGCCCTGTTTATGGCCGTGCGGGACTACTTTAAAGAGGCGGAGTGGCCGGACTGGCCGGAGGACATCAGCCGCCGCTGGCCGAACGCCATCGATTACTACAACCGGGTGCTCTACTACGACGTGGAGTTCCAGAAGTTCATCCAGTTCGTCTTCAGCCGGCAGTGGAACGCCCTCAAGGCCTACGCCAACGCCCGTCACATCCAAATCATCGGGGATATCCCGATCTACGTCTACTTCAACAGCGCCGACGTATGGGCGCATCCCGACCTCTTCCAGCTGAACGAAAACAACCGGCAGAGCGCGGTAGCGGGCTGCCCGCCGGACGCCTTCTCCGCGGACGGGCAGATCTGGGGCACGCCGCTGTACCGCTGGGAGAACCACGCGAAGGATCACTTCGGCTGGTGGATGGCCCGGCTGTGGTACAACTTCCAGCAGTGCGACCTGCTGCGCATCGATCACTTCCGCGGGCTGGACGAGTACTTCTCCATTCCCGCGGGCAAACCCGCGCTGGACGGCCACTGGGAGAAGGGGCCGGGCATGGCGCTTTTCCACCAGATGTGGCAGAACATGGGCTACAAGCCCGTCATCGTCGAGGACCTGGGCTACATGACGGAGTCTGTCCGCCAGATGGTGCGGGAGACCGGCTTCCCGAACATGAAGGTGCTGCAGTTCGCCTTTGACGCAAACGACTTCGGCGCCAGCAACGACTACCTGGTGCACAACATCCCGGAACACTGCGTGGTCTACCCCGGCACCCACGACAACGATCCCATCAACGGCTGGTTCGGCTCCCTGAGCGCCGACGGACAGCGCCTGGTGCGCGACTACTTCGGCCAGAAAACCCTCTCCAAATCCCGGATGCACGAGGTGTTCGTGCGCGCGGCGATGATGTGCCGTGCGGAAACCTGCGTCATCCAGCTGCAGGATCACATGGGGCTGGGCGCCGAGGCGCGGATCAACGATCCCTCCCACCAGGAGAACAACTGGCACTGGCGCCTTTCGCCCGGGATGCTGACCGACGCGCTGGCGCAGGAAATCTTCGAGACGACCCGCCGCTACGGCCGCCTGAACTGGGCGTCCGAAAGCGTGCAGGCCGCCCTGGCCGCATACAAAGCGTAAGCGGTCGGCGTCGCCCGGTTATTCCCCCCGCACAAAGATGCCGTCCGGCACACTGCCGGACGGCTTTTCCATTTCATTCTCTTGCTCAGCCGAGCGCTTCCAGCTGCTTTGCGATAGCTTCCGCGGTGGGCGGGCAGCCCATCACGCACGTGCCGGCGCCGCGGCAGCACCTGCCGATGCCCAGCCCGTCCAGCTCCTTCCCCTGCCAGCCCTGGCCGATGTAAATCGTCTCCCCGCGCCCGCGCCCCGTCGTGTGCAGCGCGCGCACCAGCGCGGCGAAGCAGGCCGAGCAGGCCTGGTTCTCCTTCACGTTCCGGGTGAGGGCTGCGACCGTGCCCTTCGGCGCCGGATAGCCCTCCGCGTCCTGCGGGCGGTTGAGTTCGACGATGTCCGCGGCGCTCCACTGAGCGCTGCCGCCGCCGAAGCGTTCCGCCATCTCGATGTAGGGCACCTCGTCCGGCGCAAGGCCCATCAGCGAGCGGCCATAGGCGTCCAGCTGCACGGCGTCGGTCCCCAGGTACATGCGGTTGGTCTGCACCGGCGTTCCGCCCTCTTCAAAGTCGAGGTCGCCGCAGATGCTGTCCACCACGGTGAGGCGCGGTTTCATCGCCGCACCCAGCGCGGCGATGGGCTTTTGCAGCCCCATGGTGTGAAAGTGCCGCTTTTCCTTGTCCGGCAGGCAGCCCTTCAGGTTCTTCAGGGCGCAGGTCATCACGGTCTGGCAGTGGCCCTTGAGCACGGGCAGGTTGACCAGCAGCCCGGCATCCAGGGCGCGCTCACAGACTTCAAGGTCGCCGATCGCGGTTTTGACTCGCCGGGTTTTATCCTTTTTCAGATCGTAAAAGGGGACCCCGTACTTTTCGCAGACCTTGTCGTAGCCCGCCCTGCGCATGGCGCGCATCGTCTCGTCGCCCACCCAGCTGCCTTCGATGACGCTGATGTCCGTGACGCCGTGCCCGCGGAAGTACTCGATGCAGCCGCTCAGCACGCCCGCGTGCGTCGTCGCCCCGCTTTCCGGCGTACCCGCGATGACCAGGTTGGGCTTTAAAGCGACGCTGCCGCCCTCCGGCACCAAGCGGATGGCGTCCGCCGCCTCCAGCAGCTTCACGGTCATGCCGTGGGCGTCTTCTCCGTAAATCTGATAAATCTTACTCATGGCTCTCCATATACCGCATCATCCCGGCGGCCGCGTTCTTCGCGTCGTTTACCGCATGCACCACCGTCAGCGAGCCGTGCACCACGTCGCCTGCGGCGAAGACGCCGGGTCTGGTCGTCATGTTCTCCCCGTCGATGATCAAAAGGCCGCGCTCGTTGGCCTCCAGCCCGTGGGTCGTGCTCACCAGCTTGTCCTTCGGGTGCTGGTTGATGGCGATGATGGTCGTATCGGCGCGGACGAGCTCGTCCTCTCCTTCCACGCCCACGGGGCGGCCGGCCTCGTTGAGCACCGAGTTTTTGAAGACCGGTCCCTCCGGTGTGATCCGCTGGATGGACTTGCCGAAGATGAACTCGGCGCCGTCCAGCCTGGCGTACTCCATCTCGTGCGGGCTGGCCGGCGACTTGTTGCCCCGCTGGAAGAGCATCACGCGCTGCGCGCCGTGGCGGAAGGCCGTGCGGGCCACGTCCATGGCCACGTTGCCCATGCCGATGACGGCGACGGTCTGCCCGATGGCGTAGCTGACCGGCCGGGCCAGGTAGCTGATGCCGAAATGCACGTTCGCCAGCGTCTCGCCTTCGATGCCCAGCGTGGAGGGGCGCCACACGCCGGTCGCGATGAACACCGACTTGTAGCCGTCGCGGAAGAGGTTGTCGATCATGAGGTCTCCGCCCATGACGACGTGCGGGCGGATGTGCACGCCCAGCTCCAGCAGCCGCGCCTTGTAGCGGTCGATGATCGTCTTGGGCAGGCGGAAATCGGGGATGCCGTACTGCATCATGCCGCCGATTTTGTCCTTCTCTTCGAAGATCGTAACCCCGTAGCCGTTCCAGGCCAGGATGAAGGCCGCCGTCAGGCCCGCAGGGCCGCTGCCGATCACCGCTGCGTTTTTGCCGTTGTACGGCAGCGCGCCTTCCGTCGTCATGCGGTCCAGATAGGCGTCGGAGATGAACCGCTCGATCTCGTAGAAGTGCACGGGCTGATCCTTGCGCCCCAGGACGCAGTGGCCGGCGCACTGGGCCATGTGGTCGCAGACCATTGCGCAGACCAACGACATCGGGTTGTTTTCAAACAGCAGTTTCCCGGCCTCCATCAGCCTGTTCTCTTTAAAGAGCGCGATGGCCTGGGGGATGGGCGTATGCGCCGGGCAGCCTTCCCGGCACAGGGGCTTTTTGCACTGCAGGCAGCGGTTGGCCTCGTTGGTGATTCGCAGAGCCATGGGGTTCGACCTCCTTCAGTCAGACGATGCGTATGGGTCAGGTAATGGGCGCGGGGTTGAAGATGCACAGGTAGTTGTGCATCCGGTACTTCTCGGCAAACGGCTGGTCCTTGCCGCTGGCGCAGGCGATGATCTTGTTGAAGATTTCGGTGCCCACCTCTTCGATGGTCTTCTCGCCGGTCGCCACCGCACCCGCGCTGATGTCGATGATGTCCGGCCACTGCTCCTTCAGTTCGTTGCGGGAGCAGACTTTGATGACGGGCACGGCCGCCAGGTTGTAGGGCGTCCCGCGGCCGGTCATGAAGACCTGCAGGCCGATGCCGCTGGCCATCTGGCAGGGGCCGCAGACGATGTCGCTGGCCGGGGTGGCCGCGAAGATCTCGCCGTGTTTAGTCGGCCGCTCGGCCGGGGAGAGCACCTCCACGATGGGCGAGGTACCCGACTTGGCGATGCTGCCCATCGCCTTTTCCACGATGTTGGAAAGGCCGCCCTTCTTGTTGCCCGGCGTGGGGTTGGCGCTGCGGTCCAC
This sequence comes from uncultured Eubacteriales bacterium, assembly GCA_902781095.1. GTDB lineage: Bacteria > Bacillota > Clostridia > Christensenellales > Aristaeellaceae > Ventricola. The sequence goes on from CACZHW010000001.1 coordinate 177,535, forward strand.
GTTGGCTTCCGCCAGGTAGTTGTCGTACCAGCGCATCTCGGCGGCCAGCTTGTCGCGCACCTCCGCGCTCACGCAGCGCTCGGCGATGAAATGGACGCCGTCGCGGACCTCCGTAACCTCGGAGAAGAGCACCGTGCCGCCGCCGCGGACCAGCATATCGGCCGCGTAGCCGGCGCTGGGGTTGGCCGATACGCCGGAGAAAGCGTCGCTGCCGCCGCACTGCATGCCGATCAGCAGCTCGGAGAGCGGCAGCTCTTCGCGCCTGCGCTCGTTTAAGATCTTCAGCTTCTTCTCCGCCATCTCCAGGATCGCGTTCATGCAGCCCTCAAAGCCGTGGCATTCCTGCAGCACGATCACGTTCTCCGGCGTGTTGTTCTCCGGGCCGACCAGCATGTCCGCCGTCAGCTTCTCGCAGCCGAGGGACACCACCATCAGCTGCCCGCCGAAATTCGGGTGGTGGCAGATGTTGCGCAGCGCGCGGATCGGCACCTTGGCCTCCGGCGCGTTGATCGCCACGCCGCAACCGTAGGCGTGGTTGATGGCGACCACGTCGTCCACGTGCGGGTACTTGGGCAGGAGTTCCCTGCGGATGCGCTCCAGCGCCACGTTCAGCGTGCCTTCCACGCACTGCACGGTGGTCTGGATGCCCAGCATGTTGCGGGTCCCGGCGTAGCCGCCCTCCGGATTGCGGTAGCCCAGCCAGGTCTTCACCGGCGGCTCCGGCAGGTCCGTGCGGATGTTGACGCCCCAGGGCATGTCGTCCAGGCTCGGCGGGACGGGGAGGCGCAGCATGTGCTCGTTGATCCACTGGCCCTTGGCGATCGGGTCGATGGCGTATCCCAGGGTGACGCCGTAGCGCACGATCGCGCCGCCCGCCGGAATATCCTGCAGCGCGATCTTGTGGGCCTGCGGAATATCGGAGAGCGTCACCACGCCCGGCAGGATCTCGGTGCCTGCGGGCAGCTCCTTCACGGCGATGGCGACGTTGTCTTCGGGTTTGATTTTGACACAGGTACGCATAAGCTTACTCCTTGAAAGGCCGGCCGGTGTTTACCCGGCCGGCGCTATTTGGTTTACCTCACGAGGCAGGGTTTTTTGTTGTCAAACTTCCAGCCCGGGATCAGGTACTGCATGCCCTTGGCGTCGTCGCGCGCGCCCAGGCAGTTCTCAAGGTACACGCGGTTGGCCTTCTTCACCTGCTCCAGGTCCACGTCGATGCCGAGGCCCGGCTTCTTCGGCAGGTCGATGCAGCCGTCCACGATCTGCATGGGCTCCACGGTCAGGCGCTCGCGGCCCTCCTGCCAGATCCAGTGCGTGTCGATGCCGTTCATCTTTCCGGGGATGGCGGCAGCGCACTGCACGACCATGGCCAGCGAGATGTCGAAGTGGTTGTTGCTGTGGCAGCCCCACATCAGGCCGAAGTCGTTGCACAGCTGGCCCACGCGGACGGAGCCGTTCATCGTCCAGAAGTGCGGGTCGGCCAGCGGGATATCCACGCTCTGCAGCGCGATGGTGTGGCACATCTGCCGCCAGTCGGTGTTGATCATGTTCGTGGCGGTGGGCATCATCGTCGCCTTGCGGAATTCCGCCATCACCTCGCGTCCGGAGAAGCCGTCCTCCGTACCGCAGGGATCTTCCATGTACGCCAGGACCTTCTTGAGGTCGGGCGCCACTTCCAGCGCTTCCTTCAGGCTCCAGCAGCCGTTGGGATCCAGGTCCACGCGGGCGTTCGGGAAGGCCTTCTTGATCGCCGTGACGGCCTTGACCTCCTCCTTCGGCGCGAGCACGCCGCCCTTGAGCTTGAAGTCCTCGAAGCCGTACTTTTCGACGGTGGCCTTCGCCAGCTCCACGATGGCGTCCGGGGTCAGCGCCTCCTCGTTGCGCAGGCGGTACCATGCACAGGGGCTGTCCTCCTCGCTCATGTAGGGCAGGTCGGTCTTCTTGCGGTCACCGATGTAGAACAGGTAACTGAGGAAGCGCACCCGGTCGCGCTGGATGCCGTCGCCCATCAGGGCTGCGGCGGGCACCTCCAGGTACTTGCCCAGCAGGTCCAGCAGCGGCGCTTCGATCGCCGTCACCACATGCACGCCGGTGCGCAGGTCAAAGGTCTGCAGGCCGCGGACGTCGTCCTTGATGTTGGTGTTCAGCCACGCGCGCACCTTGTTCAGCGTGCCCTTGTAATCGGAGATCGGCGTATCCAGCACCAGCGGCTTCACGTCCTCCAGGGCCTTGGTGATCTTCTGGCCGCCGGGAACCTCGCCCACGCCCAGGTTGCCGGTGCTGTCCTCCAGCACCACCACGTTGCGGGTGAAATAGGGGGCGTGCGCGCCGGAGAGGTTCAGTTCCATGCTGTCATGGCCCGCTACCGGGTAGACATCCATTTTGACAATCTTCGGGATCATTGGAATCATCCTCCACTTCTCATTTGGTCAGGAGCGTGCCGATGCGGATCGCCCGCAGGAGCCTCTCCGCTGCGTACTCGTACAGCGCCGGGGCGTCGGTCATGGCCTTCTCCAGGCTCATGGGGCCGGATACGGTGGTCATGATCGTGCTCTCGCACAAATCGAACAGGCCTTCCGCACCGTCGCCGATGCCGCCCACGATCGCCGCGACCGGGATGTTCTTTGCGGCGCAGCGCTTCGCCACGCCGACCGGGACCTTGCCGAAGCGCACGCTCTGTCCGTCAATCCGGCCTTCGCCGGTGACGGCCAGGGTGACCCCCTCCAGCTTGCTTTCAAAGTCCACCGCGTCCAGCACGGCGTCGATGCCGCTCTTCAGCTGCGCGCCCAGCACGCCGCCCAGCGCGGCGCCCAGTCCGCCCGCGGCACCAGCGCCGGGGAAGGCTGCGATGTCCCTGCCGACGGCGCGCTCCACGACGCCGGCAAAGTGCGCCATGCCCGCTTCCAGCTCGTCGCGGATTTCAGGCGTCGCGCCCTTCTGGGGCCCGTAAATAAACGTCGCGCCGTTTTCGCCGAGCAGCGGGTTGGTCACGTCGCAGATGACGGTGATCCGGCATTCCTTCAGCTCGGGCAGAAGGCCGCCAAAGTCGGCCTCCGCGACATTTGCCATCTCGCCGCCCACGGGCCGGACCGCGTTGCCGTCCTTGTCCGTGAACTTCGCGCCCAGGGCCTGCAGCATGCCCAGCCCGCCGTCGTTGGTGGCGCTGCCGCCGATGCCGATGAGGATGCTCCTGGCACCCGCACGCAGCGCGGCGGCGATCATCTCCCCCGTTCCGTAACTGGTCGCCTTGCGGGGATCTTTCCCGTCCGCCGGCACGTACGGCAGGCCGCTGGCCTGGGCCATCTCCATGACGGCGGTCCCGTCGGAGAGAAGCCCCCACGTGGCCGTCTCCGGCTCGAAGAGCGGGCCGGTGACCTTCGTCGTCATGCGCTGCCCGCCCATGGCCCGCAGCAGCGCGTCCACGGTGCCCTCGCCGCCGTCGGCCACGGGCACGGAAACGGTTTGGGTGCCGGGGAAGATCCGCTCGGTCACCCGCTCCAGAATGTCGCAGCACTCCAGCGCGGAAAGCGAGCCCTTAAAAGAATCGGGGGCAAAGAGGAATTTCATGGTTCTTCTCCTGCTGTTTCAGTCAGGGCGAAGCCCGAAGGCTCCGCCCCGTGAAGGTTCTTCTCAGTGATGCAGCACTTCGCCGGTGAGCTTCTGATAGTACTTGAGCAGCGCGCTGTGGTCGCAGCTGCCGTCGCCGTCGTGGTGCAGGATCTTCATCATCTCCAGCACCATCTGGGTCAGCGGGATGGGCGCGTCGACGGCCTTGGCGGCGTCCACGACGTTGTTCAGGTCCTTGATGTGCAGGTCGATGCGGAAGCCGGGCTGGAAGTTCTGGTCCATCATCATGGGCGCCTTCGCGTTCATGACGGTGGAGCCGGCCAGGCCGCCGCGGATGGCCTCGAAGATCTTCTGGGGCTCCACGCCGCACATCTGGCCCATCTGCATGGCTTCCGCCAGCGCCGCGATGTTGACCGCGACGATCGTCTGGTTGCACAGCTTGGTCACGTTGCCCGCGCCCACGTCGCCGCAGAGGACGACGGAAGAGCCCATGGCCTCCAGGACGGGCTTGAACTTGTCAAAGAGCTCCTGCTTGCCGCCGACCATGAAGGACAGGGTGCCGTCGATGGCCTTGGGCTGGCCGCCGGAGACGGGCGCGTCCAGCATCTGGATGCCGCGCTTCTCCAGTTCGGCAGCGATCTCGCGGGAAGCGACCGGGTTGATGGAAGACATGTCGATGAAGGCAGCAGTCTTGGGCATCTTGTCAGCCAGCTTGTCGTCCTCCAGCATGACGGACTTCACGTGCGGGCTGTTGGGCAGCATGGTGAGGACAAGATCCACGCCCTCCACGGTCTCGGAAGAGCTCCCGCAGACGGTGGCGCCGGCGGCCTTCATCTCCTCCAGGGTGGCGGTGTTGCGGTCATAAACGCGGAGCTCGTGGCCCGCCTTGAGCAGGTTCTTTGCCATTGGCTTGCCCATGATGCCGAGGCCGATAAATGCGATTTTCATAGTGGTTTTCCTCCTTACGATTCTCTATGGTTAACTTTATGGGGTCGCTGAGGGATTTACATCAGCGTCATGATCCAGGTGATGACCGGGACCGTGACGACGCTGAGCAGGGTGGAAACGCTGACGCAGGCGGAGGCAAAGCGGTAATCGCCGCCGTAACGCTCCGCGATCGCAGCCGTGTTGGAGGCTACGGGCATGGCCAGCAGGATGGTGCAGATGTGCAGGGCCGTGGCCTCGATGCCGAAGGCGCGCATGATGAGCGCCATCAGCAGCGGGAAGGCGATCAGCCTGAGGAAGGTGATCTTCAGCACGTCCGGATCGACGAGCACGCGCGGGCTCATGGAGCCCATCGCGGCGCCGATGAGGATCATGGACAGCGGGGCCGTCATGTCTCCCAGACGGGCGATGGCCGTGCCGAACACGCCCGGGATCAGCATCCCCGTCGCCATGATGAAGGCGCCGATGTAGACGACGATCACCATGGGATTGAGGAGCACGTTTTTGACCCAGGAGCCCTTCTGCGGCTTGATGAACAGCCCCAGTCCCACCGTCCACTGCAGGATGCGCGGCGGCAGCAGGTACATGGAGGCCAGAAAGACGCCGGAGGGGCCGAAGACGAGGTTGACGACCGGCAATCCGGCGTTTCCCGCGTTGGAGAACATGCTGGCGTAGCGCAGCACCTTCTGCCGGTTCTCCGGTTCCCTGCGCCAGAGCCAGCGGCCGATCAGCCCCGTCACTACGCATCCCAGCGCGCTCATGGCGATGACCAGGAGGCTGGCGCGGAGCTCGTCGGCGTCCGTCGGCTTGTTGAAGGCGTTCAGCACCATCATGGGCATGGCGATATCCATCAGCAGGCGGACGAGCACCTCCCGGTTGTCGTCCCGGATCATGCGGATCCGGTTGGCGATGAAGCCGACAACCATGTAGAGGAACAGCAGCGCCTGCGAGGATATCATCCGGGAGACGATCTCATTCAAGGCCGTTCAGCTTCCTTTACAGAAGGCCCATGTCCGTGAGCACGCCGCGCAGCTTCCCGCGCTGCTCCTCGGAGAGGGGCTGGATGGGCTTTACGCAGTCGCCGCAGTCGTAGCCGATGAGCTTCAGCGCTTCCTTCAGCACGACGGGGAAGGTGCCCATATTGGTCGCGATGCGCAGCTGGGAGAACTTGAACTGGGCCTCCAGCGCGCCCGCGGCGTCGCCCGCCTTGAACTTGTCGTAGATGTCCGCGGCGATGCGCGGCGCGACGTTGGCGCAGCTGGCGATGGCGCCGCTGGCGCCGTAGCACAGCGCGGCGTAGATCAGGGTATCCCGGCCCATCATGACGTGGAAGCCTTCCTTGCCGCGGGTGAGGCGCAGGTACTCCTCCGTGTTGGTCATGTCGCCGGTGGAATCCTTGACGCCGATGATGTTGTCGATCTCCGCCAGCTTGGCGACCGTGGCCGGCTCCACCGTCACGTTGGTCTTGGGCCGGTTGTTGTAGATGATGATGGGCAGGCTGGTCTCGGACGCGATCTCGCGGTAGTACTCGTAGACCTCGTGCTGGGTCTGGCTGACGAACATGGGCGTCAGCACGCTGAGCGCGTCAATGCCGCCCACCTTCTCCACGGCCTTGGCGATCTTCGCCGCGCCCGCGGTGGTGATGTCGTTGGCGCCCGCATAGATGTCCATGCGGCCGGCGACGGCATCCTTGGTGACTTCCAGCATGTGGGCGTAGAAGTCCAGGTCAAAGGCATAGAACTCTCCGGTGGTGCCGAAGGGGAACACGCCGGCGATGCCGTTGTCGGCGAGGTAGTCAATCAGGCGGCGGTACGCAGCCTCATTGAATTTGCCTTCCGCAGTCAGCGGAGTGACGACAGGGACGACGATTCCTTTGGGGGTGAAGCTCATGGGGATTTCTCCTTTCTTACGCCAGCCACGGGGTGGTCAGCGTGTCGTGCATGTCAAAAGTCAGCTCCTGCGGCGCGTCCAGCGCGGTCACGCCCGGATACCGGCCCGAAACCACGTCGGCGTAATATGCCTCCGAGAGCATGATCTGGCCGATGTGCAGGCTGTTGGGGATGCGGATGAGCCGCAGGGTATCCGCGCTGACGCGGTTGCAGGTACGGATGCAGAACTGGATGGCCTCCTTGTCCGTCCACAGCACGGGCGGCATCATGGCGGACTTGACGACGGTGGAGGTGAGGCAGTTGGTGTACATGGCGTTCGTGTCGATCTCGTCGTAGATGCGCTTGGTGATGGCGCTGGCCAGCCCGATGCCCAGGCTGTTGCCGTGGCTCTCCTCCGTGAGGCCCAGGAAGCAGGTGCGTTGCACCTTTACGCCGCCGTGCGCGTACGGGGTGGAAAACGTGCCCGTGATGTTGGGGTCGACGCCCGTGCCGGAGAAATTCTTGCCGATGCGGTCCACGACCAGCACGTCCCCCTCCCCGACCAGGATGGAGGGCATGTTGGCGAAGGCGATCTTGAGCAGCTCCGGCTCCCTGTCCAGGATGCGCTCCGGCAGGATGGCCTCGAACATCATCGTCTGGTCGTACGCGTTTTCAAGGCACGGGATGGCGAAGAGGATCTTGCCCGTGGAAAGCGTCACCTTCGCCATGGTGGGGATGTTGCGGGCGATGATGTCCATGCCGTCGGAGTGCACCTGCTCGGCGCCCTTCTGCTTGCCCAGCCCCACCGTCATCATTTTGCAGGGGCCGCTTTCCACAGGCCCGCGGAAGGCGTTGTGTGGCTTTAAGCGGCAGGACAGGATGACGCCGTCCGCCTCGTAGGCGTTTTTGTCCATATAGACGGGCTTGCCCAGCTCGGAGCGGCCCAGCAGGACAGTCTCCATGCTGCTGCGGATTTCGCAGCCCATGGCGTCCTCCGTGATGCCGTAGCCGGCCAGCAGCTGGCGCTGACCTTCCGCCGTCGCGCCGCCGTGGCTGCCCATGGCCGGCACGATGAAGGGCGTAGCGCCGCGGGACTTTACAAAGTTTACCACGGAGCGCGTAATGATGTCCACGTTGCGGATGCCGCGGCTGCCGGCGGTGATGGCCACGCGCATGCCCGGCTTTACGCGTTCCGCCGCGCCGGCGCGCCGGATCTCGGCGAAGATCTCCTTTTCGATGTCTTCGGGCTCGATATGCCGGTCCGGGAAGCGCTGCCGCGCGTGGAACGCCCTGGGCAGCGGTACGTCCCTGAGCAGCCGGGACACGGTTCCGTCATTTCGCAGGATCATGTTTTATCCCCCCTTGGCGGGTTTCGTTCAAAACTGGAGTCGATGCCGAGCTGCGCCCTGTACTTGGCGACGGTCCGGCGGGAAATCGTGATGCCGCGCCGCAGCAGTTCCTCAGCGATGGCCCGGTCACTGATCTTCCCCTGCCCCCCGCAGATTTCGGCGATCAGTTCCCGCACGCGCTCCCGGCTCACGCCGGAGGAGACCTCCTGCTGGAAGAAATGGGAGAGCGGGAAGGTGCCGCGGCTGCACCAGAGGTACTTGTCGCGCAGCGCGCGGTACACGGTGGATTCGCTGATGCCCAGCTCCGCGGCCGCCTCCGCGGCGGTAAGCGGAACCAGGCTGTACTCCGAGAGGAAAAACGCGCGCTGCCTGCCGACGATGAGGGCCGCCAGCTTTTCCATGGTGCTCTGCCGCAGGTCGATGGCGTGCAGCAGGCGGGTGGCGGAATCCAGCATGTCCCGCGCGTAGGCGGCTTCGTCTCCGGTCAGCCCCGCGGCCAGCCGCGCGAAGCCCGGATCGATGCGCAGGCCCGGATAGGCCCGGCTGACGAAGACGGTGGAAAGCCGGTTATCCCCATCGCGTTCCACCGCGAATTCCGGCACGATGTAGTGCACGGGTTCCTCGCTGAGGGAGACGGGCGCCGGCGTCAGCGAGGCAATCGTCCCGGCGCAGCGGCGGACGCGCGCGGCACTCGTGTGCGTCTCCGCCGCGATGGCCGAATAGTCCTTCCGGGAGAGCTCCATGAGGTAGCCGCGGACGATGATCGCGCACAGCGGATCGGCCTGCGGCCTGGCGGCGAGCTGCAGCGTCAGGCACTCGGCGACGTCGCGCGCGCCGATACCCGCAGGCTCCAGCGCCTGCACGGCGTGGAGCGCCTCCTTGGCCAGCTCCGGCGTGATCCCCGCCTCCGCCGCGAACTCCCGCAGCGGCTGGATGAAGTAGCCGCGCGGATTGAGGCTGTGCAGCACGCCGAGGGCGGCGCGGTACGTCTCCTGCGGAAGGTCGGCAAAGCGGAGCTGCTGCTCCAGCGCCTCCATCGGGGACTCCCAGCCCCCGGGCTCAGGCTGCGCGCCGCCGGTGCGGACATACCCCATGCGCAGCCGGACGGCGATCTCCGGCGCGGATTCGTCGGGCTGCACCAGTTCCAGCGCGGGGTTTTCCTGGACGGCCTCCCGCATCTCGTAGGAGAGGTCGTCCAGATTCCCCGACAGCAGATGGAGCGCGGTCTGCAGGCCCTGTGAGAGCCGCTGGCTCTGCACCTGTTGCAGGCGGGTTTCCGTCATGTCTTATGCCTTCTTCTGGCGGAGCGGCTTTGTCGCGTAAATCAGCAGCACCGCTACGGCGATGATGAGGAAGACGGCGCTGATGGGCGAGGTGAGGAAGGGGACGAAGCTGCCCTTGGTGCGGATCATGCCGCGGCGGTAGTTGACCTCCGCCAGGGGCCCCAGGATGAAGCCCAGGATGAACGGCGTGGTCGGAATCTCCAGCTTTTTGAAGGTGAAGCCGATGATGCCGAAGATGAGGCACGCGATGACCTGGCTCATGTTGTTCTTCAGCGCATACGCGCCGATGACGCACAGCACGAAGACGCAGGGCAGCAGGATGTACTTCGGGATGCTGAGGAGCTTGACGAAGATGCGCAGGCCGAAGAACTCCATGAACAGCATGATCACGGAGGCGATCAGCATGGCGGCGAAGATGCCGTAGACCACGTCCGCCTGGTTCTGGAAGAGCAGCGGTCCGGGGGTCAGGCCGTGGAGCGTCAGCGCACCCAGCAGCATGGCCGTCGTCGTGTCGCCCGGGATGCCCAGGGTCAGCAGCGGCACCATGGCGCCGCCGATGGTCGCGTTGTTGGCCGTCTCGGAGGCCACGACGCCGTCGATGCGGCCCGTACCCAGCGGCCCCAGTTCCGCCGCGTGCTTGTCGGAGTTCTTGGCGACGGTGTAGGCCATCATGTTGCTCGTGCCGCCGCCGATGCCGGGCAGGATGCCGATGCCCATGCCGATGAGCGCGGAGCGCAGCGCGTTCCAGGCCTGGCCCGTGAACTCCTGCATGGAGAAGCCGAAGCCGCGGATGCCTTTCATCTGCGGTTTGGTCACCGTCTCGTCCGTGTGGCGGCTGGTCTCCGCGGCGCCGATGATCTCGCCCACGGCGAACAGGCCCACCATCACGGCCAGCATGTCGAAGCCGCCCTTCAGGTTCGTGTTGCCGAAGGTGAAGCGCGCCGTGCCCTCGATCGTGTCCGTTCCGACCGTGGAGAACATGAAGCCGATGACGCCCGCCATGATGCCTTTGACCATGTTGCCGCTGGAAAGCGTTGCGATCATGGTCAGCGAGAAGATGGCGATGGAGAAGAATTCGAAGTTGCCGAAGTTGATGGCGACCCGGGCGATCTGCGGCGCAATGAACATGAGCAGCACCGTGGAGAAGATCGTCCCCAGGAAGCTGAAGACGACGCCCACGCCCAGCGCCTTGGCCGCCTGGCCTTTTTCGACCAGCGGATGGCCGTCAAAGCAGGTGGCCACGCTGGAGGGCGTGCCCGGGATGCGCAGCAGGATGGCGGAGATGAGGCCGCCGGAGATGGCGCCGATGAACAGGGCCATGAGCAGCGTCATGGCGTTGGAAGACGTCATGGCGTAGGTGACGGGCAGAAACAGCGCGATGGCCATCGTCGCGGAGAGGCCGGGGAGCGCGCCGAAGACGATGCCCACCGCGACACCGATGAGCATGAGGAAGATGCCGGTTGGCGTAAGGACGGTGGCAAAGCCGCCGCCGATCAGCTGCAAAGTAGACATAAGCGGTATCTCCTTTCCCTATTACTCAGAGGATCAGAATCCCAGCAGGCTTTCGATGACCCCGCGCGGCAGCAGCTGCTGCAGTCCGACGCGGAAGGCCACGAAGACAAGGGCGGTAAAGACGACGGCCACGAGGCAGAACAGCCCGTAGTTGCGCTTTTCCGCGGGGGACAGGATGATCATCTGAAGGAAAAGGTAGAGGATGGTGGACAGGATGAAGCCGGCCACGGGCAGGATGAGGATATAGCCGATGATGACCGCGAAGGTGAGCAGCACGGCCGCAAGGTCGCCGCGGTCCATCTTCTTCGCCTGGCTGTCCGTCTCCGGCTCCTTCAGCTTCCTCAGGCCCTGCACGATGCACAGGATTGACAGGAAGGCCAACAGAACGCCCAGCAGCGTGGGCATGATCCTTGCACTGGCAAAGCCGGGCGTCAGCTTGGGGCGCGTTTTGATCTGCTGGGCAAAGAACAGGTAGAGGCCGCTGACCAGCAGCATCACGATGCCCAGAATCAAATCTCTGCATTTTTTAAATGACATGGTACTCCTCCTCCGCTGTAAAAGTGTGCTGAACCTCTTCATGCCAAAACCGTGCCAACTTATAATTTCCGGAAAGAGTTTATCAGAAGAAGCAGCTCGCCGTCCAGCGCCCCGCGGCTTTCCCCGCAGACGGCGGCCGGATTCCGCCCCCGGTCTGCGCTCTCGGATAACCGGTTTTACAAACTTTGCCGTCCCCTTTCCGTAATTGGCACGTTTTTCGCATTTAATTTGTCAACAGGGGAAAATCCCCCGAAAAAACAAGGAGGAAGACACACATGAAGAAATTCCTGACCCTCGCGCTCGCCATCGTCATGGCTCTCGCCTGCGTCTGTGCCCTGGCCGAGTGGCCGGAGCGCGCCATCGAGCTGATCGTTCCCGCCAACCCCGGCGGAGACACCGACGCCAACGCCCGCGCGCTGGCTGCCGCGCTGAACGAGACCCTCGGCTGGAACGTCATCGTCTCCAACATGGCGGGCGGCTCCGGCGCCGTCTCCTTCGAGGACGTGCTCTCCAACCCCGATGACGGCTACCGCTTCGTCTTCTATCACAGCGGCGCCTGCATCACCCAGATGATGGGCATGTACGAGGAGTTCAACGTGCTGGACGACTTCAAGCTCGCCGGCATGCCGTTCCTCGATTACTCCAACGCGTTCGTCATCAACTCCGCCAACCCGAATTTCTCTGACATCCCCTCCCTCGTGGAATACATGAAGGCCAACCCCGGCGCCGTCTCCTTCGCGACCGAGACCGGCTCCTTCACGCACCTGCACGTCGTGGCCTTCCAGGAAGCCGCGGGCGTTGAGTTCAACATCGTCGACGCCGGCACCGCCGCCCAGAAGACCACCGAGCTCCTCGGCCAGCGCCTCGACGTCATCGGCACGCAGGCCGGCCTGGTCCGCGACTACCTGCCCGAAATCGGCACCGGCGAATTCACCTGCCTGGGCATCCTGGCGGACGAGCGCCTCGAAAGCGCGCCGCAGATCCCGACCCTCAAGGAGCAGGGCTACGACGTCGTCTTCTCCAAGTTCTTCTACCTGGCCGCCCCGAACAGCGTCGACGACAGCATCATCGCCGCGATGAACGAGGGCCTGGCGAAGGTCGTGGACAACGAGGGCCTCAAGGAATACGCCAAGAACCAGTGGGTCAACATCTCCAGCATGACGCCGGAAGAGACCGAAGCGTACTACGCCGAGCAGTACAACCTGTACTCCGGCTACCTGGCGGACTACATCGAGTAATCCTTCTTCATGAACGGAAAGCGGTTGCCTTCGGGCAGCCGTTTTCCGTTTCAACGGGTGTTGCAAATGTTTCACTTTTGTTTTATAATGAAACATAGAGGTGAAACATCGTGACACACATCGCGTTCGTCATGCCCGACCCGGAGATGGTGGACACCGTACACCGGGCGTGGGCGCTGCACGAGAGAATCTTCGGAAAGAGCGAAGACCTCTCCTATTCCGTCGATTTCGCCGTCGAGCCGGACGAGGTGCTCTCCCGCCACTTCGACGCGGACGTCATCGTCTGCCGCGGCGGCACGGCGGCGGCCCTCAAGGAGCATCACTGCCTCATCCCCGTGGTGGAGGTGCCCATCACCTCCGCGGACATGGGCTTCTCCATCCGCCGCGCGCTCAAGGAAAACGGCAGCCTGCCCATCGGCGTGGTGGGGACGATCAACACCATCCGCGCCGCCTACTTCATCAAGAAACACTTTCCCGTGTCCGTCAAGCCCTTCCCCACATCCAGCGTCCACATTTCCGACCTGGTGGACGGGATGGAGCGGGCCGTCGCCGACGGCTGCGGGCTCATCCTCTCCGGGCACAGCACGTGCAACTACTGCGCCGACCACGGCATCCCCGCCGGGCTCATCTACTCCTCCGTGGAGTCCGTCTTCCTGGCGATCACGGAGGCCAAGCGCTGCGCCCTCGTCGCGCATCAGGAGCAGGAGAATTCCCTCATCTTCCGCGGCATCGTGGAAAACGTGTTCGACGGCGTCATCGCCGTGGACGGCGACAACCGGATCCGCACCTTCAACCCGGCGGCGGAGCGCCTGCTGGGGCGCACGGCGAAGGACTGCGTCGGCCACAGCGTCGCGCAGGCCCTGCCGGAGAGCCGGCTGACCGCCATCCTTTCGGGCGACAAATCCTGCACCAACGAGATCATCCGCGTGGGCAACGTCAACCTCGTCGTCAACTGCATGCAGATGACGCAGGGGGACCGCCGCCTGGGGACGCTTACGACCTTCCAGGCCGCCGGCACCTACGCCGACGTGGAAGGGCGGCTGCGCGAGCGCCTGCGCGCCTCGGGCCATACCGCCAAGTACCGCTTCTCCGGCATCCTGGGCGAGAGCCCGGAGATCCTCTCGGCCATCCGGCGCGCGCAGCGCTTCGCACGCGTGGACAGCAACGTGCTGCTGCTGGGCGAGAGCGGCACCGGCAAGGAGCTCTTCGCGCAGTCCATCCACAACGACAGCAACCGCGCAGGCCGGGCCTTCGTCGCCGTCAACTGCGCGACCATCCCGGAAAATCTGATGGAAAGCGAGCTCTTCGGCTATGAGGAGGGTGCCTTCACCGGCGCCAGCCGCAAGGGCAAGGAAGGCCTGTTCGAGGCGGCGCACGAGGGGACGATCTTCCTGGACGAGATCAGCGAAATGCCGCTGCACATGCAGAGCCGCCTTTTGCGCGTCATTCAGGAGCGCGAGGTGCGCCGCGTCGGCGGCAGCCGCGTCATCCCGATCGACGTGCGGATCATCTGCGCCACCAACCGCAACCTGCCGCAGATGATCGCGGAAGGAAAGTTCCGCGAGGACCTTTACTACCGGCTCAACGTGCTGAGCGTCACGCTGCCGCCCGTGCGGGAGCGCGGGAAGGACGCCGCGCTCATCATGCGGCACTACCTCGCCTATTACGCCCACAAGTTCGGCAAGGGCGAGATCACGCTCTCGGAGGAGGCCGCCGCTCTGGCCTCCCGGTACACGTGGCCGGGAAACATCCGGGAGCTGCGCAACATCTGCGAGCAGCTGGCCGTTTTGTGCGAGGAAGACGAGATCACCGCGGCGGATCTGTCCGCCGCGCTGCCCGCGGGGCGGGCGGACGCCGCGGCCGGAAGGCCGGAGGGCACACGCCTCCTGCCGGAGAAGGCGGCCGCGGACAGCCTGCGCGACATGGAGCGCGAGCGCATCCGTCAGGTCGTCTCCCGTACCGCCTCCCGTCAGGAGGCCGCGGAGCTGCTGGGCATCAGCCGGGCAACCCTGTGGCGCAGGTGCAGGGAGCTGGGAATCGGATAACAGCCAAACCGGGCGGCTCAGGCCGTCCGGTTCAGTTTGTTTTCCCAGTATTCCCGGCACAGGGCGATAAACAGCTCCTCGGGCCGTGCCACCGGTTCGTCCCTGCGGGTGACCAGCGTGATCTGCCACGCGGGGCGCTGCGGCAGGCGGAAGTAGAGGACCTCCCCGTCCTCAAGCGCGTAGGTCGCCGGCAGCAGGCAGCAGCCGAGGCCGGCGGCGGCCACGCGGTATTTGCTGACGTTGCTCGCGGTCGAAAACAGGGTCTGCGGCACAAAGCCCGCCTCGTGAAAGAGCGCCTGCGTGATGTCATAAAGGGTGGAGCGCCGCGTGATGCGGACGAAGGGCTCCTCCCGGAAGCGGCCAAGGTCGGTGACGGGCGCGCCGCGCCAGCCCCGGCTTGCACCGGCGGAGAGCGGATTGCCGGCGGGCACGCCCAGCAGGATCTCCTCCTCGGCCATCCAATGATAGCGGTGCTGGTCGCGGTGCGATTCCCCCACGGTGGCCAGGCCCACGTCGATCTCCCCCGCGCCCAGCATTCGCTGCATCGCGCGCACGTGGCACTCCACGGGCTCCAGCCGCACCTGCGGAAACGCCCGGTGGAAGGCCGGGTACACGGCGGTGAACATGTCCACCCCGCGCTCCGGGATGAGCCCGACGACGAGGCTCCTGCGGCTCTGCTCCGCGCAGTCCGCGATGCGGTTGTAGGCGCTGCGCCGCAGCTGCAGGATCGCCCTGGCCGTCTCCAGATAGATTTCGCCCGCGGGCGTCGGCTGCCAGTTGGCGCGGGAACGGATGAACAGCGGCGTGCCCAGCTCCGCCTCCAGCTTGCCCAGCTGCTGGTTGAGCGCCGACTGGGTGACGAAGCGCTTCTCCGCCGCGCGGGCGATGCTCTGCTCGTCCGCGATCGCCAGGATGTTTTCCATGAGATGCAGGTCCATTTTGCGTCCTCCCGAACTTAAGCTGAACTTAAGCAACTTTCAGATAAGCGAAATTGACAGGTATTAAGACTGCCTGTATAGTATAGGAAACGACATCCAAATGCAAGCGTTCCGGGAGAGAAGGAGGAGTTTCATGCAGACCAGTGACGTCATCATCATCGGCGGAGGCGTCGTCGGCAGCGCGATTGCGCGCGAGCTGACGCGCTACCGGCTGAAAGTAACCGTGCTGGAAAAGGAGAGCGACGTCTGCACCCAGACCAGCGGGCGCAACACCGGCATGCTGCACGCCGGCTTTCTGTACAAGACGGGCAGCCTCAAGGCCCGGTGCTGCGTGGAGGGCAACCGCGAGTTCGACCAGGTCGCCAGGGAGCTGGACGTCCCCTTCAAGCGGACGGGCAAGCTGATCGTCGGCTTCACGGAGGAACACCGCCAGCGGCTGCTGGCCATGATCGAGCGCGGCCGCGCCAACGGCGTCCCCGGCATGGAGCTCATCGACCGCAAACGCATGGACGAGATCGACCCCTCCGCCGGCGGCAACTTCGCCATTTACTGCCCCACCAGCGGCATCCTGGATCCCTTCATTTACACCATCGCGCTGGCGGAGAACGCCGTCAAAAACGGCGCCCGCTATCACCTGTACACGGAGGTGACCGGCCACGACCGCCTGGAGGACGGCCGCCACGTGCTGCACACCGGCAAGGGCGACTTCGCCTGCCGCTGGGTCATCAACAGCGCCGGGCTGCACAGCGCCGAAATCAGCGAAATGCTGGGCATCCCGGGTTACGTCATCCAGCCTGTAAAGGGCGAATACTTCGTGCTGGACAAGAAGGCCGGCGCGTTTGCGAAGATCCCGGTTTACCCGGCGCCCACGGAGCGCAACACCTTCGACACCCACGCCACCCCGACGGTGGACGGCAACGTCCTGGTCGGGCCAAACAGCTTCAACGTGACGGACGGCGAGGACTACAGCGTGCGACAGGTGGGCATGGACGGCCTGCAGGAGAGCGGCGCGCGCATGTTCAAACACATGCGGCGCGAATACTACATCCGCACCTTCGCGGGCGCCCGTCCCAAGCGCATCGACCCCGCCACCGGCGAGATCCAGGACTTCCTCATCGAGTGCCGCGACGACGTCCCCGGCGTCATCAACCTCGTGGGCATCGAAAGCCCCGGCCTCACCAGCGCGCTGCCCATCGCCCGCCGCGTCGTCGGGCTGCTGCGGGAGCGCGAGGAGCTCCTCCCCAACCCGGATTTCGATCCCGTCCGCAAGGGCATCGTCCGCTTTCACGAAGCCAGCCGGGAGGAGCAGGCCCGCCTCGTCGCCGCCGATCCCGACTACGGCGAGATCGTGTGCCGCTGCGAGACGGTGACGCGGGCGGAAATCCGCCAGGCGATCCACAACCCGCTGGGCGTCTCCACGGTCAACGGCATCAAGGTGCGCACCCGCGCCTCCATGGGGCGCTGCCAGGGCGGCTACTGCGAGACGCGCATCACGGCCATGATCCGGGAGGAGCTGGGCCGCGCCGTCACCGACGTGCGGCTGACAAACGGGGATTCCGCGATGTTCACAGGCTACGTAAAGGGAGGCGAACAGGCATGATGCATGAACAGGCAGTCATCGTAGGCGGCGGCCCCGCCGGCCTGGCGGCCGCGCTGCGGCTGAGGGAAAAGGGCGTAAAGGACATCCTGATCCTGGAGCGCGAGCACAAGCCCGGCGGCATCCTGCGCCAGTGCATCCACGACGGCTTCGGCCTCATGCGCTTCGGGGAGAGCCTCTCCGGGCCGGAGTACGCGCAGCGCTTCATCGACCGCGTCGAAGAGGCCGGCATCCGCTGCATCACGGACTGCACCGTGCTGGACATCACGCATGACAAGCTGGTCACGGCGGTCAGCCGCAACCTGGGTCTTCTGCAGATCCAGGCGGACGCCGTGCTGCTGACCATGGGCTGCCGGGAGCGCACCCGCGGCGCGCTGGCCACCCCGGGCACCCGTCCCGCGGGCGTGTACACCGCCGGCGTGGCGCAGAGCTACATCAACCTGCAGAACGTCATGGTCGGCCGTGAAATCGTCATCCTGGGCAGCGGCGACATCGGCCTCATCATGGCTAGGCGGCTGACGCTGGAAGGCGCCCACGTCAAAGGCGTCTACGAGGTGCAGCCCTATCCGTCCGGCCTGCCCCGCAACATCGAGCAGTGCCTGAACGATTACCACATTCCCCTCCACCTCAGCCACACGGTCGTGGATATCCGCGGCCGCGAGCGGCTGACCAGCGTGGTGGTCGCACAGTGCGACGAGCGCTTCCGCCCCATCCCCGGCACCGAGGAGGAGATCCCCTGCGACACGCTGATCCTGTCCGTGGGCCTGATCCCCGAGAACGAGCTCAGCCTGGCCGCCGGCGTGGAGCTGGACGCCCGCACCCGCGGCGCCTTCGTGGACGAGCACTACCAGACCGGCGTGCCCGGGATCTTCGCGGCGGGCAACGTGCTGCACGTGCACGACCTGGTGGACTTCGTCTCCCTGGAGGCCGAGGCGCTGGCCGACAGCGCGGCCGAGTACCTGCTTTGCGGCAGCCTGCCGGAGTGCAGTCTGGAGGTCAAAGCCGGGAGCAACGTGGGCCACGTCATCCCCCAGCGCTTCTCCGCCACCCGCTCCTTCACCCTTTCCCTGCGCGTGCGTCAGCCGCTGAAGGACGTCAGCATCGTGGTGCGCCAGGGCGAAAAAGAGGTGCTGCGCAAAAAGATGCGCAAAGCGCTGCCGGCTGAAATGATCCAGCTGCCCATCAAGGCCGAAAAGCTCATTCCCGGTGTGGAACTGGAGGTGTCTGCAGAATGAAACGGACCTTTACCTGCATCGTCTGCCCCAACGGCTGCGAAATCGATGCTGAATACGAGGGCAGCCGGGTGATTTCCGTCACCGGCAACCTCTGCCCCAAGGGCAAGACCTATGTGACGCAGGAGCTGGTGGACCCGCGGCGGACCATCGCGACCAGCATGCGCGTCGACGGCGGCGAGCTGCCGCTGGCCAGCGTCCGGCTGACCCGCCCCATCCCGAAGGACCGCATCTTCGACGTGATGGCCGAGATCAACCGCCACTCCCTCACGGCCCCGGTGGCCATTGGCGACGTCGCCGTCCCGGACATCCTGGGCCTCGGCAGCGACGTGATCGTGACCAAGAACGTCGCCCGCGCGTAACGCGCCGCCCCATCACACCCGCGGAATTGGCCGCGCCCGGCGCTGCGGATTCCGCGTTCCGGCTGCTTGCACCGGATGAGAAAGGAGAACCGCATGGAATACAGGCGTTTTGAAAACACCCTCGTCATCCGCATGGACAGGGGCGAGGAAATCTGCGGAACCCTCGCCGCAATCTGCGAAAAGGAGGACGTCGAACTGGCCGAGGTCAGCGCGCTGGGCGCCGTCGACCGGGCGGAGATGGCCATCTACGACGTGCCGAGCAAGACCTTCTTCCGCAAGACCTTCGAAGGCCCGATGGAAATCGGCTCCCTGGTGGGCAGCGTCACGCGCAAGGACGGCAAGCCGTACCTGCACCTGCACGGCGTCGTCTGCGACAGCGAGCTGGCCGCCCACGGCGGGCACATCGCCTCCATGCGCATCTCCGCCACCTGCGAGATGATCGTGCGCATCTTCCCCGGCGAGGTGGGCCGGCGGATGGACGAGGCCATCGGCCTCAACGTGTTCGAATTCAACCCGTAATCCCGCATACATCCCCCCATACAAAACGGCCGGCGTTGTACAACCGCAGCTGCTGAAAGCAGCGGGCGGGACAATGCCGGCCGTTTGATGCCGGTCAGGAGGCAATCTCTGATCTGCTCCAAACCGTTTGATTCCCCTTCAGGGCGCTTGATAACGACATGGAAATGCCGCCGGTCATGCCTCCAAAAGAAGCTGCTGGCGGCGCAGCACACCAGTCGGGACTCGAGGGCGGCGTTCATTCGTCCGCTGTCGGCCTCCCCAATGGGCTCGGCAACAGATTAGCAGAAGTTTGGGCATGCGTCAATATACCCGAGGTATACAAAAAGGGCATCTCTTCTGTCAGAGACCCTAGGCGCAAATGACGCGAACGGCATGGCAGACGATACCCTTAAAAATATTTAGCACAGTTCTGTGAAAAAATCAATATCCCACTTGGATTCCAAACTTTGATCCGGTGTAAAACAGGGCATGAAAAAAGCCCTGTTTTTCTTTTAAAACAAGGCTTTTCACTTTAGCACATGAGGTGTAATTTGAATTATAGGAACCTCAGCTCGTCTATCCTCGGCCTTCCAGTTTTCTCAATAATAGCCAGATAAATCGGGAGCCCAAGTCTTTTCCAGCATTGACCATCCATTGCGTCCACCGAAGGCTTAGGGGTCAAATTAGGGGTCAGGCTTTCAACCGCAAACCCTTGCGCTGCATGGACTTTCAGCCTCCAGCTTTTCAAACTCTGACGCAAAGAGTGAGTAACCAATGTTGGCATTTCGGTATATGCTTCTGATAGTGAAATATCCCATATTGCTTTGGACTTGCTTCCATTCCAACCCTTCGATGTAACGCATCCGCAGTACTTTCCGGCACTTTGCCTTTGGTATAGCCATGATAGAATCGTCAATGTGTGAGAGTACACGACGCTCAAACGGCGGCGTCGTAGTTGCACTACGAAACAATGTAGCGTATACTGACCGTGCTGGTAACGTCGAGCGTGTGCTTGAAGTTAAAGACGAAGACCGCGACACGCTTGACAAAATTCAAGAAACTGCAGTGAAGATGGATGGGACAGGTGATAGCCTTGCCGATGAACAAAGAGCTTTTACACGCATTTCTGTATCGGGCAATACCTACTTCAGAGTTCCTGGCGATGTCAGAACCGCTGGACAATCTACAAGGCGAAGAGCGTATCACTTTTCAGAATCAACTGGCGAAGGAGATCGAAGCGAAGTATCCGCTCGATCCAGAGTGGGCGCCGAAAACCAAGACCTCAGCGCCGGATACGGCGGAGACGAACAACTCTCCCTCCCTTCAGACAATATCCTAAACGCACAGATTCAGCACTACCTTGCTGCGTGCCTTGGAGACTACGATCTGCTAACCGTAATATACTAGTCTGCACAGATACAAAAGATATTCAATCCGTACGCCATGTATATGGGGAGGAATGGTGATAGCATCGATGATCAACGAATTACTCTTGAGAGCATGTCTGAACCGGGACATTCCCTCTTCAGAACTCCTACGGATGTTACGGCCCGTCCAAAACCTCCAAGGAGAAGAACGTATCGCTTTTCAGAATCAGATAGCGAAGGAGATCGAGGCGAAGTATCCGTATCGTCCGGGGCGAGAGCCGAATACCGAAACGATAGCAGAGGAACAGGCATTCTCGGATAATACTCCCAAAGAAACATTACGGTAGAGCAGAAGAAGGAATTGATAAAGACGGTGTCAGAGATGCTAGGTCACGCGTCAGTGGCGTTTACAATGGACATTTACGCCGGTTACACGCCGGTCATGCAGCAGGAATCGTCGAGCGACTGCAAGCTGAGATAGAACGATTGACGCATAAAGCGCCCCTTTTACTCTATCTTCCGTATCCTCCCTATCTTCCTTATCTTCCGAGAAAATGGCTCAACTGTGTGCAAAATTGTGTGCAAACCATCAATTTCAGCATAAGAAAAAGCCCTGTATTTCTAACAATACAAGGCTTTTCTCTTTGGCGCAGAAGGAGGGATTTGAACCCTCGCGACCCTTCACGGATCCTACTCCCTTAGCAGGGGAGCCCCTTCGGCCACTTGGGTACTTCTGCAGGGCCGGTGCATATAGGGTTGGCGGAGAGAGAGGGATTCGAACCCCCGGTACCTTTCGGTATCACTGGTTTTCAAGACCAGCGCCATAAACCACTCGGCCATCTCTCCAGAACCAGCACGCCTATTATAGGCGGTGCGGCAGGGGTTGTCAAGCCCCTTTTGCGTCACTTGCCCTCCGCCGAGAAACCCTCGCCCAGCACCTCGTTGACGTCGCAGACCGTCATGAAGGCGCGCGGATCGGCCTCGGAGACGATCTTCTTGAGGCGCGCCGCCTCCATGCGCGGCACGACGCACATCAGCATCCCGACGGGCTTCCCGGAGTAGGCGCCCGCCGCCTTGATGCGCGTGCAGCCCCTGTCCATCTCGTGCAGGATGCGCCGCATGATCTCGTCCTCATTGCTCGTGATGACCGTAAACTGCATGGCCGTGTTGAAGCCCTTGATCACCACGTCCATCGCGTGGGTCGAGACGAAACACGCCAGCAGCGCGTAAAAGCCCGCCTGCGCGCCGAACCGGACGCCTGCCGCGAGGATGACCAGCCCGTCGATCCCCAGCAGGATGACCGGCGTGGAGAGGAAGGGCAGCAGGCTGTGCAGCACGCCCGCCGCCATGTCCGTGCCGCCCGTTGTCGCGCCGGCGCGCACCACCATGCCCAGGCCCACGCCCATCAGCGCGCCGCCGAACAGGGAGGCGAGCAGCATATCGCCCGCCGGATCGCGCATCGGCAGCAGATCAATGCTGGCCGAGAGGATCGACATCGCGATGAAGGAGCGCAGCGCGAAGCGCCAGCCCACCCGCTTAAAGCCAAGCAGGAAGAGGGGCAGGTTGATGAGGAAGCTGAGCAGACCGACGCCCATGCCCGTCACGGAGGAAAGCACCGCCGCGATGCCGGTGACGCCGCCGGGCGCGATGTCGTGTGCCAGGAAGAACCAGGCAAACGCCGCACCCACCAGCACCGATCCCGGCACCAACTGGGCGTAATCCCGAAGGAGCCGCGGCGCTTCCCGCCGCCAGTCGATCCGCTGCAAGAGTATAATCCCCTTTCCCTTTCCGTACGAAGCCGTTTTTATTCAATCCGCAGATGGGCGACCAGATCCGCCGCCGTCACCGCGCGGGCGCCCGCCTCCGCCTCGGCGCGCTCCCCAGCCAGGCCGTGGTGGTACGCGCCGACCCGCGCCGCGTCCCAGGGCGTCATCCCCTGCGCCATCAGGCCCGCGATGACACCCGTCAGCACGTCCCCGCTTCCGCCGGTCGCCATGCCGCTGCAGCCCGTCAGGTTCATGGCGAGGTCCTCACCGCAGGCGATCACCGTCGTGGCCCCCTTGAGCAGGACGCAGGCGCCGGATTCCGCCGCCAGCTGCTGCGCGTACTCCACGGGGGCGGACAGGATCTCCTCCGCGCGCACGCCGCACAGCCGCGCCATCTCGCCCGGGTGCGGCGTCAGCACCGTATTCGCGCCCGCCTTGCCGCCGTAGCGCGCCAGCAGGAAGAGCGCGTCCGCGTCCACCACCTTGGGCGTGTCGCTTTCCACCAGGGCGCGGATGCCCAGCCAGGTTTCCTCCCGCCTGCCGAGGCCGGGGCCGATCGCCAGCGCCGACTTGCGCCGGGAGAGGCGCGCGAGCGCGTCCTCCGCACCCGCGTCGATCGCGGCACCGTCGCTCACCACCTCCGCCATCGCGCAGGGTTCGCCCGACTGCAGCGTCTGCAGCACCGGCAGCGGGCACGCGGCCGTCACCAGCCCGGCCCCCGCGCGCAGCGCGGCGCGCGCACACAGCAGCGCGGCGCCGGCCATTCCCTCACTGCCGGCGACCGACAGCACGTGCCCGTAGGTCCCCTTGTAGCTGTCCGCCTCGCGCCGGGGGAGCAGGGCGCTCACGTCCGCGGCCTCCAGCACGTCGATTCCCTGCGCGCCGTCCCAGTCCGGCAGGATGCCGATATCGGCGACGACGAGTTTTCCGGTATAGCTGCGGCCCGGATAGAGCAGATGTCCGTGCTTGGGCCGGTGGAAGGTGACGGTGACGAATGCGCGCACGGCCTCGCCCAGCACGTGCCCCGTCGCGCCGTCGATGCCCGACGGGATGTCCACCGCGACGACGGGCAGCCCGCTGTCATTGACGCGCCGAACGGCGAAGAGCGCTGCGCCTTCCACCGCCCGGTCCAGCCCCGTGCCGAAGAGCGCGTCCACGACGGCGGCACAGTCCTCCGGGA
The DNA here is from genome assembly GCA_902781095.1 of uncultured Eubacteriales bacterium. GTDB lineage: Bacteria > Bacillota > Clostridia > Christensenellales > Aristaeellaceae > Ventricola. Next base: position 200,819 of record CACZHW010000001.1, read on the forward strand.
TCTCCGGCGCCTCGCCGTAGAGGACGTTGAGCGGGATGCCGCAGGCGTTGAGCAGCGTGGCGTTGACGCCCGCGTCGCCCTTCATCTGGGAGGGGCTGCGCAGCAGCCATACTTCCGCCGCCCCGCCGCGCTGCATCCAGAGGCGGGCGGCCGCGCAGCCGTCCCCGCCGTTGTTGCCGCCGCCGCAGAGAAAGAGCACCCGCGCGCCCTTCGGCACCAGGCGCTGCAGCTCCTCCACGACGGCGCAGGCCGCGTGTTCCATCAGCAGCAGCGAGGGATAGCCCGTCCCATCCAGAAACGCGCGCTCCATCTCCTGCATATCCTGCGGTGAAATCGTCCTCAGCATACTTCACCCCTCCGGTTCCCCGTCATCACGGCAAACGCCGCCGCCGTCCCGTCCTCGTGCGTGAGGGAGAGCAGCACCCTTTCGCCGCCCAGCTCCCGCATTCGCTCCAGCGCGGCGCCGGAAAGCGTCACATGCGGCGCGCCGGCGCCGTCGTGTCCCACGCTGATCTCACGCATCGCCACGCCGCCGGAAAAGCCCGTGCCCAGCGCCTTGGCCACGGCCTCCTTCGCCGCGAAGAGCGCCGCCGCACTCTGGGCCCGGCCCGCGCCGCGGGCCTCCAGATACGCGCGCTCCTCTTCGGTATAGACGCGCAGAACGAAGCGCTCTTTTTCAATCGCCCGCGCGATCCTCTCGACGGCGCACAGGTCGACGCCGACGCCGATCACATCAGACATAGCCCATCAGCCCCCGCACGGAAACGTCGCCCGCCAGCACCTCGCAAAGCCGGCCGTCCGCCCGGCGCACCAGCAGCGCACCGGAGTCCGTCACCCGCTCCGCCGTCCCCGTGAAGCTCTCCGACGGCGAGAGGACGCGCACCGCCTGTCCGACGGTCGCGGAGCGCTGAAGGTACGCCGGCATGAGGCCGCCCGAGGCGCGCAGCGCCTCCGCCCCCTCCAGGCAGCGCAGGAAAGCGCGCACCACGTCCGCGCGCAGGATGCGCCTGCCCGAGAGCGCGTCCAGCGCGCCCGCTGTCGGGGCGATTTCCTCCGGGAAGGAGGCCTGGTGCACGTTGATGCCGACGCCCGCCACCACGCTGCTGACGGCCTGTTCGTCGGCGTCCATCTCCAGCAGGATGCCCGAAACCTTCCGTCCGCAGCACACGACGTCGTTCGGCCACTTGATCCGGCTCTCCAGCCCGGAGACCTGCTCCACCGCGCGGCACACCGCGAGGGCGACGGACAGGGAGAGCAGCGAAACCTCCGAGGGATGCGCCTGCGGACGCAGCACGACGGACATCGCGACGGCCTCTCCCGGCGGCGTCTCCCAGCTGCGGCCTCTGCGGCCGCGTCCGGCCTTCTGCCAGTCGCAGACCACCAGCGCGCCGTGCGGCGCGCCCTCCTTCGCCCATTCCCGGGCCAGGCGGTTGGTGGAGTCCGTCTCCGCGGCCCAGCGGACGGTCCTTCCGGCCCACGCCGTCTCAAGGCCCGCCTGCACGACAGGCCCCATCAGGGTGTCCGGCAGCCCCGCCAGGCGGTATCCGCCGCGCCCCTGCGCGCGCACGTCGAACCCCATCTCCCGCAGCCGCTCAATCTGTTTCCACACGGCCGCCCGGGTCACGCCCAGCTCCCGGCTGAGCGCCTCTCCCGACACGCTCTCTTCCCGCAGCAGCCGCTCCAGGATTGCCTCCGTCATTGCGCATCCTTCCTCTTGTCCGCTCGTTTCTTTTTATTTTAACAAAAAGGCCATGCGCTTGCAAGTGCGCGGAGGACGCCGCGGCTTGCCAAACCCCTCTCCAGCGCCTATAATAGCGATGATTTCATCAAAGCACCCGAAGGAGGCTCCATGACAAGCCTGACCAATCTCGCTTCCAGCATCCGGCAGAACGTCGCCCTCGCCCTCGTGGGCAAGGAAGAGGCGACGGATCTCCTGCTGATCGCCCTCCTGTGCGAGGGCCACGTGCTCATTGAGGACGTGCCCGGCGTGGGCAAGACCACGCTGGCTTCCGCGCTGGCCCGCTCCCTCTCCTGCAGCTTTGCCCGCGTGCAGTTCACCCCCGACGTGACCCCGTCCGACCTCACCGGGTTCTCCATCCCCGACGGACACGGGGAGCTGCGCTACCGCCCCGGCGCGGTGGCGGCGCAGGTCGTCCTGGCCGACGAGATCAACCGGACCTCCCCCAAGACGCAGGCCGCCCTGCTGGAGATCATGGAGGAGAAGCAGGCCACCGTGGACGGCGTGACGCACCCGATGCCCCGCCCCTTCATGGTGATGGCCACCCAGAACCCCGTGGACTTCGTGGGCACCTATCCGCTGCCGGAGGCACAGATGGACCGCTTCCTCCTGCGCGTGTCCATCGGCTACCCGACGGCCAGGGACGAGGCCGACATCCTGCTGCGCTACAGCGGCCCGGAAATCCCCATGGAAGCCGTGGCCCCCGTCTGCAGCGCCCAGGACATCCTGGACGCCCAGGCCGCCGTGCGCACGGTCTACGTCTCCTATGAGGTGCGCGCGTACATCGTCGCCCTGTGCGACGCCACGCGCAAGACCGATCTCCTCGCGCTGGGGGCGAGCACGCGCGCGGCCATCGCCCTGTGCCGGGCCGCGCAGGCGCGCGCCCTGCTCTGCGGCCGGGACTACGTCATCCCGGAGGACGTGCAGGCGCTGGCGGTTTGTGTGCTGGCCCACCGCCTGGTGCTCTCCGCCGACGCCCGCATGCGCGGCGAAACCACCGCGGACGTGACGCGCCAGCTGCTTTCCGTCGTCCGCGTGCCGGTCAAACTGAAATGACGGGGCGTGCCGTTCTCACGCTGCTCTTCGGCGGCGGCATGCTCCTTTTTTCCCTCGCCACGGGCAATCCCGCCGCTTTCGTCCCCGGCGTGCTCGCCCTCTGCCTGCTTTTCACCGCCTTCCTCTCCTGCCTGATGATGCTGCTGACCTTGCGTTTCAGCGTCTCGTCCGAAGCGCCGGAGGCGGAGCTCGGCGGCCGGGGCACGCTGCTGCTCTCCTTCAGGGCGCGCGCGCTGCTCCCCTGCGCGCCGGTGACGGTAAGCGTCGAGCTCCCCGGAACGCCGGCGGAGCGGTACGCGGTGGGCGTGCGCTGCTGGGGGGAGTCCCGGGCGCGCATCCCCTTCGCCTGCGCCCACGTGGGCACCTACGCCCCGGAGGTCTCCCGCGCCGCTGTCGCGGATTGCTTCGGCTTTTTCCTGCTGCCGTCCCCGCACCCGGCGCGGCGCTGCTCCTTCCTCGTCCTGCCCCCGGTACGGCAGCTCCGCCTTCCGGAGGTCCGGGAAGGCGAGGCCTCCCGGCCCGGCCCCCTTCAGGAGCCCGACGCCGACGCGCCGGAGGGGCTGCGCGACTGGCGGGAGGGGGACGAGCTCAAGCGCGTCCACTGGAAACTCAGCCTGCGCCGCGGCGTCGTCACCGTACGCACGCACGAAGCGCTGCGCCGCCCGAACACGCTGATCCTGCTCTCCGCGCGCCTGCCGGAGGGGAGTACCGCGCCCGGCGACGTGACCGACGCGCTGTGCGCCTCGGCCGCGGGCATCGCCCGGCAGAGCATCCTGCGCGGCGGCGCGCTCCGGCTGTGCCTTCCGCAGGGCCGGGAACTCTCCCTGCCCCTGCTCCGCCCTTCGGATCTGCTGATTCTCCGCCGCGCCCTGGCCGGGGCGCGCTTCGGCTCCGCGGAGCGCACGGCTGCCCGGCTGCTCGCCGCCTGCGGCGGCGTAAACCAGGCGGACGCCGTTTACCTCGTCACGGCCGTACTGGACGCCCGCACGGCGGACGCGCTCATCACCCTGCGCGCGTCCGGAGCCGCCGTCAGCCTGCTGCTGTGCCGCACCGGCCCGGCGGAGGACGAGGGCGCGCTCTTCGCGCGGTTGCAGGGGGCCGGCGTCACGCTGCTGTCCTCCTGCGGTAAGGAGGCGGGTGCCGCGTGAAAAAACCGTTCTTTTCCCCGGACCGCGCCCTGCCGCTGATCCTTGTGCAGCTCTTCTCTCTCGCTTTCGGGCTGCTCGCGCCGCTGGCGGCAGGCCTTTGCCTCACGCTGCCCCTGCGGGAGGCCGCGCTGCTCCTCGCCGTGTGCACGCTGGGCTACGGCCTGCTTTCCCTCTTTCCCCGGCTGCAGTTTCTCGCCTTTCCGGCGGTCTTCGCCCTCATGTGTCTGGCCGTCCGGCCGTGCCTCACCGATGCGGAAGCCTTCCGCGCCGCCTTTACGGCCGCCCTGAGCGACGGGCCCGCGGCCTTTGCCGCCTGGGAGAGGCCCCTCAGCCTGCTGTTGTGCCTGTTCGTCTTTTCTTGCACGCTTTCAGCCGTCCAGTCGCAGCGTCCGCTCGTGCCCGCGCTGCTGCTGTCCGTGACAGAGGTCGCCGTCCTGGCGCTGCTCCCCGCCGCACCGGCGCTCCCCGCGCTGCTGCCGCTGGCGGCGGGCCTCGCGCTGTGCGCCTGCCCGAGGGACAAGTACTGGCTGCGCGCGCTGGTCCCCGTCTGCCTTTCCCTGCTGCTGCTGCTCCCGTTTCTGCCGTACGCAGGTACACGGTTGCCCGCGATTGCGCGCGGCGCCGAGCGCCTGACGCAGACGGCCCGCGATTACCTCTTCTATACCGAGCCCCGGCTCCCCTTTTCGCTGACGGCCGCCGGCTGGCAGCCCCTGGGCGCCGGGCAGCTGGGCGGAACGGCCGCCCCCGGAGACGATCCCGTCCTGGAAGTCCGCGCCGCCGGGCCCGCGCTGCTGCGCGGCGCGGTGCACAGCGTCTACACCGGGCGCGCCTTCGAGGATCCGCAGCCCGGCAGCCGCTACCTCCTCGCCGATCCCCGCTTCGCCCCGCTGCGGCGGGACCTCTTTGATCCGGATCTGCCGTCCGGCGGGCTGATGCAGCAGCTCCCGGCTGAGGAGGAGTTCGCCGTATCCCTCCTCTCGGATGCCGCCAGCACCCTCTTTGTCACCCAACGCTTCTCCGCGCTGCGTTCGGACGGCCTCGTCCCCTATCATTCGGATACGGGCGAGCTCTTCGCCACGCGCAGCCTCGTACAGGGGGACGCTTACGCCTTCCGCGGGCGCCGCATGACCGGGGACACGCCCGGGATCGGGCGCATCGTCGAGGCCGCGGCGGGGACCGCGGACGCGCCGGACCTTTCGGCCTTTCTTCAGCTGCCGGAGGGAGTGGAGGCGGGCGTCCGAAGCCTTGCGCTGGAGGCCGCCGGGGATTCCGGAAGCGGTTTTGAGCGCGCCTGGCGCCTTTGCGCCTGGCTCCGCGAAACCTATCCGTACACCCTCACGCAGAATGCGCCGCCGCAGAACCGGGACTTCGTCTCCTGGTTCCTTCTGTCGGAGCGGCGGGGCTACTGCACGTCCTTCGCCGCCGCCATGGTCGTCATGGCGCGCACGCTGGGGCTGCCCGCCCGCTACATCGAGGGGTATTCCGTCCGCCCGGACGCGCAGGGCGTCGCACGCGTGACCCAGCGGGAAGCCCACGCCTGGGCAGAGGTTTATTTCCCCGGCTTCGGCTGGCTCCCGTTCGATCCCACGCCCGCCGACAGGCAGCAGGACGCCTCCGCGTCGCCCGCCCCCGGCGGATTCTCCTTCGAGCCAGCCACCCCCTCCCCCGCGCCGGACGCAACGGCCTCCCCCGTACCCCCGGACACACCGGAGCAGACACCTGCGGCCAGCCCGCAGACGGGCGGGACAGCCACGCCGCCTCCCGTGGGAGGCTCCGTCCCCGGTGCTCCGCCGTCCGGCACGGGCCGCTCCCCCGGACGGCTGATCCTGCCTGCGGCGTTGCTGCTGCTCCTTTTGGCGCTGTGCGTCCTTCGCGTCGTCTTCACCGCGCCCGCGCGCGGGGCCGCGCGGCTTTCGCCCACCGGCGCCGTCCTCCTGTGGTACCGCTCCTGCCTGCAGCTGCTGGAGTGCCTCGGCATCCCCCAGCAGCCGGGCGAAGCGCCCGCCGCCTTCCTGCAGCGCGCAGAGGACGCGCTCTCCGGCAGGCCGAAACTCTCCCATCTCGGCGCGATGGTGAACCGCGCCCGGTACGGCAACGTGCGCCTCACCGCCGAAGATGCGGCGAAGGCCGCTGAAATCCACCGAGCCCTCTGGTCGCGGTTGACAATCCGCCAGCGTCTGAAATGGATCAAAATCCGCTTTATCCGCGGCCCCATCCCTCTGGCGGATTGACAAAATGCCAACTGTAATTTATACTGTTTGGGTTGCAGCGAAGCGCTGCGGCCCCGTTTGGAGGCTTTACCCATGCTGGAACGCTTTACCCTTTCCCTGCCCGGCCTTGTGCCGCAGGAGCGCACCGTCACCGTCTGCCTGCCCGAAGGATACGCGGACGATCCCGGGGCGCGTTACCCCGTCCTTTACTTCTTCGACGGGCAGAACGTCTTTGTGGACGAGGACGCCTCCTTCGGCAAATCCTGGGGAATGGCCGCCTATATGCGGCAGACGGGCGTGCCCGTCATCGCAGTCGGCCTTGAGTCCAGTCCCGTCGGCGACAACCGGCTCGTCGAGTACTCCCCGTTCACCCACGGCACGGAGGACCTCGGCATCATCGCGGGGCGCGGGCGGACGACGCTCTCCCTGCTGTGCGACGCGGTCAAGCCCTGCATCGACGGGCGGTACCGCACGCTGCCCGGACGGGAGAACACCGCCGTCGTCGGCTCTTCCATGGGCGGGCTCATGGCGCTCTACGCCGCAACCCACCGCAGCGACGTCTTTTCCGCCGCCGCGGCGCTCTCGCCCAGCCTGTGGGTCCACCCCGGCAAGGCGCGCCGCATGATCGAGCGCGGCGACTACCCGCCGCACACCCTCATCTACATGGATTACGGCAGCGAGGAGATGGGCAACCACCGCGACAACTGGCGCGCGCTGACCGAGACGGTGCACACGCTGCTGGTCCACGACTGCGACCTGACCTTCCGCATCGTCCCCGGCGGCGATCACTCGGAGGCCAGCTGGCAGGAGCGCGTTCCCGTCTTTATGAGCTGCCTAGGATTCTGATGACAAAAGGAGATACGCACAATGGAAGTCCGCTATTTTAAAGAGTATTCGTGGAACCTCGCAAGGGATATGGAATTCAAGGTCTACGGCCATGCGGGCAAGCCCGTCCTGTTCGTCCCGTGCCAGGCCGGCAGATTCTTCGATTTTGAAAACTTCCACATGGATGACGTCTTCGCCCCGTGGATCGACCAGGGAAAGATCATGGTCTTCTCCTGCGACACCATCGACGGCGAGACGTGGGCGGACAAGGGCGGCGACCCGCGCCGCCGCATCGAGCAGCACGAGCGCTGGTACCATTATATCGTGGACGAGCTCGTCCCCCGGATCTCAGAGCTGGCCGGGGAGCGCAACGGCTGCCACACGCCCATCCTCGCCTACGGCTGCTCGCTGGGCGCCATGCACGCGGCCAACTTCTTCTTCCGCCGCCCCGACCTGTTCGACAGCGTGCTGGGCCTCTCCGGCCTGTACGACTCCTCCGACGGCTTCGGCGGCTACATGGACGACCTCGTCTATCAGAATTCCCCGTGCGACTACCTGGAAAACATGCCCTGGGACCACCCGTACATTCAGATGTACAACGAGCGGAAGATCATCATCTGCGTGGGCCAGGGCGCGTGGGAAGACGAACTCAAGGCCGGCACCGCTCGCCTCAAGGACGTGCTGGAGCGCAAGGGCATTCACGCGTGGATCGACTTCTGGGGCTGGGACGTCAACCACGACTGGCCCTGGTGGTACAAACAGACCGCGTATTATCTCCCCTTCATCATGGGAGAAAAATAAGGAGAGGGCATTATGAAAAACTTCGTCTTTATCTCCCCCAACTTTCCCACCAACTACTGGAAGTTCTGCGCCGAGCTGAAGAAAAACGGCATGAACGTTCTGGGCATCGGCGACTGCCCGTACGACGATCTGATGCCCGAGCTGCGCGGTTCCCTCTCCGAATACTACAAGGTCTCCTCCCTTGAAAATTACGAGGAGGTCTTCCGCGCCGTCGCCTTCCTCACCTACCGGCACGGGAAGATCGACTGGCTGGAGAGCAACAACGAGTACTGGCTGGAGCGCGACGCCGCGCTGCGCACCGCCTTCCATATCACCACCGGCTTCCAGGAGAGCGACATGCCCGCCGTCAAGTACAAATCCCTGATGAAGGAGAAGTACGCGAAGGCCGGCATCCCCACCGCGCCCTGGCACCTGGTGGACGACGAGGCGGGCTGCCGCGCCTTCATCGAATCCATCGGCGGCTACCCCGTCATCGTCAAGCCGGACAACGGCGTGGGCGCGAGCCACACCTACAAGCTGAAGAGCGACGGGGAGCTCGCTGCCTTCCTCGCGGGCCACGAGCCCGTGCCCTACATCATGGAGCAGTTCGTCCGCGGCACCGTGCACTCCTACGACGCGGTCATCGACGGCGGGGGGCATCCCCTGTTCGAGACGGGCAACGTCACCATCGACTCCATCATGGATATCGTCAACACCAACGGAAACTCCTGCTACTATATCGAAAAGAACCTGCCGGACGCGATGCGCGAAGCGGGCCGGAAGACCGTCGCCGCCTTCGGCGTCAAATCCCGGTTCATCCACTTCGAGTTCTTCGTGCTGGACGAGGACCAGCCGCTGGGCAAAAAGGGCGACATCCTGGGGCTGGAGGTCAACATGCGGCCCTCCGGCGGCTTCTCCGCCGACATGTTCAACTTCGCCAATTCCATCGATGTCTACAAGATCTGGGCGGACATGGTGGCCTTCGGCAAAACCGAACTCCGTCAGGAAGGGCGCGAGCACTTCTACTGCTGCTACTGCGGGCGGCGCGACGGCAAGGATTTCGTCATGGATCACGACGCCATCATGCAAAAATACGGCAGCCGCATCAAGATGGTGCAGCGCATCCCCAAAGCCCTCTCCGGCGCCATGGCGGACATGATGTACCTGGTCAACGTCTCCACGCCCGAGGAGAAGGACGCCTACTACCGCGACCTGCTCGAGGTCCGCTGAGCCCCCGCCTTCCCTTCCGGGAAGGCTTTTTTCGAAAGGAGCACCGTGATGAAGACCATCGGAACCTTTATGGAGCTGGGCAGCGCCAACGTCATGGAGTGCCTGGCCGCCTCCGGCCTCGATTACGTCATCCTGGATACCGAGCACGGCCCCTTCTCCCCGGAGGGCGCGGCCGACCTGCTGCGCGCCGCCGAAAACCGCGGGCTGACCGTCTACGTGCGCATCGGCAGCGTGCAGCGGCCGGACGTGCTGCGCATGCTGGACGTGGGCGCGCGCGGCCTCGTCGTCCCCAACATCCGCTCCGTACAGCAGGTGCGGGAGCTCGTGGATCACGCCAAATTCCCGCCCCTCGGCCGGCGCGGCTACTGCCCCACGCGCACCAGCGCCTGGGGCGCGGACGGCTGGGCGGCCGACGCTGCCGCCTACATGGAGGAGTGCAACCGGCGCGTCCGCGTCATCCCGCAGTGCGAGACCTGCGAAGCGCTGGAGCACATCGAAGAGATCGCCGCGCTGCCCGGCGTGGACGCCGTCTTCATCGGCCCGTGCGACCTCTCCATCGACATGGGCATCCCGCTGCAGTTTGAGAATCCGCAGCTGATCTCGGCCGTGCGCCGCGTCATCGCTGCCTGCCACGCAAACGGCAAGGAGTGCCTCATCTTCGCCGGCAATCTGAAGGACGCCGCGAAGTGGCTGGACCTCGGCGCGGATTCCATCGCCTACAGCCTGGACGCCGCCCTTCTGACGGCCGCCTTCCGCAAAACGGTGGAAGACTTCCGCGCGCTGGGCGGGGCGTAAACCATGGTGCAGATCCGCAGCGCTGCCGCAGCCGACCTCGATGCTCTCTGCCGCATTTACGCGGCGATTCACACGCAGGAAGAGGCCGGTCAGGCCACGACGGGCTGGCAGCGGGGCGTGTATCCGACCCGTCAGACGGCCGAAGCCGCCCTTGAAAGGGGCGACCTCTTCGTCCTGACGGATGAGGACGCCGTCCTCGGCGCAGCCGTCATCAACCGCCTGCAGGTGGACGTGTACGCGGGCGCCGCGTGGTCCTGCCCTGCGCCGGACGATCAGGTGATGGTGCTGCACACGCTGGTGATTTCACCCGACGCCAAAGGCAGGGGGCTCGGCAGCCGGTTTGTCCGGTTTTACGAAGCATACGCCCTCTCGCACGGCTGTCCGTACCTGCGCATGGACACCAACGAGCGCAATACCGCCGCAAGGGCGCTCTACCGCAGGCTCGGCTACCGGGAGGCCGGCGTCGTCCCCTGCGTTTTCAACGGGCTTGAGGGCATAAGGCTCGTGCTGCTGGAGAAGCAGCTGGCCTGAATCCCCCGGCCTGGCCTGAGAAGGGATCGATTTATATGCTGCAAAAAGCCATCCGGAACCCGCGCGCCGCGGCGCTGCTTTTCGCACTGCTCCTCGCTGCGCAGCTCTTCCCCGTGACGGTCTCCGCCGATGACGCGGAACTCAGCCGGCAGCTCCCCGGCCGGTGGGCCTTCGCTGTCTATGCCGGTGAAACGGAGGAGGAGACGAAGGACCTGGCTTTCCTCACCTTTGAGAAGGGCGGGAGGGCGTCCCTTTTGTGCAGCGATGCAGCCGGAGAAACCCTCTGCGACCTGGAGGGCACCTGGTCCTTCGGGCTCGTCACCGGCGGTATGGACCGTCTGTCGCTCACGCTCTCGTCCGCCGGCAGTGCCTCCGGCGCCGCAGGCGCATACGCCACGGAATGCACCTATGACATCTACACGGAGAGCTGGGACGAAAACGACGTGCGCCATGAAGTCCTTATCCTCGAGGAGACCGGCAGCGGCGCTTCCCCCTTCGCGGAATTCTACGGAGAAGACGGCGCAAGCCCTATCAGTCTCCACCGGGAAGAGGGGCCGAACCGGCGCGTGGTCAACTGCAGGGAATACGTATCCCTGCGGGAAGCGCGCTCCAAGTCCTCCGCCCGGCTGGCGAAGGTCCCGCTCGGCGCCCTCGTGCACGCCTATCCGGAGGCCGGAGAGGAAGGCGGCTTCGTGCTGTGCACGTATCACGACGAATACGGTTATATCCTGGCAGATTACCTGGCTCCGGTTGAATAAAAGAAAGACCGCTGACCCATTAAAGGGCCGTCATCCGGCTTGGATGGCGGCCTTATTCTTACTGCCCTTCGCGGCCCCCTGATTCAAGTTACACTTGAATTAAGAATTGAAAAATCAATCCCTGTCCGCTACAATAAGGCTGAATTCATCTGTATAATACGGTCGCAGGGTGGTAAAAGAGAACCGAACGGCACGGGAGGGAGCCTATGAGTATCGGCGGAAACATCCGGGCGCTGAGGGAAGAGCGCAGGCTTACGCAGGAGCAGATCGCGGAGGCCCTGGGCGTCAGTTTCCAGGCAGTCTCCTCCTGGGAGCGCGACGAGTACAAGCCGGACACGGACAAGCTGATCCGTCTGGCCGGCCTGCTGGACGTATCCGTCTCCGCGATCGTCGAGGAGAAGAAGAACACCTTTAAGACCAAAGACGCCATCTACAACTGGGAGCACATGAAAACCTATGTGAAGACGACTGCCAAGTACCTTAAACTGTACAATACGCTGAAGGCGGTCGATTACGCAGTGGCGGCCCACGAGGGCCAGAAGCGGAAGCGCTCCGGCGTCCCGTACATCTATCATCCGCTGAACCTGGCCTGTCACGCGCTCTCCATGGGCATCGAAGAAGACGACGTCGTCGCGGCCTGCATGCTCCACGACGTGGTGGAAGACTGCGGAAAAAAGCCGGAGGATCTCCCGGTCGACGACGCCGTCCGGCACCTGGTCGCGCTCCTCACGAAAGAGAAAGCGCCGGAAGACCGGCGCGAAGAAGCCCTGCAGCGTTACTACGCGGGCATCGCGGAAAACCCGAAGGCAGCCCTCATCAAGTGCATCGACCGATGCAACAACCTGACCACCATGTCCTGGGGCCTCAGCCGGGAGCGGATTTACCGGATGATCCGGGAGACGGAAGAATACTATCCGGCGCTGCTGGGCGTCATCAAAGCGACCCCCGAATACAACAGCGCCGCCTGGCTGCTGAAGTACCAGATCGAAAGCATGCTGGACATCTACAAGAGGCTGATGTGAGCGTTCGGCCGGCCTCTTAGAAAAGTTTGAAATCGTTGCAGCATTTTCCAAGTGAAGTTAAGTTGCCAGCCCGTCCAGCACCGGAAACATGTTGTTGATCAAGCAGCATTTCACACCCGACCGGTATAAACAATTGGTCGCAGACAGAGTGCAAACCTATGTGTTTACTGGAACGAGGCGTCAATCAATGTACCATCAATGGCGTTGATTAAAGCATATCGTTCATATCCCTGTTGGGATGCCTTCTGATCTTGGTAAACAATCGCCCAGGTTGGGACAAACACCATACCGTTTTCAGCATTAGCAGCACGCACAGGTTCATAAGTCAGAATAACCCGCAGGATGGTAATTGTTTGTTCATCTGTCCCATAACGTGACTGATTGATTTCTTCGTTGAATTTGGCAATTGCTTCTTCATGAGAAATCAGTTTTTTCCGGGACTCAACGGGTTCACCCATATTAAACTGATTGCGAAGATGCGCAAATACGATACCACGGCTATTCACGAAGAACTGCAATCCGTAACGGCCTTCCGCATCTGAAGCATCGATCTGTGCAGGTCGATACACGAGATAGAATCCTTCCTCACTTACAGGGATGGCGCTATAGTCATAAGGCACCTGGTCACTATTTGTCGTTAGTTCACCGTCTACAATGGCTTTTTCATAAATGGCACCCATGGTCTGAATACGGTCAAGACTCATGTCAAGCATATACTCACAAGTATAATGATTGCAATCAAGACCCAACTGCGTGATTAACGTTTCAGCTTGTCCCTGAGCATCTTCCAGTGAAATACCAGTCAGTTCAGTCTTCTCCAGATTAAATTCTCCACGATGACCTTCCCAATTCCTGACCCAGATAATCCGAACGATTGCACCTGAGTAAGACTCGGATTGGTGACTATCGTGATATTCATTATAAAACAGTGCTTCCGGAGCGGCAGACAGGATGGCATGATCATTGAACTCAATAAAGTCCGTTCCCGCACCGGTTGCAATGCCGGTCGCATTGAACCATTCCGGATCAATGTCCTTCGTGAAATCTGTCTCGATAGCCTGGTATACCGGCATCGTGCCGGATTCCTGATACTCTGCTGAGGCAATCAGTTCATATCCACTGTCCGTCAGAACAGTCACATTCGATGTAGCAATATCAGGCGATTCACTTGGATTGCTCATAAAGACCGGGGTGCAGGAGATCGTCCAGGAGTGCCTCTGTCGAGTCCCATCGACGGGCATGCCCTTTTCATCAATTTGTTCAACAATGCTCTCCATCTGAATCTGATAAGTTGTTCCCTCGGTTACGACAAAGCCGTCAGAAGCTTCAAAGGAATAAGTGAGAGAGCCGTCCTCATTAGCGATATCGTAGTATCCAATGGTACCTGGCATCAGCATTGTTCCATCATTGACGCCGATCTTCAATGGCATAGACCGAGCAGTCAGCATCCGGCCTTCGGTTTCTTTTGCTTTGGCGATGAGGGCCTGCGTTCCTTCATCCAGGGTAAAATCCTCCTCCTGAAGCATAGCTATTGCGTCAGCTGATTCCATTGGAAAGAGTATGTCTTTTTCGTGAACAGGGCGTACTGTTCCAACACCATATAAACCGCGATCCCGATAAACAATCTCATCAAGACTGATAACGACATCTCCAACCGTCACCGATTCGCCAATCCGTGCGATTTTTCCCTCCAGCAGCCGAGCACCCAGTTCCTGATTCCAGTGCTGTCCGAAGAACTCAGACACTTGGGAAGAAAACAGGGCATAAGCCGTTCCCATCATGGCAAATATCCCTACAATGCTCAATACCAGAGCAAGTGAAGTTTTCCTTTTCACAGGTTCTTCTCCTTTCGCGTTTGCAAGAACCCGCTGCGTGAGCCATGGATCTTCCTGTACATGCGTTAGAGTATTGCTGACAGCTTTCTGAACTCTTTTCTGTTCTTCATGCAGGTTCATGACCGTCACTTCCTTCCAAGGCAAATCGCAGTTTTCTTCTTGCACGGTTCAGTCTGCTGCCGACAGCTTGCCTGGAGATACCCAGGGTGTCAGCAGCTTCATCATACGTCATTCCTTGCAGCCAGCAGAGCAAGGCCACTTCTCTCAGTTTTATTGGAAGATTCATGATTTCTTCTGTGATCTCACCATCTTCCTTGTCCGCCGGAGATTGTCGCCCTGAAAGCTTATCCAGCGTAACGGAGCGGTCTACATGTCTGAACCAGCCTGTACGGTAAATATTCTTGCAGCAATTGATCGCAATCCGCGTCAGCCATGTCTTCTCAGATGATTCGGCTCGGAATTTGTCCAGATTCCGATACGCATTGATGAAAGTCTCCTGTACCGCGTCCTTTGCCAATTCTTCATCACGGAGATACATGATGCACATTCGCAGCAGTGGAAGCTGGTACAGGGTTACCATGTGCTCAATTCTTTCTTCTTTACTGTCTGGATCCTTGACAGCAATCATGGCAATCTCACCACCTTTCACCTATTAGACACAGGATGTCAGTTAAAACGCAACATCAAATAAAACTATTTTCAGAGTAGCCTTTATCCTGAATAAGAATACATCCTTCAAAATCAACCATTCTCCGTATAAAACCAGCACCCAGTCGTACTCCGGCCGGGTGCTGTTCATACTTCTGTCTAAGCTGTCTCTTTCCCGTGGCTTACAAATCTTCCGTTCTGTAGTGTTCCATCCCCTCGTAACGGTAACTCGCATCAATGCTGTGCAAGAGGATCATGCGATCCTGCGTGCAGTCCGTCAGCGCCGCCTGCAGCAGCAGTCGGATTTCCGTATCCTTCACCGGGCTGCGCTCCATCGCAAGCATATTTCGCTTTCACACTCCATCGTCTCGTGTCAATCGGATTTCCGTTTCAGTATATCATCCTCTCCGGATTCCGTCCACACCCAACCGGCTGCAGCCCTCCGGATTAGACAAGAGCGGAAAAGCATGCTATCATGATCATCGGAAAAACCCGATTCCGATTCAACCGAGAAAGGGGCTGCGACCATGGAAAAGCAGAAGATCATCCTGGACTGCGACCCGGGCCACGACGACGCCGTCGCCATCCTGCTGGCCGCAGGAAGCCCGCAGCTGGACCTGCTGGGCATCACCGTCATCGCCGGCAACCAGTCGCTCGAAAAGACGGTGCGAAACGCCTGCCGCGTCGTGCAGTGGATCGGGGCCGACGTGCCCGTCTATGCCGGCTGCGACCGCCCGATGGTCCGCCCGCAGATCATCGCGAAGGACATCCACGGCGAATCCGGGCTGGACGGCCCTGTCTTTCCGCCGCTTGCCAAATCCCCCGAGGAGGAGCACGCCGTCCCCTGGCTCATCCGCACGCTGCTGGAATCCGACGGCGATATCACCGTGGTGACGACGGGCCCCATGACCAACCTGGCGATGGCCCTGCGGCTCCAGCCGAAGATCGCGGACAAAATCCGGCGGATCGTCCTCATGGGCGGCGCGTACGCCAACGGCAACGTGACGCCCGCTGCGGAATTCAATATCATCGCGGACGCGGAAGCAGCGCACGTCTGCTTTACCGCCGGCAGGCCCGTCACGATGGTCGGCCTCGACGTCACCCGCAAGGTGCTCTGCACGCCGGAGATCGTTCGGCGGATGGCCGCGTCCGGCACCTGCGCCTCCCGCCTGTTCGTGGACCTGATGCGCCACTTCTGCAGGACCCAGAAGGAGGTCTTCGGCTGGCCGGGCGGCCCGCTGCACGATCCGGTGACCATCGCTTCCCTTCTGGACCCCGCCCTTCTGACGGTGCGCCCGATGAACGTGCAGATCGAGCTGCGCAGCACCCAGTCCTACGGCCGGACAAACTGCGACTATTTCGGTTATCTGGGGCTCCCCGCTACGGCAGACGTGGCGATCGACATCGACGTCGGCCGCTTCTGGGACATCATCGAGGAGGGACTGCGCCGTTATCCCTCCGCCGGATGACCGGACTTACACCGTCGTTTCCCGGGCACACACAAAAAGGCGCCGCAATCCTGCGGCGCCCTTTTATCGCGCGGCCTTCCCCGTGCGCTTCTTCCGTTTGCGTTTGCGCTTCGGCCTTTCGCCGTGCGCCTCGCGGTAGGCGTTGATCTCCTGCTCGATGGTCGTGTAGTCGCGCTCGAAGAGCTCGTCGGTCATCTGCCAGGCGAGCTCGTCCGGGTGCACCCGCTCCAGCAGGATCTCGCCGACGGATTTTTTGCTTTTCCCCGCATAGGCGGGCAGACCGTTTCGCAAGAGCAGGTGGTTCAGCTCCCTGCGCCAGAGCAGGGAGATCTTCCGCTCCTCCTCCAGCTGAGGATTCGGCGCCGCCTCCCTGGCCACGTAAAAATCCAGGCTGCCGTCCTCCAGCTCCTCCGCGGTGATGATGCCCCAGTACGGCGGCAGGTGCTCCTCGATATGTGCGGCATGGCTGACGCCGACGGCGCAGAAGTTACGGTCGAAATACCGGTCGTAGTCGCGGATCTGGCGCGCCAGGCGCGTGTAGCCGTCCGCGTCGCTCTTGATCTCGATGCCGCAGATCTGCCCCGGCGTCACCATGACGATGTCCGCGCGGCTCCTCCCCATCGTCTTCTCTTCCAGGATGCGGATCTTGCCGTAGCGCTGCTCCAGAAAAGCGAACAGCGGCTCCCGGATGTCCCTGTCGTGCAGCATATCAGGTGGACTGCTGGGCAGCCGCGTAAGCTTCCCTGTAGAAGTACTCCTGGCTGGAGAGCGGCGTTTCGCCCGGCCTGCGGCGCTTGTAGCTTCCGTCCGGCAGCAGGTCGCGCGCCTGCGTGTCGTCGCGCAGCATCAGGTCGAACATGTCCAGCACGCGGCCGCGAAGCGCCGGATCCAGGATGGGTGCGGCGACCTCCACGCGGCGCAGCGTATTGCGCGTCATGTAGTCCGCGGAGGCGATGTAGACCTTCGCCCGCTCCCTCGTGCCGAAGATGTAGATGCGGGAGTGCTCCAGGAAGCGGCCCACGATGCTGATGATGCGGATGTTGTCCGTGTAGCCTTCCACGCCGGGCTTGAGGCAGCAGATGCCGCGTACGATGAGGTCCACCCGCACGCCGGCCCGGCTGGCTTCGATCATCTTCTCGATGATCGCCTTGTCCGTCAGGGAATTGATCTTGACGCCGATGTAGGCGTCCTCGCCCAGCAGCGCGCGGCGGATCTCCTCGTCCATCATCTCCAGCACGCGGTTCTGCAGGCAGTGGGGCGCGACCAGCAGCTCCCGGCTCTCCTCCACGGTCTCGCCCATGGCCAGCGCCTGGAAGACCTGCGCGGCCTCCTCGCCGATACCCTGGTTGGCCGTGATGACGCACAGGTCCGTATACTGCCGGGCTGTCTTTTCGTTGTAGTTGCCCGTGCCGATCTGGGTGTAATAGCGCGTAACGCCGTCTTCCAGCCGGGTGATGAGGCACAGCTTGGAGTGGACCTTGTAGCCGTCCAGCCCGTAGATCACCCGGCAGCCGGCCTCCTCCAGCCGGCGCGACCACTCGATGTTGTTCTCCTCGTCGAAGCGCGCTTTGAGCTCCACCAGCACCAGCACTTCCTTGCCGCTCTCCGCCGCCTCGATGAGCGCCTCGACCACCTTGCTCTGGCGCGCCACGCGGTAGAGCGTCATCTTGATGGAGGCCACGCGCGGATCGGCGGCCGCCTCCTGCAGCATATCCAGGAAGGGCTTCATGCTCTCGTACGGATAGGAGAGCAGCTTGTCCCCCTCCGCCACCTGGTCCAGGACCGGCCGGCCCGCCTCAAACAGCGGCGAGCGCTGCGGAACCCGGCGCTCGTAGAAGAGCTCCGTCTTCTGGCGCAGCACGTCCTGGATCTGGAAGAGGAAGGAAAGGTCCAGCGGCGTGCGCGTATGGGTCACGAAGCGCTTTTTCACGTGCATGTGGTCGCAGAGCATCTGCAGCGTCTTCTCGTCCATCTCGTGGCTGTACTCCATCCGCACCGGATGCAGCCGCTTGCGCCGCTTGATGAGCCCCGCCATAAACTCGCGGTAATCCTCGTCGTCGTCGTAGAGCGCGTCGGCGTCGATATCGGCGTTGCGCGTCACGCGGATGAGGGACTTGGACTTGACGTAGTAGCCGGGGAACACCTTGTAGATGAAGTGAAGGATGAGATCCTCGCAGAGCATGTACTTTTTCTCCTGCGAGGACACCTCGATGAGCCGCGGGATGACGCCCGCCGCACACGGCACGATGCCTAGCCTGCGCCCTTTGCCGCCCTTCTTTTCCAGCACGACCGCGGCGTAAATCTCCTTGCCGGTGAGGAAGGGGAAGGGCTGCCGTCGCTCCACGATGATGGGCGTGATCAGCGGCGCAATCTGGGAATCGAAGTACCGCTCCAGCCGCTCGCTCTCCTGCCGCCCGATCCGGCGGAAGTCGACGATGCGGACGCCCTGGCCTTCCAGCTCCTCCATCAGGCGCAGGTAGCAGACGTCCTTGCGCCGCCCCAGTTCGTGCACGCGGCGCAGCACGGCCTCGATCTCCTGCTTGGGCGACATATAGGTCTTGTTCTCCAGCATCTTGGGCGAGATGCGGTCCTGATCGACCAGCGACCCCACGCGCACCATGAAGAACTCGTCCAGGTTGCTCTGGTAGATCGAAACGAAGGAGAGCCGCTCGCACAGCGGTACGCGCGGGTCCTCCGCCTCCTCCAGCACCCGTTCGTTGAACTTGAGCCAGGAGAGTTCCCGGTTGATATACACCGGCGCCTCTTCCTGCTTCTTTTTCCTGCCCTTCTTGGGCGTCAGGTCCTCCGCCTGCTGCTTCTTGTTTTTCTTTTTATCCTTACTCTTTTTCACGAACTCTTCCATGACCTGTGTCTTCCTTCTCCTTATTGATCGGCACCGGCGTATAACGCCGCCTATTTTGTTTATTATACCCCGCCTTTGGCGTAAAGTCCACCGCAAAAGCAAAGTCGCCCGCCCGCCGCGGGCATTTCCTTCCCCCGGAGAATCGGGTATAATGAATGGCGGCGCACCGCCAGGCGCGCCGGAGAGGGCAACTCTGTTACCGCAAAGGAGGTTTCCGCCATGACAGAAAACATTTCCATCAACGCGCACAGCAGCATCCGCATCGAAGGTGACGCCGTCGTCTATATCGATCCGTTCAAAATTGCCGGCGCCCCGCATGACGCGGATCTCATCCTCTTCACCCACAGCCATTTCGATCACTTTTCACCGGAGGACGCCGCCCTGCTCTCCCGCCCCGGCACGCTTTATGCGGCGCCCCGTTCCATGGAAAGCGATCTTCGCAAGGCCGGCTTCCCGCAGGAGCGCACGACCCTGCTGCGCCCCGGAGAGTCGGTCACGCTCTGCGGCATTCCGGTTGAGGCGGTCCCCGCCTACAACACGAACAAGCCCATGCACCCGCGGAAAAACGGCTGGCTGGGCTACATCCTCACCGTCACCGGGCAACGTGTTTACGTTGCAGGCGACACGGACCGGATTCCGAAAGAAAAGAGCATCCGCTGTGACGTCGCGCTCGTTCCGGCCGGCGGAACGTATACAATGACCGCTGCAGAAGCCGCCGCTTTCGTCAACGCCATCCGGCCCGCGGCCGCCGTCCCGACGCATTACGGCAGCATCGTGGGCACGCCGGAGGACGGCCAGGCGTTCGCCCGGGCCGTCGATCCGGCGATTCAGGTTGTGCTTAAAATCTAAAAAAAAGCCGCAGCAGGACATCCTGTGCCTGCTGCGACTTTTTTCTTTACTGGAAATCCAGCTCATCAAAAGGCTTGTGCTGCTTGTCGTAATCGTCCCGGTCGTCAAACTGTGTTCTCGCCTTTCCGGACAGGCCGCAGCCCGGATCGTCAAAGCGGACCAGAACGGAAATCCCCATAAAGTCGTTGGTAAACGGAATCTCGACGCCGTAGTCCCGCATCTTCCTCACCGGATAGTAATCTCCGCCGACAAAAATGCCTGCCGTCGCAAAGACCGTATCGTTCTCCGCGTAGGCAAAATAGGATCTTCCCTTGGCGTATTCCCAATCGTACCGCTCGGCATACCGCTTCGTCCATTTCCAGTACATTCCGTACTCCTTGGACCAGATGCTGGGATACGGCAGGACGATTCTGAGGTTACCGTGGTGCGTCACGGGTTTTCCGTCGTCGTCCACCATACGCAGTTGCCATACCTTTTCATTCAGGCTGAAGCGCTGGTAGGCGTACTCCAGGTGCAGTCCTTCCACATGGCTCTTCTCGATGCTGACTGCATACGGTGCAAACTTCCGGCTCTCGCTGCGGATCGTGTCCTTGTAGCCATACACCGGTGCCCGGCCCCACGGCGTCTCCGACGCCAGCGCGCTGGCGGACAGGATCAAAAGCAGAATCAAAAGCCCCGAAAGGCGCTTGACGGTTCTTCTCAATGGCAACATCTCCTCTTATACATTCTATTGTATCGCAGGATTGTTGCCCTTTTGTTTCCAAACTTTTATTTGTCCCGAATGCGGATAAACAATTCCTTTTATTTTTCCGGCGTATGCAACCATAAACGCAGGGCAGCCACCGTTGTGACTGCCCTGTATTTTGCTTGTCCGTCAATCGCCCGGCGTGTCGCCGTTCGCGTTGACCGCGTTGCCGGAATAGATGAGCTTCAGCGTGTCCGGCCCGGCCGCGCCGTCCACCTTGAGGCCGTTTGCCCGCTGGAAGGCCTTCGTCGCGTCCACCGTCAGCTGGTTGAAGGTCGCCGTCACGCCCTTCTTCGCGAGATACCCGAGCTCCTGCAGCCGCTGCTGGTACCGCAGCACATCTTCTCCTTCACTCTGCCACTGCAGCACGATATTGGTCCTCGGCGCGGCCGTCGTCACAGCCGCAGCCGGCTCTGCCTCAGGCTCCTCGACCGTTCGGCTGCGGCCGAAGCGGTCCTCGTAGGCGACAGCGTCGTTGCCGAAGAGGATGGCCAGCGTCCCGGGCCCGGCGATGCCGTCCGCCGTGAGGCCGTTCGCCTCCTGGAAGAGTTTCACCGCCCTGTCCGTTCCGGAGCCGAACTGCCCGTCCGAAGCGGAGAGGTAGCCCAGCTGCACCAGCCGCTCCTGCAGCACGGTGACCCCCGCGCCCTTGTCCCCTTTACGCATGGTGGAAAGCGACTCAGCCGCAGGCAGCTCCTCCGTCTCCACCGCGGCCGGGCTTCCCGCGGGGATTGCGCGGCTGCTGTTCATCTGGGACTGCGTGCCCTTTCCGGCAATTCCGTCCGCCGCCAGCCCGTTTGCGCGCTGGAAGGCCCGCACCGCGTCCGTCGTCTCGCTGCCGTAGCGCCCGTCGATCCGCCCCGTGTAATACCCGAGCTCGAACAGGCGCGCCTGGAGCACGTAGACGTTTTCGCCGCTGTCCCCCTCGTGCAGCGTCGCCGTCTTCGAGGGGGCAGGGGTCGGGGTCGCCGCGGAAGCCCTGCTGTTGCCGTTCAGCCTGCGCCAGGTCGCCGCGTTGGTGGTGCCGACCGCCGTCAGGTTGTTGTTCTTCTGATAGGCCATCAGGGCGTCCCGCGTCTCCGCGCCGAACACGCCGTCCGCCACGCCGTCCAGATAGCGCAGGCTGATCAGCCGCTCCTGCAGAGCGTAAACGTCGTTGCCAGTCATGCCGATGGACAACACCCGGTTCTCGTCCGGATCGGCCGTGCTCACCGGCGAGGTGCTGTACTTCGCCGTCGCGGCGTACAGCTTCTTCTGCGTCTGCTCGCCGGCCTGCCCGTCGGCGCTGAGGCCGTTGGCGCGCTGGAAGGCGCGCACTGCGTCCACGGTGGTGGAACCGTAGAGGCCGTCCACGCCGCCCGCGTAATAGCCCAGCTCCATCAGCCGCGCCTGCAGGCGCCGCACCTCGATGCCGATGGTGCCCTGCTTGAGCAGAAGGTAGGTCTCGCTCCCCGAATCCGCGCTGATGAGGTTGGCCTGCGCCTGGGAGGAGTACAGCAGATCCTGCGTCTCCCGTCCGGCGATGCCGTCCGTCGTGAGCCCGTTCTTCTCTTGGAAGGCGCGCACCGCCTCCTGGACCTCGGTGGAGTACTTCCCGTCGATCTCCCCGTCGTAATACCGCAGCGCGGAAAGCTGCCGCTGCAGATCCGCCACGTCCTCACCGGTGAGGCCCAGGCGGAGCACCGGATAGCCCGCGTTGTAGTCCTGCGTGGAGGTCTGCCAGCTCTCCTGCCCCGGTGCGGCTGTCGCGATCGTCCGCGGCGTCGTGGTGGGCAGCGTGCCCGCGCTCCAGTCCTCCCAGTCCTCCTGCCGGTTCTGCTGCCACTCGTCCGGCGTTTCGGTCGGCCCGGGCACCGGCGAAGGGGTCGGCTCCGCCGTCGGCAGCGAGGAGACCGTCCCGAAGGGCACCGTCCCGTCGCTGAGGGTCAGCGGCTCCAGAGACGGATCGGGCTGCACGAAGCACCCCGTAAGCAGCACGCCAAGCGCCGACAGCATCAGCGCAAGCACCGCCCTCTTCTGTCCAATCGTCATGCCGCTCCTCCTTTCAGTCACAAGAGGTCATCGACCTCGTCGAGGCTCCTGATCTCATAGCGGACGCTCAACCCTGAATCGTTCGTCTTCCCCCGCGGGTTGTACCAGCAGGCGTCCACGCCCGCGTTGGCCGCCGCCGCGATGTCGCTGCTGAGGGAGTCGCCCAGCATCAGCACGCGCCGCGGGTCCGTCACGCCCGCACGCTCCATAGCCAGGCGGATCATCCGCGGATCCGGCTTCGCCGCGCCGACTTCCTGGCTGATGAGCAGCTCCTTCTCCATCCAGGGGAAGGGGCTCGCCGCAAAGCGCCCGTGCTGCACGGCGGCCACGCCGTTGGTGACGATGATGACACGCACGCGCCTGCGCCAGCGTTCCAGCGCCTCTGCCGCGCCGGGCAGCGCCCACCCCTGCCGGGAGAGCGCTTTCTCATAGGCCGCGGTAAGCGCCGCCGGGTCTTCCCCTCTCCCCATTTCGGAAAGCAGTTCGGCAAACCGGCGGACGCGCAGCTCCGGCTGCGTCAGCCTGCCCTGCTCGAAGAGCTTCCAGCAGGCGAGGTTGATTTCGCTGTACCGCCGGCAGTCCTCCGCCCCGGCGGGGATGCCCAGCGCGCCGCAGGCCTCGAAAAAGGCCGTCTCTTCCGCCTTTTTAAAGTCCAGCAGGGTCTCGTCCGCGTCGCAGCACAGCAGGTCGTAGCGGCTCACGTCGTCCTCCTCAGCCCTCGCCGCGCGAGCGGTCGGAGTACAGGTCGATCAGGTCGTAGCGGTCCGGATCCTCCAGCAGGTTTTCAAGCCCGTGCGCCGTGCACAGTTCCGGCTCGTCCGCCAGCGTCGTTTCGATGTTCAGCTGCTCGGTGATCAGCTTGTCCAGCCCGTAGAGCTTGGCGCCGCCGCCGCTCAGCGTGATGCCGGCGTCGAAGATGTCGCTGGCCAGCTCCGGCGGCGTGCGCTCCAGCGTGCGCCGCAGCGCGATCATCAGCTCGCGCATCGCCTCGTCCAGCGCCTCGCCCATCTCCCTGGACTGCACGCTGACGCTGCGCGGCAGCCCGCTTACCAGGCTCCTGCCGTACGCTTCCGCCGTGAGGTTCAGGTTCTGGACGCCCGCGGAGCCGATGTCGATTTTCAGCTGCTCCGCCGTCTTCTCGCCGATCAGCAGGTTGTTCTTCTTGCGCATGTAATCCACGATGGCCTCGTCAAACCGGTCTCCGCCGGTCTGCAGGATATCCCAGACGATCTGGTGCCCCAGGGAGAAGACCGATACGTTGGTCCGGCTGCCGCCGATGTCGACGTTCATGCGCCCGTACTGCTGTCCCACGTCCACGCCGCCGCCGATGGCGCTGGCAACGCTCTCGTCCACCAGGCGCACCTCTCTGGCCCCCGCCTCCAGCACGATGTCGGAGAGGGTCTGGCGCTCCGTCGGCGCCAGTGCGCCGGGCATGACCAGAAGGACCCGCGGGCGGAATCCCCGCCTGCCGGTCACCTGCCGCATGAAGTGGCGCAGCATGTCGCTCACCAGGTCAAAGCTGTGGATCCAGCCCTCCCGGAAGGGGCGCTCCACGATGATGTTGCGGGGCGTTCTCCCCGCCATGCGCGCGGCTTCCTCGCCGATGGCCAGCACCTGGCGGGACAGCCGCTCGTAGGCGATACAGCAGGGCTCGCTCAGCACGATGCCCTTTTTGCGCATGACGATGGTCAGCATGGACGTGCCCAGGTCGAGGCCGAGATCATCCGCACCGAACATGGCAAGCCCTCCTTTCATCCAGGTTGTGTCCTGTATCCTTCCCGGCTCCTTTATTCACCGAAGAAGGAAAGCGCCTTCTCCTCTTCGCCCTCGTACAGCGCCGCCTCCAGCGTCAGGCCGCAGGCCGGCGCGGTCACGCCCAGCTGCAGGCGGTCCCCCGTTTCCAGCGCGCGCAGGATGCCCTCCTGCGTCCGTTTCCCGGTGCCGATCTCGCAGAGCGTTCCCGCCGCAATCCGGACCATGTTGTAGAGGAAGCCGTCTCCCAGCATCAGCAGTTCCACCGTGTCCCCCCTGCGCCTGACCTGCGCGCGGTACACGGTCCTCACCGTACTCCGCGCGACGGAGCCGCTCGCCGCGAAGGCCGCGAAGTCGTGCACCCCCTCCAGCAGCCGGGCCGCCCGGTCCATCGCCCCCTCATCCATGGGCACGGGGACGTGCGCCGTATACTGTCTGCCGATCGCGCACGCGTGGCGCGCATTCCAGAACCGGTAACTGTACACCTTGCCGCAGGCGGAGTAGCGCGCGTGAAACCCCGCGGGCGCGGGCGCCGAGCCGCGGATGCGCACGTCGTCCGGCAGGACGGAATTGAGCGCAAAGGCCATCTTCTCCGCCGGGATGCGCGCGGTGCTGTCGAAATGCGCGACGAGCCCGCGGGCGTGTACGCCCGCGTCCGTCCGGCTGCTGCCGATGACGGCAGTCTCCTCCCCCGTCAGGCGCAGAAGCGCCTCCTCCAGCGTCTGCTGGACGCTCGGGCCGTTGAGCTGCCGCTGCCAGCCGCAGTAGGCGGTGCCGTCAAACTCCACCGTCAGGCGGAAGCGCCGCTTCCCCTCCGGCGGATAATCCGCCGGCACCGGCCGGTGTTTCGGCAAAAGACGCAGCTCAGCCAAGGAGCATCCCCTCCGCGATGATCAGCACGAAAAACGCCACCATGCACAGCAGCGCGTAAAGGTCCAGCCGGGTGTAGCGCAGCTCCCGAAGCCGCGTGCGGTGTTCGCCCCCGCGGTAGCAGCGCGCCTCCATCGCCATCGCAAGGTCGTTGGCCCTGCGGAAGGAGGAGACGAACAGCGGCACCAGCAGCGGGATCATCGCACGCGCCCGGGCCAGCAGGTTGCCCGACTCGAAGTCGGCGCCCCTGGCCATCTGCGCCTTCTGGATCTTGTCGGCCTCCTCCAGCAGCGTAGGGATAAAGCGCAGCGCGATCGTCATCATCATCGCCAGCTCGTGCGCCGGGAAACCGAAGCACGCGAGCGGGTGCATCAGGTGCTCCAGTGCGTCGGTCAGCTGCACGGGGCTCGTGGTCAGCGTCAGCACGGAGGTGCCCATGACGAGGAACACGAGGCGCAGCGAGAAGTAGACGGCGTTTTCGAGCCCTTCCCGCGTCAGCCGGAAGAAGGCGATCGACAGCAGCGTCGTCGTGCCCTGCGAGAAGAGCACGTTCAGGATAAACGTGAACAGCAGGATGAACCGCAGCGGCTTCAGCCCGCGCAGCAGATAGGAAAAGCGGATCCCCGAAACGCGCACGACGATCCACAGAAAACCGAGCGCCAGCAGGTAGCCGGGCAGGTTGCTGATGAGGAAGACCCCGACGATGTACGCGATGGTCAGCAGCAGCTTGCTGCGCGGATCCATGCGGTGCACGGGGGAGTTGCCGGGGTAGTACTGGCCCAGCGTGATGTCACCCAGCATTCTGCTGCCCCCCTCCCACAGCCGAGAGGACCGCCTGCGCGACCTCGTCCGGCAGATACGCGCCTTCCGGCACGGGTATGCCGCGCGCGCGCAGCGCCTCGGCCAGTTCCACCGCCTGGGGCACGTCCAGCCCCATCGCGCGCAATGCCTCTCCCTTGGAGAAGATTTCGCGCGGCGTCCCGTCCATCGCGATACGGCCGTGCTCCATCACGATGACGCGCTCCGCCAGGTTCGCCACGTCGTCCATGGAATGGCTGACCATCACGATGGTCGTTCCGCTCTCCTCGTGCAGCCTGCGGATGAGGCCCAGGATTTCCTCCCGTCCCCGGGGATCCAGGCCGGCGCAGGGTTCGTCCAGCACCAGCACCTTCGGCTCCATCGCCAGCACGCCGGCGATGGCGACACGGCGCATCTGCCCGCCGGAAAGCTCGAAGACGGAGCGCTGCGCCAGCTCCTCGTAGGAGAGCGCGACCTTTTGCATCGCCTCGCGCACGCGCCGGCCGATTTCCTCCTGCGGCAGGCCCAGGTTCTTCGGCCCGAAAGCGATGTCCTTCTCCACCGTCTCTTCAAACAGCTGGTTTTCCGGATACTGAAAGACGAGGCCGACGTGGAAGCGCACCGCCCGCCTGTCCGTCCCTTTGTCGGCGAGGTCCTGCCCGTCCACGAGGACGCGCCCGGAGGTCGGCGCAAGCAGGCCGTTGAGATGCTGGACGAGCGTGGATTTTCCGCTGCCCGTATGGCCGATGAGCGCCACAAACTCGCCGTCTTCAATGGTGAGGTTCACGTCGTCCAGCGCTTTTGTCTCGTACGGGCTCCCCGCCATGTAGACGTAGTTTACCCCTTCTGCTGCAATCGGCATACTTCCTCCACCATCTCGTCCACGGTCAGCACGTCGGCACGGACCGCAAGCCCGGCGCTGCGGAGCGTCTGGGCCATCGCCGTCATGGGCGGCACGTCCAGGCCGAGCGCGCGCACCTCGTCGATCTTTGAGAAGACCTGGCGCGGTGTTCCCGACATCGCGATTTTTCCGTCGTCCATCACGTAGATCATGTCCGCCTGCGCCGCTTCGACCATGTAATGCGTAATCAGCACGATGCTGATGCCCTCCTCCTGATTGAGGCGGCGCACCGTGGAGAGCACCTCCTGCCGGCCGCTGGGATCCAGCATGGCCGTCGACTCGTCCAGGATGATGACGGAGGGGCGCATCGCCATGACGCCCGCGATGGCGACCCGCTGCTTCTGTCCGCCGGAGAGCATGTGGGGAGCCTTTTTCGCCTTGTCTTTTATGCCAACGGCGGCGAGCGCCTCGTCCACGCGCACGCGGATTTCCTGCGGGGGCACGCCGTTGTTCTCCAGGCCGAAGGCCACGTCCTCCTCCACCACGGTCGCCACGATCTGATTGTCCGGGTTCTGGAAGACCATGCCCGCGTGCTGGCGGATGTCGAAGACGAGGTCGTCGTCCTTCGTGTCCATCCCGCACACCCACACCGTCCCCTCCGTGGGGACGTACAGCGCGTTGAACAGCTTCGCCAGCGTGGATTTGCCGCTGCCGTTGTGCCCGAGGATGCATACGAATTCCCCGGCACGCACGTGCAGCGCCACGTTTGAAACGGCGTCCCGCTCCGCCTCCGGATACCGGTAGGAAAGGCCGTCCGTGATGATCCTGCTTTCCGCTTGCTGATTGACCAATTGATATTCCTCCGGGTTCAAGCAGCGGCGCCCGAGGTTCATCGCCTTCAGGCGCCGCAGGGCTGATCGCTGGGATCAGCGGTTAAAATTGACAACTTCCTCTTCGGGCGGGGTGGTCTCTTCCATCTGCTGCACGTAGAGCACCGGCCCCGGGCCCTTGTATTCCCGGCGCTCCTCGGCGCGCACCAGCGCCGTCACCGTCTGCCACGATTTCTCTTTGGGCAGCGGGGCGCCGTTCTCCGTCTTCGCGATGAAGCCCACGAAGCGCACGTCCTCCGCGCAGCAGACCATCGCCATGCGCCCGGGGACGAATTCGTCCTTGCCGATGTTGCGCCCGCGGTAGATCTGCCCCTTGAAGCGCACGGTCTTTCCGTCGTAGGCCTCCGGGTTTTCGGAGGCGTCCAGGTAGAAGATGCCGAACCACGGATCCTGAATCTCGATGACCGGCGCCTCCATGTCGTAGGGCGGCGGCATGCCCGCGCCGTAGTCCTCGCTCGTGCCGTCCTCGTTTTCGAAGTACAGCGCGCCCTGCGGGTTCATGCTGCGCACGTTGCGGTCGCGGATCAGCTGGCGCGTCTTGTCCGTCGCGCGGTTGAAGATCACCATGTCGGCATCCGTGATGTGCTGGAGCATGCGCTGTCCCATGTTGGCCGCATACAGCTCGAAGGTCTGGGCGTTCACCGTCGTGATGATCTGGTAGACCTGCAGCACCTTGGGCGTCCGTCCGAGGGCCGCGTCCAGGTCCCACATGCCGTTCATCTCCACGATGACGCGGTCCGGATGATGCTTGCGCACGAAAGCGCGCAGCGTCGTCTCGTTGTACTCGTCCTCGTCTTCAATGCACTCCACCACACTGTGCGTCTTCTCCAGCATCGCGGGCTCATACTCCTCGATGCCTTCCTCGCACTGGACGATCAGGGTGTGTTCGTTCTGGGTGAAGCTGGGGTCCTGCAGGATCCCGGCGATAAAGCTCGTCTTGCCGCTCTCCAGAAAGCCGGCAAAGAGGTAGACAGGAATAGCCATGGTTTCCTCCGATTCAGGCGACGCCGAAGAGCTGTGCCAGCGCCTGCGTATCCAGCTTGGAGCCGATTACGCACAGGCGGCCCGTATAGTCGGCCGCACCGCGGCGCACGTTCTGCTCGCCGGGGGTGTAGTCGAAGTGGATCCAGCCGCCGTCCGCCGCGGGCACGATGCCCTTGGCGCGCAGGATGACGCCGAAGCGCTCGTCCTCCAGCTTCGAAAGCATCGCGGAGAGCTCCGTCTCGTCAAACTTGCGCACCGTCTCCACGCCCCAGGAGTCGAAGATCTCGTCCGCATCGTGTCCGTGGTGGTGGTGATGGTGATGATGGCCGTCATGATCGTGATGGTGGTGATCATGATGCTCATCTTCTTCGTTTTCGCGGTCGTGGTGGTGATCATGCTCTTCGCCGTCATCGTCCTCGTCATGATCGTGATGGTGATGATGCTCGTCCTCATCATCGTCATCATCGTCGTCCCCGTCATGGTCATGATGATGATGCCCGTGCTCTTCGCCGTCCTCGTCATCGTGATGATGGTGATGGTGGTGATGCTCTTCCTCTTCTTCCTCGTCGTAGGGCTGCGCCATGACCGTGGAGAGCATCTCCTCAGCCAGCGTGTGGTCCTCCGTCATCGCGGCCATGATCACGTCGCCCGTCAGTTCGTCCCACGGCGTGGTGATGATGCGCGCCTTCTTGTTGTGCTCGCGCAGCAGGGCCACGACGGCTTCCAGCTTCTCCTGCGACAGGTTCTGCGTGCGGGAGAGCAGGATGGTGCCCGCGTACTCGATCTGGTTGAGGAAGAACTCGCCGAAGTTCTTCACGTACATACGGCATTTCACCGCGTCCGCCACCGTGACGAAGCTGCCCATCTCGGCCTCGTCGATGTCGCGCTCCACGCCTTCCACCGCGCGGATCACGTCGCTGAGCTTGCCCACGCCGGAGGGCTCGATGAGGATGCGGTCGGGATGATACTGATCGATCACCTTGCGAAGCGCCTCGCCGAAGTCGCCCACCAGGCTGCAGCAGATGCAGCCGGAGTTCATCTCGGTCACCTGGATGCCCGCTTCCTTCATGAAGCCGCCGTCGATGCCGATCTCGCCGAACTCGTTCTCGATGAGCACGACCTGCTCGCCCGCAAGGGACTCCTTCAGCAGCTTCTTGATCAGCGTCGTCTTTCCGGCCCCGAGGAAGCCGGAGAAAATATCGATTTTCGTCATGTTGCTTTCATCTCCTTGGTCCATGGTGGAATTCCGCCGTCTGCGAAATTCCGAAAGCATATTTTACTCCTGTTTGTCAAGAAATACAAGACTTTATGGGACACGTCCCCGGCTCAGCGCATCTGCTCGCGCACGCGGTAGAGCTTGTCCGGGTAATCGGACATGATGCAGTCCGCGCCGATGGAGATGAGGTAGGCCATGTCCTTCTCGTCGTTGACCGTCCAGTACTGCACGGCCATGTCGTGGGCGTGTGCGTAGTTGATGACCCTCGCCGTGCCCAGGTTCATGCCGTAGCTCTCCTTCCAATTCGCAAACGGGATCTGCAGCACCCGGCAGGTCGGCTTGTAGTCCTTTTTATTCGTAACCGCCGCGATATAGAAGGCCAGCACCTCCGAACCGTAGGCGCCGCGCTGCAGGTCGGGATGTGTCCGGTCCACATACGCGGAGACCTCCCCATGGAAGGAGCCGAAGAGCGCGCGGTCCAGCAGCCCGCGCTGTGCGAGGATGCCGTAGAGCAGGTCGGCGGCGCGCATGCCCGCCTCCCCGCCGTTCTTGACCTCGATGATGTAGCGGAAGGAGCCCACCGACTCCAGGTAGTCCAGCGCGTCCTCCAGCGCCACGATGCGCAGCTCGTCCGGCACCGCGTCGCCCGAAAGGCCGGCATAGGGGGCCTCGCCCGCGTCGCTCACGAATTTGGCGCCCATGTTGAGCCGGCGGAGCTCTTCGTAGGTCATCTCCCCGGCGCGCACGTGCGCCCGCCCGAAGACCTTCTCTGAGTCTGAGGTGCGGTCCAGCTCGTCGTCGTGCAGCAGCACCAGCACGTCGTCTTTGGTGATGTGAAGGTCGAACTCGAACCAGTCCGGCCGGAATTCCGTGTTTTCCGCGCACCAGCGCAGGCCCATCATCGTCTCCTCCGGCATGACGCCCGCGCCGCACCGGTGCGCGCTGACCTGCGTAAACGCCGCGATGTGCGGGTTGGTCGTCTCGTACCTGCGCACGGCATCCGGCTTGGAGCGGTACCGGTAAGCGCAAACGACGACGGCCAGCACCACGAGCAGCAGGATGAGGACCAATACGGCCAGGCGGAGCAGAATACCCAGGAACATCTTCACAGACCACACCTTCCTTATTCATACAGGATCACAGGATACTCCATCATACCACGAGCGGGCGCCGCAAACAAGCTCCGCGCCTTCGTTTCGTCCATCACAGCTGCAATTTGAATAATTTTCTTGCTTTTTGCCCGTATTTCAGGTATAATAAGCCATCACTTTCGCACATGATGCAGGAAAGGAATTTAAAAACTGCAATGAAGCCTTATATCGACAGGACGGCGGAAGAGCTTTCCGCCGAGTATCAGCGGCTCAAGGCCGACTACAAGCGGATTCAGGCGCTGGGCCTGCGGCTGGATATGAGCCGCGGCAAGCCCTGCCAGGAGCAGCTGGACCTTTCCATGGGCATGATGGACGTGCTGGATTCCTCCTCCGACCTCACCTGCGACGACGGGACGGACTGCCGGAACTACGGCCAGCTGACGGGCATCAGCGAGGCGCGGGAGCTGCTGGGCGACATGATGGAGAACAACCCCAAGGACATCATCATCTACGGCAACTCCTCCCTCAACGTGATGTTCGACACCATCAGCCGCGCATGGACGCACGGCATCATGGGCAATACGCCGTGGTGCCGCCTGCCGGAGGTGAAGTTCCTGTGCCCCGTTCCCGGCTATGACCGGCACTTCGCCATCACGGAGTTCTTCGGCATCGGCATGATTCCCGTCCCCATGACGCCCACCGGTCCCGACATGGACATGGTCGAGCGCCTGGTGCGGGAGGACGAGGCCATCAAAGGCATCTGGTGCGTGCCCAAGTACTCCAACCCGCAGGGTATCTCCTACTCGGACGAGACCGTGCGCCGCTTCGCCCGGTTGGAGCCCGCCGCGCCGGACTTCCGCATCTTCTGGGACAACGCGTACGGCATGCACCACCTCTACGACCACAAACAGGACTACCTCATTGAGATCCTGGCCGAGTGCAAGCGCGCCGGCAACCCTGACCTCGTCTACAAGTTCTCCTCCACCTCCAAGATCACCTTCCCCGGCAGCGGCATCGCGGCCGTGGCGACCAGCCCCAACAACATGGAGGACTTCCTCACCTACCTGCGCCACCAGACCATCGGGCACGACAAGGTGAACCAGCTGCGCCACGTGCGCTTCTTCGGCGACATCCACGGCATGGTGGAGCACATGCGCAGACACGCGGACATCATCCGGCCCAAGTTCGAGGCCGTGGAGTCCATCCTGGAGCGCGATCTCGCCGGTCTGGGCGTCGGCACGTGGACCTGCCCGCTGGGCGGCTACTTTATTATGTTCGACTCCCTGCCCGGCTGCGCCAAAGACATCGTCGCCCGGGCCAAGAAGGCCGGCGTCATCCTGACCGGCGCAGGCGCCACCTGGCCCTACGGCAAGGACCCGCAGGATTCCAACATCCGCATCGCGCCCACCTATCCCAGCCTGGCAGACCTCACGCAGGCGATGGAGCTCTTTACCCTGTGCGTCCGCCTGTCCAGCCTGAAAAAGCTGATCGCGGAAAAGCAAGGCGCCTGATTCCCCGGCGGGTTTTCCAACCGAAGACAGTCAAAAGCAAGCCTGGCGCACGCCTGAACCGCACCCCATTTGTTAGACAGTATGGTATACTACTAACGAATGGGGTGTTGTTATATGTCAAGAGAAAAACCAAACAAGAGATATACAGGGGAA
>CACZHW010000002.1 GCA_902781095.1 uncultured Eubacteriales bacterium
CGGTCCTATAGCTGCTCTCTGCGTTTCCCTTTACACCGGTAAGGGTTTGTGTATTCGTGTCCGTCCATGGAACGTTCACAGCAAGATATCCTGATTTATCAGGGACAATAGGGTATATACGGTTAGCAGTTTCTGTCGCGGCTGCGCTGTCTCTAGAGAGTGCGGTCTCACTGCGAAGCTTTGCTTTAATCGTTCCGCTTCCAGTAATTGTACCTCCAGATAATCCAGTTCCTGTGGAGACAGAGGTCACAGTGCCAGTGTTCGACGTCTTCGAGTTCCATGTATACTTCTCACCAGTTGTGACAAGCGAAACGTCTGTACCACCGTTTACAGCGGATTTACTGCTGTAGGTCGTATCCGTGAACTTCGCCCCAGATGGAACGTCAGCATTGACTGTATGCCCGTTAACTGTTGTGTGAGTGTGAGTCTTAAGGGCGAAAAGGTTTTTAAGCCCCTGAAAGAATCTCAGTAACCCATCCTTATCAAGGTAATGAGCCATTAAAGCCCACCTCCTTACGCGGCCAGAATCGTGTCAATCTCTGCATTTGTAATGCTGTCAATGCTGAAGATCTCGCCGAGCGCATCCCATGCATCACCAGTCCAAACGAAATTCATGCCAGTAGCGGTCACGTTATAGACGTCGCCAGCTGTATTGCCAGTAGAAGGCAGAGCACTTTCTGTTGCAACGCTTCCTTTGTGCTTGTACATGTTGGTAATGTCGGTTTTAAGCGCGTAGGTTGAAGCAGCACCAAAGGCAGCCAGTTTAGAGTAATCAGCAGCACTCATTGCACCAGCTGCACTTGCCGAGGCAGCAGGAAGGCGAGCAGCAGGAACCGTACCAGAACCAAGATTAGAAGCATTGAGGCTTGTCAACCCAGAGCCGTTTCCTGCAAACGAGGTGGCCGTCAGCTTGCCAGCCGTCGTATCGAGGTACACGCCTGTGTCAGCAACAGCAGACCGAGCTGTAGCAGTACTTGTTGGTGTGTCAGTCACGCCCAGCAGATAGGCTTTAGATGTTGTCGACAGAGTGACGTTAACCTTGGTATCTTCCACAGATGCAGCAACCCAAGTACCATCGCCACGGAGAAACTTCTCCTGATCACCAGATGCTGGTGCAGGAACAGCGCCTGCCGTACCAGCAGCTGAAGAGGAAGCGCCGCCCATGGCCGGAAGCCGGGCTGCATCCAGTGTTCCACTGGTGATCTTGGAGGCGGAAAGATCAGGGATTCTGGCAGCATCAAATGTGCCGCTTGTGATTTTTGAAGCCGCCAGATTGGCGATCCTTCCTGCTGCAACTGTGCCGGACGAGATGTTAGAGCCATTCAGGCCAGTCAGCTCAGAGCCGTCGCCATCAAAGCTCGTGGCAGTCAGTTTCCCTGCGGTCGTATCCAGATACACACCCGTATCAGACAGAGCTTCAACCGCCTGATTGCTGCTGGAGGGAGTAGTGCTTGTTCCAAGCAAATATGCTTTTGTCGTAGTGGCTAGCTTTACATTCACCTTTGTGTCTGTATTTGTTGGCGTTGCCCAAGTGCCATCACCACGGAGGAAAGCGGTGTTATTCCCGGCTGCTGGTGCAGGAACCATACCCGCGCTGCCTGCACCGGAAGCGGACGCTCCACCCATTGCGTTCGCGCTCAGTACTTCACTTGAAATGCTGAGTCCATTGCCGACCTTAATGCCGCCCTTCGTGCTGGAGCTGGCTGTTGGTAGCGTATAATTCGAGAGCCCATCCAGCTTGTTTTTCAGAGTATCTGTGAAATCGTTTGTAGAGAGCCCTTTACCAGCCACAACGTCTACTTTATTGGCCAGCAACGCTTTTATCTTTGACCACAAATAGATTAGGCCGTCTTTGTCCAGGTATTTGCTCATTGTAGCATTTCCTCCATTTCAGAGTTAGTGATCCGATCTACGGCAGTATAGATCTCAATGTCATCAGAGCCATCAAAGAGTGCTTGGCCTGAGATCTCGTTCGTTAGCCGAATATTTCTAGCGGTAGTCAGTCTATCCGCCATTAGCGCATGTCGCGGGGTTTGAGAGGCTGTCATATTCTTTATGACCTTCTGATTACCTGACACTTTTATGCTTATCAGCTTATAGTTTTCTGTCATTTCCAACCACCTCCTCAATAAAGAAAAGAGCAGGGGACAGGGGAGTAACGACTTCTCCATCTGCGTAGAAGATGCGTATATCCCACCAGTATTTTCCGAAAGGCAGATGGGTAGTATCTTCAACAGCGAGACTGATACGAGCGGTGTCTTCGGCAATCATCTCAGCGGGTTTCTCAATGATACAAGCATTGCTGTGAGGGTCTTTCTTTACCGTAAAAAAGAGCTGATCATCTCCGACCGGCACGTCTCCTTCAAATTGAAACTCCAGGGTGAGCGTATCACCTCGCGTCAGGTGTATTTCATTCGTTGTTGGCTTGTAACTGAACATCTCTTCATCACCCAAAGCCGTAGTATAGTAGGCTAATCTTCAGATTAAACAATTTTCCAGTCCCCTTTAAGAGTGATTATCAAGCCATCTACACGCATTAGAGTTGTCTCTGATTTGACGCTTCCAACGGGATCCGGGACAGTATTGACCTTTGCGAGGAAGGCGGCTTTCACATAGCCCTGATCGCCGTCCTCATCTATCAAGACCCACCCATTACTACACTCAAACATCACATCGACAGTAGCCCCGTTGGGCAGTCTAAAGACTATGCTATTTGACATGCTTGGGCCGCTTCGAACGTCCAATAGAGCGGAGTCAGTGTTGATTGTGGCCTTATAAAAAACACGGGTTCCTTCGGCTATCTGCAAGCGCTATCGCCCCCTTTTAATGAATAGATGAGGGAAGGGTTCCATCAGGATGATTAAGCATTGTAAGTGACTTTGATCCTGCCACTGACGGTCACAGGGGTGTTGTTCGTTATGTTTGCCATGGCGCTGGTCTTAGTGATGGTAACGCGAAAACAGTTCATGCCTGTTTTAGAGGCTGCAACGGTAAACCCACTTGTCCCGACAAGTTCGGTATAGGAGGATAGATTATCAATGTAGCCTTTTACGCCTCTCATTACGACATTACACGAGTTTACGGTAATGCTGGAAATGTTGTTCAGGTAGGCTCCTTTTGTGTACATCGTAAATGCTACGATCTTACCGTCACCACTGATTTGTCCGCACCACTCCATAATAGAAGACCAGTTATCGGTAGCAGCAGCAGGCTTTTCAATACCAAGGTTAATTCTTGCTGCATTGGCGGATGTTCCACCTGTTCCACCGTGTGCAACGTCAATAATGTGATTTACAATCGTACTTGTAGCCATATCACTATGGCACTGGGTATTATTGCCAAGAGACGGTGATCGTCGGGTCTTGAACGAGGAAGTAGACACGAACAAGTGCAGCATTGACCGTTGCATTCCGCACGTTAACGGTCTGCACCTTTCCCGCTGTGTCTGAAATTGGCACAATATGGGCGAATATCATATCCGTTTGAACAGTGCAAGTATAGAACATCTCAGATCCCCACCTAACCGCTTTGTTGAAGACAAAGCCCTTTCCCTGCGAGTAGTTCGCGCCCGTGTTCAACGCACCCCAAGCGGTACTCGGTGTGTATTCCAGATACCGCAGATACCACTTTGTACCCGGATCGTCTCTTGTGATAATGCTTGTTGCCATGCCGTTCTCGGCGTAGATTGACTGATTAGGCTCTGTAAAGCACGCCGATAGTTGCTCGCGCGTGAGTAATGGTTTGAGTCGAAGACGTCGGATTTAAAACCGTAAAGCAAGCCCGATTATTCGCCGTCCACAAATTCGTTATAACCAGCTTCGGGTTTCCAGCATACATGGGAACCAAGCCAATAACGTCCCGGCCCGTCAAATCCCATGCGGTTGTTATGTCAACCGTTGAGCCAGCCGCAAGGGAAGTCGTGCCAGAGATTGTAGAGTAGGTGGTGTGCCATCTCGTCCTCGGCGATAGTGTAATCTTACTCACAGCCATCAGTCAGCCCTCCAATCATGGAGATCAGAGGGTTTACGCCTCAGACCTCCTTTCAGAAGCCTGATCGGAGAAGGTACGGTTAACCCAGTGCACTCCTCCTTTTGGCGAATTTGAAATTTTTTCGTTGGGGGGGGGTAAAATCCTATCAATAACTAGATTTTTCATTCTCCAACCTCCTCGGTGGGCTCCGTCTCTTCACTCTCTGTCCTGCGATCAAATACTCTGCCTTCAATCATAATCCCGTCGTCCCGGATCAGATATCCAGAGTGATAAGGAATGTCAGAGACAGCCGCGGCGGCCAAAATGGTGTAGTACTTGGCCAGTGCGGCGTTCAAGTTGGAGAAGTGATCGAACAAGAGACCTTTGCTTCCATCTGTTCGGACCTGGTTTTCAATTGTCGTGTAGAATGGCACTTTAAGCAAAACAGATCATCCTTCTTTCTTAGGTTCCAGTAATAGAATTCTGAGGAACGAGTATTACCTTAAGGCTCGTTGTGCCGGATATGGATCCGGACACTGTGACCTTATTCGCTGTGTCGGTATTGATCGTCCAGTCGTTTTGCTGAGCGGCAGGCGTTCCCAGTACAGCTTGGACACATACCATGTCTGTAGTTACACCGGAAACGGTCTTTGTTACAGGAAGGCTGGAGATGGACCCCATATCCACGTAAAGGGCTTTATCTCCCTTGGACGACTTCAGGTTGTCTATCTGACGCTGCAGGTTTGTCGCAACATCACCGGAAAGTTCCACCTGGAGTTCTTCAAACCAGTCCTGAAACTGAGCAGCAAACTGCGTATACAGAGAGGAAAAATCAGCATTGGTGACCATCCACTGAGAAAAACCGCAGACCGAGTTCTGTGCACGCTCGTCGGTAATGACCGCTGCCGTGATCGCTGTTACGCCAGCACTTACTAAGACCTGGGCAAGGCTTATCTCCCAAATGTCGTCTATTGACCGTGTGAGTGACGGGGGAGAAGGGGATACCGCAGCAGTGCCGGGTTTGACTGCCAGACTTATAGTTCGGCCCAAAAGAGAAAGACGAACAACAATCCGGTCGATCCGCTTATAGCCAGTGGTACTTGGCGCTGTCGTTATCGGAAGCGTTTTTACCGTTGTGTTTTCGTACATGCGCCCCTTAATAAAGGCGGCTCCGGTTGCCACATTGACGGTCATGCCCGCCTCCGAACTGGCTGACACCTTTAGAGCATTTGCATAGGCAGGCATAACACCGTCCGAGACAAGAGACGCCACCATGGCAGCCAGATCTGCGGAGCTATATCGTCTGTCGTATACACCGTCTTCCAGGACGGCATTAAAAAAGCGTGCAATTTCCGCCATAGCATCAACTCCTTGTTTTAATGGCCGCCATGATTGCGCCCTTTAGCGTAGGTGTTCCATCGCCAAAGACGACTGCGATCGTCAAACCAGTAGGGCTATACGTTTCAGTAATCTGCGTGATTGTCGCATCGACCTTGACGTTCCAGTTTGTGCAGATACAGGTGACGCGGTCACCAATGTCGTAGTCAATCTTGTATTGGAGCGCAGATATCTGATTTGCTGTGCCCTCAAACGTTTGTTCCAGCTGATAAGACTTCTTGAGCTCATCCTTACCGCGCTTCTGCAGTTTTGAGCGTACCTGCGCTTCGGTCAGCGTTATCGTTTCTTCTGGATTGTCGGGATTCGTTGACTCCAGCTGTATATCTGATGCAGACACACCGACTTCAAAGCGCTCGAGACCAGAATAATTGTTGTTTACGACCTCAACGATTCCTTCGTCGCCACCCTGAACATAGGCTGTCGATTTGTAGTTCTCAACTGAGTACACGAAGTTTTGTGCACCGAGGGAACCGAATTCGACAGAGAAGATGCAGGGGATTGGTGCCGTCTCTGTCTTGTCTGTAGCCTCGACAAAGTCAAATGTGTGAATGCCGGTATCGGGATCGGTGTCAATTAGACAGCCCATGTCAGAATCTTCAAGCTGCTCCTCAATCAGGCCCTGCAACTCCGAATACGGTTCGGCACTGTAGTCTACAGCGGTTTGGCTGTAAGCGCTCCTGGAGCGGAGGACGACATTCGGTATCCTACGTGCAGCTACGCTGGAGGCGGTCACATTTTCACGGAAGAGCTTTTGGATAATCCCTTGAGGCGTGTATTTGTCTGAATCCAGCCCTGCGATGTTCACACGCTGCCCAGTCCAGGCAAACAAGGATGTGGCCCGTATGCTTATGGTGTCCATGTTCGTGGAATTCTTCTCGAGCTTGCGGTAAACAATCTGCATTGCCTCCCGTCCGCCAAGCTGCATCACGATGTTTCCGACCCGAAGAAGCTCCTCGTTTTCTGCGCGAAAAGGCACCTGCAGATTACACTCGCCGGCGGTTCTGAAGCGCCGAATCCAGCTGCAGGAAATGATGTCCTCGACAAAGCCTTGCCGGAGCATGGTGGGGGAGTAAACGACTATGATCATGCCTACACCCCCAGATACCGACTGGCAAACTCAATGTAGACATCCAGGCTGTAGGCACCGTCATCACTGGATACCTGAAAGAGATTGTCTCCGACAGACATCTGCAAGAATGTCGAGCCACTGTCGACATACCTGAAAATATTGGTTGTGTCATTGAGCAGCACTTTTTTCTCACCGTAGGTGGTATTCACAGTTATGGTGTCTCCTGCATTCAACGTCCAAAGGACTCTAAAATACTCTCCGGATTCAACATTAAGGATTTTGGGATTGCGGACGGTTGACGAAGCAGAAAAGATGATGGTCATGCCGCCTTCCGCGTCGCCCTCGTTTTTGAGCGTGTAGATAGCGTTGGCCAGTCTTGCACCGAAGACGATAGGCCACTCCTGGTTTGCCTCTGGGCTCTCGTGATCGAGTTCCTCATCGTAGGCGGGAAGAGGGAACACCAATGTGTCCTCCCAACCCGAAAGTGCGCTGCTTTCCGTCTCAGACTCGGCGTCGTACCAGTAAGGGTCAGGGCAAACGAGGTCGACAGTAAACTTCTTGTAGTAACGGTTTTCGCTTCCGTAGGTTGGCGCTTTTTCTGCATAGCAGCTTATCTTCCGGCTAATGTCGCCGAAGATGTAGGTAAGGGTCCCTTTGAACTTAGGGTTAAGTACGTGATTGAGCCTCCTGCGATAGCCTCCCTGAAGGCCAAAATCGCGGGTCTTAATAAAACCTTTTATGGTAATATCCCGGCTTTGGATGACAGTCGACACCCATGTTGAACCGTCCTGGCCTATGGTACTCACCGTATTGATCTGAGCGCTGACGTCGCCAAGCCCGACTACGTCTGTTGCGATGTTGGATGCATAAACTGAGAACGGTGAAAACTCAACGCTCTCACCGTTCTCGTTGGTATAGATTAGTCTTTGTGTTGGCATGAATTCACCTCAGATCCTTCTGGCGATGTCCATCAGGTTTCTGGCAGCCAACCGTTGCTGCTCAGCATAGCTCGTGTTCTCCGCATAGATATTCTGAGTGACATTGAAGGACTGCGAATGGTCATAGCTTCTCCGGTTGTCGTTAGATATATGATTGCTGGCAACCGTTCCACGGGCGATGTCAGTCAGATGCCGGGTGGCATTGGCGAGAACTTCTGCAGTCAATGGAGCCTCTTTTTCTACGCCAACAGACAGTCCACGCATCATCATGACACCGACTTCATTCTGAAAAACCTTGGAGGGGGACTCAATCTGTGCGGTAGCTTTTGCAGCCGAAATAGCATCTCGGACAGCGCTGACCATAGCGTCTACGACGCTGCTTTTGCCATCATTTATGCCTTTGGCTATACCGGACATCATGTTTCGACCAACAGAAACGTAATCGCTGATGCTAATACTGGACTTTAAGGAGGAAAGTATTCTGCTGGCTACAGATCGCATGATTGAGCTCCAGTTATAGTTCCGCATGCCGTTCCCTACACCCGACATGGCTTGTGTGCCAATGGTAGCGAATCGTCCGGAGCTCGTGACACCGAAAAAAGCAGTGTCGACATTCGCTGCTACAGCATTTGCGGCGTCTGCCAATGAGTAGCTGGACATGCCTTCACCGATGCCGGCAGCGATGTCGGCACCAATGGGGAAAGTACGCTGGGCAGGGGAGTGCGAGCTTTCTGCAGACCGCAGGGAAGAGTCGATATTTGCAGCTGTCGTTTCTGCATCAGAAGCAAAGCTGTAACCGGCCATGCCCTGGCCAGCGCCGGAGGCGACATCTTCGCCGAGTACTGTGGCGGCATCTGAAACGTTCGCACCTTCGAGCGCAGTCTGAATGGTACTGCTCAGACTCTCACCAACATCCGTCATACTCTCCGAATCATTAAGCCCATTTGAGATAGACTGCAGAACATCAAAGGCCATACCAGACTGCTCGATTCCCTGAAGGACTGTCATAATATCCAGAAGGTTCTGATAGTCCTGCGCACTTATCGTCTGACCCTGCTGAATCGCTGCAACGAGGTTCCCTACATAATCTGACAGGTTGCGGCCGGACTCACTATCACGATCAAATGTGGAGAGTCTTGTGAGGACAGCCTGCGCCTGTTCCAAACGCTCGATGCTCTTGGGTTGTGTCGTCTCGAATACCTGCCGGAGAGATTCAGCAGCATTGTGGATCTCAGACTGGGTGTCCTTTCTAAACAGGAAGCTGAATGGACCTTTGTCTGACTGTGAGGAATCATTGGAGAGCGCATTTCGAGCAGCTTCAATTGCTTCTGCATCTCCGTATTCGGGCACTATAAGGACGTGAAATACGCCGTTCTCATCTACGCCCAGTAAACTGTTCAGGCTTACGCTGCCTTCTGCTTTGGCTACGTTCACGGGTATTTCAACGCCGTCTTTATAGAACTTAATCTTTCCGCTTTCTTCAGCGG
Source organism: uncultured Eubacteriales bacterium (assembly GCA_902781095.1). Taxonomy (GTDB): domain Bacteria; phylum Bacillota; class Clostridia; order Christensenellales; family Aristaeellaceae; genus Ventricola. The sequence goes on from CACZHW010000002.1 coordinate 8,862, forward strand.
AATTGAAGAGATCCTCGACTGAGCCGAATTCTGTCCCGGCGCGAACGACGTTTGCTTTGAGCGTCACCTTGTTGAGAGCAGTGAATTTCGCAAGCTCCGCCTGATCCAGCCGATTGAGCCGGACTTTCATTTTCACCTCGGTAGGGGTGTCGATACCAGGCTTATTGCTGTACTCTTCAATCCATGCTGTTACAAAGGGCTCTAGTGCTTTCATCGCTTCGGAGTCCTGATCAATGCCAGTCTTTTTCGCGTAGGATGAGACAATGGCCTGAATGTTTTGAGGCTGTAGGTCCGACGTATCAACACCGGTATTCTCCAGATAGGAATTGACATATGCCTTGAGACCTTCAGGGGAGGGTTTTTCCGCACCACCCGGAGACTCTAAATACGCAGTGACAGCCGCTTCGCAGGTAGGAGCAAGGGCCTTTGCAGCTTCCTCATCCTGATAGGATTGGATCACCGCTTCCGTCGAAATAGCACCCGGATTTGTCGCAAAGTTTGCCCAGCGTTCCTCAGCCTTCGTCATGTTAAGATCAACCATGATTTCCCGGATGTCTCCGGCAAGGGTACTGTTGATCATCGAGTTCAGACCGGGCAGTTCGTTTTGAAACTGCGTCAGATATGCGCTGATCGATGCCAGCGTGTTCATCGGCCCTTCGAGGTCCGCTTCTGGGAACAAAGTGGCAACGTCCACACCTTCATCCGTCAAGCCCTGGATCTGGGTCAGCACAGTGTAAAACTCCGTCAGTTGCCCCTGATCCAGCTCTGCAGCGCTTTTTTGAATGTTTTCAAGCATCGCTGCTGCGCCCTGTGTGTCGCCGGAATCCTTCAACCTTTGGTACTCAGTGAGCTGTCCGTAGAGCTCTTTAACAGAGTCCTGGACACCGCTGTTCTTCATTTCTTCCAGAACAGGAGTGACATAATTCTTTAGGGTTTCTGCATATTCCTGAGTGGCCTTTGCACGGTTCTTCTGGTATTGCGTGTCTAGGTCAGCAAGAGCTTTGCTCTTTTCCGCGCCTTCTTTGTTTTGCTGGATATTCCTGTACTCAGCTTCGTAGTTTTGATCCAGCTCTTTTTTGATAGCAGCATAGCCCTGAGCAGCTGCCTGTGCGGCTTGTCCATAGGCATCGGTAATCCGCTTTTCGTCTGCTCCGGCAGCCCTCAGTCTGGCAAGCCGCGCTTCCAACTGAGCCTGAAGTTCTGCAAAGCCTTCATTGCCTTCAGACTGTGGCTCCAGCCGATACTTGATTCGAATGGCGTCTCCCTGTTGGATGAGGTCTTCGAGCCGGAGCTTTTCTTTTTCGGTCAGCTTTCGGCTCCTTGAGCGATTGAGCAGATAGGCAACGTCTTTATCAATAGAGTCGAGGGTACGCAGGTCCTTGCTGAGACTTTTGGTGAGAGTTCCGTCGCCCGCAGCCTTCGCTTGCGACTGTAGTTCTTTCAGCTCCGCTCGAGTACCGCTGGTGAGGTCTTTAAAATCGTTCGTCCACTGGGTGACAGTTTCTCTGGTCTCTTTTTCGCCGTCAGACCAGATTTCAATGACCTGGTCTTTCCATTTCTGAAGAGAGGTCCGACTGTTCGTATAGTCGGAGGTAGACATGTTAAAGGCCTTGTTGCCACCGTTTGCATAGAAGGTATCGGGGGAGTTTTCGCTCCACTGTTTTGCGGTCTCACCGAGGTCCTCGACAGCTTTCCGTGCTTTCTTTGCGCCTGTAGCATAGTCCACCAGAGCGCTTACACCGACAGTAGCCGCGACAGCAACAGCGCCTACGCCAGCAGCAGCCAGCGTACCACCACTGGCCAGCGCGCCAAGTACACCGGACACCGACCCGCTGGCAACCAAAACACCACTCGTTGCCGCTGTAATCTTACCCAGGGCAAGAGTGAGTTTTCCAGCACCGCCGACGACGCCTCCGACTGCACCGATAAGCTTACCGAGAACCAGGACGACAGGACCTACCGCCGCTGCAACCAGCGCAAAGCGTTCGATCACCTGCCGGGTGCTCTCATCCATACCGAGGAACTTGTCAATGAGGTCGCTGGCTGATTCCATCAGATTCGTCAGCGTGGGAGTAAGATCGTTTCCGGTGGTTCGGGCAAACATGGCAGCCTTGTTCTTAAGCTGCGTCAGTTTGCTGGCCATCGTCTGATAGCGTTTATTTGCTTCGTTGACGAGTGCATTCTTACCATGCAGGTCAGCGCCATCCCAGGCCTCGTTAGCGGATCGCTGAGCGCGCTCCATAAGCTCTGTCGCATTCGTCAAGCGCAGAGTAGTATCACGGAGCCTGATCTCATTGAAGCCCATCATGATCATCAGGGAAGAGAACCTGATTAATGAGATTTGTAAAACACTGAGATGGGAGGAACTGGAGGTTGAGCTCTTCAATAAGATGGTTGATACTGTTCAAATTTCAAATGTGAGAATCATCATCAAGGTTCGAGAATAGATCAGAAAGTCTTCCAAACTCTTCAAATAGAAGCAGATACATTTTTTATAAAACATAATAAAAGATATAATTACGGAGAAAAATATATACATTTCTTATAAGAGTTAATCGAAATGCAAAGTCGAAAGGCACAATCTGAAAGGCGTTATTTATAACAATTTAGGCAAAAACATTGTCAGAAGAGTATCCGTGTGCTAGAATATACAAAAACAACAAGTATGTTATAAATAACATTTTTATGGTATTTTTATCCTAATTTGATATAATGAGTCAGCAATACAATTAGGAGGCGCCATATGGATAAAAATGAGTTTTTGCTGATTCAAATAGCCAGAATGTATTACGTGGACAAACTAAAGCAAAATGAAATCGCAAAGCGTTTAGACATGACACCGATGATGATCTCTCGTTACTTAAAAAAGGCGGAAGAAACTGGGATTGTGTCAATACATATTCGTACTCCATGGGCGATTGACATGCAATTAGGGAAGCAGGTGGCAGAACGATACCATTTAGATGAATGTGTAGCATTAGACTGCCAAAGTGATACTGATTGCAGTAGCGTTGTTGCCGGTTATTTTGCTGATTATTTCCCGACAATGGTCCGAGACAACTATATTATTGGAACGTCGTGGGGGAAAACAATTGCAGAATTTGCTTTGAAGGTTCCATATATGCATGTGACTGGGTGCGAAATACTTCAATTAAACGGTGGGCTTGTTAGTGAAAACCAAAGCATGATGCCTTCAGCAATCTTACAGAATCTGGGACAAAAGCTGAATGCTTTGACTTATCCTATGAATGCGCCATTGTATGTAGAATCAAAAGAAATTAAGGAACTCCTTATGGAAAACCCAACGAATAGAATAGTGAAAGATAAGGCAAGAGTAGCAGATGTTGCAATTGTTGGAGTGAGTCCCTTAAGTTGGAAATCAACAACCATGTCGTTTACTAAGTACACAGAAGCGGAGTTTGATGAATTAAAAAAAGCTGGCAGCATAGGAGATATTACCGGAATATTCATTGATGCTGAAGGCAATCAAGTTGATTGGAGTCGAAAAGACGCTTCAATGAGCGTTTCTCTTTCTACAATAACTCGTGCAAGACATGTGGTTTGTTTGGCGGGAGAGACATCAAAGGCTGAAGTTTTACAGGCATGTGCAAAAAAGAGATATTTCAATACTCTTATTACAACAAAACAAACCGCACAACTAATGATGAAAGATTAATGTAAAGCAGTATGAGATTTAAGGCGTTTCACAAAGAATGGAGGAGCAATTATGAATGCAGACCAGATTAAAAAAATGATTCTCACAGTTTCGGAAGAACTGACGAAGCACACACTTGAACTGTGTGCTTTAGATGGGAAGGTTGGCGATGGGGATCATGGCCTGACGGTAGAGCGTGGATTCAAGGCAGTTATGGAGCTTTTGAATGCTAATGAGTACGAAACGCCGGCTCAATTGCTTAAAGCTTGTGGCGAGACATTAATGAATACAATGGGAGGAAGTGTATTATTTCACTTCTTGGTTTGCTGGCAATGAGTGGTGGGTCGGCGGCTACGAGGGATTTAAAGATGCTGCACGTCAATTGGGTGTCAATACAAAATGCACCGGCGCAATGGATGATGGCATCGATAACCAGATGGCAGTTATTGAGCAGGTTATCAGTTTGAATCCGAAGGGTATTTGTCTTGCTGTTAGTGACGGTTCCGCATTCGGTGATGTTGTGAATCGTGCGCAGGAAGCGGGTATTCCGATCGCAACTACGGATAAACCGATTACTGAATCGACTCCTATTATGTTCATGGGTTACAATGATACCTATCAGACTCGACTTGTTGCCGATCATATCGGAAATATCGCAGGCGAAGATGCTAAAGTTGCTGTTCTTGAAGTTGTTGGACAGCTCAACCTCGAAAAGCGTGCAGCAGCTTTCCGTGAGCAGGTCGAAACTTATTGGCCGAAGATGGAAATTGTTGCTAGCGCAAACTCTGGTCACGACGAGCTGAAAGCGGCTGCTGATACGGCTGCACTGTTGCTTGCACATCCGGATCTTGATTTCATCTTCTCCTTGAATGCAACTGCAGCGATGGGTGCCGTTACTGCTATCCAGGAGGCTGGAAGCAGCTGCCGTGTCATTACGATGGACGTTAATGATAATGTATGCGACTATCTCAAAGAGGGCAAGATTGATGCGGCCGTTATGCCTGATAGCTACACGTTTGGTTATGCGTCTATGATTGCTCTGTATTGTGAAGCGCATGATCTCCTTGATCCCATGTGGAATATCCAGGATGGTGTTAAACCCGGCTGGCATCTCCCGTATGTGGAAGTTGGCGCTACACTTGTTACGGGTGAAAATGCAGACAACTATTACACCTCGAAGTACTATGGACGTAGGGATAGCAAGGGCTTTGACGAAGGCGCGCTCGATATGAAGAGCACTTCTTTGCCGGGATATTGGGAGCGTTAATTACGATTATCGTCTCTTGATAGCTTGGATGCAGCTTCGGCTGCATCCAAGCTTAATCCTTATGCAATAAGGAGTGTTTTAAAATGCTTGTCACTATGAAAGAAATACTCGACAGAGCTAACGCTGGCTGCTACGGAGTTGTAGCACCAAATGTGACGGCAGAGATGGATGCAAGGGCATGCATCGAAGTTGCCGAGGACGAGAACTCGCCTTTGATTCTTGACGTTGCCATGATACATACGTCTGACATCTTTTTTCATGGCAGCTATCTCACCAGGTTAGCAGACTCAGCCAGTGTGCCTGTGGCTATTAATCTCGATCATGGTGCAACTTTTGAGGATGCTATCAAAGCTATTCGGAGTGGCTTTACTTCAATAATGGTTGATCGTTCCTCTCTTCCTTATGAAGAGAATTTGGAGCAGGTCAAAGAACTGGTCAGAATTGCACATGCTGTTGATGTCAGTGTTGAAGCAGAATTGGGACATGTTGGGACAGGCAGTAGTTATAATGAAACGGGTAATGATTTACTAACCGATCCAAACCAAGCATTAGATTACATAAAACAAACCGGAATAGATTGTTTAGCGGTTGCAATAGGAACTGCACACGGGGCATATGTAGGTGTTCCGCATCTCGATTTTGAGCGCTTAATAGCAATAAAGAATAAAGTGGGAATTCCACTAGTTCTCCATGGTGGTTCTGGAACCGGAGACGATAATATTGCTAAAGCTTGCAAACTGGGAATAAACAAAGTAAATGTCTGCAATGAATTGTTTAAAAACATGTATGACAGTGTTATGGCGAATGATCTAACTGGTGATAATGCGTATGAGTTTTGGAATGTAGCATTGGCTGGCTTAAAGAAACGTATGCATGAGCTGATACATATTTGTGGATGCAATAATAAGGCGTGGATACCTGAACGTAAAGGACTTCCGCGAAATCACGGCTCGATGAAAGAAACGTAATAATGATAATTGCAGCTAAAACCGGAGCCGTCATCAAAGACTATCTTCAGAATTACAACTAATCGTGGATGACTTATTGACAATTGCAGATGAAGTGAACGTAACTAGGCAGATCAATCAGGTTTATTATAGACTGCGCTGCGAACAAAGAAATAACTTGGTACTTAAATAATAATCGAAGACAAAATTATATCTAATATCATAAGAGCTTGCATTCGCATTGATTGTTCCTGGGAAAATTGTGAAACAGTCGGTTGCGTATGCGGGCTTTCTTCTTGTACACTTAAACAGAATCAATTATAGTCTGTACTTTTCAAATCGTATGAATGCTAATTTGAACTAGCCTCTATATCGTTATCTAAGATCTTAAAACTGCCTGCGAGAGAAAGCGAACATTGGCAGGAAAAAACCTGATCAAGCAAACACTCTATGGCGAAGATAGTCATACAGACTTTTTGACAGAACACAGTTTGAATTCATTCTATAGAGTTCTTTAACTTCATCTACATACCATGTGTCTAGAAAGTTCCAGTCTGGATTGAATCTGCTGATATTATAATCCAGGGTGAAGTTTTTCCCATACCAATGCAGAGTTACAATGTCGTTAGCAGTAGAAGCCACCTTGGAATTCGGTGGATTTTTATAGTTTACGTCCTGACAGATGCTTGGCCGTCTGCTTACTCGTGAGGTTCTCTGATCTGCCTTTTGTTTTCTTGAACGCTTTTTGACTGAGTTTTCCAAAGAAATTCCTCCTATTACTAGTCGATGCTAAAGTTTACAGCGATACCATGAATAAGGCTTGCGGGTAGTTTTGTATTCTCCTTTCCATACGAATTGCGCATCGCAGCGTAATACTCGCATCGTTTGAGCAATGTAGCAAGTTAACTAATTGATAACTCTTTATAATCATAAAAGGCTAAAAGAGCAAATTCCTAAAATGAATCCCACATTGTAAGGGAAAGTGGGAATTAGTGAGAGAAGCCCTGTATGCTGTGTACACGAAAAAATCTCGCGTAAATACGCAAAAAAATTACGAATACCACTTGCTTTCTAGGATGCATCGTGGTACCATCAATTCATCAAAAAAGTGCGTTTTTACGCAGATTTATTTCGAGGAGCAAAATATGGAGTTGGAGAGAAAAGAGTATCTTCAAAAGTTGATTGACAAGAAGGATAACGGGCGAGTCAAAATTGTGACCGGTATCCGTCGCTGCGGGAAATCGTACTTGTTGTTTGAACTTTATACAAAATATCTTCAGGAACATGGCGTTGAATCGGATCAGATTATCGGGATCGCGCTGGATGAGTTGGCTAATGCAAAGTACAGAGATCCTTTTGCGCTGGATAAATATATCAGAGAGCAAATCACGGAAAAGCAAAAGAGATATTACATTCTGATTGATGAAATCCAGTTTGTGTCTGAAATCAAAAATCCGTATGTTAACGATCCTCAGGCTAAAATCAATTTTATCGATGTGGTTCTTGGCCTCATGAAAATCAAAAATGCAGATGTTTATGTGACGGGAAGTAATTCGAAGATGCTGTCTTCGGACATACTCACCCAATTCAGGGATCGGGGGGATGAGATTCGTGTTTACCCACTTTCGTTTGCTGAGTTCTATGCCGCGTATCAAGGGGACAAGCATAACGCATGGATTGATTACTATACCTATGGAGGGATGCCGGTCACACTGACACTCTCTTCGCATGAGCAAAAAAGCCAATATCTTAGGGATTTGTTCACGAGGACATATTTGAAGGATGTAGTCGAGAGACATTCGATTCAAAATGATACTGAGATACTTGAGGATCTGCTGAATATCATTGCTTCTGCGATCGGTTCCTTAACAAACCCGACCAAGCTCTCCAACACCTTCGATAGTGAGAAACACTTGAAAATCTCATCTGCAACTATAGATAAGTATCTCGGCTATTTTTCGGAAGCGTTCCTGCTGTCCAAGGCGGAACGGTATGATGTTAAAGGAAAAAGGTACATAAAAACGCCTGCCAAGTATTACTTCACTGATGTTGGGTTACGTAATGCGAGACTGGGATTCAGGCAGCAGGAAGAGAACCATATTATGGAAAATGTGCTCTATTGCGACTTGTTAAGAAGAGGATTTGATGTCGATGTAGGTGTTGTTGAGTACAATTACAAGAAGAAAGACGGAAAGAGCGCAAGGGTGCAATTGGAGATCGATTTTGTAGTCAATCGCGGGAATCAGCGATATTACATTCAATCGGCGTTATCGATTGCCGACCCGGAAAAACGGTTACAGGAGATTAACTCCTTAACAAAAGTTCCGGATTCATTTAGAAAAATCGTTGTGGTCGGAAATAGGATTAATCCATGGAAAGATGAGAATGGAATCCTTTACATTGGAATAGAACAGTTCCTTCTTGATGAGAAAGCAATTGATATGTAGACAAGCTGTGTGAAAAAGCGCAGTAATGCTCGAATTCTTCCGCTGCATTAGAATGGAGAAGGGATATATGACTTACGAAGAAGCGTTGAAAACCATTCGACCGGGCAGATATCGTCATTTCAAAGGAAATGCGTATGAGGTAATCGGGATTGCAAGACACAGTGAGACGGAAGAGCCGATGGTCGTCTATAAAGCGCTCTACGGCGACAGAGGATTGTGGGCACGGCCAGCGGATATGTGGAATGAGAAGGTGGCCAGAAACGGGAAAATCTATCAGCGGTTCTATTGTCTGGATCGCATTGAGCGGGTGGAGAAGTTTGAGCGGTTGTTCGATGAAGCCGCAGTTTCTCATGACGAGGAGAAGCTCCGCCTCCTTGAAACCTACTATACCTCTGGAGAGTGGCTGGAGGACTATGAAGCGGATGAACGGGGCGAACTGCCACCTGAAATGAAGCGCGGCGTGCTTTCCCAGGATGCTCTGTATGATCTGCTGGAGGATGGCAAACGAGGATTCTCGCGAAAAAGAGAGGAGTAGTATCATAATGAATATTGCAGTCAGGTATTACACAAAGACCGGGAACACAAAGCGGCTTGCGGAGGCCATCGCAAACGCGGTCGGTGTGGAAGCGCTCCCCATCAGTGTACCGATTACCGAGCATGTAGACATCCTGTTTCTGGGAAACTCGTATTATGCTTTCAGCATTGATCCTGAAGTGCGGAATTTTGTGAAAGGGCTGGATAAAAATTACGTTGGCAAGATTGTCAACTTCGGTTCTGCCGCTATGCTGAATTCCACCTATAAGAAGGTGAAGGCGGAAGCAGACAAGGTTGGAATTCCGATGGATGAGCGTGAATTCCATTGCAAAGGCGAGTTTAAGGGCATCCATAAAGGAAAACCGGATGCAGATGATCTGAAGGCGGCAGAAGAGTTTGCAAAGAGGATTGTGGAGTAAGAATACAGTTCACTGAGAACTGGATAAGGAGCAGATTAGATAGTTGAGCCTACGGGTTTGATTATAAAAAACACTATAAGGAGAGTACTGTTTGAAGAAGTACAACACACCGGAGATTGTCGGCTGACCGGGAGGTTTGCTGACGATCAAAACAAACCTCCCGCTGAAAAGCAATTGATAGTCGACAATGTTCAGGAGGAAAAACAATGAATACAAATGACTACACCATTCGTTTAGAAAGACCCGAAGACTATAGGGCAGTTGAAAACCTCGTCAGAGAGTCGTTTTGGAATGTATACCGTCCGGGATGCAGTGAGCATTATGTAATCCATGTGTTGCGGGATGATCCGGCTTTCGTCAGGGAACTTGATTTTGTCATGGAGCAGGATGGCAGACTGATCGGGCAGAATATGTTCATGAAGACGATCATAGAAGCAGATGACGGCAGGGTGATCCGTGTTCTGACGATGGGGCCGATTGGCATCACGCCAGAACTCAAACGCAAGGGTTATGGAAAGGCGCTTCTTGATTACTCTCTGGAGAATGCGGCAAAACTCGGCTTCGGTGCTGTTCTGTTCGAGGGCAATATCGGATTCTACGGCACGTGTGGGTTTACCTATGCCCGTGAGTTTGGCATTCGTTACCATGACTTGGCGGAAGGCGCGGACGATTCGTTTTTCCTCTGCAAGGAGCTGGTTCCTGGATATCTGGATGGCATCACCGGTGTATACCAAACGCCGCAGGGGTATTACGTGGAGGATTCTGACGTCGAAGAGTTCGACAAAGGATTCCCGCCCAAGCAGAAACTGAAGCTACCTGGGCAGATTTTTTAAACGAAACATGGGTTCCTCTCCGCTGGCAGATGCATCGGCGGTGAGGAGCCTTTCTGTTCATAGACTCAATCTGAAGGATTGCTTCAGCAAGTCCTATCTAGGCTAGCGTTTTATAGAAAGTGCATAACAAAATAGAGAAAAGAAGACTGCTCATTGATATGCTTCCCCCAAGTAGGACACAGAAATATGAAAACCTACTTGGGGGAAGCATATCATTACCGTAAAAGGAAGGCAGTCTTTTTATATTCATAAACGGTGAATCTGCTACTGTGAGTGATAATCATTCATCATGTCGAACGCTTCCATTCGACACTGCTGAGAAAACTGTTGAAGAGCTTACAGGAATTGGATATAATGCACCATTTTATCGACAGATATACTGATTAAGCTAATATTTGGTTACAAAGTGTATCATTGAACCGATCAAAAGTATCGTGACTTTTTTATGAAAAAGTTTTATACTTTTACATGGGATTATATTCAAAGCATAAAAGGAAGAAAGGCTAATGGCATGAAGGAAGAGTCACACAGTAATTGCGCTCTAGTACTTTAATCTACAGTATTAGTTCAGAAAGAATACCGTGATTTTTGCAGGCTTAAGATTAAAAAAAGAGAAAACTGTTGTAGGAGGAGAGCTGCATATGAAACATAGGGTTGTTATGGTCGTTGTACTCTTGGCAGTAGCAATCTGCGCTTGTGCGTATGCCGCGCCTGCTGATGACTACAATAAGGCAATGGAATTGATGTGCCAAAAGCGCTATAAAGAAGCAGCCGCTGCCTTTGAGAAAGTCAGCGGTTATGAAGAAGCCACAAAATATGCTATCTATTGCAAAGCCTGTAATGCGGGTGAATCTGGCGATTATGATACGGCTGTACGCAATTTGGAGTATCTGGGAGATTTTGCAGACAGCCAATTGATGATCACCTATTATACTGCTCTGAAATATGAAAGAAGAAAAAGCTATGATCAGGCCCAGGCTGAGCTTGAGCCGATTTCCCTTTTCCGCGACGGCGCGGAACGGATTGCCTCCTATCCGGATAAAATGATCGAAGACAGATACAATGAAGCAGAGATGCTGTACAGATGGGGAATGCTGGAAAAAGCAGCATCAATCTACGAGGAGTTGGGAGAGTACAAGGACAGCAGGAAAAAGCTGGAGACCATTATCGAAACCCTGAACGAGCAGTCGTATCAGGAAGCTGTTTCCGCACGGGATGCGGGAAATCTGATTGAGGCATATGATAAATGGACAGAGCTGGGAGACTATAAAGACAGCGCGGAGTGTGCAAAGGCAATCCGAGAGCCTGCAATTTATGCGAAGGGACTTTTGGCCGCCGATCAGGGAAGGTTTTCTGAAGCCTGCGCGCATTTTTCAAACCTTGGTGACTATAAGGACAGCGAGCGCAAGGCATATCTGTTTAATATAGCGAACTTCGCAAATAAAATCTGCCCTTTGGGAGAACATGGCTTTGGATTCCGTTATAACGGCTTGTGGGGTATTGGAAACTGGGAAACAAATCTCGTAAGCGAAGCCTGCTGGGACTCGGTTGGGAAGGCTCAGAATAATGCTTTGATGATTGTTGGAGAAAATGGACTGTACGGATGTATAGATGAGAACGGGCATACCGTTATAGAGCCTCATTACGTAGAGTTTGGCGACTACAATGTATATGGCTTGGCAAAGGTAAAGACGAATTCTGGCTATGGAGCCGTAAACAGTAAAGGGAATGAGATCGTTGCGTGTCAATACGATTCACTGGGAGTGTTTGGAGAAAATGCGCTCGCCAAAGTAGAGATGGATCATACCTATGGTTACGTGAATACAAAGGGAGAGACCATCGTCCCCTGTATATATTCGGATATTTCTACATTCCGTACAGATTATGCTGTCGCAAGGGATAAGGGCGGTAAATGGACGCTTGTATCTGCGGAAGGCAGAGATCTTTTCACCGAACACTGGGATGAGATTGCCGACGCGGCCGATGGTAGTCCAGTTGCGGTGCGCAAAGGAAATCTGTGGGGATTTGCAGATCATACAGGCGAGATTCTGACGATACCAGCTTATGAACAGGTCTCTTCTTTCAGCGAAGGAATCTGTGCAGTCAAACGCGGAGATTACTGGGGTTATGTCAATGCAGAAGGCCAGGAAGTTGTCCTGCCGACCTATGAAGCCGCAGAAGATTTTGCCCAGGGAAAAGCGGGTGTATATGCGACAGACAGCGGCTGGAATATTCTGAAGACAGACGGCAAGAGAATCTACTTCGTAAACGACAGTTATAATGAGGGTATGCGTCTTCTTGCTGCGGGTGATTATGACAGTGCAACGAAGGTGTTTCAAAAAGCTAATGACGCACATATGGAAAAAGAAGTGTGTTATTGGCATGCTGATTCGCTGTTGAAAGAAGGTAAGCCGGCAGAGGCAGGAGCATTGTTTGCCTCGCTGGGAGATTACGGAGATGCATCCTCGCGTGTGCCTGAAGCCTATTATGCAGAGGCAGAACAGCTTTACGCTTCGGAGGACCATGACCGTGCAGCTGAAGCGTACGTAAAAGCAGGAGCTTATGCTGATGCAGCTGTAAGAGCGCAAAAGATAAGATATGACCAGGGAGAACAATATCTTGCAACTGGAGACACGGAAGATGCGATTGCAGCGTTTGAACTGGCAGGGAATTATTCGGATGCACGCGAGAGAATACAAAAAATCTGGTATACGCGGGGTGAGGAATATCTGGCGTCTGGCAGAACGGCTGATGCGGTGGATGCGCTTAAAAAGGCCGGTGCCTTAGACTATGCGGAAAACATACGTGACTATGAAAAGGCCGAAAAGTGCCAAGCGGAAGGGAAATATGCGGCAGCGTATGACCTGTGGTCCGGTATGCTCAACTATAAGGACAGCAAAGATCGTGTCGCTGCCATTCGTAACCAGGCTTGTTATGAAAAAGGATTGCTGGCAGCGCGAAACGGCTATTATAAGAATGCGTATCAATGGTTTGATAGCATAAAGGGCTATGAAGACAGCGAGCGAAAAGCCTATATTTTCAGCGTTTCCGACTTTGCGGAGGATATGAAGCAGCTGGGCGGAAGCCTCTTCGGGTATCGCTTTAAAGGAGTCTGGGGGATTGGAAACTGGGATAAGAACGTCATTGTCGCTTCCCGGTGGGATGCGGTCGACAACGTCCAGACCAACGGATTGTTAAAGGTGCAGAGCGGGAAAAAGTATGGCTGTATCGATTCTGCAGGAAAAGTTATCGTCAAAGCACAGTACAGTGAAATGGAAAGCTTTGGCGCTTATAAACTAGCGAAGGTGAAAACGAGTACAGGATATGGCTATATCAATGAACGCGGGGAGGAGATTATACCCTGCAAATACATGGCGCTTGGTTCTTTTGACAGTCAGGGCTATGCAAAGGCAAGGCTTAAGGAAGGATATGGTTATGTGACAGCGACAGGCAAAGAAGCTGTCCGCTGTCAGTATACGGAATTGGATGCGTTTGGCATTAACGGGCTTGCGCGGGCCGGAAAAGGCAAACAGAAGATTGGTTATGTCAACAGACAAGGGAGAGAAGTAATTCCCTGTGAATATGCTGAGGTTTCCGGGTTCAATAACGGTCTCTGCACTGTAGCTAAACAAGTGCAGAATGATATTCGCTTCGGTATTATGGACGAGAAAGGTAAAACTTTTATTGCGCCGGAATGGTATACATTGGGCGATTCAACAGACAATGGAGGTACGAAGAACGCAGTCATCGGGGTACCTGTCTTCAGAAGGAATGTGATGGAAGCGCAGGATCTTCAGAGAAAATGGACACTTCTTTCCAATGAAGGCACCGAATTATGTGAAGAAAGATGGGATGAATTCACCCACTTTGATGATAAGAATATGATGGCTGTTCGCCGCGGCAAAGCCTGGGGTTTCATTGACAACTGCGGTAAGGTCATCGCTGAGCCTATCTATGAGGAGGTGGCAGGCTATCACGAGAATATCTGTGCGGTCCGGATAAACGGGAAATGGGGTTATATGGACCGGAGCGGACAGGAAGTCATTATTCCTGTCTATGCGAAGGCAGACAATTTCGAAGATGGGCGGGCTAGCGTCTATTCCGAAGACAGTGGCTGGCATATCATCGCAAAAGATGGTGTTCGGATCTACTTCATCGATGAAAACTATAGTGCCGGTATGGAATACATGTCGGCAGGTGAATATGAAAAGGCGATAGAGGTCTTTGCGTCTGCAGGTGATGTCCAGATGGAGAAAACTGCGCGGTATCATCAGGCGGAGAGGCTTTTTTCCCAAAAAGACTACAGCGGGGCCAGGATACAGTTTGTTGAACTTGGAGATTATGCGGACGCATCGGTAAAGGTTTTACAATGCCATTACGAAGAGGCTGAAGCGTTGCTGGCAGAAAAGAAGTACGATGAAGCAGCGGGAGCTTTTGAAAAAGCGGGAGAATATCTGGATGCAAAAGGGAGAGCAGAGAAATCCTGGTATGACCGAGGCTTAGAATTGCAGAAAACGAATGAATATGATCTTGCGAAAGAATCTTTTGTAAAAGCGGAAGGGTATTTGGACGCCGATCAGCAGATTAAAGAGTGTAACTATCAGAAAGCGAAAGACTTATTTGAAAAAGGGGAAAAGGAAGAAGCGCTCTCCATCTTCCTGAAGATTTCAGATTATAAAGATGTTACAGACATTGTCTTGAATGATGAAGACCTGCTGAATAGAGTTTATACTTCAATACAGGGAGTGTATTACAGGACACCGGAAGAAATAGAGGAAAAGAGGAAACCCTTTAAAACAGTTGGTAATACAGTGTACTTTGGTCACTATGAGCAAGATGATAATTTGAAAAATGGACAAGAAAGAATAGAATGGCAAGTGCTAAAAGTGGCGGAAAACAAAAGCTTGTTGTTAAGTAAGTTCGTAATAGATGCAAAACCTTATAATGCCGGTCATAAAATAACAACTTGGGAAACAAGTACTTTGCGCGGCTGGCTAAACAAAGACTTCTTGAACCAAACGTTTAGTGAGTCAGAGCAGAAATCAATCATGTCTACATCAGTAGATAATGGGAAAACACAGGTAAATAATAAGTGGTCAACAGTAGGAGGAAATAATACTACTGATAAACTTTTCCTGTTAAGCTATGCAGATGCATTTCAGTATTTTAAAAGGGATGCAGATAGGAAAGCGAAAGCTACTGCGTATGCGATACGAGAAGGTGCGTTTGCAGGAAGTGGAGGTTCTGCTGCATGGTGGCTAAGATCGCCAGGAACCTCGACATATAAGGCAGCCTATATAACACGAGGCGGTTACTCGAGCAATGATTATGCAGAAAATAAGACCTACGGTATTCGACCAGTTTTGTGGATCAATCTGGAATCTGATTTGTTTATCAATAAAGAAAAGAGCGAGGTAACAGAAAAAGAAACGCAAATACCGAAAAAAATAATGGACGCCATCCCGAAAGCCTATTTCCGTATAGCAAAGGAAAAGCTGGAAGCCGGGGACATAGAGGGCGCCGTCGAAGCATTGAGTAGGGCAGGAGATAATCCGGAAGCGAAGGAATTATTGCAAAAAACCTTGTATGAAAAAGGCAAAAGCCTGTTTAATGAAAAAGACTTCGAAGGGGCTATCCAGGTATTCGAACAGATTGCCGGCTATTCTGACGCTGACAAACAGGTGCTGCAAATAAACTATGAATGGGGCGAGACCCTGCTGGGAAATGGAGAGTTTGACAAGGCTGAAGAGGCTTTTACCAGAGCAGAAGGATATAAAGGAGCTGCAGACGCAGTTAAGGAGACTAAATACCAAAAGGCGGCACAACTGGTAGAAAAAGGCGACTTTAAGGGGGCATATGCAGTCTACAAGGAAATCCGTGATTATCGGGATGTCGCGGGAATACTTAAGAACAATGAGAGCTTTAAAACAGCCTATCTTGAAGATTTTAAAACTGTTGGAAGTATCGTAACCTTTGGGCATTACGAACAGGACAACGTCAGTGAAAATGGCGCAGAAGATATTGAATGGATAGTGCTGGCCAGAGATGGGAAACACATATTGCTTTTGTCTAGATATGGTTTAGATGCAAATCCATATAATGCAAAAAAGACGAATACAACCTGGGAGAAAAGCAGTATACGTAAATGGTTGAACGCAGATTTTACTAATGCTGCATTTACAAAGGAAGAACAAAAAGCTCTTTTAACAACAAGAGTGGACAATAGCACAACGCAAGGAAACAAAGGTTGGAAAACAAAAGGTGGAAACAACACGAAAGACCAGGTTTTCTTATTGAGTTATAAGGAAGCAGGAAAGTATCTTGTAAAAAGTGCTGATCGTGTATGCAAACCGACGTTATATGCAGAAAAACAGGGGGTATCAAAAGGAAGTACTGGCACTTGTAGTTGGTGGTTGCGTTCACCCGGAAGCATTCAAAGCAACGCAGCATATGTCAATACAGGCGGCTCTTTTATCAGTCTCAACGTAAGTGTTAGTGATTTTGCCGTTCGCCCTGCCCTTTGGATTGATCTAGATTCCGACATATTCTGATTCTTTAAAGGTTTAAAACTCGATGCCATCTGATAAGGATTTCGATTTCAGAATACAAATGTATTGATAGTTTTGATTTTAAAAACTGCAGAAAGGAAAAGAATAAATACTAAATCATCAGACTGAAATGAGCCTAGAGAAAATGCATTAGAAAAACTGCATAACAAAACAAGCATAAAAGACTGCTTTTACCGTAAAAGGAAGGCAGTCTATTTATATTCATAAACGATGAACCGGCTATATTTGGTTATAGATAAGTTTCGAAACATCTACATATTGTGGTTAATCAAATTAATAGACACAACATATTGATTTGAGCATCGAAGTACTTTTTGGTTCATCACCCTTAAACTCTGATTCGTCCATGTAACTAAAAAAGTGCGTTTGTACTTCGACATGACCATGGCTGTGGAATCTGCGTTCAGGGCAATGGATAAATAACATCCGGTCCCGGCAATAAGCGATTGCGGATCAAGCAATGGAGCTATGGCAGACTCGGCTTTGCAAGGAGGCAAGAATAGCCAAAGCAAATAAAAAAGAAGACCGACTAATGATGGCAGACAAGCAGGTCAAATGGATTATAAAACGATTAGAGGAAGGAATGACCAATGAAGAGTACTGCATTGAGGCAACGAAATTCGCGAAACTATTTCTCAAGGGGAACCTTTGTATGCTCAGAGCAGGAACTACAATAAACTAATGCGCTGAATGACTCGTGTCGCTTATCAGGGAAACGACTATTCTTAAGAAATGATTCTTTTGAACGAGGCAGATATCCTGCATATAGAGTGGGTACTTTCGAATGTCGGAAAAGATATCTGTTCGTTTTGTGCGTCAGATGACATTCGGTATCATTTGGACATGGTTTTTATAAGGCCGGTGCATTTGCACCGACCCTTTTTTAAATGTCAAGTCTTTTATAGAAAGGCAGGTTATGATATGATGAAGACTGTAAAGAACCTTGACATCCCCATAACGGATCATGTCGTCATGTCGGAAGGAGTATCGGCATGAGCGTAAACACGATTATTGTAAATGGAATTCCCGTTAATATTGAATCAGATGTTCTGATTCGGCTTCTTGCTTCTGCTGGGGGAACGGTTCCAAGCAATGCTCCGCTGATGAAAGACTATGCGATGACGTGGTTTGAACACTACAAAAAACCAACGCTGAAGACGAAGACGATCATCTGCTACCGGACGATGTTCAATCACATCCTGCCATTCTTTGGCGAGATGCAGCTCACGGAAATCACGACGTCTGACATTCAGTCGTTCTTTGATCAATTCCGTGACGCATCCCGTTCAACGGTGAAGCATATGAAGGACGTCCTGCATCAGATTTTCGACAGCGCAATTGAGGACGGGTACATTACCAAAAACCCCACAGACTCAAAGCGGCTGGTTATGCCGAGTAAGGTTACCGAAAGGCAGCCGCTGAAGCCGGAACAGGTGAGGCACATTCTGCAAGAGATGCCCAGGCTCGACCTGCAGGAGCGTCTGCTGCTGATGCTTCTCCTGTATACCGGAGAACGGAAGGGCGAGGTAAGGGGACTTCGCTGGGAGGATATCGATTTCGAAAACAACCTTATACATGTAAGAAGAGCGATATCGAGTGCCCAGAATCAACCGACTGTCGTATCGACGAAGAGCAAAGCGGGGATCAGGGACATACCTTTGCTACCGGAACTGAGGCAATTTTTGCAGCAATTCAAGCAACGAGAGGGCTATCTGCTCGGTAGGCAGAGGCCCCTCACAGAGGCCCAATATCGTCGCTTATTCGACAGAATTGGGCTAAAAGTCAACCTTTACGGGGCCACTTCCCATGTTTTCCGGCACACATTTCTGACGATGGCTGCTTCGTCTCTGGACCCGAAGACGCTGCAGGCGATCGCCGGTCATGCGAGCTGCGACATTACGATGAACCGGTATGTTCATAAACGCGACGATAAAGTAAAGGAAAGTAGACAAAAACTGGCAGGTTTATTCGACTGATATTAATAACGGTTCCAAAACAGCCCCCCTCAAAGTGATATTGACAGATTGTGAGAATAGAAGTAAAATAATAATTTAAACTTCAAAATCGACGATATTTAGGGCAATTAAAAGAAATTCAGAAAAACCGTTGACAAACAGGGTTCTTTCGTGTATCATACCATTTGTCGCCGCGCTCGACACAGTCTTGCGATGCGGCGGCGCCCGGGAGCATAGCTCAGCTGGGAGAGCATCTGCCTTACAAGCAGAGGGTCACAGGTTCGAGCCCTGTTGTTCCCACCATGATGGCGCGGTAGTTCAGTTGGTTAGAATGCCAGCCTGTCACGCTGGAGGTCGAGGGTTCGAGCCCCTTCCGCGTCGCCATTTTGCCTTGGTAGCTCAGTCGGTAGAGCAGGAGACTGAAAATCTCCGTGTCGGTGGTTCGATTCCGCCCCAAGGCACCATTCCCGCGGTAGTAGCTCAGTGGTAGAGTGCCACCTTGCCAAGGTGGATGTCGCGAGTCCGAATCTCGTCTACCGCTCCATCGGCGCCATAGCCAAGTGGTAAGGCAAAGCTCTGCAAAAGCTTTATTCTCCAGTTCGAGTCTGGATGGCGCCTCCACTTGCACCCTGTGAGGTGAAGAAAGAAGCCGCTCTTCGGAGCGGTTTCATTCGTTTTGGGAAAGATCCGAAAATGCGGAATTTGTTTGACAGTGTTATTCTGCAGGAGTAAGATAAGACTGTTTTTGAAGGCTACAATCGAAAACGGGAGGTATGGTAAAACATGCAAAACGTTGCGTATTACAATGGCAGGATTGCGCCGATCGAAGAGATGACCGTGTCCATGAATGACCGGGGTTGTTACTTCGGCGACGGCGTGTATGACGCGAGCATGGCGCTCAATCACGTTGTGATGGCCTTTGACGACCACATCAACCGTATCTACCGGAGCGCGGGGATGATCGACATTGAAATCTCGATGGCCAAAGCGGAGATGAAAGGGATCCTGCAGGACCTCGTGAACCGAGTGGACGCCGACAGCGCGATGCTCTACTGGCAGGTGACCCGCGGTGTGGGCATGCGGAACCATGCCTATGAAGGGGCGGGGTACACCCCGAGCCTCTGGGCGTTTGTGAAGCCTGCGCCGATGAAGAATCCGTACCGCACGTACCAGTGCGTGACCAGTGAGGATAAGCGGTTCTTCTTCTGCAACATCAAAACCATTGATCTGCTGCCCAGCGTCATGGCTGCACAGAAGGCGGAAAAGGCCGGATGCTACGAGACAATCTTCCACCGCGGGGACCGCGTGACGGAGTGCGCCCACTCCAACGTGCACATTCTGAAAGACGGCGTGCTGCAGACCGCTCCCTGCGACGAGCTGATCCTGCCGGGCATTACGCGCGCACACATCCTGGCGATCTGCGGGAAGTTGGGGATTCCCGTCCGCGAGGTGCCGTTTACGATGGACGAGATGATGGCTGCGGACGAAGTGTTTCTCTCCAGCTCCAGCGCGCTGACGAGCCGCGTGGACGCCATCGACGGAAAGCCGGTCGGCATGCGGGACGAGAAGACGTTCTCCGCAATCCGGGAGGCTTACCAGCAGGAGATGAAGCGGGAATGCGGGCTCGGCTGACCGGAGGCTGAACCGTGATCCTTGCACTGCATCTCTTTTTGTTGGCGCTGTTTTTCGCTGCTGCCGTCTGGCTCATCCGCAGGACCATCAACCTGTATACGGCGGAGGAACGGCAGCAGCGTTTGTATGCCGGGGAAAAACCGGTGCGCAGCAAGGCGGCCGCCCTGGGCATAACCGCGGCGGCCGTGCTGTTTTTGCTGGCGGCTGCGCTGCTCTTGCTCAGGCCTTCCGGCGGCATTGCCTGCGGGATGCTGCTCATCCCGGGGCTGCTTTTAACCGTTTTTGGCGCTGCAATTCTGCTGTTTTCAGCGGATCTAGACAGCATGCTTGCCGGTTTTGCGCTTGAACAGGGGGGCCGGTTTCTCGGCGCACAGGGCCTTTACTTGGTGACGGGCACGGCGGATACGGCAGGCGTACTGCTTCCTGCTGTTTCTGTCTGTATGGCGGCGCCTTCTCTGCTGATTCTCTGGATGCTCGCGGATCTGTTCAGGCGGAGAATGGGAACGGCGGATCTGAACGATGCGAAGGGGTTTGGCAGGAAGAAGCCGGTGCTGCGGGCAGCGGTGCTGTTCGCGCTTGCCAGCCTGGCCGGGCTGCCGCTGACACCGGGCTATCTTACGCGCAGCGCAATTTTCGGAATGCTGGAAACGGGCGGCCGGTTTGGCGCCGGGCAGGGGACGGAAGCGCTGGCCCTGTTTTGCTCCTTTGCGGAATGGGTCTTCCTGGTGGCGGGCGGCCTTGGCATCGCGGGCGCTCTCAAGCTGTATGTCTGCGCGTTTATGGAGCGCAACCCGATGTATCAGCCGGGGTACGACGCGATGCGCCGCCGTTATGCGGAAGCGGGAATGATCCGCGCATTGACGCTTTGTATGCTCGCGCTGGCTGTACCGGCGGCAGCGGCGCACCTGGGTCTGTTTCTGGCCGGCAGGATCGGGGGGTATTATGCGGCTTCCGAACTGAGGGGGACGGCTCTGACCTGTGTAATCGGGCTGTCGGTATACGTGGCGGTCGTCCGAACCGTCTGCATCGTACCGGGACAGGACGGTGCAAAATATGTGAGCCGCCTGCCGCGGCTGAAGCGGCGGAGCGGGCGCAGAGGGCGAAAGGAGAAAGACCATGCGTGACTGGAACCGGATTGCGCCCTTTGAGAGCCGCCTTGTCTGGGAACGCCGGGAATTCGCGGAGCTTTCGATGCGGGAGAGGTGTTCTCTTTCACGGGTCGTCTTTCAAGATCTGGGCATGGAAGTCCGCACGGAAGCGGGATTCGTCTTGGGAATGCTGAACCCCCGTGCGAATCCGCCCAGGCTGCTGCTGCGCGCCTGCCTGCATGATGACGAGCAGACGGCGATGCTGCTGTGCGCCGGGCGGGCGCTGCAGGCGGGGGAGACGGGAAAGCCGGTTCTCTTTCTGCTGACGGCCGGAGATGATACGCCTCCCGCAGCGTATGGCGGCGTTGAAGCGGAACTGAACGCGAAGGACTTCGACCCTTCTCTCTATAGCGGTGCGCCGGACGAAGACCGGGCGCTTGCGCTTGCAGCCCGTGATTTTACGGAAGAGGCTTTTCGCTGGTGTGCCCGATAAAAACCGCGCCCCGCATGACGGGGCGCGTGCTGTTTGATGGGGCTGCTTCTGCCGGAAGCATTCAGTCAAAGAGCCAGTGCTCCAGGCTTTCGGGGGTGTCGAAAACGTGCCGGCATTCGCTGCGCATATGTTCGTGGATCTCGGGGATCGAATGAGCCCACAGGGCGGCGGCAAAATCGATGCCGGCCGCCCTCGCCATATCCAGGCCCGGCTTCAGGTCGTCCACCATAAGCAGTTCGGCGGGGGAGAGCTGAAGCTGCCGGGCAATTTCCTGCACCGGCCACGGGTTTGGTTTGCGGCGTTCCCGCGGCTGCTCCCAGCCATAGACGAGCGTGGGCGCAGGCAGACGGTTTTCGGCATAATCGCGGAGGATGTTGTGCGCAACGGAGTGGGATACCACACAAATCCAGCCGCCTTCCGCGACCTGCCTGCGGATCAGGCGGGCCATCCCGGGGAAGACCTCCGGAACGATGCGGCTGACCCAGCTCTGCCAGATGTCGTATTCACGGGACAGCTCTTCCGGGGAAAAATGCAGGACCTCCTCGCAGTACGGCAGGAATCCGGGATCGAAATTCAGACGGAAATAATCTTCCAGGCTGACGGTGATGCCGGGACGCATCTGCCGCAGCGCGTCCAGAAAAGCGGGGTGATGGATGCTCCGGGTGCTGTCCATCACGGTGTCGTCGTGGTCTAGAACGAGACAGCGGTAACGCATACTTACTCCCCCAAAGAACGATGATAGCCTATGATAGCAGGTCGGGAGTCTTTTCGCAAGGTGCGTCCCGACCGGCCGGAGAAGAATCGGGAGAATAAGGAGGCTTGACTGCATCAGTGACGTCTGCTATAATATATTTTATCAAATTAAATTTTATAAAACAGGAGGAACGAAGATGAGCATTTACGATTATACCGTGCCGATGCCAAAGGGCGGAGAATTGTCTCTGAAGGATTATGAAGGAAAGGTCATCCTGATCGTGAACACGGCGACAGGCTGCGGTTTTACGCCGCACTACAAGCCGCTGGAGGCGATGTATGAAAAGCTGCATGACAAAGGCCTGGAAATCGTGGACGTGCCCTGCAACCAGTTTGACGGCCAGACACCGGGAACGGACGACGAAATCCACGAGTTCTGCCAGCTGAAGTATAACACGCAGTTCCCGCAGATGAAGAAATCGGACGTCAACGGCGAAAATGCGCTGCCGCTGTACACCTACCTCAAGAGCCAGAAGGGCTTTGAAGGCTTCGGCCATGGCCCGATGGCGCTGGCGATGGGCGCGATGCTCAAGAAGATCGACAAGGACTACAAGAACAATCCGGACATCAAATGGAACTTCACCAAATTTGTCGTGAACCGCAGCGGCGAAGTTGTCGCGCGATTTGAGCCGACCGCCGACATGAAAGAGGTCGAGCGCTGTGTCGAGTCGCTGATCTGAGGCACGGCAGAAAGGGGGGAGCCAGTGGAACAGACCGGACAGACCGAAGCGCTGCTGCTGAAAAACCAGCTGTGCTTCCCGCTGTACGCGGCGGCGCGGCGGGTCGTGGGGGAATATACGCCGCATTTGAAGGCGCTCGGCCTGACCTATACACAGTACATCGTCATGCTGGTCCTGTGGGAGGAGGACGATGTGAGCGTCGGGCACTTGTGCAGCCGGCTGCACCTGGACAGCGGAACGCTGACCCCGCTGCTGAAAAAACTGCAGGAGGCCGGGTTGCTGCTGCGAAGACGAAATCCGCAGGACGAGCGCGTCGTGCAGGTCCTCCTCACGGAAAAGGGAAGGGCGCTGCGCCAGATGGCGGTGGGCATTCCCCAAAGGGTAGGGGCATGCATGAACCTCCAAAGAGAAGAGGCGGAGAAGCTGTATACGCTGCTCTACCGGATTCTGGGAGACAGAGAATCGGGCGAATAACCGTCCGGCGATTGATAACAGGCTTTGGCCGCCCTTGACATTCTCATGGGCGGCTATTATGATGGGCGGGATATCGCCAAACGGAGGATGAGCATGCAAAAACAGGGAGCACTCTCCCGCTATATCGGGGACCGGGCCTTTTACAGGCGCCTCATGAGGGTTGCGCTGCCCATCATGCTGCAGAACGGGATCACCAACCTCGTCTCTTTGCTGGACAACATCATGGTCGGCGCGGTTGGGACGGAGCAGATGACGGGCGTTTCCATCGTCAATCAGCTTCTATTTGTCTTTAATCTCTGCATTTTCGGCGGGCTCAGCGGCGCGGGCATCTTCACGGCGCAGTTCTACGGGCGCGACGACCATGAAGGCGTGCGCAGCACCTTCCGCTTTAAAATGCTGCTGGCCGTGGGGCTGCTGGCTGTGGGAACGACGGCCTTTTCGGTATGGGGGGAGAGGCTGATTGCGCTCTACCTCCACGAGGGTAGCGAGACGGGCGACCTCGTGGCGACGGCTGCCTACGGCGCCTCGTATCTGCGGGTCATGCTGTGGGGCCTGGCGCCTTTCGCTGTGCAGCAGGTGTATGCAACGACGCTGCGGGAGTGCGGGGAGACCCTCGTTCCGATGAAAGCCGGGCTGATCGCCATTGCAGTCAACCTGACCCTCAATTACGTGCTCATCTTCGGACACTTCGGCGCGCCGGCGATGGGCGCGGCCGGCGCGGCGCTGGCGACGGTGATCGCCCGCTATGTGGAATGCGTGCTGATCGTAGGCTGGACGCACCGCCATCCGGGGAGGATGCCGTTCATCCGGGAGGCTTACCGCTCGATGCGGGTGCCGGCCAATCTGACCTCCGATATTTTGAAAAAGGGGATGCCGCTGCTCATCAACGAGGCGCTGTGGTCTGCCGGCATGGCGACGCTGACGCAGAGCTATTCCGTGCGGGGTCTTGCGGTCGTGGCGGGGCTCAACATCGCCTCCACCATCGTCAATCTGTTCAATATCGTGTGGATGTCCCTCGGCGTCTCGGTTTCCATTCTGGTGGGGCAGCAGCTGGGGGCAAACGCCTTTGACGAGGCGAGGGCGACGGCGCGCAGGATTATGGCCTTCGCCGTCTTCCTAGCCGCCCTGATCGGCACCTGCATGGCGCTGCTGGCCCCGGTGTTCCCGCTGCTGTATAACACGACGGAGGAGGTCAGGCGTCTGGCGGCCGGCTTCATCCGGGTCACGATGCTGACCGCACCGCTGCAGGCTTTCGCCAATTCCACGTATTTTACGCTGCGGGCCGGCGGCAGGACCTGGATCACGTTCGTCTTTGACAGCGCCATCCTCTGGGTGCTCCGCATCCCGGTCGTGCGCGCCCTCGCGTATTATTCGTCGCTGCCCATCATGGCTGTCTATACGGTCGGCGCCCTGCTGGAACTGGTCAAGTGCACGCTGGGCTTCGTGCTGGTGAAAAAAGGCGTCTGGGTCCGCAACATCGTGTCGTGAGGCCTGCGAACTGATACGGCTGCTCGGTTATCGTCCCCAAATGAGTGCCCCCTGCGGGGAAGAAGGGTGGAACGGCGGAACATGAAGACAAGAAGGTACTCCGACCCGAGGGCGATCACGGAGGGCGTCATCTGGAAACAGCTGCTGCTCTTCTTTTTTCCGATCGTCATCGGGACGTTTTTTCAGCAGCTGTACAACACGGTCGACGCGGTCATCGTCGGCAACGTGGTGGGCAAGGAGGCGCTTGCGGCCGTGGGCGGCACAACCGCGACACTGGTTAACCTGCTGGTGGGCTTTTTTATCGGCCTGGCCAGCGGCGCGACGGTGATCATCAGTCAGTTTTACGGCGCGGGGGAAGAGCGAAAGGTCAGCCTGGCCGTGCACACGGCCTCCGCCCTTGCGCTGATCTTCGGGCTGCTGCTGACGGTCTTCGGCATGCTCTTCGCGCCGCAGCTGCTCCGCTTTATGTCGACGCCGCCGGACGTCCTGCCGCACGCCGCCGTCTACCTGCGCGTGGTCTTCGGCGGAATGGTGCCGCTGGTCATCTACAACGTGGGGGCGGGCATCCTGCGTGCGATCGGCGATTCGAAGCGGCCGCTGTATTACCTGATCGCGGCCTGCCTTACCAATATCGTCCTGGACATTCTATTTGTCGCGGTGCTCCGGTGGGGGACGGCGGGCGCGGCGCTGGCCACGGTGTTCTCGCAGTGTGTGTGTGCGGCGCTGATCGTCGTGGCCCTGGTGCGGGAGAAGGGCTGCGTGCACCTCGTGCCGCGCAATATCCGCCTGCACGGCAGGATACTGGCGGACATCGTGCGCATCGGCTTTCCGGCCGGGCTGCAGTCCGTCATGTATTCGCTGTCCAACGCGACGATCCAGGCGGCCGTCAACGGGTTCCCGACGGATATTCTGGCGGGCTGGACGGCCTATGGAAAGATGGACGGCCTGTACTGGATGGTTGTCAGTTCGTTCGGCATCGCCATCACCACGTTCGCGGGGCAGAACTGGGGGGCGGACAGGGTGGACCGCGTGCGCGGAGCCATACGCCAGTGCCTGCTGATGACGCTGGCCGCCACGCTGCTCATGTCGGCGCTGATGCTGACCTTCGGGCATTCGCTCTTCCGCCTCTTTACGCAGGATGAAGGCGTTATCGTGAAGGGCGTTGGCATCCTTCGGCTGCTCGTGCCCTTCTTTGCGACCTACATCCCCGTGGAGATCTTCTCGGGCGCGCTGAGGGGGACGGGAGATTCGGTCGTACCGACGCTGCTGACGCTCTTCGGTGTCTGTCTGCTGCGCGTCGTGTGGATCTTCGCGGTCGTGCCGCATCACCATACCATCGGGACGGTGCTGGCAAGTTACCCCATCACGTGGATTCTCACGAGTTCGCTTTTCGTGCTCTACTACTTTACGCGCTCGCCGATCATGCGGCGCGCACGGCTGCTTCAGAGGGCAAAAGAATGAGAAACATGACATGCGGTGCGCCGCGGCGCCATCTGATCGCCTTTGCCGTCCCGCTGCTGCTGGGCAACTGGCTGCAGCTGCTGTACAACGCGGTGGACTCCATCATTGCCGGGCGCTTTATCGGCCGCAGCGCGCTGGCTGCGGAGGGGATCGCGGGGCCGGTGATGAACCTGGTCATTCTCGCGATCAGCGGGCTGTGTATCGGCGCCGGCGTGCTGATGAGCGAGGCTTACGGCGCCGGGGATTCGGACGGGCTGCGGCGCAGCCTGGGCAGCCTGCTGGGTTTCGGGTGCATGCTCTGCACAGCCGTGGCAGCAGCCGGATTTGCCGCGGCGCCGCTGATTCTGCGTGCGCTGGCTGTCCCACAGGATATCCTGAATCTCACGACGGTGTACCTGCGCATCACGTTTCTGGGGGCGCCGTTCACCTTTCTCTACAACGCGTTGGCAGCGGGCTTTAAAAGCGTGGGGGATACGAAGACCCCGCTGCGCTTTCTCGCCTTCTCTGCCATACTGAACGCGGGCCTTGACCTCGTGTTCCTCGGCCTCCTCGGCTTTGGCATCGTATGCAGCGCGGTGACCACGGTCGTAGCGGAGGCCGCGTCGGCGGCGCTGGCCGTATTCTGGCTGAGAAAGAAGACGCCGGAACTATGCCCGGGAAGGGAAACGCTTTTGCCGGACCGCAGGCTGCTCGCACGCATCCTCGCCTACGGGGGGCCTACGGCGCTGCAGCAGGCTGTTCAGCCCATAGGGAAGGTGCTGATCCAGGGGCAGGTCAACGCGCTCGGCGTCAGCGCCATCGCAGCGTTTAACGCCGCGACGCGGGTGGACGATTTCGCCTGCATTCCGGAGCAGGGGATTTCCGCCGCCATCTCGACGTATATTGCGCAGAACAGGGGGGCCGGAAAAAGGGAAAGAATTCTGCCGGGATTCTTTGCGGGCCTGTCGCTGGAGGCGGCATACTGGTTGCTGGTTTTTGCCGTGGTTACCCTGCTGCGGACGCCCATCATCTCGCTGTTCATCCGCGGGGAAGGAAAGGCGGAGGTCGTGGCGCTGGGCAGCCGCTACCTGTCCTATATGGCCGTCTTTTACCTGTGGCCTGCGATGACCAACGGCTTTCAGGGGTTTTACCGCGGCATGGGCAAAATGAAAGTGACCCTGCTCGGCACCTTCATCCAGACGGGCATCCGCGTCCTCGTCACGCTGCTGCTGGCGCCGAGGATCGGGCTGGACGGCATCGCCTTCGCGTGCGTGACGGGCTGGACGGCGATGCTGCTCTTTGAGGTGCCGTATGCTTGGCATGTCAGCCGCAGGGAAAAGCTGGTGAAGGGAGAGATTCGGAAATGAGCGAAAACCGGATCGGCCGCAGACACGTGCCCGCCTGGGATATCCGGACGATGGGCGATATCCGTTTTGATCACGCGCTGGAGCAGGCGCTGCAGCCGTCGCCGGAGTATGACGTCAGCCGCTGGCTGTTTGTGCCGAATGTCTATACCGAATACCGGTATATTTTGGGCACGCGCGGCATGCACCCGCTGATCTGCGTTGGCATCAACCCCTCGACCGCGCGGCCGGACGCGCTGGATCCGACCCTGCAGAGCGTTGAGCGGATCGCGCTGGGCAACGGGTACGACTCTTTCATCATGTTCAACGTGTATGCGCAGCGGGCGACCAGCCCGGAGGACATGGATCGGGAACTCTGCCCCGAGCTTCACGAAGAGAATCTGAAGGCGTTCCGGTATATCCTGGGCCTTTCAGAACACCCGGATGTCTGGGCGGCGTGGGGGACGATCATCGAAAAGCGCCCGTATTTG
This sequence comes from uncultured Eubacteriales bacterium, assembly GCA_902781095.1. Lineage (GTDB taxonomy): Bacteria > Bacillota > Clostridia > Christensenellales > Aristaeellaceae > Ventricola. The sequence goes on from CACZHW010000002.1 coordinate 37,370, forward strand.
CCGGGCTGCGTGCGGGATATGGTAAAGGCAGGGGAAATCTGCGGCGCCCGCTGGCTCTCGGCAGGCAGGCGCTCAAAGAAGGGGCATCCGCACCATCCTTTGTACCTGCGCGCAGATACGAAGGTAGAACTTTTTGACATCGAAGCGTATCTTGCGTCGCTCGTTCCGTAAAAGCGGACAGAATCCGCGCCCGGAAACTGGTATAACCTGCGCTTGAATTCCTCCCGGCAACGGCCTATAATACGCGACGGCTGAAACCAGGAGGATTTTTTCTATGGAAATGAATTTGTTTTTGTCGGTCGCCATCGCGCTGTTTGCGGGCCTGATGCTGACGCGTGTGTTCAAGAAGCTGGGGATGAACTTCCCGGATGTCACAGCTTTTTTGATTGCCGGACTGATTATCGGGCCGTACGGGATGGGCCGTATCGCCATCCCCGGCGTCGGATTTTCTTCCTACGATGAAGTGCAGACGGTCGGTCTGCTCAATACAGCCGCCCTCGGCTTTATCGCGTTTGCGATCGGAAGCGAATTCCGCCTGAGCGAACTGAAGAAAACCGGAAAGGCCGCGACGGTCATCGGCATTGTTCAGGCCGTCGTCGCCGCTGCGCTGGTGGACATCGCGCTCATCGCGATGCACTTTCTGCTGGGACCGGAGGTCCTGCCGCTTCCTGCGGCAATTACGCTGGGCGCGATCGCCAGCGCGACGGCTCCGGCCGCGACGCTGATGGTCGTGCGCCAGTACAAGGCGGACGGCCCCCTGACCCGGCTGCTGCTGCCCATCGTCGCACTGGATGACGCGGTCGGCCTGGTGGTCTTCTCGGTCTCGTTCGGGATCGCGCAGGCCCTTCAGGGCGGGACCCTGGACGCCATTTCCATCGCCGTCAATCCGGCGCTGGAGATCATCTGCTCGCTTGTGCTGGGCGCGGCGCTCGGCGCGCTGCTTTCGCGGCTGGAAAAGCTGTTCTACTCCAACTCCAACCGCCTGAGCCTGACCATCTCCTTCGTCCTTCTCACCATCGCGCTTTCCTTCCTGGAGATCCCGGTCGGGCCGGTGACGATTTCCTTCTCTTCGCTGCTGGTCTGCATGATGCTGGGAACGGTCTTCTGCAATATGAGCGAGTTTTCGGCGGACATCATGAGGCGCGCGGAGAAGTGGACGGCTCCCCTGAACGCGACCTTCTTCGTGCTGAGCGGCGCTGAACTGGAACTGGGCGTGTTTGCCAATCCGGCATACGTGCTCATCGGCCTGCTCTACATCGCCGCCCGCTCCGCCGGCAAGTATATCGGCGCCAGGGAGAGCAGCCGGATTATGGGGTGCCCGGACAAGGTTGTCCGCTATCTCGGCATCACGCTGCTGCCGCAGGCCGGCGTCGCACTGGGCATGTGCAATCAGGCGGCAGCGCTGGGCGGCGGCACCGCTTCCATCGTCCGCAATGTCACGCTTTTCAGTGTGCTCATCTACGAGATGGTCGGACCGCTTTTGACGAGGGACGCCCTGCAGAAGGCAGGGGAGATTGCGCCCACGCCGGAACACAAGAAAGACAGGAAGCGCTTCCAGACGGCGCAGGTTTGATCTTTTAAATGCCTCATATACCCGGCTTCGGCCGGGTTTTTGTATGCCCCTTCCGAACCGAACGCAGGATGTGCTATAATGGGAGCGTACAATGGAGAAAAGGGGAGATGGGTATGGAGAAACTGCTGTCGGTTGCCATCCCAAGCTACAACTCGGAGGACTATATGCGACACGCCGTCGAGTCGCTGCTGCCGGGTGGGGAGGCAGTGGAGATCCTGATTGTGGATGACGGCTCGAAGGACGGGACGGGGGCGATTGCGGATGAATACGAGCGCAAGTATCCGGGGATCGTCCGCGCGCTGCACAAGGAGAACGGCGGCCACGGGGACGCGGTGATGTGCGGACTGGCCGAGGCCACGGGGCTGTATTTCAAGGTCGTCGATTCCGATGACTGGGTGGATGAGGCCGCCTACCCACACGTGCTGGAAACGCTGCGGAAGCTAACGGAGCCGGAGAGGCAGGTCGACCTGTTGATCTGTGACTACATCTATGACAAGGCAGGCGCCGAACACAAGCGCGTCATCCGCTACAACAACTGTCTGCCGGCCGGCCGGACCTTCACGTGGAACGAGGCGGGACGGTTCCGGGTCGGGCAGTACATCCTGATGCACTCCGCCATCTACAGGACCCGGATGCTGCGGGAGAGCGGGATGCAGCTCCCCAAACACACCTTCTACGTGGACAATCTGTACGTCTACGTCCCGATGGTGAAGGTGAAGAAGCTGTACTATCTGGACGAGGTGTTCTATCACTACTTTATCGGGAGAGACGATCAGTCCGTCCACGAGGAGGTTATGATCCGCCGCATCGACCAGCAGCTACGGGTCAACCGGATGATGGCAGAAGCCGTCGATCTGGAAGCGGTGGAGCCGGACGCGAAACGCCGATACATGCTGAACTATCTGGAAATCATTACGACGGTTTCGACGGTGATGTTGCTGCGCTCCGGGACGCAAGAGAATCTGGCCAAGAAAGACGAGCTGTGGGAATGGCTGAAAGAGGAGAAGCCGTCCCTCTACAGGACGCTGAGGCGCAGGGCGCTCGGCCGGTTCCTGCATTTGCCGGGCAGAGCGGGGCGCCGGCTTATCTGCCGGGTGTATTCGCTGGCGCAGCGCAAGTACGGCTTTAACTGAAAGCGGATGCGTTTAGAGGATCCGATACCGGCCGGGCGGAGGTCAACCGTCACGGCCTGACTGACAAAGGAGATGAAGGTTTTGCGGGATATCCTGCTGGTACGGTACGGCGAAGTGTTTTTGAAGGGCCAGAACAGACCCTTCTTTATGCGTAAACTGGTGTCCCATGTGAAGGAGGCGGTCAGCAGTCTCGGCGGACGCGTCTGGCTTTCCGAGGGACGCATTTATGTTTCCGATTTTTCGGACCTGGACGAATGCATCCGGCGCGTGACGAGGGTCTTCGGCTTGCACTCCGTAAGCCCCGCCGTGGAGATGGACAAAGAGGATTTCGCGGCGGTTTGCGAAGAAGCTTCGCGCATGATGCGGGAGATGAAGGGCAGCTTTAAGGTGCTGGCCCGCCGCTCCGACAAACGGTATCCGCTCGACTCCCCGGCGATCATGCGGGAGGCAGGCGGCTATATCCTGGAGCACAATCCGCAGCTTACGGTGGACGTAAATCATCCCGATCACGTGATGACGATTGAAATCCGCGATCACGCGTACCTCTCCTGCCGGCGGATCCCGGCGGTGCAGGGGATGCCGATGGGGACCAACGGGCGGGCCTGCCTGCTGCTCTCCGGCGGCATCGACAGCCCGGTGGCCGGGTATATGGTGGCCAAGCGCGGCGTCGAACTCTGCTGTGTCCACTATCATTCCTTCCCGTATACGAGCGAGCGGGCAAAGGAGAAAGTGCTGGAACTGGCGCGCCTGCTCAGCGAATACTGCGGAGAAATGACGGTTTACGTCGTGCCGTTTACGGACATCCAGATGAAGATCCACGCGGGATGCCCGGACAATTATACGACGCTGATCATGCGGCGGTTCATGATGCGCATCGCCGAACGGCTGGCCCGCGAGGCGGGGGCACAGGCGCTGGTGACGGGTGAATCCATCGGCCAGGTGGCCAGCCAGACGATGGAGGCACTGGTCTGCACGGACGCGGTGGTCGAAATGCCGGTCTTCAGGCCGCTGATCGGCATGGACAAGAGCGAGATCATCGAACGTGCGGAAGCCATCGGCACCTTTGAAACCTCCTCGCTGCCCTATGAAGACTGCTGCACCGTCTTCACCCCGAAACACCCGGCGACGAAACCGCGCAAGGACCTGATCGCGGCGGCGGAAAAGGCGCTGGACGCGGAGACGCTGATTGCCGCCGCAGTTGAAGGCGCGGAAAAAATCGTGCTGAACGCGCGAAAAGATAAGAAGGACGAGTGAAAAAAGCCGCGCAGGATTGTATGCGGAAGGAAAATCTGTTATACTGTATACTGTGTATACTGTATAAGTCTGCAAGGAGGTGCACTCAATGAGTGATGAACTGAATAACGAAGTCGCCCGCGGCCAGGAAGACGGCCAGATTACATATGCGACAGAGGTTATTTCCACCATCGTGAGCGTAGCCACGACCGAGGTGGAAGGCATTTCCGGCATTGCCGGCGGCGGTGCCATCTCCGGTATCATCGGCCGCGGAAAGGCGCCGCGCGGCGTCAAGGTGGACGTGAACGGCAACAAGGTTTCCGTCGACATCAGCGTGTCGGTGGATTACGGCATCCCCATCCAGAAAGTGGGGCGCAACTGCCAGGAGAATGTGCGCAAATCCATCGAGACCATGACCGGGCTCACCGTGGAAAAGGTGGACCTGCACGTGGTCAGCGTGAGCTTTGAAAAAGAGAACCAGGAGATGCAGGAGAGCCAGAAGCTGGCCCTTGCGCTGGAAGAGGAGCAGACGGAGGAGAAGCCCGCCGCGCTGCCGGAGGAACCGGAAAAGGCGGCGGAGGAGCCCGCAGCCCAGGCTGAAGAGGCCGAAGCGGTCGTTCCGGAAACGGACGAATGGACAGATGAAGCCGTAAAGGAAGAGACGGCGGAAGAAGCGGAAGACGAGGAACCGATAGACGGCGAAGACTGACGGACGAGGAGGAAGATGAAATGAAGCATCCGGTATTGGACAGACTGCTTATGCTGCTGTGCGCCCTTCTGGCACTGTGCGCGGCAGCCTTCATCATCGCACTGCTGGCGGGCAGGCTCTCGCTGGAAAGTGTGACTGGCCTGATCGGAAGGATCGACCTCACCCAGACCGTCTACAAGGCAGCAGCGGGCGGCGTGGCGCTTCTCATGGCGCTCGTCGGCGTTCTGCTGATTTCAGCGATGACCCCCTCCCGCAAGAAGCGCTCCAGCAATTTCGCAATCCAGCGCAACGAGAACGGCATGGTCCGCATCTCCCTCAAGGCGCTGGAGACGCTGGTGTCCAAGTGCCTGAACCAGCATGCGGAACTGAAGGTCATCACCTCGTCGATGTACAGCGACGAGGAGAGCATCCGCGTGGATGTACACATCGCGCTTCAGTCGGATATCAGCATGCCGCTGGCAATTTCCGCTCTGCAGAAACAGATCAAGCGGTACATTGAGGCGTGCTCCGGTGTGAACGTGCAGGAGGTGCGCGTGTTCGTCGACAGCACCATCCCCGCAACCGAGGAGACAGCCAAGTCGCCTTACGCGATTCCGGAGACGCTTCTGCACGGTGGCAGCGAGGCGCTGACCGACGGGCATGCCGCCGAGGCCGCGCCCGCCGTGACGGAACAGCCTGCACCGGCTGCCGAAGCGCAGCCGGAAGAAGAGAATCCTTTTGCGGCCTTTACCGCGCGTGCGGCGGAAACGGAAGCGGAGGCCGAGACGCAGCCGTCCGAAGAGCCCGTACAGCCTGCCGACGAGGCGCCTGCGGCAGCGGAAGAGCCGGACAAGCGGGGTGAGGAAGAATGAAGGATCTGAGGACGGTCGTAAGCCAGATGTTTACGCCCGGAACCGTAGCCTGCACCCTTTTCGGTGCGGTGCTGGGCATCATTTTCGCCATTCTGTGCCTGACCATCGGCGTAGGGAAGGCCGTGCTGATCGGCGTCTTCTGTCTGATCGGCGCGTTTATCGGCGGCGTGAAGGACAAGAAGGCGTTCATCCGGAGCGTCGTGCTGTTCTTTCACAGAGATGACAACGATTTTTGAACCTGACGGAAACGGAGCGGATTGAAGATGTCACGTCCTATGGCCCGCGAGGCTGCGATGCAGTTGATTTTTGAGCAGCTGTTCGGCGGTGAGGGAGAGCCGGAGACGCTGGTCGACCTCATTGAATATGCCCCTGAAGGACCGGATAAGGCCTATCTTGAAGATGTGGTGACGGGCGTGCGCGAGCACGCGGAGGAAATCGACAGGCAGATTTCGGAATGCCTGCGCGGCTGGACGCTGGAGCGGATTTCGAAGGTCGACCACGCGGTACTGAGGCTGGCTGTCTATGAAATGACGCACATGGGGCTTCCGGCCGGGATTGCAATCAACGAGGCCGTGGAGCTTACGAGAAAGTACTCCGGCGAGAGTTCCTGCCCGTTTGTAAACGGCGTGCTGGGCACGATCCACAGAAAGCAGGAAGCGGCGCAATGAAGGCTGTCCTGGGACTGGATACCAGCTGTTACACGACGAGCGCAGCGCTGGTGTCGACAGACGGGCGGTTGCTTGCCGGCGCGCGGCGGCTGCTGAGCGTGCAGCAGGGTGAGCGCGGACTCCAACAGTCCGCGGCGCTGTTTCAGCATGTGAGGGCCCTCCCCGACATGGTGAACGAGGCGCTTTCACAAGTCAACAACATTGAGATCGCGGCTGTGGCAGCCAGTACAAAGCCGCGCCCGACGGAAGGCTCGTATATGCCGGTGTTCCGCGCGGGAGAGAGTGAGGCACGAACGGCAGCGATGCTGCTGGGCGTGCCTTTTTTCCCTGTCAGCCATCAGCAGGGGCACGTCCGGGCGGCGCTCTACGAGTCCGGTCTGGATGCGTCGAAGCCGTTCCTTGCCCTGCACCTGTCCGGCGGGACGACGGAACTGCTGCTGTGTAAGGCGGGGGATCTTTCACTGCTGGGCGGCACGCTCGACCTGCATGCAGGGCAGCTGATCGACCGGCTCGGCGTCCGCATGGGGCTGCCCTTTCCGGCGGGGCCGGAGATGGAAAAACTGGCGGCAAAAGGGAAGGCCGTCGGGCGGATCGGCGTGACGATCCGCGGCCGTGACTGCTGCATCTCCGGCGCGGAAAACAAGGCCGCAGCTTGGCTTGATACCGGGGAACTGCAGCAGGAGGACATCGCGGCGGAGGTGTTCGACTTCCTCGTAAGGACGATCGAGCGGATGATCGAACAAGCCGAGGCCGATGCGGGGTGCGACCAGGCTCTGCTGGCCGGCGGCGTCGCATCCTCGCTGCTGTTTCGGGAGATGCTCCGCCGGCGGGCAGCCAGGCGAAGGCTGCGGTGCAAGTTGTTTTTTGCCAGGCCGGAGCTTTCCGGCGACAATGCGGTCGGGGTTGCCCTGCTGGGCGCGGACCGGCTGAAAGGAGAAAAAAGACATGGCGGCGATTCGGATTGACGGGAAGGCCTGCGCGACGGCGTGCAGAGAACAGGCGGCCCGCAGGGCGGCGGAACTGAAAGCGCAGGGAATCGAGCCCCATCTTGCAGTCATCCTGGTCGGGGAGGACCCGGCAAGCCAGGTTTACGTGCGGAACAAGGAACGCGCCTGTGAAGCGGCGGGCATCCGTTCGACGGTCCTGCGCCTGCCGCAGGAGACGACCCAGGAAGAACTGGAAGCGGCTGTCAGAAAGTTCAACGCGGATGCCGCCGTGCACGGAATCCTGGTCCAGCTGCCGCTGCCGCGGCATCTGGACGAGAAGCGCGTTCTGACGCTGATTGATCCCGACAAGGACGTGGACGGCTTTCATCCCGTCAATGCGGGGAGACTTTTGACCGGGGAGAAGGGCTTTGTGCCTTGTACGCCGCTGGGGGTCATGGTCCTGCTGAAAAGCTGCGGGATCGACCCGGCGGGGAAGCACGCAGTCGTCGTCGGACGCAGTAACATCGTCGGAAAGCCGATGGCGCTGCTGCTGCTGGCGGCCAACGCGACGGTCACTGTCTGCCACTCACGGACGGAGAATCTCGCGGATGTGACGAGGCAGGCGGATATCCTCGTCGCTGCAGTGGGAAAGCCGGGCTTTATCACGCCGGAGATGGTTAAGGAAGGGGCGGCTGTCGTCGACGTGGGCATCAACCGGGTGGACGGACGCCTTGCCGGCGACGTCGATCCGGCGGTGGCGGAGAAGGCGGCCTACCTTACGCCGGTCCCGGGTGGGGTCGGCCCGATGACCATCGCCATGTTACTTGACAACACGCTGAGCGCGGCAGAACGATGGCAGGCCTGACGCTGACGGTCTCCCAGCTGGGCAATTATGTCCAGCGCAGCTTTCAGTCGGACCCGCTGCTGCGGGATTTGACGGTGTCGGGTGAAATCAGCAACCTTAAGGCGTACGGCGGCGGCATCCTGTTTTTCACGCTGAAGGACGAGCAGGCCGCAGTTGCCTGCGTCATGTACGCGGAGTATGCGGAAGCGCTGTCCGTGATGCCCTTCGACGGGATGCGCGTGCTTGCCCGCGGCAGTGTCTCGCTGTACGTGAAGGGCGGACGGTATCAGCTGAGTGTCCGGGGCCTCCGGACACAGGGTGTCGGCCCCCTTTATGAGCAGTTGCAGAGGCGGAAGGCTGCGCTGGCCCGAGAGGGCCTGTTTGATGAGGAGTGCAAGAAATCGATTCCGGTGATACCGGACACGGTCGGGGTCGTGACCTCGCCGACCGGCGCGGTCATCCGCGATATCCTGCAGGTTTCGCTCCGGCGGAATCCGAAGGCCCGGATTCTGCTCTGCCCGGTGCGCGTCCAGGGGATGGGCGCGGACGAAGAAATCGTCCGGGCGATTGACACGCTGGACAGGACGGAGCGCGTCAGCACGATCATCATTGCGCGCGGCGGCGGATCCATCGAAGACCTGTGGACCTTCAACGAGGAGAAGGTGGTCAGGGCTGTCGCGGCCTGCCGGACGCCTGTTGTCTCTGCGGTCGGGCATGAGACGGACGTGACGCTCTGTGACCTTGCGGCAGACCTGCGGGTACCGACGCCTTCTGCGGCGGCGGAGTGCACCGTCCCGCGGCTCGTTGACTTGCAAAGGGCCGTGCTGGACGCCGGGGATTCGCTGAGGGAAGCGATGACTGACCGGCTGCGGGAGGCGGCGGCGCGTCTTGACGGGGCCAAAGGCGGTCTTAAAGCCGTGCATCCCTCCCGAAGGCTTGACGCGGAAAGCCGTCGGCTGGAGCAGGCTCTGGCACGGATGAAGCAGGAAATGAGGCGCCGCTTTGAGCACGCCGGAAGCGGGTTGGCCGGCGCCGTGAGGGAATTGGCGCTGGTGAGTCCCTACGCCGTGCTGCAGAGGGGATACGCCATCGCAGAAAAGGACGGCGTACCAGTCGTTTCGGCGGCACAGATTGCACCGGGGGACCAGATCCTCCTGCGCTTCGGCAAAGGGAAAGCGGTTGCGCGGATCATAGAGACGGAAGGCGGAGAAGACAGTGGCAGCCAGAAAAAACAAACCGCTGTCCTTTGAAGAGGGCATCGGTCAGATAGAGGAGATCACGGAAGCGCTCAGCAGCGGCACGCTCACGCTGGAAGAGTCCATGAAAGCCTACGAAAAAGGGATGCAGCTGGCCCAATCGCTGCAGGCAGAGATGGAGAGTTACCGCAAGCGAATCGAGCAGATCGACCCGGTTACGGGCGAGATTGCGGCCTTCGAGGAGAAAACGTATGACGTATGAAGAGCAATACGCGCGCTACCGCCAGATGACGGAGGAAACGCTGGATGCACTCCTCAGCGACGGCGCATTCGCACGGATACCGTCGAAGCTGCTTCAGTCCATGCGCTACAGCGCTTTGGCGGGAGGGAAGCGGATCAGGCCGGTGCTGCTGCTGGCCACTACCGAGATGCTCTCGGGACCGCTGGATGAGGCCAGGGTTCCGGCTGCTGCGCTGGAGATGATCCATACCTATTCGCTCATCCACGACGACCTGCCGGGGATGGATGATGACGACTACCGGCGCGGACGGCTGACCAATCACAAGGTTTTCGGTGTGGGGCCTGCCATCCTGGCCGGCGATGCGCTGCTCAACGGGGCGTATGAATGTTTGATCGGCAATGCGCTGCGGTATCCCGCGCACCTGCCGAGGCATGTGCAGGCAATCGCGGCAATCGCGGGGCGGGCCGGCGTCGGCGGCATGATTGCCGGACAGAGCATTGATCTGGAAAGCGAAGGCAAAGAGCCTGAGCTTGCGACGCTCCGCTATATTCACGAGCACAAGACGGCGGATTTGCTAACTGCGCCGCTTGAAGCAGCGGCAGCGATTTCGGGCGCGGATGACGGCAAGCGGGAGGCGCTGCGCCGTTTCGGATACGCCGTCGGGGTCGCTTTCCAGATTGACGACGATATTCTTGACATCGTTGGAGATGCAGCCCAGATGGGCAAGGCGACCGGTATGGACGCAGCGAGGGGGAAGATGACCTGGCCCGCTCTGGCAGGACTGGAGCAGGCCAAGGCGGAATCCGCCGCACTCTGGCGGGAGGCGGAGGAGATGCTGTCCGTCTTCGGCGACAAAGCGGGCTTCCTGCGGGACTTTGCAGACCACATGACGAAACGGAAGAATTGAGCGGGGATTCTACGGAAAGGGGGGGATACGATGTCGGTTTTAACGGGAATTGCGGGCCCGGAGGACGTAAAAAAGCTCTCAGAGCCTGAATGCCGGGAGCTTGCGGAGGAACTCCGCAGGGAAATCATCGACACGGTATCCCGTCAGGGCGGGCATCTGGCTTCCAATCTCGGCGTGGTAGAGCTGACCATTGCGCTCCACCGCGCCTTTGAGAGCCCGAAGGACAAGCTGGTGTTTGACGTCGGCCATCAGGTTTACGCGCACAAGCTGCTGACCGGGCGGGGGGACCGCTTCAAAACCCTGCGCTCCTACGGCGGAATCAGCGGCTTCCCCTGCCGTGCGGAGAGCGAGCACGACCTGTTTGACACGGGGCATTCTTCAACAGCCATTTCCATGGCGCTAGGTTTGGCGCGTGCGCGGGACCTCAAGGGAGAGGACAGCCACGTGGTGGCAATCGTCGGGGACGGCGCCCTGACCGGCGGGATGTGCTATGAGGCCATGAATGACGCCGGGAACGCGGGAACGCCGCTGATCGTCGTCCTGAACGACAACGAGATGTCCATATCGCCGAACGTGGGCGCGCTGCACAACTACTTCAAACACCTGCGGGCTTCAGCGTCCTGGTACGGGAACAAGCGCCGCGTGCGCACGCGAATCGAAAGAATCCCGGTCGTCGGGAAACCGGCTGCGCGCCTGATAGAGAAGATCAAGGACATGGTCAAGAGCGTCACGACGGGCGGTGAACTGTTTGAGTCGCTGGGGTTCCGCTACTGGGGGCCCTTCGACGGGCATAACATCGAAGAGATGACGCACGTCTTCGAGGAGGCGAAGCAGGTTCGGGATATGCCGCTGCTGATCCACGTGGTGACACGGAAAGGCAACGGCTATGACTTGGCGGAACGCCAGCCCGAGAAATACCATGGCACGGCCCCTTTCTTTGTGGAAAACGGGATGAAGCGCAGCCGCGGCAGCGGGAAGAGTGCGGCGCAAGCCGCAGGGGACGCATTGGTCTCCGTGGCGGCAGAAGACGCCCGCGTCGTAGCCATCACCGCCGCAATGGCGGGCGGAACGGGGCTTACGAAATTCGCATCCTACTACCCGCAGCGCTTCTTTGACGTGGGAATTGCGGAACAGCATGCCCTCAGCATGGCGGCGGGGCTTGCCCGGGGCGGGTTCAGGCCGTTTTTCGCGGTGTACGCCACCTTCCTGCAGCGCGCATACGATCAATTGATCCACGACGTCTGCCTGCAGAATCTGCCGGTCTGCGTTCTCGTGGATCATGCAGGCCTGGTGGGGGACGACGGAAAGACTCACCACGGCGTCTTTGTAAGCCAGATGTCGCTTTCCGTGCCGAACCTGACGGTGCTGGCGCCGAAAGATACGGCGGGCATTGCGCGGGCCATCCGGGCTGCGCTGAAGGCGGACGGGCCCGTTGTGATCGAGTATCCCAAAGAAGGCATCCCGCCCTGTGAAGGGGAAACGGAAAGCGGCCCGCTCACAGTCGGGCGCTGGCAAATCCTGGCGGAAGGGACGGACTGCGCCCTGCTGGCCTATGGAAGGATGTGCCTGCAGGCGCTGGAGGCGGCGAAACAACTGAAGGAGCACGGGATTTCGGCGGGCGTCGTGGACTGCTGCTCGCTGAAGCCGATGGACCTTCCGATGCTGCGGGATTTAAACGGAAAAGGGCTGCTGCTGTTCACCGTCGAGGACGGGCAGGCGATCGGCGGCTTCGGGTCAGAAGTCGCGCGGCTTTGCATCGCGGAAGGGCTTCGGGCGCCGGCCGGGATCGCCGGTATCGGAGACTGCTTCGTACCGCATGGCCAGGTCGATCAGCTGCTGCAGGACTGCGGCTTGTCTGCCGGGCAGATAGCCAAGCGGGTGATGAATCAACTGAAGGAGAGAAAGTATGCCGGCGGAGAGGCGAAGGGCGGATGCTGAACTGGTTGAGCGCGGCCTTGCGGAAAGCCGTGAAAAAGCGCGGGCGCTTATCATGGCAGGTCAGGCTTACAGCGGTGAAAAGAAAATCGAAAAACCTTCCGAGCTGATCGCGGCAGAGGCTGAACTCCACATCAAGGGCGGCGGGCCCAGATATGTCAGCCGCGGTGCGCTGAAACTGGAAAAGGGACTCGCGGTTTTCGGCGTCCGGGCACAGGGACGGACCGCTATGGACCTGGGTGCCTCAACCGGCGGCTTTACCGACGTGCTGCTGCAGAACGGAGCGTCTCTCGTGTATGCCGTCGACGTGGGCTACGGACAGCTGGACTGGAAGCTGCGCAACGATCCGCGGGTCAGGGTGATGGAGCGCTTCAACGCGCGCTATGTCACGGCAGGCGATTTTGACGTCCGGCCGACGCTTGCCGTCATGGACGTATCCTTCATTTCCATCACCAAGATCCTGCCGGCAGCCTGTGCGGTGCTCGGAGACGGGGGCGAGTTCATTACGCTGATCAAACCGCAGTTTGAAGCCGGCAGGGAACGCGTCGGTAAGAAAGGCGTGGTCCGTGATCCGGCTGTCCACATGGACGTGGTAGAGATGATCCGGCATTTCGTCAGGGAAGAAGTCGGCTGGGTGATGCATCAGCTGTCCTTCTCTCCGATTACCGGACCGGAGGGCAACATCGAGTTTCTGGCACACCTGACGCCGGGCGGGTCGGAAGTGCCGGAGGAAGCGGTTGAAAACACGGTGCGGGAGGCCCATCTCTCGCTTGGCAGGAAGGCAGATGCGGAGCGATGATCAGACGGGCGGTATTCTATCTCAATCACGTCAAAACGGACGTCTTCCAGACGGCGAAGGAATGTGCCGCGGTCTGCAGGAGATACGGCATTGCGCCGCTTCTGCTTTCAGCTGACGAAGAGGCGTGGCGCACACGGTTTTCGGAAGAACCGCCGGAAACGGTGGACATGCCGGCACAGGCAGACGCTATCTTCGTTTTCGGCGGGGACGGCACGGTGCTCCGGGCGATGGATGAATATGTGGAGCTTGGGCGGCCGTTTCTGGGCATCAATCTGGGGCGGCTCGGCTTCCTGCCGGAAGTGCAGACGGGTGAAATGGACGCGGCCATCGAGCGCGTCTCCCGCGGAGCATATACGCTGGAGCACCGGATGATGCTGAGTTATACCGCGGAAAGTCGGACGGGACGGATTTCCGGATACGCGACCAACGAGGTGTCGGTATCAAGGGGACTCTCCCAGCGGATGATCGCGATGGACGTCCGCGCCGACGGCGTCCTGGTTGAGCACTATATCGCGGACGGCGTGCTTGCGGCCAGTCCGACGGGCTCGACGGCGTATTCGCTTTCAGCAGGCGGTCCGATCATCAGCCCGGACGTCCAGTGCCTGCTGGTAAATCCGATTTGTCCGCATACGCTGGTTTCCCGGCCGATCATCCTGTCCGACCGCTGCGAACTGGAAATCAACCTCAACATGCGGGAGAAGCGGGAAGGCATCCAGCTCTCCGCGGACGGCGTAACGCTGTGCGAACTGTCGGTGGGGGACCGGGTGCTTCTCCGCAGGTCGCCCAGCGATGCCCTGATGCTCCGGCTGGGTACGGAACGGAATTTCTACAGCCTGCTCAAGAGCAAGCTGGTTCAATCTTATCTGTAACCGGGCAGAGGAATCGAAACCCGGATCATGATCGACAACAGGGGGGTAAAGATGAAAGGCAGCAGACAGAACCTGATCTCGGAGATCATCACAAGCCGTTGCATCCGCACGCAGGAGGAACTTGCGTCTGCCCTGCAGGAGCGGGGCGTCAGCGTCACGCAGGCGACCATATCGCGCGACATCAAGGAGATGCATCTGGTAAAGGGCCTTGCGGAAGACGGAACGTACCGTTACATCCTGGGCGAACAGGGCGATTCCGGCGTCAGCGACCGGCTGATCCGTATGCTTGCCGATTCCGTCGTCAGCATGGACAGCGCGGCGAACCTTATCGTCGTGCGGACGCTTTCCGGCAGCGCGCACGTCGCGGGCGAGGCGATCGACAGCTTGAAGTGGCCGGAGATCGTGGGAACCATCGCGGGGGACAATACGATCCTGATCATCGTCCGTACGGAGGAAAACGTAAAGGAGATCCTGCAGCGTTTCGAGGGGATTCTCGGCTGATCCGAAGCGGCAGGTGAAAGGAGAAGGCATATGCTCTTGCAGCTGGGCATCCGGAATCTTGCACTGATCCGTGAGATGGAACTGGCGTTTCATCCCGGGCTCAATGTCCTGACAGGAGAAACGGGGGCAGGCAAATCCATCGTCGTGGACGCGGTCAATCTCGTGCTGGGGGAGCGTGCGGCGCGCGAGCTGATCGCAGCCGGGCAGGAGAAGGCACGCGTGGAAGCCGTATTCGATTTGCAGGGCAACGAGCAGGCTGTCGCATTGCTGCGGGAACTGCAGCTGGAAGGGGATGAGGATACCGTCTCCATTTCCAGGGAGCTGACGGAAAGCGGCCGTAATCTCTGCCGGATCAACGGCACCCTCGTGCCGCTGCAGACGCTGAAAACGGTCTCCCAGCAGTTGCTGGATATCCATGGACAGCATGAACACCAGCTGCTGCTCGACAGCCGCAACCATATCGCCTATCTGGACGCCTATGCCGCAGAAGGGATACAGCCGCAGAAGGATGTTGTCGCTGCGTTGTTTGCGCAGTGGAACGCCGCGCGCAAAAAGCTGGAAAGGCTCCGCAGCAGCGTCGCGGAGCGCGAACAGCGCATCGACATGCTGCGCTTTCAGTCTGAGGAGCTGGAAGCGGCCGGCCTGCGGGAGGGGGAGACAGAGGAATTGGAAAGCAGGCGCAGCTTTTACCGAAATGCGGACAAGATCATGTCCGCTTTCGCGGAGGCGTGCGCATGGCTTGCGAACGGAACGGAAGACGGCGGCTCCGCCTGCGATTTGCTTCGCAGCGGCGTCGCTGCGCTTGCGCCGGTTTCCGATCTGGACGAACGGTATGCGGCGCTGTATACGCGCCTGGACAGCCTCTATTACGAGGTTGAAGATGCGGTGGGAGAGCTGACCGATCTGCGCGACGGCATGGAGTTTGACCGGGAAGAGGCAGACCGCGTGGAAAGCCGGCTGGACCAGCTGCACAGGCTGGGCCGGAAGTACGGCGGAAACGCGACGGAGATGCTCCGGCATCTTGAGAAGATTCGTGAAGAACTCTCGGAACTGCAGAATTCCGAAGAAGAAAGCGGACAGCTGGAAAAGGAAGAAGCCCGGCTGCGCAGGGGCCTTACGGAAGAGTGTGACAGGCTGACGGCGATGAGAAAAGCGGCAGCCGGCCGTTTCGAGCGGGAGATGGAATTGCAGCTGCGGGACCTGGGGATGAAAAATGCCCGGATCACCGTCGACTTCAGGGAAGAGGACGGGGCAGATACGCATTTCACATCGAACGGAAAGGACAAGGTGGAGTTCCTTTTCAGCGCAAACCTCGGACAGGAGGTCAGGCCGCTGGCCAGAATTGCGTCCGGCGGTGAGCTTTCGCGGATCATGCTGGCGCTGAAGAATCTGTCCGCCAGGAAACCGGGCGTCCCCAGAAGCATGGTGTTTGACGAAATCGATACCGGCATCAGCGGTCGGATGGCGCAGGTGGTGGCAGAGAAGATGTGTGAAATCGGGGACCATCATCAGGTGATCTGTGTGACGCATCTGCCGCAGATCGCTGCCATGGCGGACGAGCAGTACCTAGTGACAAAACTGGAGCAGGACGGGCAGACCCATACGGAAGTCCGCAGGCTTTCCGGCGAGCAGCGGGCGCAGGAACTGGCGCGCATGGTCGGCGGGGCGGCAGGCGGAGAGAGCGGGATCAGCCACGCCAGGCACATGCTGGAGGAAGCGGAGGCGCGCAAGCGCGAGCTGCGGGCCGTTCTGGAGACGCATTAACCTGCGGAAGCGGTTGAAATCGCCCAAGGGTTGTGTTATACTTTTATCAGCGAAATAGGCAGGCAGAGCCTGCGCAAAAAGGAGAGAGCGATCATGGGAAAGTTTGTCATCCGCACCACCCCTACGGGCGTCAAGTTCGACCTGAAGGCCGGCAATGGCGAGCCAATCTCCACCTCTGAGGTGTACAAGTCCGAAAAGTCCTGCCGCGCCGGCATCGCGAGCGTGAAGAAGAACGCCCCGATCGCCGAAATCGAGGATACGACCCAGGAAGGGTACGCCAAGGTCAAGCATCCCAAGTTCCAGGTTTATCTGGACAAATCGGGCAATCACCGTTTCCGCCTGCGTGCGACGAACGGGCAGATTATCGCCTCCTGCGGCGAGCCGTACAGCAGCCTTAAAGCCTGCCTGAACGGCATTGAAAGCGTGAAGCGCAATGCGCCTGAAGCGGCGGTTGAAAAAGCTGAAGGCTGACAAGGAAAGACAAGGCTCCCCGGCGATGCCGGGGAGCCGGTTTTATGAAAAAGCAGCCCTGCCGATTAACTCGGCGGGGCTGCTTTCTATCCGGCTGATCAGCCGAGGTACGCCTTGCGCACGTCATTGTCGTGCATGAGTTCTTCCGCACTGCCGGATTTGGAGATGCTCCCGGTTTCCAGAACATAAGCCTGGCTGGCGATGGAGAGCGCCATCTGCGCGTTCTGTTCGACCAGCAGGATGGTCGTGCCGGCCTCGTGCAGTTCCTGGATGATATCGAAGATCTGTTCGACGAGAATGGGGGCCAGGCCCATGGAAGGCTCGTCGAGCATCAGCAGCCGGGGTTTGCTCATCAGGGCGCGCCCCATCGCGAGCATCTGCTGCTCGCCGCCGGACAGGGTGCCGGCGACCTGACGCTGGCGCTCTTTCAGGCGAGGGAAGCGGGTAAAAACGTTCTCCAGAGAGGTGTCCAGTTCCGAAGCGGGGCGCGTGTAGCCGCCCATCTCCAGGTTCTCGCGGACGGTCAGCTGCTGGAAGATGCGCCGGCCCTCCGGACACAGGGCAAGCCCCTGGGAGATGACGCGGCTCGCCTTCAGCGTGGTGATGTCCTTCCCGGCAAACTCGATGTGTCCCTGGCGCGGATTGAGGAGCCCGGCGATCGTATTCAGCGTCGTTGACTTGCCGGCGCCGTTGGCGCCGATCAGTGTGACGATTTCGTTTTCTTCGACCTCGAAGGAGACGCCCTTGATGGCGTGGATGCTGCCGTAATAGACGTGCAGATCGGTGACTTTCAGCAGACTCACCGCTTACGCCTCCTTCCGCTTGCCCAGATAGGCTTCGATGACGACGGGATTGTTCTGGATATCCTCCGGCGTTCCTTTTGCAATGACTTTGCCGAAGTTCAGGACGCAGATGCCCTCGCAAATGCCCATGACCAGCTTCATGTCGTGTTCGATCAGCAGAACGGCGATCTTGAAGCGGTCGCGGATCTTCACGATGTTTGCCATCAATTCCTCGGTCTCGTGCGGGTTCATGCCTGCGGCAGGCTCGTCCAGCAGCAGGAGGCTCGGGTTGGTGGCCAGGGCGCGGACGATTTCCAGCCGGCGCTGGGCGCCGTAGGGGAGAGAGCCCGCGCGGACGCCGGCCAGATCCTCCATGTCAAAGATGGAGAGCAGATCCATCGCGCGCTCGTGCTGGCGGCGTTCTCCGGCCCAGTAAGAGGGCAGACGAAGAATTCCGCTTGCCATGCCGTACTGAATCTGGTTGTGGAGGCCGATGCGCACGTTGTCTTCCACGGACATCTTGTCAAACAACCGGATATTCTGGAAGGTGCGCGCGATGCCCATCTTGCTGGCCTGGGCCGTGTTCATGCCGGCCGTATCGTGTCCGTTGATGAGGATGGTGCCCATGGTCGGCTGGTATACCTTGGTGAGCAGGTTGAACACGGTGGTCTTTCCGGCGCCGTTCGGGCCGATCAGGCCCGCGATCTCGGTTTTGCCGATGATGAGGTTGAAATCATCCACGGCCTGCAGGCCGCCGAAACTGATGCCGAGGTTGCGTGTTTCGAGGACGGGGCGCTCGCCGACGTCGCGTTCCGGGACGATGCCGTGGCTGGGTGCAGGCACCATTTTGGTAGGGGTGCGCTTAAACGACTCGCTCATTTATTCGGCCTCCTTTCCGGAAGCTCCGCGCCTGGGAAGAAGCCGCCCGACAGCGTTCTTCAGCTTGGGATTGTTGGTAAAGATCATGACGAGGATGAGCACGATAGCATAGACCAGCATGCGGTAATCGGAGAAGGCGCGCAGCAGTTCCGGCAGCATTGTCAGCAGCGTCGCGGAGATGACGGAGCCGCGGATATTGCCGATGCCGCCCAGCACGACGAAGACCAGTACGAGGATCGAGGTGTCGAACTTAAACATGGCCGGCGCAACGGTCGAGAAGTTCAGCCCGTAGAGGGCGCCTGCCATGCCCGCCAGCACGGCGGAGGTCACAAAGGCCATCATCTTGTACTTTGTGACGTTAAGACCGACCGACTCGGCGGCGATACGGCTGTCGCGGATGGCCATGATCGCCCGCCCGTCACGGCTGTCGATGAGGTTCAGGACGACGAAGAGGGTGAAGAGCACCAGGACAAACCCGATTTCAAAGCTCGCCATTTTCTTGACGCCGGTGGCGCCCATCGGGCCGTTCAGAAGGATCTTCCCCGGCAGCCCCGGATTGATGAAACCGAAGCGGAGGGTGCTGCCGTCCAGGGAGACGTAGATGCAGTTCATGACATTGCGGATGATCTCACCGAAGGCCAGCGTTACGATAGCCAGGTAATCGCCGCGCAAGCGAAGAACGGGGATACCGATCACGACGCCTGCCGCACCGGCCAGGGCGCCGCCGACCAGGATGGCAAAGAGAAGGCAGTGAAGCTGGCTCTCCACACCGACGCCTTTAGACAGCCACATGGCAGCGACGATGCCGGAAAAGGCGCCGACACTCATGAATCCGGCGTGACCCAGACTGAGTTCGCCGGAGATACCGACCGTCAGGTTCAGGCTGACAGCCATGCAAATGTAGACGCAAATCGGTATCAACTGCCCGCGCAGGGAGCGGCTCATAACGCCCGTTCCGATCAGAATCTTGCAAAGCAGGAACGCGGCGATGACGATGCCGAAGGTGATCAGTTTCTCGGCCAGTTTGCGGTTTCGTTTCATGCAAGCCACCTCATACTTTCTCGCGCACGTTCTTGCCGAACAGGCCGCTCGGCTTAAACAGCAGCACGATGATCAGCACGGCGAAGACGATCGCGTCGCCGAGCTCGGTGGAAATGTAAGCCTTGCCGAGGATCTCGATCACGCCGAGGAGGATGCCGCCCACCATGGCGCCGGGAATGGAACCGATGCCTCCGAAAACTGCGGCGGTGAATGCCTTGATGCCCGGCATGGAACCGGTGGTCGGCATGAGGTTGGGATAGGCGGAACAGAGCAGGACGCCGGCGACGGCCGCAAGCGCGGAGCCGATGGCGAAGGTGACGGAGATAGTGGCGTTGACGTTGATGCCCATCAACTCCGCAGCACCTTTATCCTCGGAGACTGCGCGCATCGCCTTGCCCATCTTCGTGCGCCCGGTAAACTGCGTGAGAGCGATCATGATGACGATGTTGGCAAGGATGGTCATGATCGTCTCACCCGTGACCTTCACGCGCCCGTCGAACAGGGAGACAGGGGGGAGGGAGACGACCGAAGGAAAGCTCTTGGGTGTTGCGCCCCAGATGAGCAGCGCCGAGTTCTGCAGCAGATAGCTCATACCGATCGCCGTGATGAGAACGGCGAGCCCGGGCGCCTGACGCAGGGGCTTATAGGCAAGCCCCTCAATCGTGACGCCGAGCAGAGTGCACACGAGCATTGCCAGCAGCACGGCAACGAAAGCCGGAAGTCCGGCGTACTGCGTCGCACAGAAGGCGATGTACGCGCCGACCATGATGACGTCGCCGTGCGCAAAATTCAGCATCTTGGCGATGCCGTAGACCATGGTGTAGCCAAGGGCGATAATGGCATAGACGCTTCCTAGGCTGATACCGTTGATAAGGTAGGAGAGGAACAGGGTCATCGAATCACCTCGCAGAGGATTAGGGCAGGGTTTTCAACGGAAAAAGGCCGCCGCCGTCTTCCGTTGAAAACCTGCCGGAGAATAAGGAGAAGGCCCCGGGGCCTCCCGGGGCCATGGATGTGCCTTCAGGTTTGATCAGAGGTTTTCGGGGCTGACATAGACGCCGCCCTTGATGACGACGGCCTTGGGCGTCTTGGTGACGGAGCCGTCCTCGTTCCAGCTCATCGTGCCGGTGAGGCCGGTGAATTCAAGGCTCTTGAACTGCTCGATCAGCTTCTCGCAGGCGTCCTCGGCAGAGGTGGAGGCATCGATGCCGGCGTTCTTGGAGGCGTTGTACAGCGCGTAAACCGCGTCGTAGTTGTCTGCTGCGAACTGGCTGGGCGTAACGCCGAACTCCGCGTTGTACGCGGTGACGAAGTTGACGGTCATCTCGTCGGTGGCATCAGCTGCAAACGGGGTGAGGAGCATGACGCCCTCGGCCAGACTCTGGTCAAAGCCCTCGATGGAGAGGATGCCGTCCATGCCGTCCACGCCGAAGAAGATGGGCGCATAATCCATGCCCTTGGCCTGCTGCAGGATCATGGAAGCGGGGGTGTAGTAGATAGGCAGGAAGACGAGATCGGCGCCGGCCTTCTGGGCCTCGGTCACCTGGACGGAGAAGTCCGTCGTATCGTCGGTGAAGGTGGAGGTGGCAACGATCTCAAGACCCTGGGTGGCCGCCTCGGCGACGAAGGTCTGATAGATACCGGTGGAATAAGCGTCGGCGTTGTTGTAGATTACGGCGATCTTGGTGCCCAGGTTGTTCTCCTTGATGTACTGGGCGCTGGCGGTTCCCTGCGCAGGATCGGTAAAGCACACCTGATAGACGTTGTCCTTGTCCTCGGTGACCGCGGTGGAGCTGGCGCTCGGGGTCAGCATGAAGACGCGGTCGCTGTAGGCTTCGGCGCCGACGGCGATGCAGGGGGTCGTGGTGGTGGTGCCGGCGATCATCTGCGCGCCGTTGTCCAGAACCGTGTGATACGCGTTGACGGATTTCTCGGCGTTGTGCTCATCGTCTTCGATCAGCAGCTCGATGACGGTTTCGCCCGCAGCGGCGTTGATCTCGTTGGCGGCGATGATGGCGCCGCGCTGGCAAGCCAGACCGTAGTCGGCAGCGGGGCCGGTCATGGGACCGATGACGCCGATTTTCAGGGCGTCGGCGCTGGCTAGGCCGCACACCAGGACGAGAGCGATGGCGAGCATGACGGAGAGAGTCTTTTTCATGTGCGTTTTCCTCCTGTTAATATGGGATGGACGGCACGCTGTTGGGCTGCGCCGCCGATGGGATGCATTATACAACAATTTGGAAGGTCATACAAGGGCCGGTATATCACTTTCCTTCAAGGATTACATGAAAAATATTCACTTTACGCATTTTAAAGCAAATTAGAATGCAATTAAACGGCCTTTCGGCGTGAAAAAGAGCGGTCGATGGCCTAAAATGCAGGAAAAAAGGCAAATGGTCACAGGCTGGAGGGAATCAACGTCAGCAATGCTGCGGTGGGTGGATTGAAAAAACGTCTGAAAAAAGACGGATAAAGGGGGTCATACGCTCCGAGACCCGGATTCTGATAGAGCCACGTCGCGCCGATGCGGCTGATTCCGCTGACGTCCCTTCGGGGAAAGAGACCGTAACGCGGGAGAGAGGAGGACGGCAGAAACAGGGGCCCGGTAAAGGGTACGCGGACGAGGCCGCCCAGCCAGTGGCCGCTCAGCATGAGGGCAATGGATCCGCCGGAAGGGGAACGCAGCGCGGAAAGAAAGCTCTCCTCCGGCGGCACATGCGTCACGGCGATGCAGACCGCGTCCTTTTTCATGGCGCTGCGTGCGCTCCGTTGTCCTTCCAGCCGCCGGAGCTGGTATTCAGCCAGCTCGATTTCGTTCTCGTCGCCGGATTCCTTGGCCAGAAGATACAATTGTTCGAAACGGGCTTGCTGGCTTTCGGTATCAAGGCTGAGGTCGGAGCTGGGGGCCAGCCAGACGTCCTGCGGGCCGGCGGAAAGGAGGACGGGAGAGGTCAGCCATCTGGCGCCGCGCTGCTGGCAGCCGAGCACCCAGGGCGCAAAAGGGCTGCCGCCGGAAGCGTAATCCATGGAGACGGCCTGCGGGTCAGAATCGCCCGCGATGAAATAGACCGGTGCGGACGGGCGGATGCGCCGCAGCATCTCGATGATGTCATAGAGCGGCTGGGCGTTCCCCCGTTCGGAAACCATATCGCCGGACAGAACGACGGCATCGAAGCGTTCATCCCGGAGAAGGGATTCCAGCCGGCCTTGCCGCTGTCCGAAGCTCATGCCCTTGAGGTCGGAGAGGTGCAGCAGGGTGTATCCCTCCAAAGCGGGATTGAGACCGGTGACCGGAACGTTTACGCGGGACAGACGGGGATTCAGGCTGAAAAGAGCATTAACGGCGAAAAGGAGGGCCAAAAACCAAAAAAACGCGCGGAGGATACGCCGCCCGAGCGGCTTTTTACGGCGGGTTTCCGCAAGAAAGCGGTCGGGATCGGTCGTCCGGTAGCGCTGTGCTCCTGCAGCGGAGGGGCTCTGCACTCTTCTCTGACTGGGACGTCTGTTCATGGGGAGCCCTCCTGTAGCCTGTTTTCTCCGGTATTATACCGTAACCAGCGGAAAGCATACAACGTCATTTTGCATAAAAAGAGGCCGCGGCAGGGAATTCTTCCATCCGGCGCCGTTTAAGTGCATTTAAAGAAGAAAAGGAATAATAAACATACCGGTTGTTGCGGATACCGCAAGATTGTTGACGTTTTGGAGACGCTTTATTAAAATGAAGATGCAGAAACTAACGACGGAGCGGGCAAAGATGAGAAGAAAGAACTGGTTTGCGCTTATTGCACTGCTGCTGATTGCAGTCCCGGCAGCCGGCAGTCTGTCTGTGCTGACGCTGCCTTCCGGGCTGACGGCGATCCGCGCGGGCGCGTTTGCGGGCGATGGCCTGTTGACGGACGTCGTGGTGCGGGGTTCGCAGTTCCTCGTGGAGGCAGGCGCGTTCGACGGATGCGACAGTCTGAGCGCCCTGCACGTGCTTTCAGGAGACGGCGACACGCTGGCAGGCTTCCTGGAGGAGGTGCCATCGGTACGGTACGTTGCAGCTCCGGGCGGCAGCGCTGCATATGAATCGGCACTTGGCGACGGAACCCTCACGGACATCCGGCGAAGCGACCGGAGGCCTCGCGCGCTCGTCATCTACCAGACTTATCGGAACACCGGCGAGCTGAAGACGCTGACGGGGCCGACAAATGATGCTGCCGCGGTATACAGGATGCTGAAACAGTGGGGTTTTGACGTGCGTAAATACGGCGCTTGGACGGCGGCCGAGATGAGCGCCCAGATCCGCGCGATGGGGGCTTCTTCCGAGGACGGGGACATCACGTTCATCTACTTTTCCGGACACGGGCGGCCAAACGGTTCGCTGATGGGATCGGACGGCGCGGAACTGACCCTTGCCGAACTGACGGACGCGGTTGCGACGATCCGCGGAAGGAGAATCATCGCCGTTGACGCATGCTACAGCGGACGGCTGATCGATGACGGAGAGGAAGCAGCGGGCGGGGCGCTTACGCTGTCCGTGCGGAAGGCGGCCGCCGTGCAGAAGACGGAAGAGGATATTGTTGCGGACGATCCGGAGGCATTCCCGGAGCAGTTTACTTCGAACTTCCTGGCCGGTTTTATGCCATCCGTGCAGAAGAGCGGCCCAAGGCGGGCGCCGACGCAGCTGGCCAGAGATGACGGCAATTACGTAATGGCAGCCGCGCGCTACGATCAGGAGAGCTGGGAGGCGGTGTTGAGCAAAACGGTGGACGGGGAGACCTTCAGCAAACAGATGGGCTTTTTTACCTATTATCTGTGCAGCGGGCTGGGCTGGGACGGAGTAGCGGACCGGGAAAAAGCCGAGGCGTCGGACGCGGATAAAGACGGCAGGATTTCCTTCAACGAAGCCTTTGAATACGCCAGGAACCAGGTCGCAAACGATCCGTCACTGAAACAGAAAGGCCTCGTGCAGTCCGCCCAGGCGTCGCCGGCAGAGGAAGAAGGATTCACGCCATTCTGGAGACTGCCCTATACCATAGAATAAGACAGGGAACCTTCTGGCAGAGAGAAGGTTCTTTTTTAGAAAGGCCCCGACTGCTTTTCAATCCGGCCCAACTGTGATAGGATAAAGCAATACTGAAAAAAGAGGCGGCCTATGGCAAAAGAGAGAACACTGTACGTGTGCGCTGCATGCGGGTATGAATCGCCGAGATGGATGGGCAAATGCCCGGAATGCGGCGCATGGAATACGATGGAGGAGCAGGCGCCGGCGGCTGCCGCTGCCGCGCCGAAGAAAGAGAACAAACAACGCCCCGGAACAGGGGCGCGGGCTCTGCGGCTCAGCGAAATCCCGGATGAGCAGACGAGCCGCGCCTCGACGGGAATTGGGGAACTGGACAGGGTGCTGGGCGGCGGTGTCGTCGAGGGCTCGCTGATCCTGGTGGGCGGCGATCCGGGAATCGGCAAATCCACGTTGCTTCTGCAGGTGTCGGACCACCTGGCGCAAAGGGGTGCCCGGGTGCTCTATATTTCCGGAGAGGAGAGCGCTAGACAGATCCGCATGCGCGCATCCCGTCTGGGGGCTAAAAGCGAAAACCTGCTCATCCTGAGCGAGAACGCGATGGACAGCGCCGAACAGCGTTGGACGGAAATCGGGCCGGAGTACATGGTCGTCGATTCCATCCAGACGATGTACAGGCCGGATATGGCCAGCGCGCCCGGGAGTGTCTCCCAGGTGCGGGAGTGCGCGAGCATGCTGATGCGCATGGCGAAGACGACCGGATGCGCCGTCTTCCTCGTCGGACACGTGACCAAGGAGGGGGCGATCGCCGGCCCGCGGGTGCTGGAGCACATGGTCGATGCCGTCCTGTATTTTGAAGGCGACCGTCAGCACGAATACCGCATACTGCGGGCGGTAAAGAACCGCTTCGGCTCCGTAAACGAGCTGGGCATCTTCGAAATGAGCGAAGCGGGCATGCGGCCGGTGGAGAATCCGTCCGAGCTGCTGCTCTCGGAGCGGGCA
This sequence comes from uncultured Eubacteriales bacterium, assembly GCA_902781095.1. Taxonomy (GTDB): domain Bacteria; phylum Bacillota; class Clostridia; order Christensenellales; family Aristaeellaceae; genus Ventricola. The sequence goes on from CACZHW010000002.1 coordinate 62,696, forward strand.
CAAAACGTGGCCGGCTCATGCGTGCACTGCGCGATTGAAGGCTCCAGACCGGTGCTGGTGGACGTGCAGGCCCTGGCGCTGCAGACAGCATACGGCAATCCGCGCCGAACGACAAACGGGTTCGATTACGGCAGGCTGTCGCTGCTGCTGGCCGTCCTCGAAAAACGGGCGGGACTGCCGATGTTCAATCAGGATGTATACATCAATATTGCGGGCGGGCTGGAGCTCTCCGAACCGGCGGCGGACCTGCCGCTGCTCTCCGCCGTGGCGTCCAGCCTGCGGGAGACGTCGATTCCATCGGACTGGGCAGTCTTCGGCGAGGTCGGCCTGGCAGGAGAAATCCGTGCGGTTTCACAGGCTGAAAGGAGGCTGGCGGAGTGCGCACGGCTCGGCTTTACCTCTGTCGTAATGCCCAGGGAGAACGCCAGACGCATCAAAAAACCGGAAGGGCTGCGCGTATACGGCGTTGATACGCTGAAAGAAGCGCTCTCCATCCTGATCGGGTAAGGGGTGTTTATGACGATACTTGGAATGACGCCGTATCAAATGGCGTGGTATTTTGTGATCTATTCCTTTGGCGGATGGGTGATTGAGGTTATCTTTCACGCAGTGACGCAGGGGAAAATCATCAACAGGGGCTTTCTGAACGGTCCGGTCTGCCCGGTATACGGCTTTGGGGTGCTGTCCGTGTTCGCCATGGGCTCCTTAGCAGGCAGAACGGGAACGGTCGCCGTGGAGAATCTGCCGGTGTGGAAGCTGTTCGCCGGGGGCGTGGTGCTGGCCACGGCGGTGGAGCTTATCGCGGGATGGCTGCTGAACCGCCTCTTTCACGCCAGGTGGTGGGATTACAGCGACAGACCGTTCAACTACCACGGCTACATCTGTCTGGAATTCAGTCTGATCTGGGGGATGGCGATTGCCTTCGTCGTCAGGGAGATTCAGCCGACGGTCCGCAGCATTTCGGATACCCTGATACCGGAGCGGTACGGTTGGCCGATCCTGTCGGTGTTGTATGCGGTATACCTGGCAGACCTGATCATCACGGTGCTGACGGTGCTTCGCTTCAACCGTCGGCTGGAGGAACTGGACCGGATGCGGGCCTCCATGCGGACCGTATCAGACGGCATGAGCCGGATCATAGGCGGCGGCACCGTGAAGACGATGGAGAGCATCGAGCGCGGCAAGGTGCGCGTTGAGGCGGCGGGAGAAGGCCTGCGGACCGCAGTGGCCGGCGCGGAGGAGAGCCTTCACGCGGGGGTGCAGGGCGCGAGGACCCGCCTGCAGGACCGCAGGACGAGCGTGACGGAAAACGTCATGGCCCAGTATGCGGAACTGCAGCGCCGGCAGGAAGAGCTTTATCATGCCTTGCAGAAAGAGAAATACTTTGGAACGGGGCGTCTGCTGAGGGCTTTCCCGGAGATGCGCCACAGCCGGTTTAACGAGACGCTCGCCTGGATACAGGAAAAACTGGGGCGCGATAACGAATCCAAATAATTAAGACGGAGGGGCTTGACAGCGCCTCCGTTTCCGCGTATCATAAGTGTATCAAGCTTGTTAATACACTTGGAAAGGAGCGTAAACGTGTTTGTGATTGATTACCGCGACAAGCGGCCGCTGAACGAACAGGTGACGGACAAACTGCAGACGCTCATCCTGGCCGGCGCGCTGCCAGCGGAAAGCCGGCTGCCTTCTGTCCGGGAGCTCGCCATGCAGCTTTCCATCAACCCCAATACGGTCCAGCGCGCTTATTCGGAACTGGAACGCAGGGGGCTGATTTATCCGGTAAAGGGAAAGGGCAACTTTGTATCGGGCAGCGCCGGCATAGCCGAACGAAAACAGCAGGAAGCCCGGCACGCGCTGGTTTCGGCGCTGGAGGCTTGCCTGTCAGCAGGCCTGACGAGGCAGGAGGCGCTGGAAACCGCCGACGCGTGGGCTAAGGAGGAAGAACGATGATCCAGATACAGAATCTGACCAAATGCTTTGAAAACGAAACCGCGCTTTCGGATATCACACTGACCATTCCGGACGGCGAGGTCTTCGGACTGATCGGTACGAACGGCGCAGGAAAGAGCACGCTGCTGCGGATTCTGTCCGGTGTGCTGCGCCAGGACGAGGGCAGCGTCCGGGTCGATGGGGAGGCGGTATGGGAAAACGAGAAGGTCAAGCAGACCATTGCGTTCATTCCGGATGAGGCATACTTTTTCCCGAATGCGACGCCGAGGGAGATGGCAGCCTTTTTCGCGGCGGCGAGGGATGCATTCGATTTCGAACGTTTCGAAGACCTGACGCGGCGGCTGAAGCTGGATCCGGCCCGGCCGATCCGGACCTTCTCCAAAGGGATGAAGAAACAGCTGGCGGTCATCCTGGGCCTTAGCACGGGGGCGAAGTATCTGCTGTGCGACGAAACCTTTGACGGGCTGGACCCCGTGATGAGGCAGGCGGTCAAAAGCCTGTTCGCCGGTGATATGGTGGAACGGGGGCTTACACCTGTCATTGCCTCGCACAACCTGCGGGAGCTGGAGGACATCTGCGACAGGGTCGGCCTATTGCACAAAGGCGGCATCCTGCTCTCCGAAGAGCTGGCGGGAATGAAGCAGAAGCTGCATAAGATCCAGTGCGTCATACCGGATGCGGAAAAGGAAAAAGAGATGCTGACGGCGCTCAGCCCGCTGCGGACGGTGAGACAAGGGCAGCTGATGATGCTGACGGTGCGCGGGACAAGGGAAGAGCTGCTGCGGACAGTGGACGCGGCTGAGCCCGTATTCAGCGAGATCCTCCCGCTGTCGCTTGAGGAGATTTTTATCGGAGAAACGGAGGCGATCGGCTATGAAGTCCGGGATATCCTGGGGTAAGCTGCTGCACCAGTTCTGGAAACGGCAGACCTGGGTCTTTGCGCTCAGCTGCACGGGCGCGTTCCTCAGCTGGCCTGTACTGTTCATGATGCAGCTGTCCAATCTGGAAGAGACCTACGCGCGGCAGGGCTACCGTCTTCCGCTCAAGGAATGGCTGAGCCGCGCCGTCTGCAACTCGCTGGGCAGCGGTATGCACGGCTGCGTAATCGCATTCGGTGCGGTTGTTGTCGCCGTCCTGGCGGCATGGTGCGGGTTTGCAGCCCTGCATTCGCGTGAAAAGACAGACCTTTTGCACGGCCTCCCGGTTCGCAGGGAAAAGGTGTTCGCACTGAAGACGGTTATCGCGGCTCTGGATATCGCCGTCCCCGCGGCGGCCGGATGCCTCTGCGTGCTGATCCTCGCCGCGGCGCGGGGACTGATGAGCGGCGAACTGATTGCTGCCGCGCTTCGTGCGGCGTGCGTCTGCTTCGTCTACGGCATGGCGACCTGGGCGACGGCTGCGCTGGCGATGCTGCTGACCGGCCAGCTGCTGGTCGGCGCGCTGGGGACGGCTGTGCTGGTCGGGATCGGGCCGCTGCTCGCGCTGCTGTGCAAGAGCTATGCGGAGACGTTCTATTCTACTTATTATCCGGCGTCCCGTTTTACAGAAGGCGCTTTGTGGCGTTATACCTCGCCGGTCCTGGGGGCGCTGTACGCGGCTGCCTCAGGGAGCCCGCTTCTGCCTGCTGCGGCTCTGACGGTACTGCTGCTTGCGCTCGCGCTGGCGGTTTACAGAATACGGCCGTCGGAGGCGGCCGGGCGCGCCATGGCCTTCCGCCTGCCGGCGGAGGGGATTGCGGTGGTTTTGTGCTTTACCGGGGCAATCGCAAGCGGAATCTTCTTCCGGACGGCCGGCTGGACACAAAGCGACCCGTGGTTCGTCTTCGGCCTGTGCTTCGGTTTGGCTCTCGTATGGGCGGTTGTGCGGGTCATCTACACGATGGACATACGGCGGGTTTTCACGCATGGGGCTACGCTGGCCCTTGCGGCGGCGCTGACCTGCGCTTTTGCGGCCTACTTCCGCCTGGACCTGGCAGGTTTTGATGCGTACCTGCCCGTCAGGGACAGCGTCCGCAGCATTGCCGTACTGCCGGGGGCGGAATATGAGATGTTGGACAGCAGCGTGAAATGGCAGAGCAGATTGGAACACACGGGACTGGGGTGTGACGACGCTCTTTACGCTTTTCTGACAAAGCTGACGGCCGAACATGAAAAGAACGGGGACGGGAGTACGGAACTGCCGGATAACGGGAAACCGACCGATTACAGGGTGCCGGTGGTCGTCCGTGTGGAGCTGGAAAACGGCCGATGGTATACCCGTTGTTACTGGATGCGTTTTTCGGACGTTTCGGAAGAGATGGCGTCGCTCTACGGCCGGGAGGCCTATCTGGACGCGCTCTATCCCATCCGGAAACTGGAAGACGAAGCGGTGGGCGGCCTGTCAGTGGAAAGCAGCTGCGGCAGATCGGATCCGCTGACGCTCCGCTACGACAGGGAAGCAATCGGCAGGATTCTGGCGGCGCTTCGGGAGGACTGCCTGACGCTGACGCCGGAGAGCGTGAAGACACAGGCGCCGGCAGCTGTGATCCATGCGGATCTCGATCTCTCGCCGCTCGGGCTTGAGACGGACCGGACTGCCTGGATTGATGAGGAGGGCAATCCGGAGCGATACATCTGGAGCGAATCGCTCATCGTCTGGCCCGGGTTTACGCACACGATTGCGGCGATTGAAGCCGCAGGGATTGAAATCGGCGCGCATCCGTCGGCAAACAGTATCCGGGAGGTTACGGTGTACGACAATGGGCAGGAAGAGACGGAGACTTTTACCGACAGGGAGACCCTCGAAAAGCTTGCGCCCCGCATGGTGATCCGGGAGGCGGTGACCCGGTGGATGCGGATTCAGACGGATTGTTTTGCGAGCGCCGCACTTCGGACCGGGCAGGGCTTTATGGAGTATCAGGATTTCATGCTGCTCGAAGACAATTAAAGAATCCGCCGTCTTCTCCTGAACGGGAGGACGGCGGATTTTTGTATGAACAGGGAATGTCAAGGCTCCGTGAGCGGAGCATACTGCGCCTGTGTAAGACGGCAGAGGTCATCCGGAGCAAGTTCGATCTGAGCGCCGATTCGGCCGGCGCTGACGCAGACGGAATCAAAGAGCTGGGCGGTTTCATCGATAAAGGTGGGATAAAGCTTCTTCATACCGATGGGGCTACAGCCGCCGTGCACATAACCCGTATTGGGCAGCAGCGCCCGTTGGGGAATCATCTCCACGGATTTCTCCCTGCAGGCTCTGGCGGCCTCTTTCAGATTCAGAGATTCGGCAACGGGGATGACGAAGACGTAAAACGCGCGGCTCTTTCCCTGCGTGACCAGGGTTTTGAAGGTCTGCTGGGGATCCTGGCCCAGCTGCCGGGCTACGCTTAATCCGTCGATGCCCGCCTCCGGATCGTAAGTGTGCACCCGGTAGGGTACCCCGGCAGCGTCCAGAATGCGCATGACGTTGGTTTTGACCTGCTCAGCCATCCTTCGCCTCCCCGGCGGCAGCCTTTTCAGCCTCCCTGCGCTCGACATAATCGATGAAGACGAAGCTGACGATAGCGGCGAAGGGGATCGCCAGCAGGATGCCGGCCACGCCGAAGATCCGCCCGCCCACGACGAGGGCGATGAGAATCCAGACCGAGCTGACGCCGAGGCTGCCGCCGAACAAACGGGGCTTCAGCACGTAGCCGTCGATGGTCTGGAGGATGAAGGTGAAGATCAGAAACCACAGCGCGTGCCACGGATTGATCAGCACAAGGATGAACGCGCCGATGGCGCCGCCGATGATCGGGCCGAAGGTGGGGGCCAGATTGGTGACGCCGACCAGGACGGAGATGAGCGTCGCGTAGTCCATGCGGGAGATTTTCATAAAGATGTAATTGGCAACGCCGATGATGAGTCCGTCCAGGAGGTCAAAGGCGACATAGCGCATGAGAATGGAGTTTGAGCGTTTCCAGAAACTCATGGTCTCCTCATACCGGGCTTTGGGCAGCACGGCGCGGAACAGCCGGGAAACCGCACGGCCGATGGGTTCCTTGTCCAGCAGAAAGTAGATGGCGAGGATAAAACTGATAATGGCGGTGAAAGCGGATTTGCCGATGTTGAAAGAGGTGTTGACGATGCTGCCCAGGTTGTTCGGAATAAGTCGGGCGAGCGTGGCGACCAGGGTGTCGCCGGCCTCCGTGACGGAGGAAATATCCACGTTGTGCTCCGCGGCAAAATGCTCCAGTTCGCCCAAAAGGTTCCGGGCGCTGGCCGCGTAGTTGCCGACGTTGCCGACCAGCGTGGCGATGGAGCTGACAATTTGCGGAACCAGAGCGACCATCAGAACGATGAGAAAGACCGTGACGCTGAGGATGGCGACTATACAGGAGAGGATGCGCGCCCTGCGCGGAGACTTAATCCAGCGGAAGAGGTAGCGCTGGTACACCTTGGCTACGGGATCCAGCACGTAAGCGATGATGACCCCCATCAGGACGGGCGAGATGTAAGACAGGAAGGCTGAAAACCCCCTGACGATAGAAGGGAGGTTGCCCAGCAGAACGTAGAGAAGAACGGCGGAACAGGTGGCAATGGAATAGGCCGCCCACCGCTTCTCAGGAAGATCCCGGTTGAATTTCATCCGCGTCACCCTCTCGCATACAATCAGTTTGGATCATTTTATCACGATTCAGGCGGCCGTACAATCCCGCAGACGGAAAAGAAAAGGCGGACCAAACAGTACCGCGGCGGGGAAATCTATGGTATAATTGTTTCAATAATGCCGCCCTGTCGGGCGGATGAGGAGGCCGTTTATGATCCATATGAATCCGCTGCTCCGGGGACAGGAGAGCCCGGGAAAGTTCATTACAGCCGGAGAAATCATGCTGCGGCTGACCCCGCCCAACTACGAGAAGATCCGGATGGCGTCCAGCTTTGAGGCGAGCTACGGCGGCAGCGAGGCCAACATCGCGCTGGCGCTGGCGAACCTGGGTGTGGACAGTACGTATTTTTCCGTGGTGCCCAACAACAGCCTGGGAAAGAGCGCTGTGCGCCTGCTGCGCAGCAACGACGTGCACTGCACGCCGATGATCCTCTCCACGCCGGAGGAGACGCCGACCCACCGGCTGGGAACCTATTACCTGGAGACAGGTTACGGCATACGGCCCAGCAAGGTGGTATACGACCGCAAGCACAGCGCCATGGCGGAATATGATTTTTCCAAGGTGGATCTGGACAGCCTGCTGGAGGGCTACGACTGGCTGCATATGAGCGGCATCACGCCGGCGCTTGGCCCCAATTGCGCCGATCTGACGCTGAACATGATGAAAAAGGCCAAAGAAAAGGGCTTGACCGTCAGCTTTGACGGCAACTTCCGCAGCACGCTGTGGAGCTGGGACGCTGCGAGGGATTTTTGCACCGAGTGTCTGCCGTACGTGGATATCCTGCTGGGCATCGAGCCCTATCATCTCTACAAGGATCCGGCAGATCCCGCAAAGGGGGACTGGAAGGACGGGGTGCCGCTGCAGCCCAGTTACGAGCAGCAGGATGAGATCTTTGCCCGCTTCATCGAGCGGTGGCCGAATATCCGCTGCATCGCGCGCCATGTCCGCTATGCACACTCCGGCAGCGAAAACAGCCTCAAGGCGTTCATGTGGTACGAAGGCCATACGTTCGAGAGCAAGTTGTTCACCTTCACGATCCTGGACAGGGTCGGCGGGGGCGACGCGTTTGCCAGCGGACTGATTTATGCGATGCTGCACGGATACAAGCCGATGGACATGATCAACTTCGCGGTCGCTTCCAGCGCGATCAAGCACACGATCCACGGCGACGCCAACATCACGGACGATGCAGGCAGCATCCGCAACCTGATGAACATGAATTACGACATCAAGCGCTGACGGACAGTCGGTGTCCGGGCTTTCAAACGGGATCAAGCCGCCGGCGGAAGGACCTCCGGCGGTTTTCCTTGCTTTACAGACGAAACGAAATGGGGTAAAATAATCTGTCAGTTTACAAGCCGGCACCGGCTGTGCGCCAGAACGGAGCGTGTTTATGATGGAAAAGAAGAAGGTCACGCTGATCGTGCCCTGTTATAACGAAGAAGAATCCCTGCCGATTTTCTACGAGGCTGCCGCGGAGGTGACGGCTTCGCTCCCTGCCTACGATTTTCAGTTTCTGCTGGTCAACGACGGTTCAAAGGATAAAACGCTGGACGTGATGCGGATGCTGGCCGCGCGGGACCCGAGGGTGACCTATCTGTCCTTTTCACGCAATTTCGGCAAGGAAGCCGCGATGTTTGCGGGTTTCGTCAATGCAAAAGGCGATTATGTGGCCGTCATGGATGCGGACATGCAGGATCCGCCTTCTCTGCTTCCGCAGATGCTTGAAATCCTGGAGGGCGGGGAATACGACAGCGTGGCGACCCGGCGCGTGAGCCGCGTAGGCGAGCCGCCCATCCGCTCTTTCTTCGCAAGGATGTTCTACCGCATCATCAACCGGATTTCGGACGCGGACGTGGTGGACGGCGCAAGGGATTTCCGGCTGATGCGGCGGGAAATGGTGGACGCCATCGTCTCTATGTGTGAGGTAAACCGGTTCTCCAAAGGCATCTTCGGCTGGATCGGATTCCGCACCTACTGGCTGCCGTATGAAAACGTGCAGCGCGTCGCCGGCGAAACGAAGTGGAACTTCTTCAGCCTGTTCCGCTATTCCATCGACGGGATCATCAATTTTTCGCAGGCCCCGCTTGCCATCGCATCGTATACGGGCATCGTCTTTACCATCATTTCGTTTATCATGGTCGTCTTCGTCTTCCTTCGCCGGCTGATTTTCGGAGATCCGGTCGCGGGCTGGGCTTCCACGATCTGCATCATCCTGTTTATCGGCGGCGTGCAGCTGCTCTGTATGGGCATTATGGGGCAGTATCTGTCCAAGGCTTATCTGGAGGTCAAGCACCGGCCGCACTATATCGTTTCCGAGAGCAACGACGACGAGACCATACGGATCAGGTGAGCCTATGCCGAGACAGCACAATGCCGGCGGGGCATTTCACGCGAAGCACGCGCTTGGGCAGAACTTTATCCTGGATGACGGACTCCTTAGCGAGCTCGCCGACCTGTCCGGCGTGACCCGGGAGGACACCGTTCTGGAAATAGGCCCCGGGATGGGCACGCTGACGCGTGCGCTGTCCGAACGGGCGCAGCGCGTACTGTGCGTGGAATACGATGAGACGCTGCGGCCGTATCTGGAAGCGCGGCTCTCCGGATGCAAAAACGTGGAAATCCTGTTTGCGGACGCACTGGGCATCCGGTTTGATAAGGAGATCAGGAAACGCTTCGGAGAGGCCGCGCCTCTGCGCGTCTGCGCAAATCTACCGTATTACATCACCAGCGAACTGATCACGAAGCTGACGCAGGAACTGCCCGATGCGCGTTCCATGGCGCTCATGGTGCAGCGGGAGGTTGCCGACAAGATGCGCTCAGCACCGGGGGAAGACGGATACGGACCGCTCGCCCTGCGGCTGCAGCGGCGCTATGCCGTGCGCATCGCCAAAGAGGTGCCGAGGGATTGCTTTGAACCGAAACCGAAGGTCGACTCTGCATTTGTCGTGCTGGACAGGCTGGATGCGCCGGCCGTTCCGGTAAAAGACGAGGCCAAACTGGAGCGGCTCATCCGCATGTCCTTTGCGATGCGGCGAAAGACGCTGATGAACAACCTCGGCGCGATGGGGATTCCCCGCGAGGAGAGCAGGCGCATCCTTCAGGAGATGGGCCTGCCGGAGTCCGTGCGGGCGGAAGAGATGAGCCTGGCAGAATTCTGCGCGCTGGCCGACCGGATCGGGTAACAGGATAAGGAGGATCAGTTTTGAGAAGGATAGCAGCCCTTTTGTGCGTCCTGCTGGCGTTGGCTGTGTGCGGCATGGCCGAGACGGCCGCCGACCTGACGGGCAGATGCGAGATCACGACACCCGGCAAAACAACCGACAATGTGCACGACGGACTGTATACGAGCTATTGGAGCAACAAGGAACAGAAAGGCGGGTATCTGGAGTTCAGAACCCCCGACGGGAGTGCCGCACACTGGCTGTATATCTGTTTCGGCGAAATACCGCTGAGCTGGGCGATTGAGGAAGAAACCGGCGGGGTCTGGCAGACACTGCACACGGGAGACGGGGAATACGCACACCAGGTTATCCCGCTCGGCGGGAAGACGCATTTCCGGCTGATCGATACCTCCGGCAAGCGGACTCAGTTTAAGATCAACGAGGTCTTCGTCTTCGGCGAGGGCGATCTGCCGAACTGGGTGCAGCAATGGGAGCCGCCGGTGGAGAAGGCGGATTTGATGCTGATTGCCGCGCATCCGGATGACGAACTCATCTTCTTCGGCGGCGCCATCCCATACTACGGCGGGGAACTGAAGAAGAATGTCGCTGTCGTATATATGAGTTACTCCAACACGACCCGTCGTAGCGAGCTGCTCAACGGGCTGTGGTCGATGGGCGTGCGCCATTATCCGGTCATCGGAGAGTTCAAAGATACGTATTGTTCCAAGCTGGAGGCAGCGTACCAGCGGTGGAGACAAAAGGATGTCGACGCTTTTCTCACGGACGTGCTGCGGCACTATAAGCCGGAAGTGGTGGTGACCCACGATGTGAAAGGCGAGTACGGCCACGGCGCGCACAAGCTGTGTGCGGACGCCGTGCAGCGGTGCGTGCAGCGCGCGGCAGAGGGCGGATTTGACGAGGCGTCCCTGCAGAAGTGGGGGACCTGGCAGGTTAAAAAGCTGTACCTCCATTTGTATCCAGAGGGTGAAATCGTGATGGACTGGCGCAAGCCGCTGCAGGCCTTCGGGGGCTCTACGGCGCTGGAACTGGCGCAGCAGGCTTACACCTATCACGTGACGCAGGCCCATACCGATTTTGTGGTGACCGATGAGGGCGAGACCGGGAACGAGCGCTTTGGCCTGGCGTATACGGCCGTAGGCCCGGATATCCGCAAGGATGACTTTCTGGAAAACATTGAGACTGCGGCAGCGCAGCCGCCGGAGGAGGAACAGGATCGGGCGCCCGCAACACTGCAGCAGGACGCGGGAATGCAGGAGCCCGGGCCTCAGCAATTGCCAGAGGTAACGGTGCAGTCCGCAGACGGTACCGGGCCGGAAGAGGTCGCAGGACAGACGGTTGCCGCGCCCGAAAAAGAGCCGGGACGCTACGGCAAGGCGAAGGCAGAGGTCGAGTGGCCGGTAACGCCGCCCGAACTGGACGCGTACGGCTATCCGCTGACGGGGGAGACCGTGTTTTCCGACGGAGACGCGGGAATCTGGTTCTATGCGTCGCCGACGCTGGTGGTCCGCGTGGACAGAATCTTCGAGCCGGAAAAACCGCTGACCTGGTACGAGGCGCAAATCTTCTGCGACAGGGATGCGGAACGCTTTGGCGCCACGCTCTACAACCCGGAGAAGCCGCAGAAGAAGCACGTGCAGGCTTCGCTCATCGCCAGGGAGAACCAGATCGTCTTTGCGATGAACACGGATTACTATACGTACCGCCTCGGAAGGAAGACGAAGACCGGCATGATCATCCGGAACAGGAACATCTTCTTTGACAGGGTCCCGGAAGCGAACCGCCGACAGTTCCCCAATCTCGACACCCTTGCGATGTACGAGGACGGCAGCTGGCGCGTCTTCCGCAGCGATGAACTGACCGGGCAGCAGTACCTGGACGACGGAGCGGTGGACGTGTTCGCCTTCGGCCCGTACCTGGTGAGGGACGGACAGCCCAGCGACTTTGTGCCGAAGATGAAGAACGGAAAGACGGAACAGCCGCGCTGCGCTCTGGGTATGATCGAACCGGGCCATTACTTCGCCATCCTGGCGGAAGGACGGATGAAGAAGGTCAGCGTGGGCGTCAACATCGAGTGGCTGGAGGAGCATATGCTCGCCGCCGGCTGCACCGAGGCGCTCAATTTCGACGGCGGCCAGACAGCCGTCATGTGCTTCATGGGGGAGCAAATCACGCGCATCGGCCGGTACGCAGGCGGGCGGACGACGCCGCGCGAAACCACGGAGGTCATGGGCATCGGCCATTCCAGCCGCATCGATCCGAACGCGAAGAGTAGCAAATAATCCCCGCAGCCCGGCAGCACAGCGCCGGGCTGCCGTATTGACGCGCTGTTGCAAAGGAAGAGCCTGAAAGCGCTGCGCGGTTTGACAGCGGTGTCCCGGCCCGGTATAATAAACTGATGTATTTTGATCAGAAACCGACAGGTGAAGACAATGATGAAGACAATCGTTAAGAATAAACCCGGCAGCCTGCAGATTATCGTGGTGGGCTGCGGCAAGGTCGGCCACACGCTCGTGGAGCAGCTGACCCGGGAAGGACACGATCTGACGGTCGTGGACACGCAGGCGCAGGTCATCTCCGAAATCACGGATGAATTCGACGTGCTGGGGATACAGGGCAACGGCGGCAGCCTCCGTGTGCTGGAAGAGGCAGGACTGCAGAAGGCAGACGTGATGATCGCGGTCACCGGATCGGACGAACTTAACCTGCTCTGCTGCACACTCTCCCGGAAGGCCGGTAACGATATCGCCGCGATTGCCCGCGTGCGCAATCCGGATTACAGCGAGGAACTGCCGTACCTGAGGCGTCAGCTCGGGCTTGCGATGATCGTGAACCCAGAGATGGAGGCGGCAAAGGAGATTGCCCGGCTTATCTCGCGTCCGCAGGCGCTGACGGTCAACGCTTTCGCGAAGGGCCACGCGGAGCTGGTGCGCTTCCGCATCCCGAAGGACAACATCCTGGGCGGGAAGCGGATCATGGACCTGGAGTCGATTTTCGGGTTCGGCTATCTGATCTGCACGGTTGAGCGCGGGGACGATGTCGTCATTCCGCGCGGACCGTTCGTGCTGCAGGAAGGCGACGAGATTACCGTGCTTTCCAAGGCGAGGGACGTGCACCGCGTCTTCGAGAGCATCGGCATGCGGGGAAGCACGGTCCGCAGCTGCATGGTTGTCGGCGGCGGACGTGCATCCTATTACCTGGCGCGGCTGCTGCTCGATCAGCACATGGACGTCAAGATCATCGAAAAGAACCGCGAGCGCTGCCGCGAACTGACAGCGCTCCTGCCCAGGGCGCTCGTCGTCTGCGGGGACGGCAGCAACGAGGCGATGCTGCTGGAAGAGGGAATAGAGACCGCAGAGTCCTTTGCCGCGCTGACGGGGATTGACGAGGAAAACATCCTGATGTCTCTGTACGCCAGAAGGGTGTCCGGACTCAAGACAATCACCAAGATCAATCGGATCACTTTCAACGACGTCATTGATGAATTGGATCTGGGGAGTGTGGTTTATCCGAAATACATCATCGCGGAAGAAATCATCGCTTACGTCCGTGCGCGCGCCAACTCGGTGGGCAGCAATGTGGAAACGCTTTATCACATGTTTGACAACCGCGTGGAGGCGATCGAGTTCCACGTCGGCAAGACGGCCCCGGTGATCGGGATCCCGCTTATGCAGCTGCAGCTGAAGGAGAACCTCCTGATCGCCTGCATCAACCGGGGCGGAAAGATTATCTTCCCGCGCGGCCAGGACGTCATCGAGCCAGACGATACCGTCATCGTCGTCACGACACAGAGCGGCTTCAGCGATATCAGGGACATCCTGAGGTGATCGAATGAAAAGTGTTCTGTACATTCTTGGATGGATTCTGAATATCGAGGCGCTGTTTATGCTGCTGCCGATCGGCACTGCCGTGATTTACCGTGAGCATGAGGGAATCTGGTTCGCGCTTGTGATGGCGATACTGGCGGCGCTCGGCTTCCTGCTGACATGGCGCAAACCGAAGCAGATGCGCTTTTACATGCGGGAGGGCTTCGTCTGCACTGCGCTGGGGTGGATTGCCCTGAGCTTCTTCGGCTGCCTTCCGTTTGTGTGGACGGGGGAGATCCCGCGCCTGATTGACGCATTGTTTGAGACGGTATCCGGTTTTACGACGACAGGTGCCAGCATACTGCCCAAGGTCGAGTTCATGAGTCATTGCTCCATGCTGTGGCGCTGCTTCACCCACTGGATCGGCGGCATGGGGGTCCTAGTTTTTCTGCTGGCTGTGCTGCCGATGGTGGGCGGGAGCAATATGCAGCTGATGCGGGCGGAAAGCCCGGGACCTTCTGTTGGCAAGCTGGTCCCGAAGGTCAGGGCGACCGCGCTGATGCTCTACCGGCTGTACATCGTCCTGACAGTGGCGGAAGCGGTGCTGCTGATCCTGGCAGGGATGATTCCGTTCGAAGCGATCTGTACGGCGATGGGAACGGCAGGAACCGGCGGCTTCGGCTTCAGAAACGATTCTTTCATGAGCTTTTCACCGGCCATACAGTGGATTGTGGCGGTCTTCATGATGCTCTTCGGCGTTAACTTCAACGTGTATTACCTGATTTCCCTGGGCAAACTGAGGGACGCATCCCGCTGCGAAGAGATGCGCTGGTACGTCGGAATCATCGCGGCTGCGACGGCGCTGATTACCTTCAATATTGCGCAGACCGGCATGCGCCTGGCCGACACTGTCCGGCACGCGTATTTCCAGGTGTGCACGGTGATGACCACGACCGGTTTTTCGTCCGCTGACTTTGACTTGTGGCCGGGGTTCTCCAAAGCGCTGCTGGTTATGCTTATGTATGTCGGCGCCTGTGCCGGCTCCACCGGCGGCGGTCTTAAGATCAGCCGGATTGTCATCGCCGTGAAGGCCCTGCTCTCGTATCTTGGCGGTTTTCTGCATCCGCATGCCGTGCGGCGCGTCCGCTTTGAAGACAAGGACGTGGAAGCATCGACGCTTTTCGGTATTTACATCTACTTTATCGGCGCTTTTGTCATCGTCGTGCTTTCCATCCTGCTCGTCTCCTTGGACGGAAAAGACCTGGTGACGACATTCACGGCCGTGACAGCCACATTCAACAACATCGGCCCCGGACTTGCCCAGGTGGGGCCGACAGCCCATTACGCCCACTTCAGCACGCTCTCCAAATTGGTCATGATCTTCGATATGCTGGCGGGCAGGCTGGAGATCTTCCCGATGCTACTGCTCTTTTATCCGCCGCTCTGGAAGGAGACGGTAGGGGACAACCTTCGCAGGCTGCGGCGCAGGCGACGGAGCAGAAACGCCGATTCGGTGGCCTGAGACAGGATGAATAAAAAAACGGAAAGGACGCTTTTCAATCAGCGTCCCTTCTGTTATAATAGAGCACAAATGGAAGCGGACGGAAGAAAAGCCGTTTTCGAAAATTGCATAAGGAGGAACGGACATGAAGGACTATCAGGCAAAGGACATCCGGAACATCGCTGTACTTGGGCATGGCTCCGAAGGAAAGACGACGCTGGTGGAATCCATGCTTTTCGTCACGGGCGCAATTGACCGCCAGGGACGCGTGGAAGACGGAAACACCGTAAGCGACTACGATCCGGAGGAGAAGAAGCGCCATATTTCCATCAGCGCGGCTGTAGCCCCGGTGGAAATTCATAATAAGAAGATCAACCTGATCGATGTTCCCGGGTATTTCGACTTCATCGCAGAAGCGTCCGGTGCCCTGGCAGCTTCCGAAGGCGCTCTGATCGTCATGAGTGCGGCGACGGGGCTCTCGACCGGTTTTGAGAAGGCGTGGGAAGCGACCGAAAAAGCGAAGACCGCCCGTTTCATCGCGGTGAGCCAGGTGGACAGGGAGCATGTCAACTACCAGAAAGTGCTCGACGAGCTCCGCGCCAAATACGGCACCTGCATCGTCCCGATGGTTCTCCCGATCGGCGAGGGGACGACCTTCCGCGGCGTCGTGGACGTGCTGAGCGGCAAGGCCTTCACCGGCTCCCATAAGGACCGCAAGGAAATCCCGATTCCGGACGACATGAAGGACGCCGTGGCCGAGGCCATCCACGAGTGCACCGAAGCGGCGGCCAGCACCAGCGAAGAGCTGATGGAAAAGTTCTTTGAAGAGGACAAACTGGATCAGGACGAGATGATCCAGGGCCTGTCCGCCGGTATCCTGGACGGCAGCATCGTCCCGGTCGCACCGGTTTCCAGCCTGAGCGGCATCGGCGTGCGCCCGCTGCTGTTTGCGCTCGCCCATTACATGCCTTCTCCGGCGGACCGCGATTTCCACGGTGTGAAGCTTTCCGACAAGTCGGAGTGTGTCCGCAACGCGCATTCTGCCGAAGGCTTTACCGGCCAGGTCTTTAAGACGATCGCCGACCCGTTCGTCGGAAAGATGAGCCTGCTGCGCGTCATCTCCGGCACGCTGACCTCCGGCACGCCGCTGTACAACGCCAATCAGGACAAGGCGGAGAAAGCAGGCAGCATCCTGATGATGCGCGGCAACAAGCAGATTCAGGCCAACCAGCTGAACGCCGGCGACATCGGCGCGCTCTCCAAGCTGCAGTTCACATCGACGGGCGACAGCCTGGGCGAGACCGGCAAGGCCGTTCTCTTCGACAAGATCGAGTTCCCGGCGCCGCAGCTCTCCATGGCCGTCTATGCCAAGAAGGCGGGCGAGGAAGACAAGGTCTTCTCCGGACTGGCCAGGCTCTGCGAAGAGATGCCTGACGTCATCGTGGCCAAGGATCCCATGACGCTCGAAACGCTGATCAGCGGCCAGGGCGAACTGGAACTGGAGATCGTAAGGCAGAAGCTGCTTGCGAAGTTCGGCGCGGAAGCGGTGTTCAAGGATCCCAAGATTGCCTACCGTGAGACCATCCGCAAGACGATCGACGTCCAGGGACGCCACAAGAAACAGTCCGGCGGTCACGGCCAGTTCGGCGACGTCAAGATCATCTTCTCGCCGACGGCGGATCCCGCGGTCGACTTCGAGTTCGAGGACGCCGTGGTCGGCGGCGCGGTACCGCGCAACTTCATCCCGTCCGTCGAAAAGGGCCTGCGCGAGAACCTGGTCAAGGGTGTGTTGGCGGGCTTCCCGATGACCGGACTGCACGCAAAGTTGTATGACGGCTCGTACCATCCGGTGGATTCTTCCGAAATGGCCTTCAAGACCGCTGCCCGCATTGCCTACAAGCAGTGCATCAACGCGTCTCCGGTCCTGCTGGAGCCGATCATGCACGTCGAAGTCACCGTGCCGGACGAGTACATGGGCGATATCATCGGAGATATGAACAAGCGCCGCGGCCGTATCCTCGGCATGGAACCCAAGGGCGGCAAGCAGGTCGTGACGGCTGAAGTGCCGCAGGCTGAGATGTTCAAATATGCGACGGATCTCCGCTCAATGACCCAGGCCAAGGGCTCCTTCACCATGACGTTTGAACGCTATGAGGAAGTGCCTGCTATGAACGCGCAGAAGATCATCGATGCGCACAAGGCGGATCTGGAAGAGGACGAGGATTAATCATGCATACCGGCGCCGGGCCCCAGTGGCCCGGCGCCGTTTTTTGACTGCCCGGGAGAATCGGCGAAAAAAGTAAAAAAAGGGGTTGACATTCGCCGCCGGGAATGGTAGAATCTCTTTCGTCAAAAGGAACTGCATTGGGGAATTGTGTAATGGCAGCACCTACGACTCTGACTCGTATTGTCTAGGTTCGAATCCTAGTTCCCCAGCCAAATGCCTCCATGGTCAAGCGGTTAAGACGTTGCCCTCTCAAGGCAAAATCATGGGTTCGATTCCCATTGGAGGTGCCAATTGACAGAAGAACCCCGCCGTAAGGCGGGTTTTTTCGTTATAGACGCCATAAAGAAAGATTAATGCCGCATTATAAGGAAAAAATGATTGCCAAACCAGGCCCCGTGACGTATAATATCATTCGTGTCACTGAACAATTATGTTATCACGAAAGAACCAAGGAGGAGAAGGCTGCATGACAAAGTATGTGTACCTCTTTAAAGAGGGCAACGCAAACATGCGCAACTTACTCGGCGGCAAGGGCGCCAATCTCGCTGAGATGACGAACCTTGGCATGCCGGTACCGCAGGGCTTTACCATCACGACGGAAGCCTGCACGCGGTATTACGAAGACGGCAAGTCGATCGGCGCCGACATCCAGGAGCAGATTGACGCTGCGCTTTGCAAGATCGAGGAGATTAACGGCAAGAAGTTTGGCGATGCCAAGACTCCGCTGCTCGTCTCTGTACGTTCCGGCGCACGCGCTTCCATGCCCGGCATGATGGACACCATCCTGAACCTCGGCCTGAATGACGAGGTCGCCGCGGGCCTTATTGCCGGCAACCCCGATCCCAAGTTCGAGCGCTTCGTGTTCGACTCCTATCGTCGCTTTATCCAGATGTTCTCTGACGTCGTCATGGAGATCCCGAAGAAGACCTTCGAAGTCATCATTGACGAGATCAAGGAGAAGAAGGGCGTCAGCAACGATATCGATCTCGATGTCAACGATATGAAGGAGCTTGTCGCCCGCTTCAAGGCCTACTACAAGGAGCAGAAGGGCGAGGACTTCCCGACCGATCCCAAGGTTCAGCTGATGGAAGCCGTCAAGGCCGTGTTCCGCAGCTGGGACAACCCCCGCGCCATTTACTATCGCCGCATGAACGACATCCCCTCCGACTGGGGCACTGCCGTTAACGTGCAGCCCATGGTCTTCGGCAACCTGAATGACCGTTCCGGCACGGGTGTCGCGTTCACGCGCGATCCTGCGACGGGCGAGAAGAAGCTCTTCGGCGAGTACCTGATCAATGCGCAGGGCGAGGACGTTGTCGCCGGCATCCGTACCCCCAGCAAGATCGCCCAGCTGGAGCAGGATATGCCCGAGGTTTACGCGCAGTTCAAGACGATCGCCGAGAATCTTGAAAAGCACTACCGCGACATGCAGGATATGGAGTACACCATTGAAAACGGCAAGCTCTACATGCTGCAGACCCGTAACGGCAAGCGTACCGCCGCTGCCGCGATCAAGATCGCTGTCGATCTCGTCAACGAGGGCATGATCACCACCGACGAAGCGGTGCTGAAGGTTGAGCCCAAGCAGCTGGATTCCCTGCTGCATCCGCAGTTCAACGCTGCTGCGCTGAAGAAGGCGAAGGAAATCGCCGTCGGCCTGGCTGCTTCTCCCGGAGCTGCCTGCGGCATGATCTACTTCACGGCTGAAGAGGCTGTCGCTGCCGCGAAGACCGGCAAAAAGGTCGTTCTGGTCCGCCAGGAGACTTCTCCGGAAGACATCGAAGGCATGAACCACTCCCAGGGCATTCTGACCGCCCGCGGTGGCATGACGAGCCACGCGGCCGTCGTTGCCCGCGGCATGGGCACCTGCTGCGTCGCCGGCTGCAACACGCTGCGCGTGGATGAAGAGAACAAGACGGCAACCTTCGGCGACCTCGTTCTGCACGAGTGTGACTGGCTGAGCCTGGACGGCTCCACCGGCAAGGTTTACGCCGAGGCGATTGAGACCGAGGACGCGACTGTTTCCGGCGATTTCGCCACCTTGATGGGCTGGGCGGATGCTGCCAGGAAGCTGCAGGTCCGCACCAATGCGGATAACCCGCGCGACACCGCGCAGGCTGTCAAGTTCGGTGCGCAGGGCATCGGCCTGTGCCGTACCGAGCACATGTTCTTCGAAGGCGAGCGCATCGCCGCGATGCGTGAAATGATCCTCTCCGAGACGGAAGAGCAGCGCCGTGCTGCGCTGGCGAAGATCCTTCCGTACCAGAAGGGCGACTTCAAGGCGATGTACAAGGCTCTGGAAGGCCGCCCCATGACGGTCCGCTATCTGGATCCGCCTCTGCATGAGTTCCTCCCGGCGAAGAGCATGACCGCCGAAATCGAGGCCATTGCTAAGGAGCTGGGCGTCAGCGTCGACAAGATTTATGCGAAGATCGACGAACTGCACGAGTTCAACCCGATGATGGGCTTCCGCGGCTGCCGTTTGGCGGTTCAGTATCCGGAAATCGCCGAGATGCAGACCCGTGCGGTTATCGAAGCTGCGATCGAGGTCAAGCAGGAAGACGGCTACGACATCCATCCGGAAATCATGATTCCGCTGGTCGGCGCCGTGAAAGAGCTGGCCTATGTGAAGAAGGTCGTTGTCGACACGGCCAACAAGGTCATGGAAGAAAAGGGCGTACAGCTTGAGGTGAAGATCGGCACCATGATCGAGATTCCGCGCGCGGCCATCACCGCCGACGAGATCGCGAAGGAAGCTGAGTTCTTCTCCTTCGGCACCAACGACCTGACCCAGATGACGTTCGGCTTCTCCCGCGACGACGCCGGCAAGTTCCTGCCTGCGTACTACGACCGGAAGATCTACGAGTCCGATCCGTTTGCGAAGCTGGATCAGGACGGCGTCGGCAAGCTGGTGCAGATGGCTGCAAAGCTGGGCCGCCAGACCCGTCCGGACCTCAAGCTCGGCATCTGCGGCGAGCACGGCGGCGATCCTGCGTCCGTCATGTTCTGCCACAAGGTCGGCCTGAATTACGTCTCCTGCTCTCCGTTCCGTGTGCCGATCGCGCGCCTCGCTGCTGCGCATGCGGCCATCCTGGAAAAGCAGGGACAGCTTTAATCAGCCGACTGAGATTTTCAGAGTATAAAGAAAAACAGAGCCTCACCGGAAGGTGGGGCTCTGTTTTAGGCTTCGAAAGCGTCGCACAAATCGTCGGTGACTGCCTGGCCGGCAGGGCGGCCGTCTGTGACAAAGCCGAGCGGATCGCGGAGCGGGTACTCGTCGAAGAGCAATCGGACGGCAGCCAGATATGTTTCCAGCGACTTGGCTTTGCGGATCTGCCGGAAGGGTTTTGCGGCGCCGTGGAAATTCGCGGCGATGTATTTGCCGAGCTCACGCATGCGACCGAGTGAGGCCGGAGGCTGGAAATGCTGCATGTAATACGCGAAAAGCGCGTCGTGATAGTCGAGCAGCGCCTCCCGGGTCAGTGCGGAACCTCCGAGAACGTGCTGCGCCAGGGCCGGGTCGGAAACAAGGCCGCGCCCGATCATCGCAGCCCCGATTGCGGGATGGCTTTCGAAAAAACACAGACAGGCTTCGCTGGAAAAGAGGTCGCCGTTGTAGACGAGAGGATGGCGGCAGTGCGTCGCGATATCGTCCAGCAGTTCCGTGTGCGCCTGGCCGCCGTAGA
This sequence comes from uncultured Eubacteriales bacterium, assembly GCA_902781095.1. Classification (GTDB taxonomy): domain Bacteria; phylum Bacillota; class Clostridia; order Christensenellales; family Aristaeellaceae; genus Ventricola. Next base: position 83,675 of record CACZHW010000002.1, read on the forward strand.
GCTGACGGCGCGTCCGTGCGTGAAGGATCAGTTCGGAGAGAGGATAGCCGTTCAGCAGATCCAGCAGGGGAAAGATTTCCTCCGGCCGTTCCCAGCCGAGGCGTGTTTTGACGGAGATGGGCAGGGGAGAGCGGGTGAACACGTCGTCCAGAAAAAAGGAAAGGCGGTTTAAGTCGGTCAGCATACCGGCCCCTTTGCCTTTGGCGGTGACAGTGCCGGCCGGACACCCCATATTGAGGTTGACCTCACTCCAGCCGAGATCGTGCAGCCGCCTGACCGTATGGATGAAATAATCCGCATCCTTGGCCAGAATCTGCGGTACGACGGGAAGGCCTGCGTTTTCCTTCGGGGAGACGTCCCGCAGCTCCTTGTTTGTCAGGTTGTCCGTCTGTGTCGGGCTGATAAACGGCGTGAAGTATTTGGCGACGCCGGTGAAACGGGCGGCGTGGATCCGCCTGAAAGGCGCATCCGTGACGCCCTGCATCGGTGCGAAATAGATCTGCATGGCTACAACTCCTTTGTGGTGACAGGAGTATTATACCGGTTCTTATCCGAATTGCAAGGAAAAGCCGGCTTGACAAGCGGAATGCATTTTTCTAGAATGAAGTCCGAACTTTGCAGAAGGGCGGGAGTAAAATGCCACACGACAGGTACATCAGTCCGTTTTCGACCCGGTATGCGTCCGCGGAAATGCAGTATATCTTTTCTGAGGACAACAAATTCCGCACCTGGCGCAGGCTGTGGGTTGCACTGGCGCGGGCGGAGCAGAAGCAGGGCATTGCCATCACGGATGAACAGATCGCCGAGATGGAAGCGCATGCGGAAGATATCAATTACGAAGACGCCGAACGAAGGGAGCGCGAGGTCAGGCACGACGTCATGAGCCACGTGTACGCGTATGGGCTCCAGTGCCCAAAGGCGGCCGGCATCATTCATCTCGGTGCCACGTCGTGTTATGTCGGAGACAATACGGACATCCTCAATATGCGAAAAGCGCTGGAACTCGTGGAGCGAAAGCTGTTGAACGTCATCAGCCTGCTTGCGGATTTTGCGGACCGGTACAAGGATTTGCCGTGTCTGGCTTACACGCATATTCAGCCGGCGCAGCTGACGACCGTCGGAAAGCGCGCCACGCTTTGGCTCAACGAGTTCTATATGGACTACGAAGAGATCCATCACAGGATCGAATCCCTGGCGCTGCTGGGCTCGAAAGGGACGACCGGAACGCAGGCCAGCTTTCTGGAACTCTTCGGCGGCGACGCCTCAAAGGTGGACGCCGCGGAAAAGGATATTGCAGAGGCGGTTGGGATGAACCGGGTCGTGCCCGTGTCCGGGCAGACCTATTCGCGGAAAACCGATTACCAGGTCGTGTCGGCGCTGTCGGGAATCGCGCAAAGCGCCTCCAAGTTCGCCTATGACCTGCGGCTGCTGGCGAGCTTCAAGGAGATGGAGGAACCCTTTGAGAAGAAGCAAATCGGCTCATCGGCGATGCCTTACAAGCGGAACCCGATGCGTTGCGAGCGGATCGACGCGCTTGCCCGCTACGTCATGACGGACGCCCTGAACCCGGCGCTGACGGCTTCCTGCCAGTTTTTTGAGAGAACGCTGGACGACAGCGCCAACAAGCGGATTGCGATGGCGGAGGCGTTCCTCGGGGTAGATGCGATTCTGAACATTCTGCTCAATGTGTGCGATGGGATCGTCGTTTATGAGAGCGTAATCCGCAAGCGGGTAATGGCAGAGCTTCCCTTCATGGCGACAGAGAATATCATGATGGACGCGGTAAAGCGCGGCGGGAACCGGCAGGAACTGCACGAGCGGCTGAGGCAGCATTCTCTGGATGCGGCAAGGCACATCAAGGCGGAAGGCGGGGAAAACGATCTGATCGACAGGCTGTGCGCGGATCCTGCGTTCGCCCTCCGGAAAGAAGACATGGAGGTCCTGCTGCAGCCGGAACGCTATACCGGCCGAAGTGCGGAACAGACGACGGCGTTCCTTTCGGAGATCATCCGTCCGCTGCTTCAGAAGAACGCGGACAAACTGGGCGAGCGGTATCGCCTGACTGTATAAAAAACGTCCGCCCGTAAGGGCGGACGAAGCTTTTTGGGGCGGCGGGATCAGATGTCCAGGAGATCGCTGTATGCGCGCAGCGCGTCGTCCGTGTCGTGCGCGAGGACGCGCTTGGCCAGCACCTTGCCCAGCTGTACGCCCTCCTGATCGAAGCTGTTCAGGTTCCAAAGGAAGCCCTGGAACATCACCTTGTTCTCGAAGTGGGCAAGCAGGGCGCCCAGCGCTTCCGGCGTCAGCTGGTCGCCGATGATGATGCTGGAAGGACGGCCGCCTTCGAAGTTCTTATTGGGGTCGGCGTCCTTTTTGCCGCAGGCGAAAGCCATTATCTGGGCGGCCACGTTTGCGCAAAGCTTCTTCTGGCTGGTGCTGCCCTGAATCTCAGCGTCCATGCCGGCCTGGTTGCGGCGGAAGCCCATGAACTGAAGCGGCACGATATCAGTGCCCTGGTGCAGCAACTGATAGAACGAATGCTGTCCGTTGGTACCCGGTTCTCCGAAAATGACGGGGCCTGTCACATAATGGACAGGTTCGCCGAAGCGGTTTACGCTCTTGCCGTTGGACTCCATGTCGAGCTGCTGGAGATGGGCCGGGAAACGGGAGAGGGCCTGGGAATAAGGCAGCACGGCAGTGGCCGGCCAACCCTGGACGTTGCGTTCATATACGCCGATCAATGCGTCCAGCATGGCCGCGTTTTTAAGCGGATCCGGATTTGTGGCAAGCTTGTCTTCTTCTGCGGCACCGTTCAGGAAGCGCGCGAAGACTTCCGGACCGAAGGCGAGGGACAGGATGACACCGCCGACACAGGAGGTCGAGGAGTAGCGCCCGCCGATGTAATCGTCCATGAAGAAAGCTGCGAGATAGTCGCTGCTCTTCGCGATGGGAGAGGTTTCGCTGGTGACAGCCACCATGTGACGGGCAGGATCGAGCCCGGCGTCCTTCAGCACATTGCGGACGAAGGTCTCATTGGTAAGCGTCTCCAGGGTCGTGCCGGATTTTGAAACCAGGACGAACAGCGTGTGCGGCAGATCGACGCTCTTGAGCACGGCAGCGGCATCGTCCGGATCGACATTGCTGATAAACCGGGCGTTCATCTTGAGGCAGCCGTTCTCCTTGGCCCAGTTTTCAAGGGCAAGGAACATGGCGCGGGGGCCGAGATCGCTGCCGCCGATGCCGATCTGGACAACGGTGGTAAACGCTTCGCCGGTCTCGTTTGTGATGGTTTTGCCGTGAACGCCGCGCGCAAATTCTGCTGCCTTTTCCTGCTGGCTCAGATAGAAGGCCCGCTTGTCGACCCCGTCGGCCACGACAGGGCTGCCGAGCTGGCCACGGGTCAACTGGTGCAGGACGAGGCGCTTTTCGCCCGTGTTGATCACTTCGCCGTTGTACAGCGCCTCGTACTTTGCGGAAAGCTGTGCCTCTTCGGCAAGCTCTTTCAGCGCGGCCAGAACCTCGTCGTCAACGGCTTTGGCGGCATAATTGTAGGTAAGGCCGCCGCCCATCCTGACGGCGTATTTTGCGACACGTTCCTTCCCGCTCTCACCGGACATCGCCTCGGCCAGGTTGACATGGCCCTTGAGAGAGAGGAGCTTCGAATAAGCCTGCAGGGTATCCAGGTTTTTCCAGAGAATCATCGTATCCAGCATCCTTTCCTTTAAAATGTCAGTTTTTCGTATTGGATGAAACAGTCCATTCTTATTATATCGGAAATCATCGTACTTTCAACACAAAGAGAAAAGAATTTGCGCAGAAGAAGCAAACTATCGTCCTTTTCGGCAGACCTTGAAGGAAGAGCGGATTCGGACTATAATATCGTCATATTTCGACCGGGAGATCGGGGAAGACGGAATGAGCGGAAACAGAATGACCTACAAAGACATCCTGAGAGACGCACTGCGGCTCTCTGTTCCGGTTATGCTGGAGGAAGCGCTGGGAACGGCAGTGCAGTACGTGGACTCTGCCATGGTAGGCCGGCTGGGTGCAGCTGCGTCTGCGTCAGTCGGTATGACCTCAACCGTAACCTGGTTGGTCAATTCGCCGATCTGGGCGATGGGCGTGGCGGTCATGGCGGTTATCGCGCGCAGTGAGGGGGCGGGCAATCATGACAAAGCAAAACGCGCGGCGGGGCAGGCGCTGTGGCTTGCCGTAGCAATCGGTTTGGTAATAGGTACCTTCACCTTTCTCATCAGCCCCCATCTGCCGCGTTGGATGGGAGCAGACGAGGCCCTGCACGAGGACGCGTCCGCTTACTTCAGAATCGTCTGCCTGCCGATGGTCTTCCGGGCATTTCTTTTCCTTTTTGGCTTCGTCTTCCGGGCGATGCACGAGGTTCGTCTTCCCATGCGGGTCAACATCGGTGTCAATCTGCTCAATGTCGTGCTGGACCGGCTCATGTTTTTCGGGCCGACACAAGTAACGGTTGCGGGGCACGGGATCGCCGTCCCCGGGTTTGGATGGGGCGTGCGGGGTGCAGCGGTGGCGACGGCTGTTTCCTATGCTGCCGGCGGAGCGGTGATGCTGATCGCTCTTCTTACGCATTCCTCGCTGGGAATCCGCAGAGAGCAGGTGCGTCCGGATCGCGGAATCATGAGAGAATTCCTGCGGATCGGGCTGCCGGCATCCCTGACCAGAATCGGCACCTGCCTGGGGCACGTCGTCTTCGCTTCCCAGGTTACACGGCTGGGCACGACGGCCCTTGCTGCGCATACCCTGGCGATTACGGCAGAAGAGGCTTTTTATATCCCGGGGTACGGAATGCAGACGGCGGTGGCGACGCTTTGCGGCAATGCGCTCGGCGCCGGGGACGAAAAGCGGCTGAAGGATACGGCGGTTCTGATGTCCGCGGCGAGCGCGCTCCTGATGGCTGTTACGGGCCTCATTCTCTTCCTCGTCCCGGAACGGATGATGGCGATTTTTACAAAGGACAGCGCGGTCATCGCGCTGGGGGCGTCCGTGTTGCGCCTGGTTGCGGTTTCCGAACCCATCTACGGCATCGGCATCATCCTGGACGGAGTGTTCGACGGAATCGGGGATACGCGCACGCCGCTGCGCTGCTCGGTTTCCACGATGTGGGGCGTGCGAATCCTGTTTACGTGGATCTGCGTCAACTATCTGGGGCTTGGACTGTTTGCGGTATGGATCTGTATGGTGGCCAACAATGTGTGCAAGACGCTTTCAGAGGCTGTCATCTTTATGTCCGGCAGTTGGAAAAAGCGTACGGGAATGATCGTAGAGGAAGCATGAGGAAACGGATTGTACTGATTGCTGCCGTGATGCTTGCGGCAATTGCTTGTCTGACGGCAGCTGCAGAAACGATGAAACTGGATTCGCCGCTGTACCTGCAAAAAGACAGGCGCTGGAGGGATTGCCTGCTGAACCCGGATCACACCGGCGGAAAGACCATCGGAGAAGCGGGCTGCGCACTTTGCGTGCTGGCTATGGCGGAAAGCACACGCCTGGGTGAAGACGTTCCGCCGGACGAAATGCTGCAGCGGATTGAAATGAGCGGCGATGATCTGCACTGGCCCAATGGGTATGAGGCGCTGGCGCGCTCCAGGAAGGGATTGCTGGTCAAACAGGCCGCCCCGATCCTGACAGCCTGCCTGGACAGCGGGCGTCCGGCGCTCGTCTGCCTCTCTTCGGACACGCTGGGAACGCACTGGGTGCTGGTCTACGGGTTCGATGGGCTGAACAGGGACGATCCACAGACGGCGCATTATCTCATCCGAGATCCGGGAACGAAGGACAGGGTCACGTTCAACATGACGAAGGAATGGTTCCCGAAGATCAGGGTCATCCGTGCATACGAACCGGACGAGAAATTGCGGGAGCTTGCCCGCAAAGCCACAGAGGAATAAGAAATAAGCTCACTCTCCCCGAAAGAGTGAGCTTTGTCGTACAGAAAGGAGAAAACGGAGGATGCCGATCCAAGAGGAGGGAGGCATCGAAAAGCCCTTCTGCCAACGCTGACAAGTTAACAGAAATACAGGAGGATGGCAAGGAGAACGGGCTCTTCTTAACCGTATTTTAGCCGGTGCGGAGTTCGGCGGCCACCTGAGGCTCACAGAAGCGGAGCAATCAGCCGGAGCAAGGTTTCGTGCAGATGGACAGCTGCGGAAGGCCGGGCGATATAGCCGGAGGTAACTTCGCGGCTTTGGGCAAAAACATTTTCAAAGTCGCGGCGGATATCCGCCACGGCAGGGGTATCCATCATGAAAACGGCGTCCTCGAAGTGATGGTAAAGGCTTCTGTAATCCAGGTTGATGGTTCCGCACACGGCCAGTCGGTCGTCGCAGACGCACTGCTTGGCGTGACAGAATCCGGGCGTGTATTCGTAGATTCTGACGCCTGATTGCACCAGCTGTCGATAACTGGAACGCGTTACGCGGTAGGTAATCTTCTTGTCCGGGATTCCCGGCGTGACGATGCGGACGTCGACGCCGCGCTTGGCTGCAAGGGTGAAGGCGCGGACCATCTCGTCGGTGATGATGAGGTAGGGGGTCATAAACCAGCAGCAGTGCTCCGCGCTGTTCAGGATGCTCATATAGACGTTTTCACCGACATTTTCGTTATCCAGTGGGCTGTCCCCGTAGGGCTGCACGAATCCGGGCGCGTCCAGAGGCTTCACATCCGGGAAATAGCGGGAGAAATCATGGTCGTCGAGATCGTGGCTGCGGATGGCGTTCCACATGATGAGAAACTGGTGGGTGAGGCTGCACACGGAGGGGCCTTCGAGCCTGACGCCGCTGTCCTTCCAGTAACCGTAAGGCTGCTTCAGGTGAAAGTATTCGTCGGCAAGGTTGTATCCGCCCGTATAGCCGATGCGCCCGTCTATAACGGTCATCTTACGGTGATCGCGGTTGTTCATCAGGATGTTGGCAATCGGAAGCATGGGATTGAACACCCTGCAGCGGATGCCGTCTGACTCCATGCGTTGCACGAAATCGGTGTTGATGAAGAAAATGGAACCGATATCGTCGTAAAACAGGCGGACTTCCACGCCGGCTTTCGCGCGTTCTTTCAGGATTTCCCGGATTTCATTGAAGGCGGTAGAGTCTTCAATGGCGTAGTATTCCATAAAAATGAAACGCTCGGCGCGGGAGAGATCCTTTTTTAGAGCTTCAAAAGCCGTAAGCGCGTCCGGATGGAAGGCGACCGCTGTGTGCCTGTAGAGCGGGAAATGCGCCGAGCGGCTGATGTAGTGCGGAATGCCGGCCGCCTGCGGGTTGGAGAGAGAGACCGCTTTCAGCTGTGCTTCGTCTACGGGCAGCGAGGCGGAAAGGTCTGCCTCGGCCACGTTGAACCGGCGTTTCATCGCGACGGTGCTGCCGGTTAAACCGGTCAAAAGATAGAGGACGACGCCCAAGGGCGGAAAAGAGATGATCAGCATCATCCACATCATTTTCATGGCAGCGTTCTCTCTGCGCCCGTAAACGACGACGGCGACGATTAATGCCGCAAAGCTGGCCAGCGTGCTCAGCCACGGCGCGCTGGTATACAGACGGGTAGCCAGAAAATAGAGCCAGAGCACTTCCAGAATAATGGCAAGGGAAGCAAAAATAAGGCGTACGGCCCCGTTTTTTACATAAGCTTTTCGCTCCAGCGTTTTAAAATGCGTCTTTACAGTCATGGATAAACCTTTCTGTGCCATTCGTATGCCGGTACCGTTCCTATATGGAGAATTATAGCGCAAATGCCGCGGTGTGCAAGCCATTCGGTCTGTTTTTGTATGCCTGGAAACCGCATCCAGTGCTGATGGATTGAAATATAGGGGGAAACACGAGGGAAAAGGCCGGAGAAAGCCAAAAAAGTGTACGTGATGGGGTTGTTTTTTTGAAGAATAATGTTATAATACTTCTGTATGATGAGTGATAGGAAAAGTTCTGAAAAGGATTGTTGTATATGAGAAGAGTGGGATGAACCCACTCTTTCTATTCTAAATGGAAGTTTTTAGGAGTTGTCTGAATGGCAGAAAGCGATCTCAAGCGTCTCGTGCCGGCGATGGAACAGCTGGCCGGCAACTATTCTTACGAGTTGGTCGACTCGGAAATCGTCAAAGAAGGATCCAACCGTTACCTGAGGATCTATATAGACAAGCCCGGCGGAATAACCTTGGATGACTGTGAAATCTATCATCGCGCTGTTGCGGCATTGGTGGAAGCGATCGATTACGATTTCCTCGAGGTTTGTTCGCCGGGCCTTGATCGGCCGCTGAAGAGCGCGCGTGATTTTGAACGCCACCTCGGAAAGCCGGTGGAAATCCATCTGTATAAACCGCAGAACGGCCAAAAGGTATTTGAAGGGCTGCTGCGGGAGCGGCAGGAGGACCGGGTGTCGATCGAATGCGGTGGCAGTATCCTGTCCTTTGCGATGAAGGAAATCGCCGTCTGCAAGCCGGCTGTACAGTTGAGCGAAGAGGACTTTGACCTGCAGCAAGAGGACGCTGCTGACGAATAAGGGAGGATCTGGAAATGCTTGACCGGAATTCAAATAAGGAAATGATTGAGGCCATCGGCGAGCTGGCCAAAGAAAAAGGTATCAATAAAGAAGTGCTGTTCTCCGCCGTTGAGGAGGCGCTCAAAAGCGCGTATAAGAACAATTTTGCCCGACAGTCCGGCTACAATGGCCCCAGAATCCGGGCGGAATACGAAACGGGCCTCGACGGAATCCGGAAAAAGCGCCAGCAGAGCAATGCGAACGTCCGCGTGGAGCTGGACAGGAACACCGGCGCCGTGCACGTCTTCGCCCGAAAGACGGTTGTGCCGGAAGTGGAAGACGATGCGAACGAGATTTCGCTCGCGGACGCACGGGAGATTCAGCCGTACTATGAAGAAGACGATATCGTTGAGGTCGAGGTGACCCCCAACGATTTCCGCAGGGTTGCTGCCCAGACGGCCAAACAGGTCTTCATGCAGAAGATGCGCGAGGCAGAGCGCGGCCGCGTCTATGACGAATACATCGAACGCGAAAACGAAATCCTTACGGCCATTGTCTACAGCGTGGACCCGGAGACCCAGGCGGTCAGCGTCGAACTCGGCAAGACGCAGGGCATTCTAGAGGCGAGCCAGCAGATGCCGATGGACAATTATACTCCCGGCGAGCGGTTTAAGGTCTACGTGCTCGAGGTCATTGCCGATTCCCTCAAGCCGGGCGCGAAGCGCGGGCCGCAGGTCAGCGTATCCCGGACACATCCCGGGCTGGTCAAGCGCCTGTTTGAGCTGGAAGTGCCGGAAATTCAGAACGGCGAGGTCCTGATTCAAAGTATCGCGCGCGAGGCAGGATCCAGAACCAAGATCGCCGTGAGCTCCGATCAGCCTGCGATTGATCCGGTCGGTTCCTGCGTGGGCCCGAGGGGGCAGCGTGTTGACCGGATCGTAAACGAGCTCCGCGGCGAAAAAATCGACATCATCAAGTGGTCGTCCAATACGCGGGAATTTGTGGCCAACGCGCTGAATCCGGCCCACGTCATCGACGTGATTCTTCAGGACAGCGATAAGGTCTGCCTTGTGGTCGTTCCGGACAACCAGCTTTCTCTTGCAATCGGCAAAGAGGGACAGAATGCGAGGCTGGCCGCTAAACTGACGGGCTGCAAGATCGACATCAAGAGCCAGACCCAGTATGAAGAGATGAGGGCAGAAATGCCGGAAGAGCAGGTAATCCCTGAAGCAGAGGGCTGATATGCCGGTAAAAACGCGTAAGACGCCGATGCGGATGTGCGTCGGCTGCCGAGAAATGAAGGAAAAGCGGGAATTGCTCCGCGTGGTGCGCAGCCCGGAAGGGATTGTTTCCATAGACCACAAGGGCAAAGCGCCCGGCAGGGGCGCCTACATCTGCAAGTCGGAAGCCTGCTTGACCAGGGCCGTGAAACAGAAGCAGCTGGAGCGGGCCCTGGAAACGAAAATTGACGACAGCGTTTTTGAAAGGCTTGCGGAGGAAATCAATGCCGATTAAAAATGCGCGGTTTTATCAGACGCTTGGCCTCGCAATGCGGGCAGGCATCCTTTCGTCCGGGGAATACGGTGCGCTGAAGGCTTTAAGGGCGGGGGACGCCGCCTTCATCCTTGTGGATGAAGAGGCCTCGGAGAACACGAAAAAAGAGTTCAGAGACGGATGCGCCTACCATTCGGTTCCCTGCTGGGAAACGGAGGCAGGCCGGTTGGCGGGATCGACCGGAAAGTCCGGGAGAATGGTCGCGGCCGTGTGTAAAGGACCGCTTGCGGAAAAGCTGATGATGCTAACTGAACAGCCAGAACCATAAACGGAAGATACAGAACAACAAAGGATTCAATAAACAACGCTGAATGCGGGGGTGCAGGGGCAGAATGGCCAACATGAAAATTCAGGATGCGACAAAAGAGTTGAGCCGTAAAGCAGGGCAACTGTTTACGGATGCAACAAAACTGAGGCAATCAGCTGAAAAAACGCTCAGCGAGCTGCGTAAGCTGCAGAACGGTTTCCGACAGAAGGAGGAAGCCGAACGGGAGGAGCAGCTTCGCCGTGAGCAGGAGAAGGCGATTTCTGCCCAGAGCAAGGCGTGGACCATGCCGGACGACGTACCGGTAAAGGAAGAGACACCGGTGGCGCCGAAGCAGGAAGAGGCGCAAAAACCCACGCCCAAGGCCGAAAAACCGGCAGAAGAAAAAGCTGCACCGGCGGAGCGCCCGGCACCCGCGGCTGTATCGGCAGCGAGGCCTGCGCCTGCGGTAAGGCCCGTACAGGCAGCCAGGCCTGCACAGGGACAGGAACGGCGCCCCGCACAGCAGCAGGGCCAGCCGTTCCGTACGGATTCTGCCGCCGGCACGGCGCCTCGCGGCATGAGGCCGGCTCCCGGTCAGGGAAGGCCGCAGGGAACCTTTGCAGCGCGGGGGCCGCAGCAGGGTGCCCGTCCGGCAGGCGGAAACGTCAGACCCGGCACACAGCCCGGCGCCCGCAGTGCGGGCGCGCCGGCGGGCGGGAGACCCGTGTCTCCGCGGCCGCAGCGGCCTGCTGCCCGTGGTCCGGAACTGATGCCGACCGTTGAAAAAGAACGGGTCTCTAACTACGATCCGAACAAGAAGCTGCGCCAGCGCCAGCACGATCCGGAGCATCAGCCCGTCAAGAACCGTAAGCAGCTTGCAAAAGACAGCGGCCTCAGGATGGACGACGATGTCGTACGCGGACGCCGCAAGAAGGGCAAGCAGGTTTCTGCCCAGCAGATGATGGCGCCGATCAAGATCGAGACGGCGTATATGACGGCTGAGACGATTACGGTGCGCGACCTGACCGAACGCATCGGCAAGCCGGCAGGCGAGATCATCAAGAAGCTGATGCTGCTCGGCATCATGGCAACCATCAACCAGGAGCTGGATTACGACACGGCCTCACTGGTGGCTTCGGAATTCGGCGTCACGCTGGAGATGAAGCTCGACAAAACGGCCGAGGACGCGCTGTCCGCAGAGAACGTGGAGGACAGCGACGAGCAGCTACAGCCGCGTCCGCCTGTCGTTACGATCATGGGCCACGTCGACCACGGCAAGACCTCCCTGCTCGACTATATCCGCAAGACGAAGGTCACAGCCGGCGAGGCGGGCGGCATTACACAGCATATCGGCGCGTATACCGCGCACGTCAGCGGCCGTCAGATCACCTTCCTCGACACGCCGGGCCACGAGGCGTTTACGGCGATGCGCGCGCGCGGAACACAGGCGACGGATATCGCGATTCTGGTTGTCGCAGCGGACGACGGCGTCATGCCGCAGACCATCGAATCCATCCATCACGCGAGGGCTGCCAAGTGCCCGATCATCGTGGCGATCAATAAAATCGACAAGCCGGATGCTGATCCGGATCGCGTAAAGCAGGGGCTCACTCAGTACGAACTCGTTCCCGAAGAGTGGGGCGGCGACACCATCATGGTTCCCGTATCGGCCAAGACAGGCGAGGGTGTCGATGATCTGCTGGAGAACGTGCTGCTGATGGCGGACATGCTGGAACTGCGTGCGAATCCGAACCGGAAAGCACGCGGCGTCATCATCGAGGCGAAGCTGGATCATTCCCGCGGCGCAGTCGCAACGGCGCTGGTTCAGAACGGTACGCTGCATGTCGGCGACATGGTCGTAGCCGGCGGCGCGTACGGCAGAGTCCGCGCCATGGTTTCCTCCAGAGGCGACAAGGTGAAGACGGCGCTTCCGTCGACGCCTGTCGAACTCGTCGGATTTGGCGAGGTGCCGGAAGCCGGCGACGAATTCATTGCGGTAGAAGACGAGAAGCTGGCCAGGCAGGTGGTTGAGGAGCGTGCGGCCAAAGCGCGCGCCTCCATGGTCAAAAACAGCTCGGCTTCCACGCTGGAAGAGCTTTTCGGCAAGATGGCGGAGGGCGAGGTCAAGGACCTCAACATCATCATCAAAGCGGATGTTCAGGGCTCTGTCGAGGCGGTCAAGCAGTCTCTGGAGAAGCTGAGCAACGAAAAGGTGCACGTCAAGACCATCCACAGCGGCGTCGGCGGCGTTACGGAAAACGACGTCATGCTCGCCGGTATCGATCACGCTATCATCATCGGCTTCAATGTCAGGCCGGATGCGAAAGCCAGGGCGGCTGCGGAGCGCGACGGCATTGATATCCGCTATTACAGGATTATCTATCAGGCGATTGAGGATGTCGAAAAGGCGATGAAGGGCCTGCTGTCCCCCGAGTTCAAGGAAAACCTTCTCGGCCACGCACAGGTCCGGAACGTCTTCCGGATCACGGGTGTCGGCGTCATCGCGGGCGGCTATGTGACGGACGGAAAGATTCAGCGCAATGCGCAGGTCCGTCTCCTGCGCGACAACGTCGTCGTCTTTGAAGGAAAGCTCTCATCCCTGCAGCGGTTTAAGGATGCGGTTCGCGAGGTCAGCGAGGGATACGAGTGCGGCGTCGGCCTCGAAAACTATTCCGACATCAAAGAGGGAGACGTCATCGAGTGCTTCCTGATGGAGCAGATCGAACAGTAAATGCAAATGTCATCGCTGAAGCCGGCTGTGTGCCGGCTTCAGAATTAAGAGGGAGAAAACAGTATGGCTACACAGTCTTTTGAGAGAACGGACAGGATAGCGCCGCTGATCCAGCGGGAGGTCGAACGGATTGTGCGGGAGGAACTGAGCGATCCCAGAACCGACTGCATGTTTTCCGTCACGCACGTGGATGTGACGCGTGATTTACGGTATGCGAAAGTTTTCATCAGCGTATTTGAGGAAGACAAGAGAAAGCCGATGATGGACGCACTGAAGAAGGCGGCAGGTTTTATCCGGCACGGGGTCGGACAGGCGGTTCAGCTGCGCTATACGCCGGAACTGCTCTTCGAACTCGATACGTCCATCGAATACGGCGTTCGGATCGCAAGCCTGATCAATCAGGTGGTCAAAAAGGAGGACGGATCGGATGGAGAGGAAGAGTGACAGCCTGCATGTCTGGGCAGAAGCGCTGTGCTCTTCCGGAGACCGGATTTCCCTGTTTTCCCACAAATCGCCGGACGGGGATACCCTGGGCGCGGCGCTTGCTCTGAGACTTGCCCTGCAGTCCCTGGGTAAAACCGTATCCGTCTTTTGTGCGGATCCCGTACCGCAGTCGCTGTGCTTTCTGAAAGGGGCACAGACGGTGCAGACTGTCTGCGCAAGCGAAGCGCAGAAAACCTGCCTGACGGTTGCGGTGGATGTCAGTTCGCCGGAACTGATGGGCGTGCTGCTGCCCGCCTTTGAAAGCGGGGAGAAGCGGATGGTGATTGATCATCACGCCACCAATCCGCTCTTCGGGGATCTCAACTATGTGCGGGGCGGAGAGTCCTCCTGCTGCCTGCTGGCATTCGAGGTGATCCGCGAACTGGGCGTCGCCGTGGATGCGGATATGGCGACCTGCCTGCTGCTGGGGATGTCAACGGATACCGGCCACTTCCGTTATGCCAATACTTCCGCCCAAACGCTTCAAGCGGCAGCTGAGCTGATGGGATGCGGGGCGGATATCGCTGACATTTCCAGCAGAATGTACCGAATGCAGCCGCTTAAGAAGATTGAACTCACCCGAATCGCGCTGAACAGCCTGCACTTTGGCGCCGGACACCGGATTGGTATCATCTGGCTACGGAAAGAGGACTATGAGCGGACCGGATGCACCTATGGCGAAGCGGACGGGCTGGTCAATCTCGCGCTGGAGATAGAGGGCGTCCGCATGGCGTTTCTGCTGTCGGAACGGGATGATGGCATCAAAGCCTCGCTGCGTGCCATGGAGCCGGATACGGTAAACGACATCGCGTACGCCCTGGGCGGCGGCGGACACGCGCAGGCCGCAGGCTGTACGCTGAAGATGCCGATTGAAAAGGCAGAAGCAGAAATACTCTCGCGTATGCTGAACAAGTTGGGGGAAGAATGAACGGATTTCTGTGCGTCCGAAAACCCGCGGGTATGACGAGTTCCGCTGTCGTGCTGCGGCTCAGAAAGAGATTGCCGAAAGGTACGAAGATCGGCCATGCCGGGACGCTCGACCCCGATGCAGCGGGTGTTCTGCCCGTAATGATCGGGAAGGCGACACGGCTGTTTGATCTGATCACCGATAAAGAGAAAGTCTATGAGGCACAGTGGGTGCCCGGCATCGAGACGGATACGCAGGATTTATCCGGACAGATTCTCCGCGAGGAGAAGGTGCAGATCGGCAGGGAAGAACTGGAGGCGGTGATTCCCCGCTTTATCGGCGAAATCGATCAGGTGCCGCCACTGTATTCCGCGCTGAAACGCAACGGGAAAAGGCTTTACGAATTAGCCAGAGAAGGCTGCCAGGTCGAGGTGGCAGCGCGGAAGATCCACGTCGACGGCATCGAGATACTCGGAAGGGCGGAAGGCGGGAGCTGGATGCTGCAGATCCGCTGCGGAAGGGGAACCTATATCCGCACACTGTGCAAGGATATCGGCGGAGCACTGGGCATACCTGCCTGTATGGGGACGCTTGTGCGGACGGCTTCCGGACCTTTTACGATCGAGTCGGCTCTGTCGCCGGAGGAACTGGAGTCGCTTTCGGATTGGGAGCCCGTTCTGCTGCCGATGGATTACCCGCTCGCACATCTGCCCAGAATCACGATCAGCGAACAGGCGGAAAAACAGGTCCGTTGCGGGAACAGGATTCCGGAGGAACGGATTGAGGGGCCTTACAAACCAGGAGTCTGTTCCCGGCTGTATTTGGGCGACCGTTTTTGCGGAATCGGCGCCTTGTCAGACGGCGAGATTCATTTTGACGCCATGCTGCTGGAATAAGGGGAAAACATGCGCTTATTGAGTAATGAAAAAGAATGGGACGGGGGCAGGACCGCAGTCGCGTTCGGAACCTTTGACGGCGTTCATCTTGGCCATCAAAAACTGATGGCCGAAGCGGTTAGGCTGGCTGACGAAAACCGGCTTTGCAGCGTCGCCTACAGTTATTCGACGCACCCGATGCAGGCATTCAACCCGGACAGGGTGCCGCTGCAGCTGGAGACTCTCGAAGAGAAGATTCACTCCATCGAAAAGACCGGAATTCAGGCCGCCGTGCTGCGACCTTTTGACAAAGCCTATGCAAGCCAGTCTCCCAGAACGTTTGTGGAAGGGATTGCGGATGCGCTCCATCCGCGTTTCATTGTGATCGGGTATAATTACACCTTCGGCGCACATGGAAGCGGCAAGGCTGCGGATATGCAGAGCCTGGGGATGGAACTCGGTTTCGAAACGGTTATTGTGGATGCGGTTTGCGTAGAGGGAGAAGCGGTTTCTTCGACAAGGATCCGGGAAGCCGTTCTGAAGGGAGACGTGCAGCTGGCGGCCCGAATGCTTGGACGCCCCTACAGTGTATCGGGAACCGTCACGGAGGGGCGGCATATCGGCAGCAGCCTCGGTTACGCGACGGCCAATCTCCTCTTTCCGTCAGGGAAGGCCGTACCGGGCAGAGGCGTTTACTCGGCGGAAGTCAGCCTGGAGGACGGTGTTTACGCGGCTGCAGTAAACGTGGGCGAGCATCCGACGCTGCCGGGCGGCGCAGCATGCATAGAGGCGCACTTGCTTGACTATACTGGCGGAGCGCTGTACGACAAGAGAATGAAGGTTTCCTTTCTTGCACGTCTGCGGGATGAACAGCGGTTTGAATCCCGCGAGCAGCTTGCGGCAAGGATATCCGAAGATATAGAGTGTGTCCGGCGCAGCGCTGGCCGTGCACTGCGGAATCTTTCCCCGGAGCATTAAAAAAGATAAAAAAGGTGTTGACAAAGCAGTTCGATAGTGGTATTTTATCCGCAGGTTAGCACTCGAAACAAAAGAGTGCTAACAAACGAGAGGAGGAGACAGGATGGACCTCATCGAGAGAAAGTATCGCATTCTTCAGGCCATCATTGATGATTACATCCTGACGGCTTTGCCGGTTGGTTCACGGACCATCTCGAAGAAATACGAACAGAACCTTTCATCGGCCACGATCCGGAACGAAATGAGCGACCTGGAGGAACTTGGGTATCTGGATTCGCCACATACGTCGGCCGGACGGGTGCCTTCCAACAAGGCGTACAGGCTGTACGTGGACAGGATGATTCATCCGGCACCGCTGACGCCAGAAGAACTGTCTTATATTCAGTCGTGCTTTGACACACGTGCCCAGCAGGTGGGGACGCTATCCGCGAAGCTGGCGAAGGTCATCTCGGGCATGACCAATTACACGACCGCGGTGATGACCCGCACCCCCCGGGCGGAACAGAAGATCGGCCACATCCAACTGGTGCCGGTTTCAGACAGAAGGATTCTGGCAGTACTGGTTACGCAAAGCGGAGCCGTGAAGCAGCAGATGCTGGAACTGGATCAGAGCATTGCGCCGGACGCGCTTTACGCGGTTTCGAGAATCCTGTCCGAGAGGTTGAATGGGTGTCCGCTGTCGCAGCTGAAAAAAGCTCTGCTGGACATCGCGGAGAACGAAGGCAAAGGAATCCGCGGAATGCTCCGGGAGATTGCCGGTATCCCGGATGAGGCAGCCGATGACGGTACGCTGGTTGTGGGCGGCCGCTCCAATCTGCTTGGCTTCCCGGAATACTCGGATGTCGGCAAAGCCCAGGAACTGCTGAAAGTACTGGAGACCCGCGACAAAATGATATCCCTTCTGAGCCGGCAGGGCGAAATGGAAATCACGGTTCGGATCGGCCCGGAAACGGGAATAGAAGAATTGAGAGACTGCTCCGTGGTGACGGCCAGTTACAGGCTGATGGACGGACGCGTGAACACCGTAGGGCTGATCGGACCGACAAGGATGCAGTATGGACGGGCCGTATCCGTCCTGGAAGAGGTCGGCAAAGCGCTTGGAAGAGCGATCAACAGACAAGAAATCGGCGACGACGACGGGACACCCCGGACAGGCCGCTGAGCAAGAGGAGTGAAAAGCATGGAGCAGGAGCAGAACGAAACGCGTTCTGAAGAGATGGACAGCACGGAAGAGACGGTAGTGGAGCCTGAAAAAGAAGAAACGGAACCGGCTGTGGAAGACGGCGAACAGACAGATCAGACGGCAGAAATCGAAAAGCTGATCGGTGAACGCGATGAATACCTCGAAATGGCCAAGCGCCAGAAGGCCGAGTTCGCGAATTACCGCAGACGGACGGAGAACACGCGGAAAGAAGCGTTTGAAGAGGGCAGCAAGGATACGGTTAAGTGTTTTCTGCCGGTTCTGGATAATCTGGAGAGAGCGCTTGCCGCTGCCGGCGACGAGGAATCGCCGCTGAAGGCGGGCGTGGAGATGGTGCTGCGGCAGATGAATGAGGCAATGAGCCAGCTGAAGGTGGAGTGCATTGATCCGCAGGGTGAGCCGTTTGACGCAGAACTGATGAACGCGGTACTGCAGGGAACGCCGGAAGAAGGCGAACCGGGTTCGGTTTGCCAGGTGCTGCAGAAGGGCTACCGGATGGGCGACAAAGTCATCCGGCACGCCATGGTGAAGGTCGTAGCGGGTTAACCGTTCGATATAAAAAGAAATAAACGCTTTCGAATAGAAGGAGGAAACTGTTATGAGCAAGATTATAGGCATTGACCTTGGCACTACGAACAGCTGTGTGGCTGTGATCGAAGGCGGCGAGCCCGTCGTCATCCCCAATGCGGAAGGATCCCGCACCACGCCTTCCGTCGTGGCATTCGCCAAGAACGGCGAGCGCCTGGTGGGCCAGGTAGCGAAGCGTCAGGCGGTGGCCAACCCGGACCGCACGATCATCTCGATCAAGCGCGACATGGGCACGGACCGCAGAATCACGATTGACGGAAAGGATTACACGCCGCAGGACATCAGCGCCATGATCCTGATGAAGCTGAAGGCAGACGCGGAAGCTTATTTGGGCGAGAAGGTAACCGAAGCGGTCATCACGGTTCCGGCGTACTTCTCTGACAGCCAGCGTCAGGCGACCAAGGATGCCGGCAGAATCGCGGGACTGGACGTCAAGCGTATCGTCAACGAGCCGACGGCGGCTTCCCTGGCGTACGGCCTTGACAAGGAAGATTCCCATACGATCCTGGTCTACGACCTGGGCGGCGGCACTTTCGATGTATCCATCCTTGAAGTGGGCGACGGCGTGTTCGAAGTCAAGGCCACCAACGGCAACACGCACCTGGGCGGCGACGACTTCGACCAGAGGATTATCGACTATCTCGCGTCCGAGTTCAAGAAGGATACGGGTATCGACCTCAAGGCGGACAGAATGGCTCTCCAGCGCCTGAAGGAAGCAGCAGAGAAGGCGAAGATCGAGCTTTCCGGCGTGCTCAGCACGAACATCAACCTGCCGTTCATCACTGCGGATGCGACAGGCCCCAAGCATCTGGACATCACGCTTACGCGTGCGAAGTTTGACGAACTGACCCGTGATCTTGTTGAAGCCACTGTCGGCCCGATCCGTGACGCGCTGCGCGACGCGGGTATGACGGCCAGCGAAGTCGGCCGTGTCATCCTCGTGGGCGGATCTACGCGTATCCCCGCGGTACAGGAAGCTGTCCGCAAGATGACCGGCAAGGAGCCCTACCGCAACATCAACCCGGACGAGTGCGTCGCGGTTGGCGCTGCCATCCAGGGCGGCATTCTCGGCGGCGACGTCAAGGACGTCGTGCTGCTGGACGTCACGCCGCTTTCCCTGGGCATTGAGACGCTGGGCGGCGTGTTTACGCGCCTGATCGACCGGAACACGACCATCCCGACCAACAAGAGCCAGGTGTTCTCCACCGCTGCGGACGGCCAGACATCCGTTGACATCCATGTACTGCAGGGTGAGCGTGAAATGGCAGCGGGCAACAAGACGCTGGGCAGATTCCAGCTTACCGGCATCGCGCCGGCGCCGCGCGGTGTACCGCAGATCGAAGTTACCTTCAACATCGACTCCAACGGCATCGTGAACGTATCCGCAAAGGACCTCGGAACGGGCAACGAGCAGAAGGTTACGATTACCTCCAGCACCAATCTGAGCGAGGACGAAATCAAGCAGCGCGTACGCGAAGCGGAGCAGTATGCGGAAGAGGACAAGAAACGCAAGGAAGAGGTCGAAACGATGAACCGCGCGGATGCACTGATTTTCGAAGTCGAAAAGCAGCTGCGTGAAATCGGCGACAAGCTCAGCGCGGAGGATAAAGCCGCCATCGAAAGCGAAGTGGCCGAGTTCAAGAAAGTTCGCGAGACGAATGATGCGCAGCAGGTCAAGAACGCGATGGACGCGTTCTCCCAGAAGGTCTATGCGATCTTCGGCAAAGCGGCCCAGCAGGCCGGCGCCGGCAGCGCGGATCAGCAGAACTGGAACCAGAATCAGGGCGGGACGTCCGGAGACGGTGCATCCGACGCGGATTACGACGTGCACTGATCGGATTGAAAACCAATAATAGCCGGCTGTGTCGCCGTCAGTTTGACGGCGACACAGCGTGATTAGCAGAATGGCGGTGACTGCCGTGGCAGACAAAAGGGATTACTACGAGGTATTAGGGGTCTCCAAAAGCGCATCCGAGGATGAGATCAAAAAGGCGTACCGCAAGGCGGCCAAGGCCTGTCATCCGGACTTGCACCCGGACGACAAGCAGGCAGAAGAGCGCTTTAAAGAGGTTAACGAGGCGTATCAGGTGCTTTCGGATCCTCAGAAAAAAGCGCGCTATGATCAATTCGGATTCGATGATCCCAGAAGCGGCATGTCTGGCGGGCAGGGGTTCGGCGGATTTGGCGGCTTCGGCGGATTTGAAGATATATTCGACATGTTTACGGGTGCGGGCTTTGGCGGCAGAAGCAGCGGAGCACGCCAGAACGCACCGAGAAGGGGCTCTGATCTGCAGCACAACCTGAATCTCTCGTTTGAGGAAGCTGCATTCGGCTGCAGAAAGGAGTTCTCCTTCAACCGCAGAGCGGTATGCGACACCTGCCACGGAAGCGGTGCAAAACCCGGAACGCAGCCGCAGACCTGCTCCGTTTGCGGGGGCTCCGGGCAGCAGCGCGTCACTATGAATTCGCCCTTCGGGCAGGTCCAGACGCTGAGAACCTGCTCGGCGTGCGGAGGCAAGGGAAGAGTCGTCAAAGACCGGTGTCCCGACTGTTCCGGCAGTGGATTCAAACGGATTACGAGAACGGTGACGCTGAACGTTCCGGCTGGTGTCGACGACGGGCAGAACTTCATGATGATTCCCGGCGAGGGCGAGCCCGGCACAAACGGCGGAGCACCCGGCGATCTTTACATCACCTGTTCCGTCCGGCCGCATAAGATTTTCAAACGCGATCGGTTTGATCTCTACTGTGAGGTTCCGATTTCCTTCACCCAGGCTGCTCTGGGCGGAGAGATTGAGGTGCCGACGCTGGAGGGAACGACACGCTACAGCATCCCGACGGGTACACAGGAGGGCACGTCGTTCCGTATCCGCAATCAGGGTGTACAGCAGTTCAAGGGGAACGGCAGGGGTGACCTGTATTTCACCGTTCACGTCGAGGTGCCCAAGCACCTGGGTGAGCGCCAGAAGGACCTGTTGAGGCAATTTGAAGACTCTCTGAACGGAAGGGAATACGAAAAGCGTAAGAGCTTTGGCGAGCAGGTGCGCAGCTACATAAAGGAAAACACAGAGCGCTTTAAAGAGCGGTTCGATAAAAAATAAAAGCCTGAAAGGGCAAAGCGAAGTCCCAGAGGAACTTCGCTTTGCTTGGTTTTGGAAACGGACAGAAGGAGAAGGGTATCATGAAATGGATTCAACTGAGCGTGCACACGACGACGATGGGAGCCGAAGTGATTTCCGGACTGCTGATGGAAATCGGGGCTTGCGGCACAGAAATCGTGGACCGTTACGATGTGCTTTCGGCGGACAAGCGCGACGGAATGTGGGACATGATCGACGAACATGTGCTGCAAAACATGCCGGAGGAAGTCATCGTCAAGGCTTATTTTGAAGCAGACGGAAACGAGGCGGAAAAGACCTCGCTGGCACGTGAAAAGGTTCAGACCCTTCGCGGGGAAAGCCTTGGCTTTGACCTTGGCAGCCTAAAGACGGAGACTGAAACGGTACAGGACGAGGATTGGAAGGACAACTGGAAAAAATGGTATAAGCCCATGCGGATCGGCAGCTGTATAATTGTGAAACCGACATGGGAGACTTACGAAGCGAAGCCGGACGATCTCGTTCTGGAGATGGATCCCGGGATGGCGTTCGGCACAGGTACGCATGAGACGACGTCCATGTGCATCCGGATGCTGGAAAAGTACGTCCGCAGCCATTGCAAGTGCATCGACGTGGGATGCGGCAGCGGCATCCTCGCCCTGGCAGCGGCCAAGCTGGGGGCGGAGTCGTGTATCGCCATCGATCTGGATGAACTGGCCGTAAAGGTCGCGGATGAAAACATCAGGAACAATCATCTGGAAGACCGGGTCAGGGCAGTGCAGGGGGATCTTTTGGAACAATGCGAAGAGAACGCTGACGTGATCGTTGCAAACATTATCGCAGATGTCATCTGTTATCTGTGCAAGCCCGTATCCACCAAGCTGGAAAAGGACGGTGTCTTTATCATGTCCGGTATTATCCGGGAGAAAGAAGCGGACGTACTGAATGCGTTGGAACGGGCAGGCTACGTGGTCTGTGATCGGCTGACGGAAGGAGAATGGGTGTGCCTGGCCGCACGCGTGAAGGAATAAGATGCATCGGTTTTTCGTGATTGACGATAACGGAATCATCCGCCTGAGAGACGACGACGTGCGGCATGCGCAGCGCGTGCTGCGTCTGGAACCCGGCGACGAAATCGAGGCTGTGTTTGAGGCACAGCGCTGGAAAGCCGCGATTCTTACCGCCGGAGAAACCGTACAGATCGAGTTGAAAGAGAAACTGGAAGATACCGAACCCGGGTCGGATATCACGCTGTTTCAGGGGTTGCCCAAGGCGGAGAAGATGGAATGGATCATCCAGAAGGGTACGGAGCTGGGAATAAACCGGTTTTGCCCGGTCCTGATGGAACGCAGCGTGCCCATGCCGGACCGAAAAAACGCAGCCCGGAAGCAGGAACGGTGGAGAACGATCGCCACCGAAGCCGTGAAGCAATGCGGCCGTTCACGGATACCGGAAGTTGATGAGCCGGTGGGGCTGAAAGCAGCGCTGCAGGCACTGCGGAACACGGATGTGCTGCTGGTTCCGTGGGAAGGCTCGACTGCAGGAAAGTCGCCGGCCATTCACGACGTTTTGAAACCGTTACAAGATCAAAACGGACTGACGGTCGGAATTCTGATCGGCCCGGAGGGCGGGATTTCCGAGATGGAGATACAATGGCTGCAGAGCAACGCGAACGCGACGGCTGTGACGCTTGGACCGCGCATCCTGCGGACAGAGACGGCGGCCATCGCTGCGACGGTCTTGGTACTGGGTGCGTTGGGTGAAATGCAGTAGACGAATCATGAACCGGATTGACGGGCGGTTGAATTGAATTTGAGGCGGTAAATCATTGACCGGGGCAATCGGAAAATGGTATACTAAATGAGTATTTGAAAAATAGGAGTAGCGTGGAATGCAACAGTTTGACCGTCCCGATGACGGAATCGACGACAGCCTGAAAAAGATTGCAATCATCAGCAGCGTCCTTTTTGCGCTTATGCTGGTGGTTTATGTCTGTCTGGGTAAATTGAATGCCGCGGTTATTCTGGGCGGGCTGATTGGCCTTGCCGCCGCGCTGATGAATCTGGTTCTGCTGGGCCGGACCGTAAGAGAGATCGCACAGACACAGGACACCGTCCTGGCGCAAAACCGGATCCGCGCTTCTTATACGACAAGGATGATGGGGATGGCCGCAGCGGCCGTGATCGCGTTCCTGATCCCTCAGACAGACGGCATCGCCTGTCTGATCGCGCTCGTCATCCCAAAGATTGGCGTGATGCTGGTACAGCATCTGGACAGGTTTATCAGCCGGAAGAAATGAGAACATTTGCAATAGTTGACAGGTAACGGGGGAAGAGGCGTATGAGCATTAACATAACGGGTGCAAGAATCCTGGTGTCGATTCCGCAGCTCGGCGGCTTTATGCTGACCGAGACGGTCATAACAACGTGGATTGTCATGGCCATCTTGGTTCTCGCCTGCAGGTTTATGACGAAGAACCTTGAAGTGCATCCAACGAGGAAAAGACAGGTTGTCGCCGAGTGGATCGTCACAACCGTCCAGGGGCTTGTCAGGGATACGATGGGGCCGCAGTATCTGGAAACGTGGTATGTACCGCTGATCGGCGCCATGTTTGCGCTCTCCGCCGGTTGCAGCCTGTCCAGTGTGGTGGGCGCCAAGGCACCGACCTGTGATCTTTCGACGGTGCTGGGGTGGGCGTTCTTCGTTTTCGCCATCATCACCTACACGAAGATCCGCACGAACGGTCCGTGGGGATATGTCAAGGGCTTTGCGGCACCTGTCGTGGTGATGTTTCCCATGAACGTCATCAGCGAGGTGGCGACGCCGGTATCGATGGCGCTACGTCACTTCGGCAACATCGCCAGCGGCAGCGTCATCACGACGTTGATCTACGGCGGACTGGCTTCCCTATCCAGCATGGTGCTGGGGCTGTTCCCGGGCGCCCTGGGCAGTGTTCTGTCAAAGATTCCGCTGCTCAGTTTCGGCCTGCCGGCCATTCTGTCGCTCTATTTTGACTTTTTCTCCAGCGTGCTCCAGGCGTTCATCTTCTGCACGCTGACCATGATTTACATCTCCGGAGCGGCTGATCCGGGCGAATAAGGTAATCGGCGCATCTGCGCGGTACATATTACAAACACAGATTCAAGTGGAGGGAGAACAACATGGAAGAGACGAAACTTATTGCGAAGGCTATCGTTTGCGGACTGTCTGCGCTCGGCGCGGGATGCGGCATGAGCGGCGGTATCGGCCCCGGTATCGGCGAAGGCTACGCGGTTGGCAAGGCGCTTGAAGCAATGGCGCGCCAGCCGGAGATGCGCGGAACACTTACCACAACGATGTTTATGGGCTGCGCCGTAGCGGAAACGACGGGTCTTTACAGCCTGATCATCGCGCTGATCCTGATCTTTGCCAATCCGCTGATCGGCCAGATCGGCTAAGCGATCTTCGAAGGGAGGGTAATCAATGGAGACGCAGGAATTTGTTTCCATTGCCCCTTGGACAATGATCTTCCAGATCGCCAATCTCCTGCTTCTGATGCTGCTGTTTAAGAAATTTCTTTTCAAGCCCGTTACGGCAATTCTTGAAAAGAGGAGAATGGAGATTGAGGGGAAGTACTCGGAAGCTGAAAGCGCCGAGGCGGATGCCAAGAGCCTGAAAGCGGAGTACGAAACCCGGATGAGGGGTGCCAGAGAAGAAGCGGAACAGATTGTCAGCGCCGCGACACAGAATGCTGCACAGCTCTCGGCCAACATGCTCAAAGAGACAAAGGAGCAGGCCGAACAGATCAAGCGCAAAGCAGAGGCGGATATTCAGAGAGAACGCCAGAAGGCTTTCAACGACGCCAAAGGCGAGCTTTCCGGTATCGCGCTGGATATCGCTTCCCAGATTCTCGACAGGGAAATCAGCGAAGAAGACCATGATGCCATGATTGAAGATTTTATCAAGAATGTGGGTGAGGCGTGATGGCCGAAAGCGGAGCAGTCTACGGGAATGCGCTT
This sequence comes from uncultured Eubacteriales bacterium, assembly GCA_902781095.1. Classification (GTDB taxonomy): domain Bacteria; phylum Bacillota; class Clostridia; order Christensenellales; family Aristaeellaceae; genus Ventricola. The sequence goes on from CACZHW010000002.1 coordinate 108,837, forward strand.
CATGATCTTGCAGTGGAGAGCGCCCGTGAAGAGCAGATTCTGAGAGACCTTACGCTGATTGCGGATGTTTTATCCGCAGAGCCTGCTTATGTACGCCTGCTGGATTCCTATGTGCTGTCCAAGGCGGAACGCCAGTCGCTGCTGGAGCAGTCCTTTGGCGGCAAGGTGGACGCAATGACACTGAACCTGCTCAAAATCATGGTCGACCGCAATGCGCTGAAAGAATTTTCTCAGTGCAGGAAAGCCTATGTCAGCGCATACCGTGAGCAGCACAGAATCGCGGTGGCACGGATTTCAAGCGCGGTCGAATTACGGTCAGATCAGAAGGAGAAGATCGTCTCTTCTCTTAGCCGTAAAACGGGCAAGACCATTGAACCGGAATACGTGGTGAATCCGGAACTGCGGGGCGGAATGCGGATTGAGGTGGACGGTGTCTGCTATGACAATACGGTTTCCGCCAAGCTGGGGAATCTTGCCAGAGTCTTATCCGGTCAGGGATAAGGATGATTTTTGCAAAAGAAAGTCGGTGAATGCATGGACTTGAAGGCCGAAGAGATATCGAAGATCATCAAAAGCCAGATCAAAGATTACGGTAAGCGCATTGAACAAAGCGAAACCGGAACGGTTGTTCTGGTCGGAGACGGAATTGCAAAGGCTTCCGGTCTGGATAAGTGCATGGCCAACGAGCTGGTTGAATTTGAAAACGGCGAGTATGGCATGGCGCTGAATTTGGAGGAAGACTTTGTTTCCGTCGTTATTCTGGGCAGTGACAGCAAGCTGCACGAAGGCAGCTCGGTCAAGCGAACCGGACGTGTCGTGTCCGTGCCGGTCGGCGAGGGGCTGATCGGCCGCGTCGTCAACGCCCTGGGGCAGCCGGTTGACGGCAAAGGCGCCGTAAAGGCCGCAGAAACGCGGCCGATTGAAAGCCCGGCTCCCGGAATCATTGAGCGCAAAGGCGTCAACGTGCCGCTGCAGACCGGTATTAAAGCCATCGACAGCATGATCCCGATCGGACGCGGGCAGCGCGAGCTTATCATCGGAGACAGGCAGACGGGAAAAACGACGATTGCGACGGACACCATCATCAACCAGCGCGGGAAGGGTGTCATCTGCATTTACGTCGCGATCGGACAGAAGAATTCAACCGTCGCGCAGCTGGTTGAACAGCTCAGCCAGGCCGGTGCGATGGATTACACCATTGTCGTCAGCGCAACCGCTTCGGAACTGGCGCCCATGCAGTACATTGCGCCTTACACGGGATGCACGATGGGCGAGTATTTCATGCACCAAGGCAAGGACGTGCTGGTGATCTACGACGATCTGTCCAAACATGCGGTCGCCTACCGTGCGATGTCGTTGCTGATCCGCCGCCCGCCCGGACGGGAGGCTTATCCCGGTGACGTTTTCTATCTGCACAGCAGACTGCTGGAACGCGCGGCGAGGATGGCGCCGGAGTACGGCGGCGGAAGCCTGACAGCGCTGCCGATCATCGAAACGCAGGCCGGCGACGTCTCCGCCTACATCCCCACCAACGTGATTTCCATCACGGACGGTCAGATCTTCCTGGAAAGTGAGCTTTTCCACTCGGGAATCATGCCTGCCGTCAACCCCGGTATCTCGGTTTCCCGCGTCGGCGGAAATGCGCAGATCAAGGCGATGAAGAAGGTGGCCGGTTCCCTCAAACTGATTTACAGCCAGTACAGGGAACTGCAGAGCTTTGCACAGTTCGGAAGCGACCTGGATGCCGATACGAAGGCTCGCCTTGCACAGGGCGAGCGGGTTGTGGAAGTGCTCAAGCAGGGTAAGAGCAAGCCGGTTGACGTCGAGAAGCAGGTGTGCATCATCTATGCAGTGACGCACGATTATCTGGCCGGCGTGTCGCTCGACCGGATAGCGGATTACGAAGAGCGGCTGTATGCACGCATTGAAGCAGAACAGCCGGACATTTTTGAAGAAATCCGGACGACGGGCAAGTTTGAAGCGGAAACCGAAGAGAAGCTGAAACGGGTATTGCAGAAGTTTACGGCTGATTTCATCGGTTGAGAAAGGAGGGGTGACGGATGGCTGGCGCTTCGATGAAGGACATCAAGCTCCGGATTAAAAGCGTACAAAGTACCATGCAGATTACAAAAGCAATGGAACTGGTCGCCTCTTCCAAACTGAGGAAAGCCAAACTTCGGCAGGAAAGCTGCAGACCTTATCACGAGGAACTGTGGAAAGCGCTGCAGGAGATCGAAGCTTCCACCAATGACTTTTCATCCGTTTACCAGCAGCACAGGCAGATACGGAAAACCTGTGTGATCGTCATTGCCGGCGACAGAGGCCTGGCAGGCGGCTACAACAGCAACATCATTAAGGCTGCTTCTGAAATGGGCAGACCGGATGAACTGTGTATCCTGCCGATCGGGAAAAGAGCCGTGGAGTATTTCTGCCGGCATGGGTATGAGGTGCTGACCACTTCCTTTATGGAGGCTGCATCCATCTCGGTGGCCGACTGCTTCTCCATCAGCGAAATCCTGACCAGGGGATACGTGGACGGCCAGTTTGACTGTGTGAAGGTCCTTTATACGAGACTCGTTTCACTGCTCTCCCAGCAGCCGGATACGATGGAACTGCTTCCGCTCGCCGCTGCCGGGAAAGAAAAGAAGACGGACGTCCGGGAGCTTGTGCTGTATGAGCCGGGAGCCGATACGGTCTACAACGCCATCGTTCCCAATTACATCGCCGGCATGCTGTACGGCGCCATGTGTGAGTCGGTTGCGAGCGAACTTGCCGCCAGAAGGACGGCCATGGATGCGGCCAGCAAGAACGCATCGGAGATGATTGACGACCTCAGCCTGAAATACAACAGGGCGCGGCAGGGCGCAATTACGCAGGAAATCACCGAAATTGTAGCTGGCGCTGAGCAATAAGGCTGCAAAGAGTTAAAGGAGCTTGAGAATGGCAAAAGGAAGTAAGGGCGCTGTCATTCAGGTCATCGGCCCGGTTCTCGACATACGCTTCGGGGACGGGGAATTGCCTGCACTGCTCAGCGCAATCAAAGTGCATTCCGGCGAAAGGGAGATTGTCGCTGAAGTGGCGCAGCACATCGGCGACGATGTCGTACGCTGTATCGCGATGAGCAGCACGGACGGAATGGTGCGCGGTGCCGAAGCAGAGGATACTGGTTCTCCGATCACCGTACCGGTGGGAGAGCAGTGCCTGGGCCGCATCTTTAACCTGCTGGGCGAACCCGTGGACAATATGCCTGCGCCGGAAGCGGCGGAGCGCTGGCCCATTCACCGACCGGCGCCTGCGTATGAAGACCAGGAAACTTCTACGGAGATTCTGGAGACCGGCATCAAGGTCGTTGACCTGATTGCACCATATGCCAAGGGCGGAAAAATCGGCCTGTTCGGCGGCGCGGGCGTCGGCAAGACGGTCCTCATCATGGAACTCATCAACAACGTTGCCAAGGAACACGGCGGACTGTCTGTCTTTACGGGCGTCGGCGAACGTACCCGTGAGGGCAACGATTTGTACTACGAGATGAAGGAGAGCGGCGTCCTGAGCAAAACGGCGCTGGTCTACGGCCAGATGAACGAGCCGCCGGGAGCGCGTATGCGCGTCGGTCTGTCAGGCCTTACCATGGCGGAATACTTCCGTGACAGGGCGGGGCAGGACGTGCTGCTGTTCATCGACAACATCTTCCGCTTTACGCAGGCTGGATCGGAAGTTTCGGCTCTGCTGGGAAGAATGCCGAGTGCCGTGGGTTACCAGCCCACGCTGGCGACGGAAATGGGCGCGCTGCAGGAGCGGATCACATCGACGAAGCACGGCTCCATTACCTCGGTCCAGGCGGTTTACGTACCTGCCGACGACCTGACGGACCCGGCGCCTGCTACGACGTTTGCCCATCTGGATGCGACGACGGTTCTGTCCAGATCCATCGCGTCCCAGGGCATCTATCCCGCGGTCGATCCGCTGGAATCCACGAGCCGTATCCTGACGCCGGAAGTGGTCGGCGAAGAGCATTATCAGGTAGCCCGCGAAGTGCAGCGGATTCTGCAGCGCTACCGTGAGCTGCAGGACATCATCGCCATCATGGGTATGGACGAACTTTCCGAGGCGGACAAACTTACCGTATCGCGCGCCAGAAAGATTCAGAGATTCCTGTCCCAGCCCTTCAGTGTTGCGGAACAGTTCACCGGCTATCAGGGCAAGTATGTGCCGATCAAAGAGACGGTGCGGGGCTTCAAGGAGATCATCGAAGGCAAGCATGACGACCTGCCAGAGAGCGCTTTCCTGTTTGTCGGTACGATTGACGAAGCGGTTGAAAAGGCGGCAAGGGGAGATCGCACATGAGCACCTTTCATCTGAGAATCAGTACGCCTGACGGGCTTATCTTTGATGACGAGGTTACGGGTTTAAAAGCGCGCATGATTGACGGAGATGTCGGAATCCTTGCCAATCATGCGAACTATGTGTCTGCCGTCGGGGCCGGGGAAGCGGTTATCCGTTTGCCGGACGGGCAGACCCGGAAGGCGGCCTGCATCGGCGGGATGCTTTCTGTCATTTCAAACGAAGCACACCTGATTGCGACGACCTTTGAGTGGGCGGACGACATCGATCTGGAGCGCGCAAAACTGGCGAAGGAACGGGCGGAGAAACGGCTTACCGAAGCCAAAGACAATGCCCGTGAGGTAGCGCTTGCAGAAGCGAAACTGCGCCGCGCGCTCGTCAGGATCGGTGTGAAAAGCTGAAAGTGCACCGGCAAAAGTTCTTTGCCGGTGCTTTTCCATGTGAACAGAAAATCTGCAGGAGTGTAAAATGAAGCTGTATATTGACGATGCCAACCCGGAAGAGATTCGCAGACTGTGGACCCTTTATCCGGCGGACGGCGTAACGACCAATCCGTCCATACTGTCCCGGGAAGGAAGCGACCCCCGATCGACGCTGAACCAAATCCGGCAAATCATCGGCAGCGAGGCGGAACTCTTCGTCCAGGTGCTGGCCGATGAGGCGGATGAGATTGTCCTGGAAGCGGAGACGATCGCAGGCGCTTTGGGCGGCAGGACGGTGGTCAAAATCCCGTCGGTACCGGCGGGTTTTCAGGCGATGAAAGCGCTGAAGGCGAAGGGAATCGTAACGTGCGGCACGGCGGTCTATACGCCGATGCAGGCTTATCTCGCGGCAAAATCGGGAGCCGCGTATGTCGCACCGTATCTGAACCGCATCGACAACATGGGGTTTGACGGCGTGAGAATCGTAAAGCAGATTCAGGACATTTTGACCCGGGGAAAGTACGGGGCAGAGGTTTTGGCGGCCTCCTTTAAGAACAGCCAGCAGGTTCTGGAACTCTGTGAGTACGGAATCGGCGCGGCGACTTGCGCCCCCGCGATTCTGGACGGTTTCGTCAAAAATGCTGCGATTGACGCAGCGGTTGCGGCATTTACCGCGGATTTCGAGAAGGCCGTTGGCAAGGGGAAGACGATGAAGAGCATCCTCGGTTGATGGGGAAAGGTTATACGAAACCACATTCAGTGAATACCTTTAACATGATCGCATTACAGGAAAGCAGCAGACGGGCCAATCCGGCCGTCTGCTGCTTTTAGTATTAAAGGTTACAGTCAATAATCTGCTGCCGTGGCATTCACTGTAAAGAGATGCGGTCAGTACTCCTTATTCTCATACCGTCTGCACCATACATACTTGCTGACTGCACTCCGCTGTGCGGTAATGCCGCTCAGGACGGCCTGAAGATAGGAGGGGAGAAACTCATCGTACTTGACTTCCAGGATTTCGACCGGATTGTCAAAGACAGGGTAGGTGGGAAGCGAAGCGTCAAACAGATCATGAGAAAACAAACCGGTGCGCAGATGCTTGTCAAAGGTGATGCGGACCTCTTCAGCCTCGTGAATATAGGCTTCACGAATGTAATCGACGATGACGGCCGGCCTCAGCAGGCGCGTCTTCATCTCGCGGTACATGTCATGGAGCAGCGGGTGCTTCATGCGCTGAAGACCCTCCGGATCTCCGGCAATCAGCTGGTCGGCCAGGTCGCGCGGGATGGAGACGCTCTGTTTTGAAATCAGGTCGCCGAGCTTGTGCTTGCACTCAAGCTTAATGACCTTGTCGCTGAAGTTATAGATCCGGATGCGGTACTTTTTCCGCATTCCCACGCCGGCAATCTTTTCCTCCAGAGCCTGGTCATCGTAAGTGTCAAAATACAGGGACCGGATGACATATTCATTATTCTGATCCCCATTCGGATCGGGGGAAAGCAGCGGCTTCAGAATACCCCGCAGAACGCAGAGCTCGGCCGGAGTAATGAGATACTTCAGCTCGTGGCGCAGGGGCATACTGCGAATGGTAGGCATAGGCGCTCCTTTAGTTGCCCGCCTCGGACTGGCAGGCAATCAGCGTCGCGCTGTGGACGCCGTCCGTATCGAGCAGCTTGTTGACGATATCGAGGCGTTCGCGCAGCTGGACTTCAACGGTCAGCTCCACGCCGCCCGCAGTGACGGATTTGCTGCGCAGACGCTGAACCTTGATGCGGCGGACGTGATCCATGACCGCATTTTCCGCATCCTCCGCGTAGTGGATGACGAGGAGGAAGGTGTTCGGAGAGCGAAGACGGAAGAACGTCAGCAGGAGCATCACGATGGAGATGCCGGCCACCACGACGAGCGCGATGGTATAAAGCTCGGCACCCAAAAGGATACCCATTGTCAGGGACCAGAACATGTAGGCGGTATCCAGAGGGTCTTTAACGGCGGTGCGGAAACGCACGATGGAGAGCGCGCCGACCATACCCATCGACAGCGCGATATTTGACTTGATACACATCACCACGGGCGTCGTGATCATGCAAAGCATGATGAGAGTGGTCGAGAAAGAAGGGGAATAGAGAACCCCGCGGAAGGTCTTTCTGTACACCAGCGCGATAATAAGGCCGACCAGAAAGCCCATGGCGAGTGCCAGCACCATTTTCATCGGTGTCAGGCTGACCATCTGCTGCGAAAACCATTCGGTTACGCTGGCATCGTTGATTAAGCTTTTCATTATGCAATCCTCCTAAAGTGAAATCAGTTTTATTCTTCCGGCTTATCCGGACAGGGACCGAAGTAGGACTCCATTTGTACATCGCTCAGCTTGAAATAAGATTGAATCTCCTGATACATGTACCAGGGACGTCGCGTAAAGATGCGGGTAAGCGCACGCTCGCAGCGGGTGACCCAGTAATTGTAACCGCCTTCCGGGTTTTTCGGCTGGTCAAAACTGATCTTCGGGTGGACCTCTGCGGCCCAGCGTTGCATATGCATCTGCATTTCCGGCTTAATCTCCGCGACCATGCTGTTAAACAGGCGCGTAAGATAATCCGTCGTGAAGACCGTCTGGAAATAGTGGCCGTAACGCGTGAGGAAGCGGTCCTGTATCTCCGGAACCTTGATCAGGTTTCGGATGAGTACGTTGCTCTTGATCTTCTGGGCGCCCATGCCTTTGTCATTGAGGACGTAGGCGACGCCGCCGCTGAGCTTGCCCCTGCTGACCGTGACGTTGAAGAAACCCCAGTCCGAATCATAGAAGAGGTAACGCCATTTTCCGTCGCCGGATTTGGCATTCCGGTAAAAGCGGATATTGCCGGGGTCGGTATTGCCGAAGAAGGATTCGAAGATGAAGTAATCCAGCATGTTGTCGATGTCAATCTGCGAGCATACATATTCATAGGCTGCGGTGTCGTTGACAAGATCGTGACTCTCAACGTATTCCACCAGCTTTTTGTAATCCCGGTTGCTGCCCTGATTGACCTGGGTGGAGCTGGTACCGCTGGATTCCAGCATATCGATGTCTCCGGGGTTCTCCCATCCTTCATGCTGAGCGACCATCTTGACGCCGGCGCGCTCACGCATGTTGTAATGGCCCCAGTATTGGCCGTTGATGTAGACGATGACAGGGTTCCAGGCCTGGGTTACGACATTGCTGCCGGACGCGTCGATGATCCGCGCCTGCATGCCGTCGATGACGCGCGTGTAGAGCCCGTCCTGTCCGCCGTTGCGCAATACAAAGCTGGCATAGCTGTCGTAAGGCCGGTCGGAGAAGAGCGGGTAGTTGAAGCGGTCAACGCCGTATTGGCCATCCGCTTTAATGTAAAGGCTTTTTTGCGGCATGTCAAGAGAAAACTGTCCCATCACGCGGAAGGTCATGCCCTGGCTGAACTGCTGAACGCGATCCAAATCGTAGTATTCAACCCAGCCGCCGAACCAGTTCTTCTGCCAGTAGGTCGCGTTTTTCCAGGGAGTCTTCTGCGTCTCCCGGTCGAGGGTGGGTCCATCTGCGAACATACCGGTTTCGTCGTTCCAAAGGTTGTCGGGATCCGTGGTGATGCAGACGACGGGCATGGTGTGGTAGACAGAAATCAGGTATGTCTGGGAGACGACCTGAGAAGGTTCCACACCGTCGCGCCAGGCGCGTGCGCGGATGACCGTGTTGGACCTGACTTCAATGGGGCCGGTATACAGTTCGGAAGACAGGTCCGGATCCTGCCCGTCCGTCGTGTAGCGGACAACGCTGCCGGCCGGGACAGAGAGCGTAACACCGTTAGCGCCGTCCAGCGGCCGCTCATACAGTCCGCCAAGGGTGATAAAGGATGGCGCATCTGCGAAGCCGACAAAACCTTCGCCGTTTGCATCGCCCGGCGTTGGGGCCGTATAGTAAAAAAGGCCTGCCTGGCCCAGCGTACGTCCGTAAGAATTGTCGTCGTACAGCTGGGGGACGACGATTTTATCGAGAATCTTCCCGGTCGGATCGGACAGGCAGACGGTCTCACCCGATTGCTTGAGGCCGAAGTCGGTGAAAGTATATACGCCGGGTTTGCTTGTCTGCGTCTTGTCGCAATAGATAACGAGATAGCTGTTGTTCTCGATCGTCAGGTCCGGGAACTGCCATTTTCTGGGCTTTTTGATGTTGTCGGACAGGCCGTACCCTTTCAGGTTGACAGCCTGTCCGCTCATATTATAAATCTCAATGTAATCATAGAAGTAATTGACACCCGGAGTATGGGTTTTAGTATTGCCTGTCATCACCTCGGTGATATAAAGGCCGGAGGTGTTGTCAAGGCACAGGCGCGTATCCATGGCAATCTCGCTGGTGTGCGTGTTCGGCATGCCGGGGGTGGGCTGCGTAAAGCGCTTGAAGAGTTCCGGATTGTTGGTCTCGTCCCGCCCCCACGACTCGTCGGCCCCCAACAGGTCGTAAGTCACCAGATCAACCATGCGGCCTTGTATATCCGAAAGGATAACCGTCTCACCGTTGCTGCGCAGCCGGAAACTGGCGTGCGGCCATCCGCCGTCACGGGCAGGACGGTCTTTGCCGGAAGCAAAAACCACATAGTATCCGCCGGGTTCCAAGATTGTACCGGCCGGGAAACGCCACTTCACACGGCTTTCCGTATTGTCGCTGAGCGCATAGTTGGACAAGTCAACGGCAGTAGAAGCGTTGTTGTGAATCTCAATCCAGTCCGGATATTCGCCGTCTTCATCGCGAAGCGTGGTGATTGAACTTGCGCAGATTTCATTGATCACCAGCGTGCCCGCGGTAAGGAGCGTCGAAGCACGGAATTCTGCATAACCTTCCTGCGTGTTGTCGTACCCCGGCGTATACTGCTCTGTGATGATGTAACGGTCGTCGCCGATCCAGCTGTAGCTCATGTTCGCGTCCATGGCCGGGATTTCAACCGTCTGATAGGCGACGCCGTCCGTGCCGAAAAGGAAGAGGTGGTCGCCGGCGCTGGAAAGCTTGAAATTTGCGTGATACGCTTTGCCGATTTCGTTTTGCGTGCTGTCGGAAGCAAAGACGAGGATATGCTCTCCGGGAGACGCGGTGACGTCCGGGAAGACGAAGAGAATCTTGTCGTCCCGGTCACTGATTCCGTAGCCGCCGATGGGGATGTAGTCGGACGAGGTGTTGGTGATCTCGATCCAGTCCGGGAAGGAACCGGTCTCGTCCGGGAATGCGCTGCGGTTGGACGACATGACCTCCGTAATGCGCAGGCGCCGGTCGCCGGTGCCGACCTGCTCCGGATCGACCTCCGTGCCGGACACATTTGGCGCCGGTACAGGATCCGTTCCGGGCGAGAGGAGGACGAGCGCAACGAGCAGCGCACAGAGGGCAAGGAGAAAGACAAACGTATATTTTTTCGGCTTCTCACGCCGCAGGCGCTTACGGATGGGCTTCTGCGGAAGGCCGGCATGGGTTCTACGTTTTTGCATGGGTTCGTCCTTTCACAAGATACAGATAGGGTATTATAGCATTGATTGCGGGTAGAGAAAAGATGAGAGATGCGTTTACTTGTTAAATTTCGTTAAACTCTGTGATAACCTCCGGCAGCTTTTTGGACAGGGGAAGCAAATGGGAGGAGCTCCTGCTTCCTGTCCGGACTTCGACGCGGAGCGTTATGCCGGCGGGAAGAGACTGTTTACCGGGGAAGGGCAGGAAGACGCTGTTCGTCCCATCGACAGACGGGCGAAGCAGAAAGCTGCTCAAAAGAGGCGTTTCCCGTGAGCCGGCATTCCGGGAATAGAGGGTGAGGACGGCCGGCCGGGGAGAGGCAATCCGGAGCGTGAGACCGCGGCCGGCTTCGGAAACGGTGCCGGCGAGGTCAAAACCGGGAATCTCGGTTTGATCGCTGTCGCAGAAGCCGAAGAGACGCTCGGAACACAGCTGAACGCTGTCTGCTTCAACCGAAAAGACCTGCAGGATTACATATTCGCCTGAAAACGTGTCGGTATCCAGCGACAGAGCGCGGGAAATGCGGCCGGAAAGGCCTGCGTCTTCCGCAGATTCAGCGAGGGTACAGGCACCCGCCCAGTTCCACCCACTGTCCGTATACTCAATCAGCCGGTAAAGTATGTCCGTCTGCCGCCGTGCGGTGAAGGAGAAGGAGAGGACAGGCGAAGTGCGGGAAACCAGCTGCGCCCCGTAAGAAAAATCCGTCAGTGGACGGCGGTAGCTGCTTTCGGACGAGACCGGCAGATACAGCGCTTCGGGCTGGACGGAGGATAGCTGGACCGTGGAAGATGGAAGCGCATGGAGAAGATACTGGTACAGCTCGTTCAGGCAGACCCTGTGGTCTGCGTCCGAATCCGCTTCCGGAAGCCCGTAGAGGCCGAGCCCGGTGCAGAGGGTGGAGGCAAAATAGGACAGGGAGCCGCTTTCCACGCCGTCGCCCCGGTAATACCAGGCAGTTTCTGTTTCCGATGCGGATGCAAGCAGGCTGAACGAAGGGCAGTCGGCCGGCACGTCACGGAGAGCGCATCCGGAATGACATGCGTCCAGGATGAGAAGGGTTTCGCCCGGAAGGGAGGAAAACAGGGTGACAACCGCAGCGGAGGGTACGGATTCTTCCAGAGTTCCGTCCGAGAGAATCAACCGGTATTCGCCGGTTTTTCCGTTGCGGATCCCATGCGTGCAGAGGTAGATGATGGAAAGATCATCCTCCGAAACACCGGAGAAGAAGCGGCGCGTCACCTCTTCAAGCGACTGCAGGCTGTACAGCGTACCGTCTTCCACGCCCAGCGCGTTCCCGGAGATACCGGCCGCAGAGAATGCGGAAGCGAGAAGCTGCAGATTGCCGGAGACCTCATAGCCCAGAGCCGGAAGGGAAACGAACTCGTGGCAGGAGGCGAGAAGCACCCGGGTCTCGCCCAGACCGAGCGATGCGCAGAGACAGAGCAAAAGGAGAAGGAATCCACACATTACCGCAGACTGACGCACAGGATCCGCCTCCTTTCTGATTAGTGAATCTGAACTCATCCCGCATTGTACTCTATTAAATAGAAGATTTCAACCGCAGGGCAGGGGCATAAAAAAACAGACCTTGCGGTCTGTGAAGAGCAGAAACAGCTGTTATCGCGCTGCCTGAACGACTGCCTCATAAGCCTTGGCAATCAGTGCTTCCGGGTCGCTTACCGGCTTGCCGGTCGCGGCGATGCAGGCCAGGCCGTGTACATAGATGTGCAGTTTGTTTATCGCGCGCGAAAGCGTATCGCGGTCCAGCCCGGTCGAAGCGGACTCAGCGGTGAGCATGCTCTCCGGAAAATCCATCAGCGCAGCACAGGGATCCGTATCCGTGCCGGACAAAAGATACAGGAAGACCATGGGGCATTCGCTGGCAAAACGGACGTAGGCACAGCAGCGGTCGATCACGGAAAGCCCCTTGACTTCAGGCTCTGCGAGCGCGCAGCGGAAGTCCTGGATGCCCTTTTCAATCAATGCTTTTCGTAAGCCGCTCATATCCGGAAAGTAACTGAACAGCGGCTGAGTGGAGCAGTTCAGAGCCTTGGATACGGAACGGGCGTTTACGGCGGACATGCCGCCTTTCGAGAACATTTCATAGGCTTTGTCAAGGATGATTTCCCGTGTGAATCTTTGCTTGGGCGGCATATCTGATTCTCCTTCATAAGAGCGGTGTAATAAACTTATCGTCGCTAAGTCAAGAAGTGAAACGTTAAAACTATAAGTATTATAAACTCCTTATAAAAAATATTCAAGTGTTATATGCGACGAAAGTGTCAATCAAATCGGATAAAACATACAAAAAAGGCGAGGGAAAACCTCGCCTCAATTGTGACCCTGACCGGGACCGATAATCCTGATTACAGCCCGTAACGCTTCTTAAAGCGATCAACGCGTCCGCCGGTGTCAACCAGTTTCTGCTTGCCGGTAAAGAACGGATGGCACTTGGAACAGATTTCAACGCGGAGTTCCTTCTTGGTTGAACCCGTCACAAAAGTGTTGCCGCAGACGCAGGTAACCGTAGCCTTCTGGTACTTGGGATGGATGCCCTCTTTCATCGTTTTCACCTCTTTCACCGCAATACTATCGCATGAAAGATGAAACATAGCATCTTCTCATGCGCCTGAACGGAGACAAGGTGCATTATAAACACTTTGTTTCCGGAATGCAAGCCTAAAATACGTTATTTGTACAAAAATTGCTGCAGTCTCAGGCGGAGTAGACGCAACAGGCCGATAAGGGAGCACAGAAACTTGACACGGAATATGGAAACGCTATAATGAGAAACGTCGAAATGGGTGCTTTTATCCATATCGAAAGCGCAAATGACAGGATACAGGAGCGACAGAGATGACGCCGGAAGCCTTTTCGCAGGCCTTGGAAAAATGCGGTATTCAGCAGGGGGCGAGAGTGCTGGCTGCGGTCAGCGGCGGGGCGGACAGTCTGTGTCTGCTTTGGCTGCTGGTTCAAATCCGGCATGAGTATCCGCTGGAGGTCGAATGCGCCCATGCAGAACACGGACTGCGGGGGTCAGCGTCGCTGGAGGACCTGGAATTCGTACGGAACATCTGCAGCGCGTGGGGCGTTCCCTTTCACACAGAACACCTGAACGTACCGGCGCACCGGGAAATCGGCAGTACGGAAGAGGCGGCGAGGGTGCTCCGGTACGCTTTTCTGCGAAGGATTGCGGCGGAGAGCGGTTGCAGCTGTATCCTGACGGCACACCACAGAGGAGATCAGGCCGAAACCGTCCTGATGCGTGCGGTGAGGGGAACGGATATCCGTGGCTTATCGGCCATGGCTGCGCGGGAAGGAGATCTGGCACGTCCCCTGCTTGATTGCACGCCGGAAGAACTGCGGGCCTGCCTTCAGGAGCACGGCATCTGCTGGCGGGAAGACGACAGCAATCTGGACACATCCTTCAGCAGGAACAGGATACGGCATCTTGTTATGCCTGAACTGGAGAAGGTTGCCCCCGGTGCGGAGCAGGCCCTGTGCCGGCTGGCCGGGGCAGCCGCGAGAGACGAGTCCTTTTTTGACGGACAGCTTTTGGCTTTGCAGTTGGACCGGCCGATCCGGCTCGCGGACGGCGCGGCGATCGGGAGGAGCAAGGCCGAGGGACTGCACCCGGCGCTTGCATCCCGCGCGCTGGTGCGGCTGATCACGGCGGCGGGCGCACAGCAGGACGCCCGGCTGATCGAAAGGTCTCTGGAAATCCTAGCGCAGCAGAGCCGTGACGCGGTCCTTAATCTACCGGGAAACGGCAGGCTTTGTTTCGGAGAGCAGTACATCTGTGCGGTCTTTCCCGGAAAGCCCATCCCGGTGACGGCAATCGTTCCGGGCGAAACCAGGACGCCGTTCGGTCGTTTTATCCTGCGGCGGGCCGAAAGCAGCGAACGCGGAGACGGAAAAAACCGGCAGGAGCTATCCGACGCAATGATACGGGGACTGACGGTTGGCACAAGGCTTCCGGGTGAAACGATGGTGCCCTTCGGGAAACACAAACCGCAGGAGATCCGCAAACTGATTTCTGATGCAGGCGTGGAACCGGCGATGAGGCGGAGCGTACCCGTCCTGCGGAACAGGCAGGGGGCAGTGTGGCTGGCCGGCCTGCGTCCTTCAGAACTTTGCCGCCTTGACGGCGCGCCGGAGTGGATATTGGAATATGAAGGAGCCCGTGGATAAGAGAATCAAATAAAGCAGACTGCTACGGGCAGAGCATCAGAACAAAAGAGAATCGGGAGGAAGACAAAATGACGATGAAACCGCAGGGAACAGCCTATGAAGGGTTAAAGGATGAGCTGCTGCTGACGCGCGAAGAGATCGCTGCCAGAGTGGCGGAACTCGGCGCGCAGATTACCCGTGATTATAAAGGAAAGGATCTGACGACGGTTTGCATTTTAAAAGGGGCAGTCGTATTCTTTGTGGATCTGATCCGTGCCATTGATCTGCCGCTCAGCATGGATTTTATGTCCATCTCCAGTTATGGCAACGCGACGAAATCGTCTGGCGTTGTCCGTATCCTGAAGGATCTGGACAAGCCGGTAAACGGGAAGGACGTGCTGATTATCGAGGACATCGTGGATTCGGGTATGACTCTCTCCTTCCTGCGTGACAACCTGAAGAGCCGGGGCGCCGCGTCCCTGAAAATCGCGACACTGCTGGACAAGCCGGACAGAAGGCGCGTGCCGCTGCACGTGGATTACTGCGGCTTCGTCATCCCGGATGAGTTCGTTGTCGGATACGGGCTCGACTATGCGGAACAGTACAGAAATCTTCCGGATATCGGAATCCTAAGGCCCGAAATCTACAGTAAGTAAGCCAGGAGGCAATCATTGAAGAGACAGTACCGTGGATTCAGCATGCCACTGCTGGTCCTGCTTATCGCACTCATCGTTACGGAGATCGTCGGTGCGGCGATGACCACTCACCGGGGGCCGCGTGTTTCTTATGCACAGCTGCTTTCTTACATTCAGGAAGATAAACTGGATGCGGTCGCGCTGCAGGGGGATATCGCCTACGCGCTGAGAATCGGCGGTTCCGTCAGCACTGCGGATTTTTCTTCCGCCTCTTATGACCTGTCTGCAGTGGTTCCGGGCGATTTCGTCCACACCTGTATCCAGCTGACGGCGGAGAAAAAAGGCGTAGAACCGGGCACGCTGACAGAGCTGGATCTCCCGTTCAACATGATCTATTGGGAACGGCCGTCGACGCCCTGGTATCTGGAAGTGCTGCCCTATATCGTGATGTTCGGCGCGATGACGTTCTTCTTCCTGATGATGACGCGTCAGCAGGGCGGCGGAAAGATGATGAACTTTGGCCACAGCCCGGCCCGGCTGTTTGAACCGGAAGGAAACCCCGTCACCTTTGCGGATGTGGCAGGCGCGCAGGAAGAAAAAGAAGAGATGCGCGAACTGGTGGAGTTTCTGAAGGATCCGGCGCGTTTTGCCGGCGTCGGCGCAAGAATACCCAAGGGCGTGTTGCTGGTGGGCCCGCCGGGCACCGGCAAGACGCTGCTTGCCCGTGCGGTCGCGGGCGAGGCGGGCGTACCCTTCCTGTCGATTTCAGGTTCTGACTTTGTGGAGATGTTCGTCGGTGTCGGCGCAAGCCGTGTCCGCGATCTCTTTGATCAGGCGAAGAAAAAGGCGCCCTGTATAGTCTTTATCGACGAAATCGATGCAGTCGGCAGGCGCAGAGGCGCAGGCCTGGGCGGCGGACACGACGAACGCGAACAAACGCTGAATCAGCTGCTGGTGGAGATGGACGGCTTTGCCGCGAACGAAGGCGTCATCGTATTGGCTGCCACAAACAGAAAAGACATTTTGGATCCCGCGCTGCTGCGCCCCGGCCGGTTCGACAGGCAGATCACGGTCGGTTATCCGGACGTGGACGGACGCGAGGCTATTCTTCGGGTCCACGCAAAGGACAAGCCGCTGGCGGAGGACGTGGATTTGCGCAACGTCGCAAAGAGGACTCCGTTCAGTTCCGGTGCGGATCTGGAAAACATCATGAATGAAGCTGCCATCCTCTGCGCGCGGGCGCACGGCGACAAGATCACCGCCGCGATACTGAATGAAGCCATCGAGCGCGTGCAGATGGGGCCGGAGAAGAAGAGCCATAAGGTCAATGCGGAGGACAAGCGGCTGGTCGCCGTCCATGAAGCGGGGCACGCGATCGTGGGAGAGATGCTGGAAGGCTGTGACGAGGTCCACCTGGTCACCATTATGCCCAGGGGCGGAAGCGGCGGACACACGCTGCTGCTGCCCGAAAGGGAGAGCGATTTTACGACACGCGCCCAACTGCTCGATTATGTCGCCATGGCGCTCGGCGGCTATGCGGCAGAGCAGCTGGTCATGGGGCAGGTGTCCACCGGAGCGGGCAGCGATCTCAAGCGTGCTACGGATATCTGCAGGAGAATGGTGACGCAGTACGGGATGAGCGATGACATGGGACCGATTTATCTGGGCGGAGAACACGACGAGGTGTTCGTCGCGATGGAATACGGTCAGCAGGGGCGCAGCTACAGCGAGGAAGTCGCCGCCCGCATCGACACCGAAGTGCAACGGAAGATGAACGAAGCGATGGCGCGCGCCACCCAGCTGCTGATCCGGAACCGGGATAAGCTGGACGGGCTCTCTGATCTCCTGATGGAGAAGGAAACGATCGACAGGACGGCTTTCCTCGCCTTTATGAATGCGGATGAAGGGACAAAGGAATGATGCTGAAAGCGGACCTTCATCTACACTCGACGGCTTCAGACGGAACGATGCGCCCGGAGGAAGTTGTCAGATTGTCAGCGCAAAAGGGATGCACGCACCTCGCCCTGACCGATCATGACAGCATCTCCGGAATCGAAGAAGCACAAAAAGAGGCGGAAAAGGCGGGCCTTGTGCTGATTCCGGGGATTGAAATGAGTTGCGGCGGAGACAAAGAGATTCACGTTCTGGGATACGGCTTTGACCGCAATAACGAAGCGGTTAAAGCATTTTGCCGCTCAAAGGGAGAAGAGCGCCGCTCGCGCGTCGCCCGAATGGCTGGACAGCTGAAGGAAAACGGCGTATCGGTAAGTCTTGACCGCGTAATGGAGCTTGCAAGAGGCGTTCCTGGTCGGGCGCATATGGCGAGAGTGCTGGTCGAAGAAGGATATGCCAGTTCCGTACGAAACGCATTCGACCGTTATCTGGCCCAGGGGCGCTGCGGATTTGTGCCGAAGAAGCTGTTTACCGTCGAGCAGGCTGCCGGCCTGATGGCGCAGGCGGGAGGTATCACAGTACTGGCACACCCCATGCAGCTCAAAAAGAGTTTTACAGTGCTTGAATCGCTCGTTTCTGCCTGGACGGCGGGCGGTCTGTGCGGTATGGAAGTCTATCATCCGAGCGCAGATGCAGGTGATCTGCCTGCACTGTTGGGCATCGCGCACCGGTGTGGTCTCCTCGTGACCGGCGGCAGCGATTTCCACGGCGCGCAGGTAAAACCGGATATCGAAATTGCACAGGAGTTTTCCAGGTGGAAAACAATGGAAACGGATTTGCACAGCCTGCTGAAACGGCTGCAGCTTCCGGCGTAACGGAGAGAAAAGGAGGCGACAGCGCTGCCTACGATGACCAAAGCGGGCTATAAGCCGACTGAGGAACCGCAGAAGCCTGCGCCAAAGAAACCAAACAAGCGAAAGAAGCCCCGTAAAAAGATCAACACAGCGGCGCTGGTTTCCTGTATCATTTTTGCCGTAGCCGTGGTGATCGCGGCAGGGCTCGTCTCTATCTGGCGGTACACACAGCCTTACCTGAATACGTTTTTGCCCGGCTGCCGGCTGATGGGACGCGCCCTGGACGGAATGAGCGCCCAGCAGGCTTCGGACCTGCTGGGGAGCCTTACGAAGGACCGCGTACGGGACTGGAAGGCCAGCCTGTATTGGGGAGATCAGGTATTTACACTGACGGCAGAGGATATTGCGCTTGCCGTCGATGAAAGGGAGACGCTGGATCCGCTCTGGCAGGTCGGAAGAACGGGCGGGATGCTCTCACGCTTCCAGACGATACTGCAGCAGCGGATACAGGCCAAAGAAGCGCAGCTGGCTGTCCGGACGGAGGAAGAACCGCTGGACGAGATGATCGCTGACATCGAAAGGGCGGTTAATCAGGAACCCGTAAATGCTACTGTACAGATGGAAAGGGGCAGCGCAACGCCCTTCCGGTTTACGGACGAGGCGGAAGGATACCGGCTGAACGCCGCGGCACTCAGGGAGAGCATACTGTCCGCCGCGTTGGCGCTGGAGCCGCTTGAGGAAGAAGTGAAGCCGGAAGTGCTCCGCCCTGCGGTAACCCGTTCCGCCCTGGAGAAGGCGACCGTTTTGCGGGCGCGGGTCACCGCCACGCTCGGCGAAGGCGCAGCGGCGGACAATGCCTCGCTGGCGCTCTCCGTGATGGACGGTATCTGCCTGTCGCCCGGCAGCCGGTGGTCGTTCAACGAAACCGTTGGGCCGAGGACACAGGAATCCGGATACGTGTTCGCGCCGGAGGAAGCTTACGGAAGCATGGCCGAGGGCGTCGGAGGAGGTGTCTGTCAGGCCTCGACGCTGCTCTACCGTTTGGCGCTGCTTGCGGACGTAAAGGTTGAAGAGCGCCATGCAGCGGCTTATCCGACGAGCTATGCAGAAGCGGGACAGGAGGCTGCCGTCAGCGATCAGGGGTTGGACCTCGTGCTCGAAAACCAAACGGACTATCCGCTGTGGCTGCGCGTACGTTCGTGGACGGACGGCGATAGCAAGATGGCAGAGCTCCAGTTGATCGGAGAAGCGCTGCCGGAAACGATCGCGCTGGAGTCCGACGTTCAGGAAATACCGGCGCCGGCGGATCCGGTGTACGTGCGCGACAGGGAAGGACGCTATGCGCTGTACACGGATGAGCAGGTCAAAGTCAGCGACGCACAGCCGGGATACAGGTCTGTGACGAAGCGAATCCGTATGGACGGGAACGGAGCGGAACGGACGCGCGAAACCATTTCGGAAGACACATATGAGGCGGTTCCGGAACGCATTTATATCGGTGCAAAAGAGCGATAAGGGGAATAGCTTGATGGAGGTAGACGTGAGCGAATACAATCCGGCGCAGGAAGTCCGGTATCTTGAACTGCTGCGGAGGGAATACCGAACGATCCGCGAGGCGTCTGCGGAAGTGGCGCATCTCCGCGCGGTTCTGAAGCTGCCGAAAGGGACAGAGCATTTTCTTTCCGATCTGCATGGGGAACATGCAGCTTTTCTCCACATGCTTCATAACGCCAGCGGTGTCATTAAGCGCAAGATCAACGATTTGTATGAAAATGTGCTGCCCAAGCACGAAAGAGATCTGCTGGCGACGCTGATTTACTATCCAGGAGAAAAGCTGGCGCTGCTGAAAAAGCAGGGCATTGTCGACGACGAATGGTACAGGCTTACAATCTACCGTCTGCTTGAAGTCTGCCGTATGTGCTCCGTAAAATATACGCGAAAGCGTGTCCGCGACGCTATGCCACGGGAACTGGGCAGGCTGATGGAAGAGATGCTGCTGAGCGACAGCGCACCCGACAAAGAGGGATATTATCGCGAAGTCATGCAGTCCATTCTTGATACCGGGCTTGCGGATTCCATGATCATAGAACTGAGCCGCGTCATTCAGTCGCTGGCCATCGACAGGCTCCACATCATCGGCGACATCTATGACAGAGGCCCCCGTGCGGATCTCATTATGGATGCGCTGGAGCACTATCACCAGGTGGATGTGCAGTGGGGCAACCACGATATCGTCTGGATGGGCGCCGCCGCACTCTCGGAAGCGTGTATCGCGCAGGCAATCGTTACGACGGTCAAGTACGGCAACCTTGAGTCGCTGGAAGTAGGCTACGGAATCTCTCTGCGGCCGCTGCAGACGCTGGCTTCCGCTTTTTATGCGGACGACCCGTGTGAGGCCTTCCTGCCTAAAGACAATGGCGACGATGCGAAGGAAGACGAAATGGTCGTCGCAAGGATGCACAAGGCAGCGGCAATTCTGCAATTCAAACTGGAAGGGCAGCTGATCGAGCGCCATCCGGAATACGGGATGGACAACAGGCGGCTGCTGCACCGGATCGACTTCCAATCCGGCACGATTGATTTGGACGGCAAGCGCTATGCCATGCGTTCCTGCCGCTTCCCGACGGTGGATCCGGAGGATCCGTACGCGCTGAACCCGCAGGAGCGGGACGTCATGGACAGGCTGATTCAGGAGTTCGCCCACAGCGAAAAGCTGCAGCGGCATGTCCAGTTCCTGTACAGCGCCGGCGGTATGTATCTGCGGTGCAACGGAAATCTCCTCTATCACGGCTGCATTCCCATGGAAGAAGACGGAACGTTTGCCGCCATTCCCGTGACGGGGGCGGAGAATCTGTCCGGTCGGGCGGGCATCGATGCGGCGGAACAGCTGGCCAGACAGGGCTATTTCGGCAAAGCAGGGCAGAAAAACCGGCGCGACGGTCAGGATTTTCTCTGGTATCTGGGATGCGGTCCTGCGTCACCGCTGTTTGGCAAAGACAAGATGACGACGTTTGAACGGTACTTTGTTTCCGACAAGGCGACGCACGCAGAGAAAAAGAACGCGTACTATGACAAGCAGGATGACGAGGAAACGGCGCTGCGCATCCTCCGGGAATTCGGACTCTCCGAAACAGGCCTCATCGTAAACGGACACGTACCCGTTAAAGTCGGCAAGGGTGAAAGCCCCATTAAAGCTGGCGGAAGGCTGCTGGTCATCGACGGCGGCATGAGCCGGGCTTATCAGCCGGTGACCGGCATCGCGGGGTACACGCTGATTTTCACCTCGCACGACGTCAGCCTTTCTGCCCATCAGCCGTTCATCTCAAAGGCCTCTGCCATTTCGGATGAACAGGACATCCACTCCATGCAGAGCATTGTAAAAAAGATGCCGCACCGGCTGCTGATCGAGGATACGGATGAAGGGGAAGTGCTGAAAGCGCGCATTGAGGATTTAATGCAGCTGATTCAGGCGTACAGAAGCGGCCTCATCAAGGAAGCCAGAAACTAAAGATTGCGGGGTATAGATAAATGGACACGGTCAATAAAGCGGTTGTTACCGTTCTGGGAAGAGACACGACGGGAATCATAGCCAAGGTCAGCGCCGTGCTGTACAAGCACGATGCAAATATACTGGACATTACGCAAACAGTATTGTCCGGCATGTTCAGCATGGTCATGATCGTCGATCTCCGGGGCAGCGATTTTACGGTTCTGGCGGATGACTTGTCGGCTGTCGGGACGTCGCTGGGGCTGCAGGTCCGCATTCAGCGCAACGAGATTTTCGATGCCATGCACCGCATCTGAGGAGGCCGCATGATCAATACTTCGGATATTCTGCAGACAGTCCGCATGATAGCGGATGAAAAACTGGACATCCGCACCATCACGATGGGCATCTCGCTGTATTCGTGCGCCGATCCGGATCCTGAGCGGATGGCGGCAAAAATCTATGACCGCATCACCAAACAGGCTGAGAACCTGGTGAAAACAGGTGAGGCGCTGGAGCGGGAGTACGGAATTCCGATTGTCAACAAGCGGATTTCCGTAACGCCGGTCAGCTTAATCTCGGCGGCCAGCGGGGATCCGCTTCGGGCCGCCCTGGCGATGGATGCAGCGGCCAGAGAGACAGGCGTCAATTTCATCGGCGGCTATACTGCGCTTGTTCAGAAGGGCATGACGGCTTCTGATCGGAAGTTGATCGATTCACTCCCGGAGGCGCTGTCACGGACAGAGAGGGTATGCGCTTCTGTAAACGTCGCCAGTACGCGCGCGGGAATTGACATGGACGCCGTGCGGCTGTGCGGAACCGCGGTGAAAGCTATAGCGGAGGCGACAAAGGACACGGATGCTTCCGGCTGCATGAAGCTGGTCATCTTCTCCAATGCCGTAGAAGACAATCCCTTTATGGCAGGTGCTTTTCACGGACCGGGAGAAGGGGACTGCTGCATCAACGTAGGGATATCGGGGCCTGGCGTGGTAAAGCGCGCATTGGAGCTGGAAGCCAGGGACGCGCCGTTTGACCAGGTGGCTGAAACCATCAAACGGACGGCGTTCAAGATTACGCGCGTTGGGCAGCTGATCGCAAAAGAGGCTTCTGCGAGGCTGGGCGTTCCGTTTGGCATCGTGGATCTCTCTCTGGCTCCGACACCGGCGATGGGCGACTCTGTAGCCCATATACTGGAGGAGATGGGCCTTGAGGTCTGCGGCTGTGCCGGAACCACGGCGGCCCTGGCACTCTTAAATGACGCTGTCAAAAAAGGCGGCATCATGGCTTCGGGGCATGTAGGCGGCCTGTCTGGCGCGTTCATCCCCGTCAGCGAGGATATCGGGATGATCAACGCCGCTGCCAGCGGCGCGCTGTCCATCGAAAAGCTGGAGGCGATGACCTGCGTTTGCTCGGTCGGGCTGGACATGATTGCGGTGCCCGGCGACACAAGCGCATCGACAATCGCCGCCATCATAGCGGACGAGGCGGCAATCGGGATGATCAACGGCAAGACAACGGCTGTCCGCCTGATTCCTGCACCCGGGAAGAACGTCGGCGATGAGGTGGAGTTCGGCGGCTTGTTTGGCCGTGCACCGGTCATGCGCGTATCGCCTTATTCGGCCGAGCGCTTTATTGCCCGCGGCGGAAGGATTCCCGCGCCGCTGCAGAGCCTTCGGAATTGAACTTGAGAAAGGGAGTAATGATAATGGGGAACAAAGAAACCGCAACGGTAACGGACAGGGAAGAGGCACGGCTGCATTGGGACCTGACCCGGCTCTATCCCAGTGACGACGCCTGGGAAGCTGCTTTTGGAGAAGCGGGAAAAGAGGCCGATGAATTCGGAAAGCGGGCCGGTACGTTGGGCCAGGGAAGGGACGCCGTCCTTCATGCCCTTTCAGCTTATATGCGGATGAACCTGCACGTAGAGCGGTTGTATTCCTACGCGATGATGAAGCTGCACGAGAATACGGCCGACGGGCGGTATCAGGGGATGCAGGACAGAGCGGCAAGCCTTGTCAGCCGGATGGCCGCTTCCTCTGCTTTTCTCACACCGGAACTTCTCACCTTGCCGGAAGAGGAACTGAACGGCATGGCGGAAGACGAACGCTTTGCGGAATTCGACGTTTTTCTGAAAGAGATTCTGCGTACGAAGCCGCATGTACTGGGAACAAAGGAGGAACGGCTCCTTGCGATGGCCTCCGAGGTCAGCGGCGTACCCGAGAACGCGGCAGAGCTGCTCATGGGAGCGGATCTGGATTTGGGAAAGACGCCGGCGGAGGACGGGAGCAAAGTCCAGTTGACTGAATCCGGCTTTATGCCGCTGATGACGAGCGAAAATCGGACCGTCAGACGCAAAGCCTATACCAATATGATGCAGGGCTACGGCCGGATGGGCAACACTTTTGCAGCGCTGTATGCAGGGCAGGTTAAAGCCGATATTTTCACTGCCCGTGCCAGAGGGTATGAGACCTGCCGGGACGCAGCGCTTTACCCCGACCATGTGGACGGTTCCGTGTATGACAGTCTGATCGAGGCGGTGCATGGGGGAATCGGAACGCTGGGGGCTTATCTGGAGACGAAGAAGAAGACGCTCGGCGTGCCCAGACTGCACCTTTACGATCTGTATACGGAGAAGAAAAACGGCTTCGAGATTTCACCGGACATTGACGAAGCCTTCAGCATCTTTCTTCAGTCTGTCGCTCCGCTCGGGGAGGACTATGTGAGGGACGCGTCCCGGGCGCTGCCGGAACGCTGGATTGACGTGATGCCGGCAAAGAACAAACGGGCGGGTGCATACAGCACCGGCGTGTATGGAACGACGCCCTACGTATTGCTCAATCACAAGCCGACGTATGACGGGCTATCCACACTGGCCCACGAGATGGGGCACGCGATGCATACCTTCTATTCTTCGGCCTCGCAGCCTTATGCAAAAGCTGATTATACGATTTTTGTGGCGGAGGTTGCCTCGACGACCAACGAGATTCTGCTGTGCGAACATTTGAGGCGCCAGTATGCGGGGAACAGAGACGCTCAGATTTCGCTCATTGGGACGCTGTTGGAGCATTTCCGTACGACCGTCTTCAGGCAGACGATGTTCGCCGAGTTTGAGATGAAAGCCCACAGCGCAGCCGAGAACGGGGAGAGCCTGACGCGGGACAGCCTCTGTGAGCTGTATTACGGCCTGAATAAGCTTTATTACGGCAGTGCGTGTGTCGTCGACAGGGCAGTCGAAACGGAGTGGATGCGTATCCCGCATTTCTATACACCGTTCTATGTATACAAGTATGCGACGGGCTTTTGCGCTGCGGCGGCGCTTTCAAGGAATATCCTGAGCGGCGATCCGGGAAAAATCGCGGCTTACAGGCGATTCCTGACACTTGGCGGGAGTATGCCGCCCATTGACGAACTGAAGGTGGCGGGAGTGGATTTGTCTACGCCGTTGCCGGTCTGTGAAGCGCTTGACTATTTTGCAGAACTGCTGATGGAGTACACGTCTCTGCTTTCGGAGGAGGAGAACTGATTGAGCGTGACGCAGAGAATGGGCACCGCATGGCACGCTCTGCGCCGATGTGCCTCGAAGACGGAGCCGGCAGCGTACTTCCTGCTGTTTGCCGGGCTGTTTGTAACGCCTGTCTACCTGAGGTATCCGCTACTGGCGCCTGCGGTCGGTTACTACGGGCAGATTAACGTTGCGGCAGTGCTGGCGACCATATGGCTATTGCTCGCTTCGGAGCGATTCGGGAGAGCGGAGCGGGTAGCCTTCATTCTGTATATTGCGATGCTGCCGCTGCTGCTGATAACGGACAAACTGGCCGGCATCCGCCTCAGCCATACGGCAGCGACGGTCTGCAATTGCTGGTTCCCGTTTTTTCTGCCGCTGGTCCACGCGAATCTTTCTCACGCAAAAGAACGGATCGGACGCTTTTTAACGGCGTACAACGTCTTTACGCTTGTACTGTTGGCAATTGCGGTCTGGGACAGGCTGAGCACGACGAAACCGCTGTATGCGGTAGCGGGCTGGTTTTGGGACCACGAACTCTACGAGTACGAAGAAATCCGGGTCATGCTGCGCCTGATTGAGGAGGAGGCCGAAAAAGGCCTGTACCGCTTTTACTTTGTATGGGGCCATACGCTGACCAATGCCATCTTCTTTAACGGCTTCTTCATTCTCAACGATATCTATTATCGGTCAACAGGAAAGCGTTATCCCAAACTTTTGTATTTTGCTGTTGCCGTATGCGGCACACTGCTCTGCGGCGCAAAGATGGCTATCATGGTGCTCGCGCTGTACCTGGTCATTACAAACTGGGAAGATAAACGATGGCTGCTTGCATATGCCGTGCTGCTGGCAGGGCTGTTCTTTACCGGCGCCTTCAACTCCGTATTGCAGCGTTTCCGCGGCACAAGCCTGACAAGCGGCCGCCTGGAGGCGATGCAGCGCTTTTTCAGGGAAGGGCGGTATCCGCTGCACTTTTTGCACGGATACGGTGGAAACGTCACCCGCATCCCTCACACCTATCTGTACGATATCCGGGCGGCTTTTGAGTTTCCGCCCCTCATGTTTGCGCTGGATTACGGCATCCTCTTCTCCACGGTCATGATTGGCATGTTCATCATCTATGCGTCTCAGCGGATGCTTCGCGGGTCTGTGATCTGCTGGGTGGGTATCGGCCTCTGGTATCTGCAGATCAATACTTACTATGCCAGCAGCCTCAACTGTCACGACGCCGGATGGATAATGGCAACGGGCGTGATGCTTGCTGTCAACTGCGCGGATCTGGCTGCAGAGCGAAAACGCGCTGCGCAGCCGGAAGAGGTAAATGGAGGCAGAATCAACTGACAGACGACATGGAGAGGAATAGAAGGATGCAGAGGGTTGATCCTGGACCGTTCAGCGGAAAAACCTTCGCAGCGGCAGCCTCCGGTGCCCTGCTGAGGCTGTCCGTCCTGCAGATTCTGGCAAACGTTCTTTCGGCGCTGACCGGAAGCGGCATGGTTCGGCCCCTTTTCTGCCTTTATACTGCGTGCCTGCTGGGCGGCATTCTCTACGGCTCGCTTGAGGGGGCTGTTTATACGATCGACGGGGACAGCATTATCTTGGAAAAAGACCTGGGCGGAGACACCATCAACCGGGTCAGAATTCCATTTCAGAGCATCCTTTCCATCCGGCCGGCTTATCCTGCGGAGAAGCTGTCGGTAAGCTACCGCCAGGTATCCTATTTCGGTGTCGGGCTTCGTCCTTCACTCCGGATTCGGATCGGCTGGCTCGTCTCTCTTTTTTCAGCCCGCATGGCACGGCATATCATTGGCGATGCGGCGGAGGAAGAACGTGGGTTGGTTATCGCTTACCTGGCCGGAGACAGACCGCAGGCCTGCGTCATGGAGCCGGACGAGACGTTGACCCTCCGACTGAAAGCGGCAGCGGGCGAGCGGTGGAACTGGGATGACCGGCTTTCAAGGGCGGAGGTCGTTTCGCTGCAGGGGATGTGTCTTCAGCGGGCATTTCCAGCGCTCTATCCCAATATCAGACCGTTGGTCTCCCCGGAGGATGAAGCGTGGCTTGCGGAAAAAACGGCAGAGCTGCAGGCTGCAAGTGAACAGAAAAAGGAACAGAGGGCTGAGAAGAAAGATTCTGCAGGCCCGCACAGCGAGGAGTAGGCAATGAAGTATTCGGCAGTGCTTTTTGACCTGGACGGCACGCTGACCCGCTCGGAAGAGGGAATAACACGTTCCGCATTATGGGCGGCTGAGCAGCTCAACTATACCGGTTTTACGCAGGAACAGCTGAAGGCTTTCATCGGCCCGCCGCTCTATGTGTCGTTTCCCAAGGTTATGGGCATGAAAGAAGAGGATGTTGACGAAGCCGTCCGCCTGTATAAAGAGCGATACGCGAGAATCGGATGGCTGGAGAACGAAGTATACCCCGGTATTCCTCGACTGCTCCGCAGCCTGAAGGAAAACGGCTTGAAGGCGCTGATTGCGACGGCAAAGCCGCAGGTTTTTGCAGAGAAAATAGCGGAGCACTTCGGGCTCCTGCCGTATCTGGACGGCATTGTCGGGCCTACGACAGAGCGTGTGTCAATTTCGAAAGCGGATTTCGTTCGCAAAGCGGCGCAGATGGCCGGCGGGAAAGCGGTCATGGTCGGCGACAGGTGTTTTGACGTCGACGCAGCAAAAGAGGTTGGCATTGACTCGATCGGCGTAACCTACGGCTACGGCAGCCGGGAGGAACTGTACGCCTCCGGCGCGGACGCAATTGCGGACGACGTCCGCGGTCTGCAGCGGCTCATTCTGGGAGATCTGCCGCCGGCCCGTGGAATTTTCATATCCATGGAAGGTATGGACGGCTGCGGAAAGACGACCCAGCGTACAGCCCTGGTCCGGCATCTGGAGGCAATGGGCTGGGAAGTGACGCAGACGCGGGAACCGGGCGGCGACGGTATAGCCGAAAAAATCAGGCAAATCATTCTGGATCCTGCCAATACGGAGATGTTTGACGAGACCGAAGCTTACCTGTATGCCGCAAGCCGTGCGCAAAACGTACGGGCAATCATTCGCCCCGCCGTGGAAGACGGAAGGCTGGTGGTCTGCGACCGCTTTGTGGATTCCTCCATCGCTTACCAGGGAGGCGGCAGAGGACTGGGCGCGGAGCGGATTGGCGATCTCAATGCCATGGCTACGGGCGGATGCCTGCCTGACCTGACGATCTACCTGGATATGGCGGCAGGCAAAGCAATCGAAAGACGCCGCAGTGTCGGTGTGCCGGACCGCCTGGAGCGGCAGAAAGACAGCTTTTATGAGCGGACCCAAAGGGCTTACGATGTGCTTTTTTCAAAAGGCGACCGTTCCGTGGTACATGTAGATGCCGCGGGAAGCATTGAAGAAGTCAGCGAGAGGATGCTGTCCGGTGTGGACGAGTGGCTGTCCGGAGCTGCGATGAACTGAGGAGAGAACATGGCAAAAATCGTGGTGGGTCTTTCCGGGGGCGTTGATTCTTCTGTCGCGGCGCTGCTGCTCAAGCGCGCCGGACACGAGGTAATCGGCGTTTTCATGAAAAACTGGGAAGAGAAGGATGAAAACGGTGTCTGCACGAGTGAAACAGATTGGGCCGATGTCCGGAGCGTCTGTGAAAAGATCGATATCCCGTATTACGCCGTAAACTTCGTGCGGGAATACTACGACAGAGTTTTCTCCTATTTTCTGGAAGAATACAAAAAAGGACGCACGCCCAACCCGGACGTCTTATGCAACAGGGAAATCAAATTCCGTGCTTTTCTGGATTTTGCGATGACGCTCGGCGCGGATGCGATTGCGACAGGACACTTCTGCAGGCTCGGCGAAGACGCGCAGGGGCGCAAAACGCTGCTTCGCGGCATTGATCCGGCGAAGGACCAAAGCTATTTTCTGTATATGCTGGGCCAGCAGGCTCTGTCAAAGGCTGTATTCCCTGTCGGCGGGATGACAAAAGCGGAAGTGCGCCAGACAGCGAGGGCCGCCGGCCTTGTAACGAGCGGTAAGAAAGATTCCACGGGCGTGTGCTTTATCGGCGAAAGGCGTTTTAAGCCGTTTCTTCAGCAGTTTTTGCCCGCGCAGCCGGGCGTTATGCAGACGCCGGAAGGAAAAGTCGTCGGCCGACATGAAGGGCTGATGTATTACACGCTCGGACAGCGGCGCGGACTCGGAATCGGCGGAGCGGGCACCGGCGAGCGCTGGTTTGTACTGCAAAAAGACATGGAGCACAACGTGCTGGTCGTAGCACAGGGCGCAGATCACCCGCTGCTGTACAGCAGTACGGCGCTGGGCAGCGGACTTACCTGGATATCGGGTGAAGCGCCCGGAATGTCGTTTGACTGCACGTGCAAATACCGATACAGGCAGCCGGATCAGCCGGTTCATGTGGAATTGTATGGCGATGGTCAAGTGATTGTAACGGCCAGAGAGCCGCAGCGTGCGGTGACTCCGGGTCAGAGCATGGTGTTCTATCAGGGCGACTGCTGTTTGGGCGGCGCCGTATGCGACAACGTGGTTGACGCGGGTGAATGCGGATGAATGGGTTCAGACGTTTTTGCGGACACCTTAAAACGGTCAGTGCGCACCGTCATCTGGTTATCGTTCACTGTGCGAAAGCAGGAATTCTGGGACAAGGGCTGCTTCACGATCTGTCGAAGTACTCGCCGGTCGAATTCCTGCACGGCGTAGCGTTTTATGACGGACATCATTCACCGACGGAAGACGAGCGGAAAGCACACGGATATTCGGTCGCGTGGATGCACCACAAGGGACGGAATCCGCATCACTGGGAATACTGGACTGATATCAGCCCCACCGAGCACCGCTATGCCGCGGTTCCGATGCCCAGACGCTATTTGGCCGAAATGATCTGCGACCGGATGGCAGCGGGGAAAACCTATCACGGTTCAACCTACAAAGACAGTGATCCGCTCGATTATTTTCTGCACGGAAGCGCGAAGGACGCGATGAATCCACAGACAGCAAAGGAACTGACGCATTTTCTGACGCAATTGCGCGACGAAGGAGAAGAAGCGATGTTTGCATCCCTCAAGAAGTGGGTGCGGGAAAAGGAATGATTCAATGAGATTGCAAAAGTATATGGCTGAGTGCGGCGTTGCTGCGAGACGGAAATGCGAAGAGATCATCCGTGATGGACGCGTTTCAGTCAACGGACAGATTATCACGGAGATGGGGACGCAGGTTGAACCGGGCGATGTCGTTATGCTGGACGGAAAGGTGATAGAACCAGAGGAAAAGAACGTCTATATCCTCTACTACAAACCGGCCGGCGAGGTGACGACGGTCAGCGATGATAAGGGAAGAGACACCGTGATGGACCATTTCCGCGGTCTTCCCTTTCGGCTTTATCCTGTCGGGAGGCTTGATTATGACAGCGAAGGCCTGCTGCTGCTCACCAATGACGGAGAACTGGCCCAGCGGCTGACGCATCCTTCCTGTGAGGTCGACAAGACCTATCTGGCACGCTTTACGGGGCAGCTGACGCCGGAAGAACTGGAGCGGCTGAAAAAAGGCGTTTTTATGGAAGGCGACGAACGGCGCACCTGGCCTGCCAAGGTAAAGATCCTGCGCACGGGGGACATTTGGTCGGAACTGCTGATCACCATTCATGAGGGGCGTAACAGGCAGGTTCGCCGGATGATCGCGGCAGTAGGCCATCAGGTAGTCCTGCTGCGCCGCGTGCGTTTCGGTCCGCTGGACCTTGGCGGACTGCGCCGTGGAGAGTGGCGGGAACTCAGCGACGATGAGATTGAAAAACTGAAGCGTCTCTAAAACGTACGGAAGAAGGAGGCTGCAGTATGAAGAGCGATTTGACTTGCCCGGTGGAGATCATAGGGGTGGAAGTCCACAGGGAAAGCGAGCCGGAGGGGGATTTGGGCAGGATTCTCTGCCTCATTGATTTTATAAACCTTGCGGACCGTGAAGTCAGCAGCATCCAGATGAACATCATTTGCTTCGATGCAGAAGACCACCGGCTCGGCGGACGGCTGGTGCGAGCGGGTGTTCACGGAGAGGCAAAGGCAGCCTTCACGGGGTCTTTTGTACCGGAGCATGTTGAAGGTGCTGCCCGGGTTGAGGCTTCTGTCGAAAAAGTCTGGTACTCAGACGGGGTTCTCTGGCGCAGGGAAGAAAAGAACGTCAGAGAATACGAGCCGAATCTCCTGCCGGAAGGGCGCGAACTGGACAGACTGCGTGCCTGCGCGGGGCCTGACGCGAGGGGTTACGCGCGGGAAGATGACTCAGTTTGGATGTGTGTCTGCGGAAGGGCCAACCGCACAAGCGAAGACCTGTGTATGCGCTGCGGTCGCAAGCGGTCGTTCGTGATGGAGCAGTACTCCTTTGATGCGGTTGACAAGACCGCAGGGCGCAAAGAAAGAAATCTGGAGCAGAGATCCCTGGAGACTGTACGCAGAAGCAGCGAACAGAGCGCCTGGGATGCAGAGCAAAAGCAAAAGAAGCAGACAAAGCGCAGGCGCAGAACGGTCCGGATCATCACCCTGCTTGCGCTGGCTGCTGCACTCCTCGCCGGATGGCGCTGGGCTCTTCCGGCTGTGCTGTGCAGGCTGGGCGAAACAAAACTGGCAGAGGGCAGAGCAGGAGACGCAAAGGCATTGTTTGATCGCGTGAGCGCCGGATGGCCGGGGCTCTACGCTGCAGAAGAGAAAGCGCTAGAAGCGCAGCGTGCGATTATCGACGGTCTCATCACGGAGGGAACGGACGAAAGCCTGCAGCTTGCGGAACAGAAAGCCGAAGAGGCAGGCGACGAAGCGCGCAGAAAGGAAGCGCTGCTGGCCCGTGCCTCTCTGTTGGAGAGCAACGGCGATTTGGAAGGCGCGGAAAAGCTGCTTCGCAGCCTTGCCGGTATTCGCGAAGCCGAGGAAGAACTCTGCCGGCTGGTCTATGCCAGGGCGGAGGATTCACAGAAGAAACTCGACTATCCGCTTGCCATTGAACAGTTTGCCTCCTTGGGCGCTTACCGGGATGCCGGGAACCGGCTTACGGAGTGCGTTTATCTTTTCGGCAGGCAGTTGCTGAGAGAAGGAAAGTATTCGGAAGCCTGCAAGCAGTTGGAAAGCATCGCAGGTTACCAGGATTCGCTTTCTTTGCTCCGCAGCGCCCGTTACGGCTTGGCTGCCCTTCATGAAAAGGAAGGCGAAACGCAGGAAGCAGCACAGCTGTTTGAGAGCCTGGGTATCTATGAGGACGCTCAAAGCCGTGCGAAGGCTTGCAGATATGCAGCTGGGAAAACGGCGCTTGACGCCGGAGACGAGGAAACAGCCGCTGAACAGTTTAGCCTTGCAGAGGACTATGAAGACGCCGTGGAACTCTTTACCAAGACGGCTCAGGGACTGGCAGATACGGCAATTAAAGAGGAGGACTGGCAAACGGCCATCGGTTGGCTGGCACAGATGCCTCGAAATGAGGAAACGGGCGCAAAGCTGAACCTCGCGGTATACGCCTGGGCTGAGAATCTGCTTGCCGAAGGGCGCAGGGAAGAAGCTGCGGTGGAATTTGCCTCTTTGGGCGATTATTCGGATTCGCGGGACAGGGCGAACGCGCTGGAGTATGCCATCGCAACGGAAGAAATGGCCAAGTCTCCGGAGGAGGCCATGGGACGGTTTGAAGCGCTGGGATCCTACAAAGATGCCCGTGAAAAGGCGCAGGATTGCCGCAGGGCGTGGGCGGAACAACTCTATCTGAATCACGCATACGAGCAGTCGCTCTCGGTTTATCTGACCCTGACAGGCGATAAGGAAGCCGACGGACAGATCAGGCGCTGCCGGTATGCCATGGCAAACGAGTGCTTTACTGCGGGCGAGTATGAGAAAGCAGCAGAGCTCTACGCACAATGCGGAACGTATCTGGATGCAGAAGAAGGGGTTCTGAAGGCGAAATACGCCTTGGCCGCGCAGTTGGAGGCCGACGGCTCCTATCAGGAAGCGGCCGCGGCTTTCCACGCGTTGGGAGCATACAACGATGCAAAACTTGCCGTCATTAGATGCGAGGACGAATGGCTCCGGGACAGGTGGACCGAAGCGCAGATGGATGCTGATCTCGGAAACTACGCAGGCGTCATCACCGCACTTAAACCGGTATGGCAGCAGAAGCTTCCGCTTCGGTACGGCGATATACCCAAACTGTACGAGGATGCATGCCTGGGGCTTGCGCAGGAGTTGATCGGCCTCGGCCGCCCGCTGGATGCGCTGCCCTATTTGGAGGAAATCCCCCAAAACCGGACGGCCAAGAAAAGGCTGAATGATTATGTGTATCGGGTTGTCGGAAGATGGAAAGAAACCAGGGGGACGGAGTTCGTTTTCCGCAGGGACGGCAGCTGCAGCATCGCAGGAAAGGAAGGGTACTTCGGCGGAAGCGGTTACGAACTGTATATCGGAGAGGAGCCGTATCCGAGGAGCGCGGCGTATTCTGTTGTCAGCATCCGCGGCACGACGCTGACCCTGAAGGATAAGGCAAGCGGCAAGAATCTGCGGCTCACCTATCTTGGGGAACCGACAGAAGCGGGGACTTCGGATGCGGGCGAAGCGCCGGCAACCCCGGAAGAGGAAACGGGAGCAGAATGAAGCACAGAGACTGGATAATCATCGCGGTGCTGCTGGCGATAGCGGCCGGACTGTACGCAGGTAACCGGATGATGGCCGGAAAGGCCGGCAGCGTGTTCACGGTTACGGTTGACGGGCAGATTGTCCTGGAAAAGCCGCTGTCGACGGATGCGGTTTATCCGATTCGGCAGGAAGACGGCTCGGTCAACCTGATCGAGGTCAAAAACGGTGCGGTGAGCATGCGGGAAGCAAATTGCCGCGACGGCCTTTGCATGCGCCAGGGTGCCACCCGCAGCCCGGCCAAGAATATCGTGTGTCTGCCGCACAAGCTGGTTGTCTCCGTATTGCGGGAGGATAACGGACGGCAGGAAGAACTGGACGTCATTGTGCAATGAGCGGAGGAAAGATGCAGCTGTTTTCACGCTGGAGGGAAGACGCAGTAAGTGCGCCGGATACGGTACATGTGGATGTTTGTGACGGCATACGGGTTCTGTCGATCGGCATCGTCGCCTGGTTTCATATTTGGCAGCAGTCCTGGCTTTGGCCGGGCCTTACGCTCGGCGGTTTACGCATAGACCTTGATCCGGTTATCCGCTCGGGATATATGTGGGTTGATTTGATGATCCTGATCAGCGGGTTTTGTCTCTGGCTCCCGTGGGCACGCCTGAAGGAGGAAGAACCGGACCCGACGGCGGGATTGTTTTACAGAAAGCGCCTAGCGCGTATTCTCCCGTCCTACGTTCTGGCTGTGGCGGTTTGTTTTGCAGGCGCGCTTGGCGCCGGAATCTTCTACAGGACGACGGCACAGGCTGCAAAGGATCTGATCACACATCTCACGTTCACGAACGTCTTTTTTTACGATACGTATTATGGAACGCCGATCAACGCGGGGCTTTGGACCCTCGCGGTTGAAATGCACTTCTATCTGCTTTTCCCGCTGATTGCCCGGGCGTTCAGGCGGCTCCCGGCCGCAACGGCGGCGGCTATGATGGCGTTGGCGTTAACCTTCCGGGGATGGACGGCGGCCCACGTCGCCGACGTGAGCATCTATTTTAATCAGCTCATCGCGTACCTAGACATCTTTGCCCTCGGGATGCTGGCCGCACAACTCCATGTGAAGCTGGCTGTAGTCCGCCGCACGCCTGCGCAACGGATTCTTTGCAGTCTGCTCGCCGTGCTGGCCTTCGTTTTTTTGATTAAGCTGGGCAAAGAACAGTCCAAATGCCCGGATGTGAACGCAATCCGCCTCGGGCAAATGCAGCGGCGTCTGTCAATGGGGATCTGTGGGGCCGGGCTGCTCTTCTTCGGGGCCAATGCAGGGCTTTTTCTGCGCCGTATCCTGGGCAATCCGGTGACGAGGTTTCTTTCGTCCGTATCCATGCAGTTTTACATCTGGCATCAGGTGCTGGCCGTACAGATCAAATGGCTGAGAATCGTTCCGTCTGCCTACGAAGAGCCAAATGCTGCGGGGGACGCCTTATGGCAGAGCCGCTATACGGCGTTGTGTATAGTCTCCGCGCTTGCGGTATCTGTCTTTTTAACCTATTGTTTTGAACGTCCATTGGCCAGACGGATACTTCGCGGCGGACCGGTAAAAAGGAGCAGAGCAGGATGAAACGGATTCTGATGATTGCAACAGGCGGAACAATTGCCAGCCGCCCTTCGGAGGCGGGGCTGACGCCGCAGCTCAGCGCAGAAGAACTGCTGTCGATGGCACCGGCTATTGCAAATTTCTGCAAGGTTGAAACGCTGCAGCTGATGAACATCGATTCGACCAATATGTCCCCGGACTGCTGGTTGAAACTCTCCTCCTGCATCGAACAGAGGTACGTTCAGTTTGACGGATTTGTCATTACGCATGGTACGGATACGATGGCCTATACTGCTGCGGCTTTATCTTATCTGATCCAGGGAAGCGGGAAACCCATCATGCTGAGCGGTTCGCAGCGCTCAATCTGGCTCCGGGACACGGACGCCCGTACCAATCTGCAGGACGCTTTTCGGGCAGCGGCAGACAGCGCGCTGGCCGGTGTATACGTCGTATTTGATGGCAAAGTGATCTGCGGAACGCGAGCACGAAAAATGCGAACCAAATCCATGAATGCGTTTTCTTCGATTGACTGGCCGGAAGCGGCGCTGCTGCGAGAAGGACGGATCCTTCACCTTTTGAACGATCATCAGGCGTATCCGCAGGTACGCTTTTATCGGAATCTCGACCCCAGAGTATTTGTACTCCGTCTGATCCCGGGGATGGATACGGCCATATTGCCAAAGCTGGCAGTTGTTTATGACGCACTGATCATTGAAAGCTTTGGTGTCGGCGGCCTTCCCTGCTATGAGAGTGAGGATTTTGTGACGGCGCTGAAAACCTGGACTGATGCCGGCAAGCCGGTCGTCATCACGACACAGGTGCCGCATGAGGGAAGCGACCTGGGTGTGTATGAAGTTGGTGCCAGGGCGGCAGGATTGCCGGGTGTCCTGCAGGCTTACACCATGACGATTGAAGCGGTTGTGACCAAAATGATGTGGATTCTGGGGCTTACAAAAGATCCGGAGCAAATTAAAGCATTGTTCTACGAACCGGTTGCCCATGATCTTTTGAAGTTTGAAGAGCCTGACGAACGGGTATAAGTTAAGAGCCGCACTTCATAATTGCGGCTCTTTTGCGTATGATCAGAACAGAAAGGGGCCGGGCAGTTCTTCCAGGCTGTCCGCAACCGCGTCGCACCATGGGGCCAGAGAACTGCTGTAGGGGATGATATCCGGAATCATGCAGACGAAGGATCCGGCTGCCCGCCCGGCTTTGATGCCGTTGACCGAATCTTCCAACACCAGGCAATCCCGTGGGGAGACACCCAGACGGGCTGCGGCAGCCAGAAAGAGATCCGGTTCCGGTTTGGAGTAAGCGGCATCCTCGCCGGTCAGACAAACGGGAAAGAGGGATGCAAGGCCGGTGATGGACAGCGATTGAACAATCCTTTCCCGTGTGGAAGAAGAAGCGAGCGCATAGGGGATGCCGTGACGGGAAAGCCACGAGACAAAGGTCACAGCACCCGGTTTTGCCTTCAATTCTTTGGGGAAGGATTCGTCCAGCATTCTCTTTGAACGCTTGAAATAGTCGAGAACGTCGACGCCCGGAAGCGCTTCGGAAATGATGCGCTCGCATTCCTCGTGTGTACAGCCCAGAAGGCGACGGGTAACGCTCTCGTCGATCGGGTAACCCAGTTCATGGCCGGCCTGCAGGCAGCTCCGCTGCGCAAGCCGCTCCGAATCGATCAGTAAGCCGTCCATGTCAAAGAGAACGGCGCGAATGCGGGGAAGCGCACCGCGAAACAGTAATTGCATGCTGGGCCTCCATTCAGATGACGCT
This sequence comes from uncultured Eubacteriales bacterium, assembly GCA_902781095.1. Lineage (GTDB taxonomy): Bacteria > Bacillota > Clostridia > Christensenellales > Aristaeellaceae > Ventricola. The sequence continues at coordinate 145,607 of CACZHW010000002.1, forward strand.
GACTTCTCCGGCAAGAACCCGTTTGTAGTCTTCGAGGTTTTTAGCCAGAAGGTACGGCGTATGAAGACCGTATGGGCAGTGCTGCATACACTGGCCGCAATGGAGACAGTTTTCTATTTTAGCCATTTTCTCCTGCCACTCCGGCGTAAGCCAGGAAGCGCTGGGCGCACGCCGGAGCATGAGAGACATGCGGGCACAGTTGTTGATCTCGATCCCGGCAGGGCAGGGCATACAATAGCCACAGCCGCGGCAGAAATCTCCAACCAGTTCTTCTCGGTCATGCCGGATGACTTCACGCAGTTCCTCATCCAGTTCAGGCGGTTCATTGATGAAGGAAATAAACTCTTTCAGTTCGGTTTCGCGCTGGATTCCCCAGATGGGCAGCACGTCAGGCTGGCTGCGCATAAAGGCACAGGCAGCGCGGGCGTTGGAGATGAGACCGCCGGAGAGCGCTTTCATGGCGATAAAGCCCATGCGCTGCTTGTGGCAGAGAGAAATGAGATTCATTTCCTGGTCGCCGGAAAGATAGCTGAAGGGGAACTGGAGTGTTTCGTACAAACCGGATTCAACAGCCTCGGTCGCAATGTGCAGGCGATGGTTGGTGATGCCGATGTGACGCACCTGGCCATTGGCCTTGGCCTCCAGCATTGCCTCGTAGAGACCCGTACCGTCGCCGGGGCGAGGGCAAAAGTCCGGGTTATGGAATTGATAGACGTCGATATAATCCGTACGCAGCAGAGAGAGGGACGTCTTTAAATCGCGACGGAGTTCCTCGCCGGTTTTGGCACCGGATTTCGTGGCGATAAAAAGCCGGTCGCGAAGGTGCTCGAAGGCAAGGCCCAGCTTTTCCTCGCTGTCGGTATACCATCGGGCGGTATCGAAATAGGTTATTCCGGCGTCCAGCGCCATACGAAGAAGCCTTACGGCCTCTTCCTTCGTCACTCGCTGAATCGGGAGCGCACCAAAGGCGATTTGGTTTGCCCGGATACCGGTTGAGCCGAGGGTGACAAAATCCATGAAGATTCCTCCTGTTCCTGTTTTCGGCGGATATTGTAGCAGGCGCTTTCCAAAAGGTAAAGTGGCTTTTTAAAGATGATGGGACATCATCCACTCGCGCCATTCATCACTTTGGAGAGCGAGCAAGTCGACGGCATGCTGTGATTCAATGCCGGCCGCGGCATACTCCTCTGTGCGGTATACTTTTTTATGGCAGAGAGTACTCCCGAGCGTCAATAGGCGATCCGCGATTTCACCCGGGTCAGGTACGACGGTATCCCCTTCTCCGTATAGGACATAAAGGGGGGTGTTTACGGCTCTTGACAGTTCTTCATCCGTCAAAGACCGGTCGAGCCAGGGACACATCAGTATGCCTGCTGCGAAAAAAGGAGTTTCACTGTAACGCGTGAGCAGCCGGAATGCGTTCCACCCTCCAAGAGACAGGCCGGTGACATAGACGCGTGAGGCGTCAACCAAACCGTCACGGATCATCCGTTGGATTTCCTGTTTTGCGGCAATCAAAACCTCGTCGTTGGAGAGAAGGGTCGCTTCTTCAAAATAAGGAACCATGACATAGCAAGGATGGTCCGTCTGGAAATCCGGCTCAGCCCAGCAAAGGGCCTGCCGACCGCTGTGGACGATATCGAAATCACCGGAACCGTGCAGAACGAGCACGAGCGGAACGGGTACGGACTGCCGGACGGGAGAAAAAAGGCTGTAATCAAACGCGTCTCCGGTCGGACGCCAGTTATCATCATAGACACTATGTCGAACGAAAGCGTCTGCGACATCCGCATGAATGGAAGACAGGTTTTCTTTGGAAAACGAGAAGCTTGCATCACGGCAATTGACCTGCCACCAGGCTACGTTATTCCAGGTTTCAGGCATTGAACTGAAGTGGAGCCTGAAGCCGTTCCGTGTTCGCTCCAAATCATCCGGATATACGGAGAAAGACTGATCTGTCCATTTGATTTCGGCATACAGGCGGAAATCCGACCCCCGCAGATCGTCCGGCAAATTACCCGACGGCCGTACACACTCGATGGTGTCCAAGATTTGCCCTTCGTTTTCGATGTGGGAATACAACTGAATGCTTTGCAGGTCGGTAGCCTGAGAGACAACAGCTGAAAAGAGGAAAAGAAAAAAGAAAACTACAGAAAACTGCTTTTTGAACATAGCAAATCCTCTCGGATTTTACAGCAGGGCCATGCCGCGCAGTAACCAGATGAAGATGGTAAGCGTGAATGCACTCAGGAGCGTCGTCAGGATGACGACCGTCTGGGATAGGGTTCCCTCGTGACCCATATTCCGGGCCATAACATAACCGGAAAAAGTCGCTGCACTGCCGAACATCACTAGACAGGCGATGAGTTTTTCCGTACGGAACCCCAACAGCACGGCGAGCGGAGTGAAGAGAACAGCGAATCCGAAGAGCTTCAGAGCGGATGCCAGGAGAGAAGGGCCGAGCTTGCCGCGGATCTTTTGCGGCTCAAGCGTTGCCCCCATCGCGATGAGACCCATTGGTGTTGCGGTTTGGGAGATGTTGCGGCAGGTCTTCTCCAGAACGGCGGGCAGAGGCAGCCGAAGAACGGACCAGAGAAAACCTGCCATAACCCCAAGGATGATGGGATTGGTGACGACTTCTAACAAGAGATGGGGCAGCTTTCGAGAAATCGACAGGTTTTGCGCGTCCCTTTGATTTCCAGGCCGAAGCAACTCCAGGATAAGTACCGCGGCAATGTTGTACAGGGGGACGCTGCCCAGAATCATCAGCCCGCCCATGGCGCCGTTACCATACATGTTCTGTATATAGGCGAGACCCAGTAAGGACGCGGAACTGCGATAGGAGGCCTGAACGAATTCACCGCGAACGGATGGCTCGATGCAGAACTGAGCAATGATCCAGGCGATCGCAATAGAAGCGGCCGTAGTCAGAAAACAGAACAGGACAAACTTTGTGTCCCAGGTTTTGAAAAAGTCCATTGGCGAAAGCTGGATGAACAGGTTGAACGGTAAAGCGATTTTAAAGACAAATGTGTTGACTTTGGATGCGAACTCAGCATTCATGATGCCTGAACGGCGGAGCAGTATGCCGAAGGCCATCGTAAGGAAAACCGGCATCGTCGTGTTCAGGGCAAAAAGCAAGCTGTCCATGGTGCAATAAACCTCCGGTTCTGATATACACAGCTGCAGTATACCATGAATGCCATAAAAGAAAAAGCGGCACTGCCGTAAGCCTGATGCACGGCAGTGCCTGGAAGAAGGAAGGGGAAAGCCTGAAAAATCTGTCAGCCACCCTTCAGCGGACATAGTTATTATACAAGGAAATTGTGGCATAATCGTGTCCGCAAGTAGGAGAAAGTACGATGACAGACAGTATAAACGGTATCACCCAAGCGATGGTGTCTAACAGAAATTTGGTTACTATATCTAGTATTCGACGGATGGTTTAAGGGAAAAGCTCAATTTGAATTAAATCTTTCGCGGAAAATGGTTGACAGAATGCAAAGATAGTGATAGGATATAAGCGAGCAAAGGAGAAATCCGTTGCTCCCTGACAGGATGATAAAGGAACCGTCGGACAGAGGCCTCTGTTCGGCGGTTCGCCAATTTTTGGAAGGTTTGACGGTTTTCAGGCAGAGGCATAAAAATCATGAAAAAGCAGTTGACAGATTCCAGATTAATATGTATGATTGCAGTATAAGACATCTTAATACAACATAAAGATGTCTTCGTAAAGATTAAAGGAGGGCTCAGAAATGAATCAGGATCAGATTCGTCAGTTGCAGGATGCTATCGAAGCCGTTCGCGGGAGGGAAATCGAGAACGTATATTTCGTCGCCTGCGGCGGATCAAAGGCTATTTTTGATCCGGCTCAGTACATTTTCGACCGTGAGAGCACAATTCCGGCATTTGTTTATACGGCTAATGAGTTTGTTCACCGTTGTCCGAAAGGGCTGGGCAACAAGAGCCTTGTAATTTCCTGCTCGCATTCCGGAAACACCCCGGAAACCGTCCGCGCTACCGCTCTTGCGGGAGAGAAAGGCGCCCTTACGATCAGCTTTGCCTTTAAGACGGAATCTCCGCTTTGGGAAACAACACAGCACGGCGTGTCTTACGAATGGGGCCCGGATACCGATGCCGGCAACCATAACAACGGAATGCTTTTCAGGGTTGTCTTTGGGGTGCTTAACGCGCTGACGCCGAATGAAAAATATGAGCGGGCGATGAAGGCCTGCGACAAGCTGGATGAGGTCTTCCGCATCAATAAGGAGAAATTTGCGGCCCGCGCGGATGCTTTCGGCAGCAAATACAAAAGAGCGCCGCTCATCTATACGATGTCTTCCGGCCCCTGCTATGGCGTAGCGTATTCGTTTGCAATCTGCCTGCTGCAGGAGATGCAGTGGATTCACTCCGCGGCTATCCACTCCGGCGAGTACTTCCACGGACCGTTTGAAGTTACGGATTATGACGTGCCCTTCCTGATCGCGAAGAACGTCGGTCCGACGCGCCCGCTCGACGACCGCGCGGAGGCATTTGCGGTCAAGTACTCGCACGAGGTCAACGTCATCGATTGCGCCGAGTTTGACATGAGCGCGATCGACGAAGACCTGCACGAGTTCTTTGCCGTGCTGGTACTGGGTGCTGTCATCCGCACCTATGCGGACGGCCTTGCCGATCACCGCGGGCATCCGCTCAGCGTCCGCCGCTATATGTGGAGGATGGAATACTGATTTCCCCATTGCGAGGGCAATGAGGCAATAAAACAAAAACAGGAGGAAAGAACATGAAAAAACTTGCTCTGGCGCTGGCACTGGTTCTGTGCCTGACAGCGTGCTCCCTCGCGTTTGCGGACCAGGTAACGGTGAAGTTCTTCCACCGCTGGCCGAACGAGCCGAAGCTCAGCTATCTCAACGGACTGATTGCGGAATTCGAAGCGGCGAACCCGGATATCAAGATCGAGACAGATCAGGTTCTCAATGATTCTTACAAAGAGAAGATTCGTGTTCTCGTCTCTACCGATGATATCCCCGATGTCTTCATGTCCTGGTCCGGCAGCTTTGCCACTAACCTGGTAAAATCCGGCAGGGTTCAGGAGTGGGATGAAATCCTGGCTGCCGATCCGGAGTTCAAAGACTCCATCGTCGAGAGCCAGTGGCCGCCCTTCCAGATCAACGGCAAGCAGTATGGCGTGCCGTGGTCTATGGATGGCAAGGCGTTCTTCTATAACAAGGATCTGTTTAACGAGCTGGGCCTTGAAGTTCCCACGACGTTGAATGGCCTCTATGAGCTCTGCGAAGCGCTGAAGGCTGCGGGCTATGAAGAGCCGATTTCTGCCGGCTTCTCTGCACCGTGGGCTGTATCCCATTATCTGGGCACCATCTGCCAGCGTGTCGTTGATCCGGAAATCCTGGCCAAGGATTATGCCGGTGAAGGCGACTTTACCGATCCCGGATACATCGAGGCGCTCAACATCTTTAAGAAGCTCGGCGAATACATGACCAAGGATCCCAACTCCGTTGACCACGAGTTTGCGCGCAACGCGTTCATCTTCGGTGAATCCCCGATGGTTTACCTGCAGCTGGGCGAGTGCAAGTATCTCCGTGACGACATCGAGTTCGACTACGGATTCTTTAACTTCCCGGCGGTGGAAGGCGGCAAGGGCGATCCCGGCCAGCTCACCGGCGCGCCGGAAGGCATGATGATCTCCAATGTCGCGGCCCCCGAGGTCCAGGAAGCTGCCATCAAGTTTGTGAAATTCATTATCAGCCAGCACGGCGGATACGAGATGACCAAGCAGACCGGCGAACTCTCCTGCGTCAAGGGCGCGCTGGACGAGACGAACCTGGATGCCAAGCAGCTGGAAGCGGTAGACCTCATCCTTAAGTCCACCGAGCCGGCACTCTGGCAGGACAACGTTACCGATGCTGTGATCGCGGACGCCTTTATGGCGGGCGGGCAGCTGCTGCTTACGGGCGATAAGACTGCGGAAGACGTCATGAAGGACGTCCAGGCGGCTGCGGCTTCTATTAAGTAAGAAGACAAAAGGGAGGAACCGGCTTCCGTTTGCCGCTTGGCAGGGGCGGTTCCTCCCGCTCTTTCTTTTACAGCGGATGCTGCAGCTGTCTTTTAAGGGGGATAAGCGGGCCTCTTGAAAGGCAGCATGCAGTTTCAGGGAGGTGTATTCATGCAATCCAGAAGAGCCGGAATGAACGTGATGACGCCGTATGTGTACGTGTTGCCCTGTGTTATCCTGCTGGGCGTCTTCGTGTACATTCCTCTTGTTGCGAATTTCTATTACTCCGCTTTCAGTTTCAGTGCGCTCTCGCCGACCAAAAGCTTCGTCGGTCTGCAGAATTATAAGACATTGGTTTCAGACCCGGTAGTTGGCACTGCGCTCATCAATAATATCTGGTACTGTATCATCTCAGTGGCGATACAGGTTTTGCTGGCGCTTGTAATCGCTTCTCTGTTGGAGGACAAACTCTTCTCGAAGATTTCGACGGTTTTGCGCACAACGTATTTCCTCCCGGTGTTGATTTCCATGACGGTCGTCGCGCTGCTGTTCTCCTTTGTCTACCATCCAAAGATCGGCCTCATCAACGCGGCGCTGAAGTTCTTCGGCATGAAGAACCCGCCGGCCTGGACGGGGGATCCGAAGACGGCGATTTTCTCCGCGATCATCATGTCGCAGTGGCATTCGACAGGCTATACGACGATGCTCTTTATCGTGGCGATTCAGGGTATTTCCGAAGACCTCTATGAAGCCGCGGAGATTGACGGCGCTAACAGGCTGCAGCGCTTCTGGCATATTACCGTTCCTCAGGTCAGGGAAATGATGTTTGTAACGATGGTGACGACGGTTACGGGCGCTTTCCTCGTCTTTAATGATGTGTACATTTTGACACAGGGCGGGCCGGGCAATGCCTCCACTACATTGGCCGTCTATATGTACAGAAACGCGTTTAACCTAGACAAGATGGGATATGCTTCTACGATAGCAGTCGTCATGCTGATTATCTGCATGGCCCTGGCGATTATCCAGAACACGGCGTTCCGTTCCGGAAAGGGGGATTGAGCATGTCGCAAGCCGTCATTTCAAAAAACGAAGCCGAAAAGACGATCAAGAGGCATAACACGCTCCCGGAAGACCGGATGACACCCGGTATGGCCGTTGCGTTGGTTTTCCTGATCCTATATTTTCTGCTGATCGCCTATCCGCTTTTCTGGCTGATTTCAAACTCGCTGAAGACCTATAAAGAGATTTACAAGAACATCTGGGCGCTGCCGGCCAATCCGCAGTGGATGAACTACGTCAACGCGTGGAATCACGGCATCTCCCGTTATTTCCTCAATTCGGTTCTGGTGACGCTCTCCACGATTGCGCTCACGATCTTCTCTGCAGCTTTGGGCAGTTATGCGCTGGCGAGATTCCGTTTCCGCGGGAACCAGCTTATCTTCATGATGTGTATGGGCGGTATGATGCTGTCTCCGCAGGTTACGCTGATACCGCTGTATCAGATTATCCGCGCGCTGCATATCCATGATACGTATCTTGCGATGATCATTCCGTACACGGCCTACAGGATTCCCATGATGGTGATGCTGATCCGTTCCAGCTTCCTCACCATTCCGAAGGAGATGGAGGAAAGCGCATCGCTTGACGGGTGCAGCGATTTTAGAATCTTCTGGCAGATTTTTTTGCCCATGTCCAAGCCGATTCTGCTGACATGCTGCATTCTCATCGCGTATTACGCATGGAACGAATTCCTGTTTGCAATCATCTTCATCAACAGCGAAAAATTCAAAACGATTCCTACCGGTCTTATGAATCTCCGGGATGCGCTTCAGACGGACTGGGGTACGCTGCTGGCCGGAATGACCATTTCCGCAATGCCGCTGATCATCCTGTTCTTCTGCATGCAGAAGCATTTTATCCGCGGCATGACGGCCGGCGCGGTCAAGGGCTGATTGCCAATACCTCCGTTAGGATGTCTTAACAAAAAAATCTTTATCAGCTGAATAAAAGGGGAAGATGTTATATGGCATCAAAAATGATTGCAGTGGGCGACAATGTGGTTGACTGCTACCTCGACGATGGGGTATATTATCCAGGAGGAAACTCCGTCAACGTGGCGGTTAACTGCAAAAGAAACGGCATTGAAGAAGTCGCCTATATGGGCGTTTTCGGAAGCGATGCCAAGGCAGAACACATCAAATGGGCGCTTGCCAGGGAGGACGTGCATTACGAGCGGAGCCGGACAATCCTGGCGAAGAGTGGCTCGCCGGGGGTGCGTCTGGTCGACGGCGACAGGAAATTCGTAGGCGGCCCAAGGGATACGGCACAGCACATCGCCCGCATTCGTTTGACAGACGACGATCTGCAGTATATCGCAGCCTATGGCTTATGCCATACCAGCTGTTTTTCCAGCATTGAATTTGAATTGCCGAAGATGAAAGAAGCCGTGCAGGTTTCGTTTGACTTTTCCGAACGGATGGAGGATGAATACCTGCAGAGGGTTTGCCCGTATCTTTCCTATGCATTTTTTTCGGGAAGCCATTTGACGGACGACGCAATCAACCGGCTGATGGACAGATGCCATGAATTGGGCACACCGGTAGTCGGTATAACCCTGGGATCACGCGGTTCCGTATTCTCAGACCAGGGAAAGCGCTACAAACAAGGGATAAAGCGCGTAGAGGCAATCGACACAATGGGCGCGGGGGACAGCTTTATCGCGGGATTCCTCACCAGAAGCATCCTCGGAGATGATATGGAACACGCGCTTGATTATGCCGCAAGCGTAGCGGCAAATTCCTGCAGAATACACGGGAGCTTTGGATATCCGCATCCGCTGGAGGACTAGGGCTGCCCATGAAAGGGGAACCTATGAAACTCGATGCAAATAATGCGGTACCATTATATGAGCAGCTGAAGATTACGCTCCAGGCACAGCTTGAGACACAGGTTTATGCGCCCGGCGAACGGCTTCCGGCTGAGGCTGAGCTTTGCAACAAATATGGGGTCAGCCGTGTTACCGTGCGAAGAGCACTGGATGACCTGGTTTCAGACGGCATACTGGAGCGGAAGCAAGGGAAAGGAACGTTTGTGGCGCAGGCCAAATTCCGCTCCCGAATGAGGCCGCTCAACAGCATGGGCGGCGGGTTTACGGATACGGAATATCCTGGGGACACGGTTAAACATACGAGAGTTATCTCTAAGAAAGAGTACAAGTGCAATGCGATGGAGCAGAAGGCGCTGAATCTTTCTCCGGAGGACAAGATTCAGGTCTTTCAGCGGCTGATGATTGTGGACGGCGAACCGCTGTCCATCGACCGGTCAACCTATCCGGCTGCGCGCTTTCCTGGGCTGTTTGATCAGGTGCGGGACGATGTTTCGACCTATCGGATTCTGCGGGAGCAATTCGGCATCAAACGGATGACCGCCTCAAAGGAACTCGGCCTGGCTTATGCAACGGAAGAACAGGCTGGATTGCTGAACTGTCCGGTCGGTGCACCGCTGTTCCGGATGTTTAAACGGGTGAAAGATGAGAACGGGAAGCCGGTACATCTGTCCAATCTGTATTTCGTCGCAGAAAGGATCGTCTTTACATACGACGACGATGACAACTGAAGGGTAAAAACGTCCGCCACCTGAAAAGGAGGCGGACGTTTTCTGCTTATCAGCCGGTTGTTAATCCATAGCCAGAACCAGGAACTGGAAACCTTCCATTTCGATATGGCTATCAAAGAGAGAGACCTGTGGAAGATTTGAAAGCAATACCTGCCGCGGCTTGGAAGGAAGAACCAGACTGCGGTGCTGCTTTTGCCAGTTGCCCAGCACGAGAAGCGTGCGCGGCCCGCGCCGGTAATAGGCCATGAAACGATGCTCGTGCTCCAGCCAGGGCTCGGTAACGCCGTATACAAGGGTCTCTTCCCATTGCGGGTCTTTACGCAGGGCGATCAAAGCGCGGTAGAAATTGAGAAGAGAATCCGGACGCTGCCGCTGCTCTTCATAGTTGATCTGCGTAAAATTCGGATTCAACGGATACCAGGGTGTGCCGGACGTAAAGCCGGCATTGCGTCCGGCAGTCCATTGCAGCGGCGTACGGGCGTTGTCCCGTGACATACGGGATACGGCGGACAGCGCCTGCTCGGGAGACAAACCGGCGGAAAGCATGGCGTTATACTCACCATGCGTGTTGCAGTCATCAGCCTGATCGATGGAGGTAAAGACGGTGTTCTCCATGCCGATTTCCTGGCCTTGATAGAGAAAGGGGAGTCCCCTGAGCAGAATGCTCAGACCGGCGAGCATCTTTTTTGCTGTTTCAGACCGTTCGCCGTCTGCTAAATACCGTGAGACACCGCGAGGTTCATCGTGATTCTCAATGATGTTGGCCATAAAGCCCGTAGTGCCTGCCAAACGCTGAGAACCGAATACGGCAGCTTTCCACATGTCAGGCGTAACGGGTTTGGCGCCCATCCACCCGTCCTGGCTCTTGCTGAGCATCTCAGGGGCAAAGTCAAAGATGCAGGAGAAACAGCCGTTGTCACCGATGAACCGCGGAAGGTCTTCCAATTTATTATCGAAAAGCTCGGCAATCGAAAAAGCACCGTGCGGATGAAAGGTTTCAGCTGCCATTTCGTCAAGAAAACCCAGAACGCCGGTCGCTTTTTCCAGCATTCGCTGAATGCTGCACAGACCATCAGACCGATCCGCAGGATAATTGCAGAATGGAAGCGCTTTTTTGATGTTGATGATGGCGTCGATGCGGAATCCGGCGATGCCGCGATCCAACCACCAGTTGATCATTTTATAAACCTCCTTGCGGAGGATAGGATTTTCCCAATTCAAATCGGGTTGCTTTCGATGGAAGACGTGCAGATAGACGTAATCGGTATGTCCGGGCAGATAATCCCATACCGGGCCGCCGAAATAACTGCGCCAGTTGGTGGGCATCGGATCGCCGGGACGGTGTTTTTCAATGTAGAAGAACTTGCCAAAGGGGCCCTCCGGGTCTGCACAGGCCTTCTTAAACCAGATATGCTCGTCGCTGCAATGATTGACGACCAGATCCATCAGGATGGAGATGTCTCGGCGTTTTGCTTCTGCTATCAATCGGTCCATGTCTTCCAGGGTACCGAAGCGGGGATCAATGTCATAGTAATCGGAAATGTCATAGCCTTCATCCGCCAGGGGAGAGCAATAGACAGGAGACAGCCAAAGAATACCTACGCCCAGGCTGTGCAAGTCATCCAAATGGCTGATGATACCGGGGATATCGCCGATTCCGTCCCCGTTGGAGTCCTGGAAGCTTTTGGGCCAGATCTGATAAGCTACTTTATTATGCCACCATTCTTTTTTCATCGCTTACCGCTTTCCCCCGAACAAACGGGCTCGTTTTGCAGGCGATATTATAAACACTGATCTGTATCGTGACAAGTCTTTTAATCCGGCGGACACACCAGAAATATTGCTATAGGATTGATCAAGTCAGCGGGTACGGATATAATGACTGCAAAAGGGCAGAGTTGACTGCAGCTGCTCGTTGCTGTGAAACGCATGCAGGATCAAATAGAAAGAAGTATCCAAACAGTATGATCGAGAAATCTCAGGGCGTAATGCCCTTGACATTCTGGCTTGAATTGTTGAAGCAGTATACAGGAATCGGACCGTTGGCTCCCGTGACGTTGGCCGCACTGGAATCGATAATTCCGCCCCTGCCTTTGGTTGCAATCGTTACGCTGAATGTCGCGGCATATGGGACGGGTCTTGGATTCTTCTACAGCTGGACCGGAACCTGCATCGGCTGTACGCTTGTGTTTGGCGCAATCCGTCTGCTGTTCGGCAGGTGGGCTACAAGTGCGGCCAAGCGCTGGGAAATGGTTGAAAGGGCGAGAAAATGGGTGACCAGTATACGGACGCCGGCGCTTTTTTTGATCCTGATCCTGCCTTTTACGCCATCCGCTTTTATGAATTTCGCGTTTGGAGTGACGAATTATCCTACTGTACGGTATCTTGTGACGCTGTATCTGGCCAAACTGGTTATGATCGGGTCCCTTGCGGCCTTTGGCCAAAGCGCGGTTTATGCTGTTGATGACCCGCGGTTTGCAGTTCTTGCAGTGTTGCTGCTGGTGATGCTCTGGGCGGTTTCCAGACAAGTAAAAAAACACCACGATCTTTAAGGGGAGGGTGCTTATGCAGGCCGTTCAGGTAATTCCGTATCCGCGTATTGTAAAACCGAAAAAGGGTGTGTGCCCGCCAAGAGCCAAAACCGAAAGAATTCTGAAGGAAGAGATGCAGGAAGCCTATTTGTTGGAAATCGGTCCGGCTTCGATTGTTATGACAGGCGGCAGAAGCGGATTGCGGTACGCAGAAACCACCCTTCGGCAGCTGAAGCGCCAATACGGGCCGTCCATACCCTGTATGCGAATTGAGGATAAGCCCTCTTCGGCATACAGGGGTTTTATGCTGGACGTCAGCCGCCATTTTATGCCGGTTGGACACATCAAACAGATCCTCGATGCCGCAGCATTGTTCAAACTGAACCGCTTTCACTGGCATCTGACGGACGATCAGGGTTGGCGGATTGAGATCAAATCCTGGCCAAGGCTGACGGCAACCGGCGCATTTCGCGGACGCTCTGCATTTGGCGCCTGTGATGCAGATAAGAACAACAACGGCTATTATACCCAGGCTGAAATCCGCGAAATCGTTCGATATGCAGCAAAGCGCGGCATTGAGACAATTCCGGAGATCGAGATCCCGGGGCATGCCAGTGCAATGCTGGCGGCCTATCCATGGCTGGGCTGCGAACTTCCGGACAGGGACAGCGCCGCCATCTGCAAGAGCAGCGGCGTGTTTGACAGGCTTTTGTGTGCCGGCAAGGAGGAATCGCTTGCGTTCATCAAAGACGTTTTGATGGAAGTTGTACAGCTGTTCCCGTCCCGCTATATCCACATTGGCGGGGATGAGGCCTTGAAGCTTCGTTGGCGAAGATGCCCCTGCTGTCAGAGAAGAATGAAAGAGCTGGGGATCGCGACCGAGGATGCGTTACAGCGTTGGCTGGTTCTGGAGATGGGGGCTTTCCTGGAGGGGATGGGCAAACAAACCATCGTATGGAACGATGCGCTGGAAGGAGGGGAGCTTCCGCCGTACTTTATCGTACAGTTCTGGAGAGGAAACAAAGCGTTGGCCTGCAGACATGCAGAGGCAGGCGGAAGGATTATTGATTCTGATACGGCATATTCCTATCTCGATTATCCCGATTGCCGGATAGACGCCTGGCGGATTCTGTCAGCGTCTCCGGCGGAATATGCGGACAATTCGGGATTTATGGGAGCAGAGTTCCCTCTGTGGACAGAATTCGTTCCGGACTTTGAAACGGCATGCCAGAGACTTTTCCCGAGGCTTGCGGCAGGCGCCGAAAGAGCCTGGAGAGGAGACGGAGAGAGGAGAACAACCTTTGGTCGGCGCTGGAAGGCGTACCTTTCGATCTTAGAGGAAATGGGAATCCGGATGACGGATCACGACACGTGGCGTTTGGATGCAGCGGCAAGAGCAGAGGACAGAAAGCGTTTTGAAGCGGACAGGAAGCATCCGGATTTTGTACAGGCGGTGCGGATCAGAAAGCAGTTAAGCGGACGCGACCGGATGGAACGCCTGATGCAGTCAATCGGAATGCCCTGCGAGATCTGGCCGGCGCTTGCGGATGTGCGCTATCAGAATCCCTGCAGAGAAGAGCTGCAGGCGATGAAACTGGCATTCCCGGGCATATGTGTTTTGGCTTCTCAGATCGACAAAGCAGCTGAGGCTCGTGATGAAGGCGCTTGGAAAAAGTACCCGGAGGAAGTCTTTCTTTCGACTCTGTCAGCCTTCACGCGGCAGTTGATCGCCCGCCGCCAGGCTGAAGGGCGCTGGGCCTATAAAAGCGATCCGTGGATGAACCAGAGGATCAGGGCACGCATTTTCAGACTGGGTTCATTGGAATTCGAACTCAAGAAAGATGCGGTTGCCCTGCATGCGGGAGAGACGGAATTAACCGATCAGACATTGAAATCGTCGATGCTGGCCTGGCAGGAATTTGCAGAAGCATTCCTCCCGGAAAGACTGCATCAAAAGATCCTGGCTGAGCCGGCAGAACTGCAAACAGCCCTCCAGTGCCTGATGACAGAGGCTGTTTTGCCGGATCTGCCTGTATTTTGACACTGTATTTAAGAATGTCACAAAAGAGGTTGAAATTAACGGATAATCTGGTATACTATAACAGATCAATCCGTCAAAGGAATTTAGAGCAAGAAAAGAGGGGATTGAATTGTCAGAATATATTCTCAGCTGTTGTTCGACAGCGGACTTATCCAAAGAATACCTTGAGAGCAGGGATATCCGGTATGCTTGCTTCCACTATGAGCTGGATGGGAAACAATACGTGGATGATCTCGGTCAGTCCATGCCGATCTCTGAGTTCTATCGGAAAATGGAAGAGGGAGCGATGACGCGGACCTCCCAGGTTAACGCAGAGGAGTACGCCGCCTATTTTGAGCAGTTTCTCAAGGCAGGCAAAGACGTGCTCCATGTTTGCCTGTCCAGCGGTCTCTCCGGCACCATAAACGGAGCGAACGCGGCGGCATCGGAACTTCGGGAGAAGTATCCGGAGCGTAAGATCTTCATCGTGGATTCGCTTGCAGCCTCATCGGGATTCGGACTGCTGATGGATACGCTTGCGGATCACAGGGATGCGGGAATGAGCATAGAAGAACTTCGCGACTGGGCGGAGGCGCACCGGCTGTATCTTCATCACTGGTTCTTCTCGACAGACCTCAAGTATTATGTCCGCGGAGGCCGGATCTCCAAGACGTCCGGCTTTATCGGCGGCATTTTGGGAATTTGCCCGCTGCTGAATGTCAACGATGAGGGTAAGCTGATTCCACGGGAGAAGATCCGAGGAAAGAAACGCGTGATCGCTGAAATCGTGGAACGAATGAAAGAACATGCGGAGGGCGGGAGCGAATACAGCGGAAAATGCTTTATCTCGATGAGCGCGTGCGAAAACGAAGCCAAAGCAGTCGCGGCACTCGTGGAAGAAGCGTTCCCCAAGCTGAACGGAAAAGTTCATATTTTCGATATCGGTACGACAATCGGCAGCCATACCGGCCCCGGGACGGTAGCGCTGTTCTTCTGGGGAGACAAGCGGGGGCATTAAAGAGAAGGCGGTCACAGTTGATGTGGCCGCCGTTCTGTTCGTTGACAAGATGATTTGCCCATGTTAAGATAAAAAACAACACATTATATCGGGGAAGGTGTACAATGAAAAGGATTATAGCGGTAAACTCGAACTGCTATCACGGCTTTGGCTTGGATGAAGCCATCGAAGGAATCAGTGCAGCCGGCTTTCATTACATCGAACTGACTGCGACGAAGGGGTGGACGGAGCACGTCTTTCCCACTATGAGTTTTGAATACCTGGATACGGTGAGAGATAAACTGAAAGACGCCGGGCTGATTCCTTTCGCGATGAGCGGCCACTGTAATCTCATGGATCCCGAACGAATCCCTGACTTTATAAAAAACATACGCCTGGCAGAGTTTTTCGGGTGCAATTACATTGTCAGTTCAATTGGCGAGGCGCACCTGCAGGACCGCGCCTCGGCAGACGACGCTACCCTGATCAGGACTCTGATGAGCCTTGAACCGGAACTGAAGCAACGCGGTCTGATCCTCGTACTGGAGACGCACGGAAAAGAGCATGGGTCAGGAGAGCGGATCGCGCCCATTATAAAAGAGATTCAAAGTGACAACGTTCGGATCAATTACGATACGGCGAACGTCATCTTCTACGGGAATACCGACCCGTGTGAGGATCTTGAGCGTTGCGTTGGCGAAGTGGGGTATGTGCATCTGAAGGACAAAGCCGGAGCCAATGACAGCTGGAACTTCCCGGCGCCGGGAAAGGGAAACATCGACTTTCCCCGGATTTTTGAAACCCTGGAACGGACACAAAACGATTGCCCGTTCAGCGTGGAGATAGAGTTTACCGAGAAAGGGCCGAAGGATGTCGGTGAGGTTCATCAGGCAGTCAGGGACAGCGCGGCTTATCTTTCAGACCATGGTTTCGTGCTGTGAGGTGGGTGAATAGGCATGAGAGTTTTATTGGTAGGCCTGGGCGGCATGGGCAACTGCCATCTGCGGAACTGGCGAAGGGTTGACGGAGCGGACGTGGTGGCTTGCGTGGGCGCCGATGAAGGAGACAAAAAACGGGCTTCGGATTGGGGACTGCCTTATTACAGCTCAATTACGGATGCGTGTTCCGCCGAAGCAATCGGACTGGTGGATGTCTGCGCACCGACGTATCTACATAAACCTCTCGTAATGGAAGCACTTGCAAACGGCAAACCAACCATTACAGAGAAGCCCATGGCCTTGACGGTGAAGGATGCGCAGGAGATGTTTGATGCAGCCGACAAAGCCGGTGTCCAGCTATATGTGGCTCAGGTTCTCCAGTTTACGAGAGAAACGGAAATCCTGCGGGAAGTTGTAAAGGACGGACGATACGGGAAACCGCTGGACGGCCACTTTGAAAGGCTTTCGGCTTGCCCGAAGTGGACGGCAGACGGATGGATGCTGAGCAAACACAAAAGCGGCCTCATACCGTATGACCTTCACATTCACGATCTTGACGTAATCATCAGCGTCTTTGGAAAACCGGAGACGATCAAAGCAACAAGCTGCGGAGGGGCTGACAAACCTTACCGGGAGCACTACCGATTTATCTACGGCTGGAAGAGCGGTCTGCACGTTTCGGCAGAGGCCGCCTGGTTTAACGCATGCATTCCTTTTACAGCCAGATGGAGGGTATACTTTGAGCGGGGCTGCCTTGTGGCCGAGGACGGCGTTCACGGTTACGGTGAAGACGGAAAACACACGGAGTTCGACATAAGCGACCCTGTGACGGTATCCGCCGGAACAAATCTGCCGGCAAACGGGTGGTTTTACCGTGAGCTTTCACACTTTAAGGCGTGTGCAGAAGCCGGGATTCCGTCGCCGCTTGTGCCGAGGGAACGGGTATTAACTGTACTTGAAACAGTTGAACAAATCGAGAGAATAACGGGATGAATGGAGGAGAAAGAAATGTTTGGTTTTACGTATTTCACACCTACAAAAGTCGTATTTGGTCGCAAAACCGAAGAGCAGGTTGGCGAACTTGTGTGCAGGGAAGGTGCAACAAAAGTACTGGTCCACTTCGGTGGACAGAGCGCGATCCGTTCGGGCCTTCTCTCAAGAATTACAGCCTCGCTGGATGCGGCGGGTATTGAGCACAAGGAGCTGGGTGGTGTGGTGCCCAACCCGCATCTGTCCAAGGTAAGGGAAGGCATCGAACTCGGAAAAGAGATGAAAGCAGATTTCATCCTGGCTGTCGGTGGCGGAAGCGTGATTGACTCTGCGAAAGCAATCGCATACGCACTGGCTGAGCCTGAGTACGATGTCTGGGAGTTGTTTGCGCATAAACGGACAGCAAAGGGATGCCTGCCGGTCGGTACGGTTTTGACGATTGCAGCAGCCGGCAGTGAAATGAGCAACAGCTGTGTAATTACAAACACAGAGACCGGCGAGAAGAGATCCTACAACGACGATATCGCCAGGCCGCGCTTTGCCATTATGAACCCCGAACTGACGACAACGCTCCCTGACTGGCAGACGGAGTCCGGATGTGCGGACATTATGATGCATACGATGGAACGGTATTTCGTAAACGGCGGGACGATGGAACTGACGGACAGCCTGGCAGAAGCACTGCTGAGGACGGTCATGCACAATGCGGAAATCCTGCATCATGATCCATCGAATTATGATGCACGGGCTGAGGTAATGTGGGCTTCCAGCCTTGCGCACAACGGATTAACCGGCTGCGGCAACGACGGCGGTGATTTTGCCACGCATATGCTGGAACATGAACTGGGCGGAATGTTTGATGTTACGCACGGTGCCGGCTTGGCCGCCATTTGGGGAACCTGGGCCCGTTATGTTATGGTAGACTGCCTGCCGCGGTTTGTCCGATATGCGACCAACGTCATGGGCGTTGAAGCAAAAGCATCTGACGAGGAGACGGCCATGGCCGGCATTGAGGCCATGGAAGCGTTTTACAGAAGGATTGGGATGCCGACCAGCCTCCGCGAACTGGGCGTTGAACCGACAGAGGCCCAAATCCTGAAAATGGCGGAGTCCTGCGCGAACGCCTGCGGCGGGGTGAAAGGCAGCGCGAAACCGCTCAGATGTGAAGACATGGCGGAGATTTACAGACGCGCAAGGTAATTTGTGGTCCGCTGAAATGACGCCTACAAGATATGGCAGCCAGCTTTTTCAGAAGTGGCTGCCTTTTAATTTATTCGGGAAAATATCAAAAATAACTTTACAATTCGAACAGATTGTTTTAAGATTCTTAATAAATAACTTTAAAAACAGTTGAAGGTGCTATAAGGGCACGGGTTCATTATCCTGATTCAGGAGGGATACAAGATGTCTGGTTGGAATCGGTCAAAGAACTGGATCGGTATGCTGTTGCTGCTTGTTCTCGTCGGTTTGACGCTGGCGGCGCATGCAGAATCGTACGAAAAAGTATACGGCATCACGAAAGACAGAATCAGGGTTCGTGCGGGCGCTTCATTGTCGGCGGATATCATCGATAATCTGCGGGCAGACAGCTGTGTTTATTTGCTGTCGGGCGAAAAATCCGGCAGCACGGTCTTTGTGAAGCTGCGATATCGGAATGCAGAAGGAAAGCTGGAAACAGGCTACGCAGCTTTAAAAAGCGGCGGATCGGTTTATATCGAAGTGCTAACAGATAAGGAAGCACAGAACAAATTCGACGTAAGCGGCGGAAAACTCCCGAGTGCGCCGGCCGGCGTCATGACGCGTGCCGAGCGGCAGGAGCTCAAGGGCGGCTCTTCGTCTGAAAAATCGGACGATTCTTCAGACGATAAAAAAGAATCAAACGACGGAGACGACGTTTCGGAGGAAACGCGGAAAGCGCAGGAAGGACTGGCAGAGCTTGGACTCTATCACGGAGAAATAACAGGCCACGCAGGTAACAAAACGGTCGCGGCGATTAAAGCTTTTCAGAAGAGCAAAGGAATCAAGCAGAGCGGCGAAGCGGACGACGCGACGCTGAAGGCTCTGCAAAACGCGCTGGCAAAAGAAAAAGAAAAAAAGTCAACAGAAAAGAAGGATACTGCAAGCCAGAGCGGCTCGTCCTCCGGAAGTCTCCGGATTGATTCGACCGGGAGCACGGTAAGGACGCTGCAGAAGAATCTGACGACTCTTGGATACTATTACGGCGATATTACCGGGCATTACGGTGAAAAGACGGCTGTCGCAGTACGGAAGTTCCAAGCGGACAACGGTCTTAAGGAAACCGGTACAGCGAACAGGGAGACGCTGAGAAAAATCGCATCCGCCGCTGCTCGCGCAGCTAAGGCAGCCACAACTGCGGCACCGAAACGTTCATCGGGCACGTCCGGCCGTATTTACAACCTGAACTGGTTTACAGCAAAGGAAAACGGTGTTTTTCCCAAGATCGGATTTGGAGCCGGAAAAACGGCAAATCTCAAGGATATTGCCACAGGGAAGAGCCTTCAGGTCCGGATCCAGTCTTCCGGGTATCATCTGGATGTGGAACCGTTGACTGAAAGGGACACAAAAACGCTGTGCTCGATTTACGGCGTCAAAGACGCTGAGGATATCGGTTTCGAAAGGCGGTCCATGCTGCTCACAACCGTACACGGATACCGGATTGTGTGCTCCTGTTACGGTACGCCGCACGGAACGAAAATGGTTCGCGGGAATAATTTCCCGGGGCAGTTCTGCCTGCATTTTCTCAATTCAAAGACATCGGGAAGCGGAGTTGTGGACAACGGGCATCAGGCCGCCGTCCGGCGCGCGGCGGCGTCCTTCGGAAGCGGCAGGGTAAAAAAACTGGACGAACCGGACGATCTCGAATAACAGCCGATCCACGGGAAACCGTGGATTTTTCAAAAGGAGAATACAAATGGCTTTTGATTTGACGGAGCCCCTGGTAATCGGTATTTCTTCCAGAGCACTGTTTGACCTGGAAGAGGAAAACCGAATCTATGAAGAACAGGGACTTGAGGCATACCGCAACTGGCAGATCGAACATGAAGGCAATGTTCTGGGCCGTGGCGCAGCCTTCAACCTTGTGCAGGCGTTCCTGAACGCGAACAGCCTTGTGAAGGACAAAAGGCTGACGGAAGTGATTGTCATGAGCCGCAACAGCCCGGATACCAGTCTGCGGATATTCAATTCCATTCATCAATACGGACTGGACATAACCCGCGCGGCGTTGGCCGGCGGAAGCGACGTGGCACCCTATCTCAAGGCTTTTCACACGGATTTGTTTCTGTCTGCAAACGAAAATGACGTAAAGCAGGCTGTCAATGACGGCATTGCGGCCGGCATGATACTGACCGGTGATCGTCACAGCGACGCACAGCAGCAGGTGGATCAAATCCGCATTGCCTTTGACGGTGACGCCGTTCTGTTTTCTGCCCAAAGCGAGCGGATTTATCAGCAGGAAGGCGTTGAAGCATTTATACGCCATGAAAGGGACAAGGCACAGATACCGATGGAAAAAGGTCCTTTTGCAAACTTTTTGATGACACTGGGCCGGCTGCAGCACCTCAAAACGCCCGCCGGAAAGGCAGTCGTACGCACCGCGCTGGTGACCAGCAGAAATCTTCCTGCACAGGAACGTGCAATCCGAACGCTGCGAGCATGGGGCGTACGGGTGGATGAAGCCTTCTTTCTGGGAGGAGTGGAGAAGAAAGATATACTTTCTGCTTTCGGTGCACATATTTTCTTTGATGATCAGCGCAGACATGCGGAACCCGCAGCAGAAGTTGTCCCTGCAGCAGTCGTTCCTTACAGGACGGGGGACAATCCGGGAATGCCGGTGGAGGAAGAGAAATGAACGCAACGGATCGAATTTACGCCGTTGTCGCTTCCATCCCCAAGGGACGGGTAGCTACCTATGGACAGATTGCGCGCCTTGCCGGCAATCCCAGAATGGCACGCGCCGTCGGGAATGCCCTGCATAAAAATCCGTTTCCTGACCGGATACCCTGCCACCGGGTTGTAAACCATGAAGGAGGGATGTCTCCTGCCTTTGCCTTTGGCGGCGGCGACCGTCAGGCGAACCTGCTGAAGGCGGAAGGGGTCTCGTTTGTAAGGCCGGGCGTTGTTGATTTGGAGAGGTGTCTTTGGAATGAATAAGCATGTGGCAAGACTTGCGGCCGTCTCCGCCGTTCTGCTTATAATGACGGTAAAGACGTGCATCGCGCTTGCGGATTATCAGGTGCGTATTTCAAAAACCGATCTCAGTGTAAACCATAGCCTCCCGGAAGACGTATGGAATCTCCTGCTGATCGGCACGGATACCTGGGAAGATATGAAGGACACAGGTCGCAGTGACACGATGATTGTTCTGTCGTACAGTTTTTCTACTGGTGAAATTCAACTGGTCTCGCTTGCGCGGGATCTTCTTGTCGAAATCCCGGCAGTAGGTCAAAACAGGCTTAATGCGGCCCACAGCTTTGGCGGTCCTAATCTGCTGATGAAAACCGTTAACGAAACCTTTGGGCTCAATATCACAAACTATATATCCGTCAATATTTACGGACTGCGGAGAATCATCGATGCAATGGGCGGATTGGCCATGCATGTGACAGAAAGAGAAGCGGAGCGGGTCCACCGCATGATTTCAATTGAATTTCCAATGGAACAAAACAATCCTTGCCCGAGTGGCGATTGTGTATTAAGCGGTCTGCAGGCGATGACGTTTGCCAGAATCCGGGACCTCGACAACGACTTTGGCCGTATGCTAAGACAACAGACTGTTCTGCGGGCTATGGCAAAGCAACTGATGCAGCTTGACGAAACGGACAGAAGCCGCCTTGTTGAAATGTGTCTTTCTCAGGTATCAACCAATTTAACGCCTGCAGATATCGTAAAACTTGCAGGTGAAGCATACAGCCATCAGGAACTAAAGCTGAGCCTGTACACGCTTCCGGAACGGGGAACCTATGTTTTTGAAAATCTGAACGGCATGAGCGTGCTGTTGGCAGAAACGAAATCATTGCAGAAGGACATGGGCAGAATACTCTACAGACAGTAGAGCGGAACTGAAGCGAAACACACAGATGGATTCTTGACAAACAGGCCGCCCCCTCTATAATTTTTAAATGTTACCATTAGTTGTTTGTGGTTTCAGGTTCGTGTTTCGTCATCCGACAGGGGGCATCTTGAAAATGG
Organism: uncultured Eubacteriales bacterium; assembly: GCA_902781095.1. Taxonomy (GTDB): domain Bacteria; phylum Bacillota; class Clostridia; order Christensenellales; family Aristaeellaceae; genus Ventricola. The sequence goes on from CACZHW010000002.1 coordinate 167,925, forward strand.
AAACACAAAGACTGGTTTTGCGGCCCTGGAAAGAAACGGACGCAGAGGCACTGTATGAACTTGCCCGTGATCCGCAGATTGGGCCTTCGGCCGGATGGCGGCCGCATGTCTCAAAAGCCAACAGCCTCAAAGTGCTCCGGGAGGTTCTGATCAAACCTGGCGAATATGCCATCATAGAAAAGACAACCGGAGCAATCATCGGTTCAATCGGCGTGATCCCCTCTCAGCGCAGCATTATAGGCGGACTGCAGGAAGAAGACCTTACAATCGGCTTCTGGATCGGCAGGGATAGATGGGATCAGGGGTTTGCCACAGAAGCAGCGGGTGCGGTCTTGAATGAGGCTTTCAGCGATTCAAAGATTTCAAATGTTTGGGCAAGCAGCTTTGAAGGAAATCATCGGTCTGAACGGGTACAGCAAAAACTGGGGATGGAGTACAAATTCTCCGAGTTCATCGTCCACCCGTTGCTTCATGAAGCCTGCATGATCAATGTCAGCTGCATTTCCAGGGAAAAGTATCAGCAAAAAACTGACAACTAGAATCGAAGCGCGGGAAACCGCGCTTTTTTACTGTAAAGCCGAAAGCAAAAAATGCTTTACAAACAAGTTTCAAACGGATATTATATTGGGGCATATGGAAACACTGTGAAACAGGACGTTCGCCAATCCCTGTACAGAGAGCCGGAGGAGCTGTGAATCCGGTCTGGGAGAAAGCTGGAACCATCACCTGTCAGTGGCTCTGCCGAAATCCAGTAAGCAGGGACGGTTGCTCCGTTATGGCACAGAGCGGGCGCATTTTGCGTCAATTTGGGTGGTACCGCGGTTATCCCGTCCCATAGGGACGGTTTTTTTATGCGCGGAAACAGCCGGAACTGCAGACGGTTATCAAGGGAGGATGCAAATGTATCAAAAAGTATCGACAGACATGAATTTTGCCAAACGTGAAGAGGAGATCATCTCTTTCTGGCGGGATCAGGAAGTTTTTCACAAGATGATGAAGCTCCGGGAAGGCGCGCCGGCATGGACCTTCTATGACGGACCGCCGACGGCCAACGGAAAGCCGCATATCGGTCACGTCCTGACCCGCTCCATCAAAGATGTCATTCCCCGCTACCGTACGATGAAGGGATTCGACGTCTTGCGGAAGGCCGGCTGGGACACGCACGGCCTGCCTGTGGAGCTTGAGGTCGAAAAGCAGCTTGGCTTGGACGGGAAGCCGCAGATCGAGAAATACGGCATCGAACCGTTTATCAAAGAATGCAAGAAGTCTGTATGGAAGTACAAGACGGAATGGGAAGAGATGAGCGAGCGTGTCGGCTTCTGGGCCGACATGGAGCATCCGTATATCACCTACGAGGACAATTATATCGAGTCTGAGTGGTGGTCACTCAAACAGATTTATGAAAAAGGGCTCCTTTACAAAGGACACAAGATTGTTCCTTATTGCCCGCGCTGCGGAACTGCACTTTCCAGCCACGAAGTGGCGCAGGGATACAAAAACGTCAAAGAGACCAGCGCGACAGTCCGCTTCCCTTTAAAAGGAGAAGAAAAGACTTGCCTGCTGGCATGGACGACGACACCCTGGACGCTGCCCAGCAACTTGGGGCTTTGTATCAACGCACATGAAACCTATGCGAGATTCCGTGCCGAAGACGGATGGACGTATATCATGGCGAAGGCGCTGATTCCGTCTGTATTCGGAGAGCGGCAGGTTGAAATCCTGGAAGAGATGGCGGGCGACGCACTCAAGGGCATGGAATACGAACCCGTCTTTGATTTCGGCCGCAAGGTTCTCAAACCTGAAGAGAAGGCCTGGTATGTCGTGTGTGACGACTATGTCACGATGAGCGACGGCACGGGCATTGTCCATATCGCGCCCGCTTTCGGTGAAGACGACTACAGGGTATGTAAGGAGAACGGGCTGCCGTTCGTCAATTTCGTGGACGCGCAGGGCTGCATGACCGGTGAAACCAAGTGGCCGGGCGTGTTTGTCAAAGACGTCGACAAGCTCGTGCTGCAGGATCTTAAGGAACGGGATCTGCTCTTTGCCGCACTGCCGTTTGCGCACGATTATCCGTTCTGCTGGAGATGCGATACACCGCTCATCTACTATGCGCGTCAGAGCTGGTTTATCCGCATGACGGCTGTCCGGGACGAACTCATGCGCAACAACCGCCAAGTGAACTGGATGCCGGACAATATCAAAGAAGGCCGAATGGGTAACTTTGTTGAGAATGTTATCGATTGGGGGCTTTCCAGAGAACGGTACTGGGGCACGCCGCTTCCGGTGTGGACATGCGAAAAGTGCGGGAAAGTGCATGTTATTGGCAGCAGAAGTGAACTGATCGAGATGGGGCATAACGTTGATCCCGGCATCGAATTGCACCGCCCCTATATCGATGCGGTCGTTTTGACATGCCCGTCCTGCGGCGGCGATATGCATCGCGAGAAAGAAGTCATTGATTGCTGGTACGATTCCGGTTCCATGCCGTTTGCACAGTGGCATTATCCTTTTGAGAACAAAGAAAAATTCGAAAAGCGCTTCCCGGCGGATTTCATTTCCGAGGCGATCGACCAGACGCGCGGCTGGTTTTATACGCTGCTGGCGATTTCCACGTGCTTGTTCGACACCAATCCGTTTAAAAATTGCATCGTCATGGGACATGTGCAGGATAAAGACGGGCAGAAGATGAGCAAGCATAAAGGAAACGTCGTTGACCCCTGGAGCGTCCTGAAC
>CACZHW010000003.1:0-33533 GCA_902781095.1 uncultured Eubacteriales bacterium
CGATCTTGGCGTTGGCGCTGTAGCCTGAACGGATGGTGACGCCATCCTGCGGAGCCACGGCCGCCTTGATCTGGAACTGGTTGGCCCCGTTATTCTCGGTCGCCTTAGGCGAGATATATTCGAGATTCGCATTCATGGTGACGCCCTGGAGCGCTCCGACAGTGATTTCTACAGGCATGCCCTCGGAAAGTTTCCCCACCTCGGTCTCATCCACGTTCCCGTCGAAGATGAGGTCATTCATATTCGCCACGGTGGCGATGGTCGTACCGTCATTGAAGGTATTGGAAAGGGTCACGGTCGTTCCAATCTTCACCGGGATGTCAAGGATCAGGCCGTCGATGGTAGACCTGATGAGGGTGGTGGAAGTAGAGGCATTGCCCGAAGAGACGCCGTCCCTGGTGATTTCAAGGCTTTCTCTGGCGGCGCGGACCTCCTCCTTCGCCTGGTCGAGGGCCTGGCGGATCTGGTCGAACTCGTCGGCGGAGACCAGCTGTTTGTCGAAGAGATTCTTTTCCCGGTCGTAATTGGTCTGAGCCTGGGCCTCATTGATTTTCGCGAGACGGAGCCTGTTCTCGGCCGAACTCAGGGAGCCCATGTCAGGAATGACTCGGACCTTCGCTATGACATCGTTCACCTTTACGGTCTGGCCGGCCTTCATGAAGATCTCGGAAATGATGCCGCTGATCTGAGGCTTGATGTTGACCTCATCTCTCGGGACTATCTTCCCGGTCACGACGGCCATCCTTTCGATGGTGTCAACCTTGGCCGTGACATCCTCATAGACATCGGGCTTCTTCTTCGAATGATTGAAGAGGAGGATGAAAGTACCGATGAATATCAATGCGACGACGGCCGCAAGAATGTACTTGATGACTCTTTTCATTTTATGTCTTGATTTTTTTGTTTCATTTTTATTCGTCACGCATGGCGTCCACAGGCTTTATGGCCATGGCTCTTGAAGTCGGAGCGAGTCCGGCGAGGACCCCCAGCAAGATGAGGGCTCCCAGGGCGAACATGGACGTTCCGAAGCTTACAATGAAGCCGGGACCGACTTTATTCTCCAGGATGCTGAGGATTGATACGGCACAGACTATCCCGAATAGGCCGGAGACTATGGTCAGGAGTATGCTTTCGGACATAATCTGGAAGACTATCATCTTCGGCGTAGCCCCGATCGCCCTGCGTATGCCGATTTCGACAGTACGCTCCTTGACCGTCACCAGCATGATGTTGGAGACTCCGATCGCAGCTGCCAGCAAGGTGCCGAGTCCGATGAGCAGGATGAGTATGTTTATCCCCTTGAAGAGATTGCTGACGATGTTGTACATCTGCTCCACATTGATGATCACGGCCGCCTTCTTGTCAGAAGGGTCGAAATAATGTTCCCTCCCCAGAACGACGAGGGCCTTGTCCACAAGGCCGGTGACCTTGACGTCCTTTTTGGCGGTCAGGCAGATGAGGTCAACGCTGTCTCCCCTTCGGAAAATCTGCTGGGCGACATTCATGGGTATGGTGATTGTTCTGTCGGGGGTGCCGTTTATGCTCATGTTGCTGTTAGAGAAATCGACCCCGACGATCTCGAAATAGATCCCCTGATAACGGACCAGTTTCCCACAAGGATCCTCGCCCTCCGTGAAGAGCCCTTCATAGACTCTCTTCCCTATGACGCAGACCTTTCTAGCCATGTCGATGTCAATCTGGTTGATGTATCTTCCGTACTTCATCTCCGGGAGGGCCATGTACTGGTACTCGGGGGTGACTCCGTTGCATGAAGCGCTTGCTTTCTTGTCTTCATAAATGACATTCTGGTTCCATGAGGCCACCATGCCAGTAATCACATCCGCATCCTCAAGACCCGCCTTAAGCATCTGGAGATCGGAAGATTTGAAACTGAAGGTACGCCCCGACTTGAAGCCCTTATATGGTTTTGAGGTCTCGCCAGGGATGATGATGGCCGAATTGGTAGAGATTCCTCCGAGCGTTTCCGTGATGTAGGTTGAGAGCCCGTTGCCTCCGCCCAAAAGGAGCACCAGCATGAACATTCCCCAGAAGATGCCGAAGCCTGTCAGGAAGGTCCTCGACTTGTTCCTTGACAGGGAATCCATAATCTCCCTGAATGAGTCTATGTCGAAATACTTCATGACTACTTTGCCGCCAAGGCTTGGATTGGTTTGACATGGGCCGCCTTCCAGGCAGGAATAAGGCCGGCGATGGTTCCGGCGGCTATAAGGAGAAGGGTGGCTTCAAAGGCCACGTCCATACCCACGGTAGGGTCTACGAACATGGTAACCTTGGCTATCCCGACATCGGTAGGATGGTCGGCGAACTTCGCGTCCATGAATTTGGTAGCGAAGACGCCCAGCCCCATGCCGATGTAGCCGAAGAAGGCCGTTATGGCTACGCTCTCGACGAGGATAAGGCTCAATATGGATTTCGGCTTCGCTCCTATGGCCTTGCGGATGCCGAACTCATGAGTCCTTTCTTTGACGGTTATGAGCATGATGTTGGAAACTCCTACGATGCCGCTGAGCAGGGTCATGATGCCGAGCACCCAGAGGGCTATGCGCATGGCTCTTTCGGCCTTGCCAAGGCTCTGCCCCGCAGTATAGGAATTGAAGACGTAGATGGCCGAATTGTCCTCCGGATCGGCGTCATGGGCAAGATTGAAGATGCTTCTGAGCTGCCGTATGAAATTTTCATTGGCCGCGGGGGTCAGCAGGCCGTGGAAGGTGAATTTTATGCTCTCGACATTGTCCCCGGCCTTGTAGATTGCCGTGATGGTTTCGAAAGGGCAATAGACTTCAATATTATTCTCCACATCAAGGCTCTTGTAGACCCCCACAACCTTGAATCTAAGGTCGCCGAGATTCATATACTCTCCCACCATGGTAGAATAATCACAGCCCTGGCCCTTGATCTGGTCAACAAGATTCGAAGGGATTACAACGACGCGGCGCCTCTCCTCCTCGTCAATCTTGTTTATGAAGCGGCCGGAATAGAGCTGGATTGAGCCGATCTTCAGTTCGAGAGGAGAAACGCCGTCAACGTTGACGAAGGCGTGGAAATCATTGAAGACCAAGGTGTCCGATTTTTCATATTCGGCGGAAACCTCATCCACGACTTCAGCCAGCTCCGGGGAACGGAGGAGATCCATGTCGCTTCTCTTGAGGCTGATGAGCCTCCCGGTGTCATAGCCCTTGTATGGTTTTGAGGTCACGGAGCCGTAAATGGTCATGGAGTTGGAAAGCATGCTTTCATTCGCAGTGAAAGCATGGAAGACTCCGTTGCCCGCGCCAAGCAGGACTATCAGCATGAAGATGCCCCAGGCTACCGCGAAGCCGGTCAGGGCAGTCCTCAGCTTGTTCTGTTTGAGGGTACTCCAGACTTCTTTGAAGAGTTCCAGCATGGCTACTTCATTATTGTGGTTTCTCCGAACGGGCTCAGCTTGTGGGCTGTGTTATTCTCAATGCTTCCTATGACTCCGTCCTTGATATGGATGATCTTGTTGGTCGAATTGGCGACTCCGCTTTCGTGGGTCACTACAATTATGGTGACTCCCTCCTCCTCATTGAGCTTACCGAGGAGCTGCATGACCTCAAGACTGGTTTTTGAATCCAAGGCTCCCGTAGGTTCGTCCGCGAGAAGGATCTTCGGCTTGGCGATGAGAGCGCGGCAGATAGCAACCCTCTGCTTCTGGCCTCCCGAGAGCTCGTTCGGATAATGGGACGCCCATTCCGCAAGACCCATCCTGTCAAGATAGTCCATGGCAATCCTATGCCGCTCCCTCCTTCCGACACCTTTGTAAAAAAGAGGCAGCTCGACATTTTCGACCGCAGTCTTGAAACCAATCAGATTGAAAGACTGGAAAATGAAGCCTATCAAGGAATTGCGGTATTCCGCGGCCTTGTTTTCGCTCAGATTCTTGATCAGAGTCCCGTCGATGCGATACTCTCCTGAGTCATAGGTGTCAAGGATGCCCAGGATATTGAGCAAGGTTGACTTTCCGGAGCCAGAGGCGCCCATGATAGAAACGAACTCACCCTTCTCCACTTCCAGGTTTATTCCTTTGAGTACATGGAGAGGCTGGGCTCCGAAATAAGTCTTGTTGACTTCTTTAAGTTCAATCTGCATTCTACTTGTGTAATAGTTTAGTAGTACACCGCAAAGATAAGCAATATTTCTTATCCAACAAATATTTCTCTTAGTTATAGCGGAAATCAGACTTAAGTGCCCTGATTTCAGGCTGACACCGGCCGGCCGGGCAGAACGCTTAGCATCATACACAAATCGGGCCTGAGGCAGGGGCAGACAAGCCCTGCATCAGGACCGATTGGCACGGGAGTGAAACTTGCGCTTCGCTAAAAAAGCCTCGCGCCCCGCTAAAAAAGCAATTCAGGGCTGGAGGAGCCATCGCTGGCGACAAAATCAAATTTGCTTCCATGATAAGTCCAGGTGTAAAGTCCTCCCGAACCCCTCAGAGTTATCGCCTGGCGGAAAATCCTCGGACTGCTCAGGCCCTTGCCCCTGGTAACGATCTCGCCGATAGGAGACCATGAACTACCATCGAACTGGAAGACGAAGATTGCTATACCGTCTCCGACCGGCTCGCGTTCCGCGACCACCAGCTCCGGACTGTTGTCATTGGTGAAATCATGAGCTCCTATCACGAACTCGTTGCCGCGGTCATCTTTCCCCTGAACCAGCCCTATCGCAGGGTATGGGTAGGGGGCCACAGACTTCTTGGTGATTTTTCCGTTAGCGAAGAGAATATCTGGCCTGCTGTTGTCACCCTCTATCGTGACGATGGTCCCGCCCTTGTACCAGAGGGCCGAGGCCTTGAATTCTTGGCCTCCGGAAGAGAAACCGAAAGTTCTTCCGCCGTCCCCGTCTCTGGACGGGCAATAAGAAATGCTTCCGTCAAGGCCTTTGATGAACATGTCATCCTGGGAGATGGGCTGCGCGAAAATGGCCGCTCCTCCGACGAGGGCCACGAGGGTGACGAATCCTATGATAAGCCTATTTTTCATGACGACAAAGATACCTGTTTATGGGCGTAATGATTCTTATTATATAGAATTGAGCATGTCGAGCCTGCCCTCCTCGATCTGGCGGAGGACGCCGTCAAAGTCCCGGGTGTACCACGGATCGTCGATCTCCCGCCCGGGCTGACCGGCCCAGTCCCAAAGCAGGGAAAGCTTGCCGGAGGGATCGCCGCCGCAGATGCGCCGCATGTCGGCGAGGTTCTCCGCATCCATGCCGATGAGGTAATCCCACCGGTCGTAGTCGGAGCGGGTCATCTGCCGGGCCGCATGGGGGCGGCAGGCGTACCCCGCGGCCTGCAGCGCCCGCCGCATCGGGGGATAGAGGCCGTTGCCGATTTCCTCCCGGGTAGTCGCGGCGGACGATACGGAAAACCGGGAGGATGCGCCGGCCTCCTCCGCCATCTGCAGAAGGATCATTTCCGCCGCGGCGCTTCTGCAGATGTTGCCGTGGCAGACAAAAAGGATCTTTTTCATCTTCATCATCTTCTGAAAGGTCCCAATCCAATCGTGCTGATTCGAGCTCCTGACTATTTAGAAACTCACCGGATAGGCATGCGCTTGATGTAATTGAAAGAATTATACTGACGCTGTTTTTGCCGATCTAAGTTTCTCGTTACTATTCTCTTTATTGATTTCGGCTGCAACTGAAGAAAAGAGCATTTCAAGATAAGCATCAGGATCAGTAAAAGTATCTTTATTCATAGAAAACTCATGAAGGCTTTTCAAAAATCTCAGAATAGGCATGATATGATTAGAAAGTGATACGATTGAATTGTCTGCTTCAGCTTCATACATGTTATTCAATTCCAGAACATGAGGAACGTTATCGTGATATGTTATTACATTCATCGGCCATAACAGAAATACCGAATTTACGATTCTTCTTCCATCATCTGAGACGGAGCTTATAAACGAATTACTCTCTTTCCAATCAGAAGGTTTCTTTGTCATACCGAATGTGAGATGGGGAGACGAACGCAGTTTCACAAAATGTGCACTACCGGAGAAATTTGCATTTCTTGGCGTGCCAAAGAACAGTATTGTTTCAATAGGCACTTATGGATGCATAAAAAGTTCTGAGAATAGATACTATTTCAGAGCTGGACTGGATGCTATGCTTCAAGAGCTTACACCACAGGTCGTATTAGTATATGGTTCCATGCCTGACACTGTTTTTAAGGAGTATCAGGCATACACAACGTTTGTTCAATATAATGACTGGACCACTCAGAAAAGGAGGGACAACCATGGGAACGTCTAAGAGTGGGCGCTATATCAATACAAAAGGTTCCGGACAAATGCCAAGTGATTATGCAGTTATTCATGCCAATGAAGGAACTTATAAACGTTCAGTAGGAAAGCATACACGGCTTAGACTAGTAAGTGGGGGTCACGGAGAGACTGGGTTGAAGCAATTGGACAAGTATGGTATAAAATACAGTATTATAAAGATATACTCCAATGGCGTACGAATAGGAAACATTCCTGATCATAAAGAAAAGAGAAAACGCGTCGGAGTGAATCAAGCATGGTTTCCGATGCATTGGACAGCAAAAGATATAAAAAGAGCCGGTATGCATGTCGCTGGAATGAGAAGCAACCGACATGTTGCAGATGGATACCCGATTTGGGGAACTTATAAGGGCGTCCGTGTAGGAGTCATACGAACGCATGGCAAAATAGCAACGATATTTCCGGATACTGATCAAAGCAGTGTGCTAAGGAGGAGAAAAAAATGAACACCATAGAATTGAAAGAAACTCTTGCTCAAAGAGTGGCATTAAAACTTAATGATGATTTTGCTCTAATGGAATGCTGGAAGAAAGAAGCCGCCATACTGTCGGAGGATGTGTCTGAAACTATTCGTTATTTTGATTCATGCACAGATGAAGAGTTTTTTTGGCTTAGTGAAGTATTTGATGATTTAATAGAGAAAACACAAAGCAAGGAGCTTCTCCAAGCAATTTGTGAGCGTGCAAACAGAATCGATAATGCCGATTATAAATCCAGTATACTTACAGATATTGAATTTGCAAGGGCGCAATTCAATAAGTAATCAAAATCAGATTTACTCTATCTGTTAACAATAATCCATCCTTTCTGGATTGAGAGGATGGATAGTTTTTTGGGTTTAATCCGGTTCTTCGGCGCCTTCCGGCATCCACCTTTGCTCCAGAGGGGAGGGGAAAACGCCTGCGGGATGGAGCAGCTTTTCCGTCAGGATGTCATGGAACTGGCTCCCGCAGCGCTCCACTTCGCCCAGCACCGCAGCGATTCCCGCCTCTGTCTGCATCCAGTTGTCGCGCGTCAGTTCACAGCCCCGGGCGGGGCAGACGAGGATTTCGGCCTCCGGGAAGAGCGCGCTGTAGTACATGAACGAGCGCCTGGCGTGGACGGGCATGCAGCAGAGGATGGCGCGTCGGATGGTGAGCGCAGCCGCTTCCGTGCGCGCGCGGGAGGCGATGGCGTTCTGATAGGTGAAGCGCGCGCGGTCCTCGCGCAGGATCGCTTCGGAGGGAACGCCGTTTTCCATCAGCACGCAGCGCATGAAGGTCCACTCGCTTTCAAAGCGCCCGGAATAGCGCCGGGCGCCGGACTGCTGGCCGGGAAAGTCGCCGGCCGCCGCCGCGTAACGCCCGGAGGGCAGAACCAGCGGCGCATAGCCTGCGCGGTAGAGCCCGGCGGCACGCTCCGCGGGTTCCGCGTGCGCGTTCCCCGCGATGAAGAGGATGTCCGCCGGGGCGGGATCATCCTGAAGAAAGACGAAATCCGTCAGGTCGCGGATCCAGTCACGCACGGCGCACCTCCGGAGTCAGCAGACCCGCAATCGTTCCCGCGCCGTACAGGACGTGCATGAGCGGGAAGAGGAAAGGCAGGCAGAGGAAGGCCAGCAGTTTTCCGCGCGGCGCGCTGCAGGCCGCGTGGAAGGAGGCCGCAAGATCGACGGCGCCGTAGACGCAGAGCAGCGTGACGAGCGGCCAGGCTGCATGCGACGACAGGAGAAAACAGACGGCCAGCGCCAGCACGAACAGCGCGGGGATCAGGTGGCGCGGCGCAAAGCAGTGCGGCTGGAAGTGCAGCGTCCGCCCGATCCAGTAGCCGTTGCCCCATTTCTGGCGGATCTGCCCGCTAAGCGTATCGCGTGCCGCATGGCTGGAGGTGATCTCCGGGCAGAAGCGGAACCGGTATCCGGCCCTGCGCATGCGGTAATGCATGTCGTTGTCCTCCGTGCGGCGGAGGCGCTCGTCGTAAGGCCCGCATTTTGCAAAGACCTCCCGCCGGCAGAGCGCGTAGGCGAGGGTGTCGACATACCGGGCGGGGCCTGCGTTGCGGAAGGGCGCTGCGCCGCCGCAGAACCGGGAGGCATCCAGCGCGCGCATGACGGCACTCCAGTCGCTTGCGGGCGGGGCGCTCTGCACGCTTCCGCCGACGATGTCCTCGTCCCGGTTGATGGCTTCCAGGTTCTTCTCGAGGAAGTCCGCAGGGATCCGGGCATGGGCGTCCACGCGGAGCACCGCGTCGCCGGAGGCCGCCTGCAGCGCCAGGTTGCAGCCGCTGGCCAGCCAGCGTTTCGGGTTGTCCAGCACCTTGACGGTGAACGGCGCGTCTGCGGCAAAGGCGGTCAGGATCGCTTTCGTCCTGTCGGCGGAACCGCTGTCCACCAGGATGGCTTCCAGCCGGTCCGGCGGCAGCGTCTGCGCGAGCAGATCGGAGAGCAGATTCGGCAGCGTCTTTTCCGCGTTGAGCGCGACGACGATGAAACTGACCGTACGAACCGGCGGCCTCATGCGCTCACCTCCTCAAAGCCCTCGTCCTTGCGGCGCCAGGTGAGCAGCCCGGGGATGAAGGCGAAGAAGAAGAGCTTCTGGGAGACGAAAGCGCGCAGCTGACGGCGGGACGCGAAAAAGCCGAGCTGGAAGCACTGCAGCAGGCTGATGAGGGCCAGCCCCGGCCCGCCGGCAAAGAGCGCGAACGCGCAGAGGAGGTCCAGCGCGCCGAAGGCGAACTTGCGGCGCTCAAAGGACAGGTAAGCTTTAGCGCTGTGCTTGGCCGCTGCGCTGCGCAGCGCCTGTCCGTCACCCAGACGGCGCCTTGAAAAGAGAACCCCGAGGAGGCTGCGGCGTTCCCGCACCGTGTCCGTGTGGACGATCATGGGGACGGGGATCTCGGCGATTTTGCACCCGGCGGCCAAGAGACGGGCGTGCAGCTCCGCCTCTTCGCAGGCAACGGGCTCTGCAGACCAGCCACCGCACGCAGACAGGGCGGCGGCAGACACGAAGAGCGCGCCGCCGAATTCGGGGCAGATGCGCTCTGCCGTGCAGCCGAATACGTTGTCGACGCTGGAGACGCACTTCCCGTCGCGGATAAACTCGTCTTTGCGGATGCCGCAGACGCCGCTGCAGTCCTTCCGGAAGGCAAGCGAGAGCGCCTTTTCCACGAAGCCGGGACACAGCTGCATGTCGCCGTCCAAAAACAGCAACCACTCGCCGCGGGCCAGCCGGGAACCGACCAGCCTGCCCAGGCCGGCGGTGGTTTCCGGCTCCGTCAGACGGAAGACGCGGGCGCCGCAGTCGAGGGCGCGCCGGACGCTGTCGTCCTTCGAGCGGGAATCGATATAGAGCAGTTCGTATTTTAAAGGGCCCATAGAGGCACGGATGCTGCCCAGGCAGGCGGTGAGGCGTTCACCTTCGTTTCGACCGATGACGATGACGCTGACCATACGGTGCCTCCTTTCCTGAAAGGTTTGGGAAACCAGGCCGTGCAGACGTGCGGGAGAGGCGAACGTCCCTGCGGGAGTGCGACGGCCGTATCCTTAATTTTGCCACGATTCATGCCAAAAAGCTAGATGGAAAAGCGCGTAATCCTAAAAAAAGCGCAGAAGCGGAAGACTATCGAATAATATTGATAATAAATAGACAATATGGTATCATGGATACGGAGAAAGAGACGGCGGAGCCGGAGAGGGGGATCGGGCATGTCGGACAAGATCGAGACGGTTGAAGGACTGTTTGGCCAGAAGGTACATTACAAGGACGGAAAGGTGATCGGGGAAAGCTGGCCGGGATTGTTTGGCGGGTCGTGGAATCACTACGACGCAGATGGGAACCGCGTCGGCTCTTCACAGCCGGGTCTGTTTACGGACTTGGTGCACTATGATCCGGCGGGGCAGGAGGCCGGCACCAGCAGCCGGGGCCTGCTGGGCGGAATGGACCACTATGACGCAGACGGTTATGCGGGGTATACCCGGGACACGCTTTACGGGCAGACGACGGAACTGAAGACGGAGGACGACTGACCGCGGGGTAAGGAGGGATGACGGATGCTGGTTCCCCTGCTTTTAACGGCGCTTGTCGGTCTCATCGCGTCCATCCCGCTGATCATCTTTTTTGCGCTCATGCTGGCGCTCAGCCGGCATATGACAGACAAGTACGGCGGAAGGCCGCTCACGAAAGAGGAGCAGGAACACTTACAACAATTGTGCATCATGAATCAGATCATCAGGGAGCAAAGGGAGAGGGAACACCGGAATAAATAAAGAGGGCTGTCCGTCAGATGGACAGCCCTTTTCCCGTGGCGCACCCGGAGGGGCTCGAACCCGCGGCCTGCTGATTCGAAGTCAGCAATACAAATCGTTCACGTAATAATTAGAAAAATCGAATATCACTGAATATTTTTTATGACGGGGTTATCCGCATGAGGATTGCTTCGTCGCCAAAAACAAAAAAGGCCCCCGACCAGGCTTTTACGCCCAGTCGGGGGTTTGTTTATATACTCCCACAGGAGTACGTCATGGGGTATCCAGATCATTCCTTCCATGTCTATAAAGCGGGTTCCATCCCACAGCGCATGGGTGAAGGGTTTGATCTTGGTGTAGATTGTTACGAATTGGCCGGCCTCAGGTAACTACTCAGCCTCCAGCATTGTCGGTCAGCTCTTCGACCTTGGCGGCGAGCTCAGCGATGGTGGCTTCGAGTTCAGCGATCTTGTCGTCACACCCGCACCCTGTATAGCTGTCCTCTGCTGCAGTAATAGCTTCGCGGGGCTGCACATGGATATAGACCGCCTTGACAGTACGGTACTCTCCATCTTTGTTATAGACGAGATAGGCCACTACTTTACCAGGCTCTTCGAGCAGTGCATCAGGAATGGCTGCGGACAAATAAGGCTGTTCTGGCTCCGTCGTATCCGTTGTCACGGTTTGTGTTACCAAATTACCCAACAGCATCCCAGATTTCCGGCTGGCTTTTCAGTGTGTCGTACCATCTGCGAGCCAGACCAATATAGTCTTCGCTATACAACCCAGTACTAGAATCTTTGCCGCTAATAAGTCTTGTAGAACCCTTCGCAATATCATTGCTAGTAATATAATAAAGCAAATCAAAAACATCTTCGACGTTGGTGTATTCTACGGTGCCACCCCAGTTTTGATAAGAGGTCTGCATTTGCGAAAGGACGCCTTGAAGATTCCGCCGACGCCCATTAGTCTGAGTATTGCCAAAGGTTTCGGATACCGTGGATTTACCTGTATTGAATGCCTGCAACGCCTCAGCCTGAGCAATTTCTCTGCTAACTGTCAGATATTTTTCAAGCTCTTCAGTGGCTGTGGCAATGACGCCTTTGTGTTGGCCCATAAGGTCTTTATTTCTGGCTAACTGCTCACTAAATCCAACATATGAATCCGAAAGGATGCCAACAATCTCATCCATGCGTTTCAACTGTTCTTCGGTTGGATCTGTTACTAGAGATGGATCGTTTTGTACTGGGCGATCCTGACGGCCAAGAATATGGTCGACTTATTTGCGATTAAATGAGGTGGAGATATGACTTCCTATGAGTTTGAAAAAGCCGCGAAGAATGTATGCGGTTCGGAAGATCCGTACATGCCAGTTGTTCTAGGATATATCGGCTATCTTGTAGATGGCGAGTTTGTAAAAGCCAAGGCTGACAAAACGCTCGCGTTTCGAGGTTCATCCAATCAGCAGATTTGGCAACACCTTGGTAACATCTGGGTTAACATGTCGGATACATTTGATAAGAAAGGGCGTAGCTAATCGTGAGTCAGTTTCTGGTTTTTTGTTTAATGGCTGACGCCGCATGGGTTTGCTTCGGCTTGCGCCGTAAACAAAATATGTGGGCATCTCTTGAGCTAAAGATCTAAGTTGTTGCCCTACACGAGCAGATTCCGTCGCCGTCTGGCCAGTAACAATTCTGATTTCATTCAGCTTATCATAATATTGAGTGGCATACGTCCACGCATCACGCCAGAAATTCTTTACAGCACCAACAGTCATCTGCACAGCCATCTGCGTCAATGAGCTCACGATCGAAGCTTGAATTGCCTGCAGCATCTTCGCGCTCAGCGACTGTTCTTTCATCGCGTCAGTCACCCGACGCTGTGCTTTTTCATTCTTACCGGCCTCAACCGATATCTTAGCTATCAACAGCTCTTCCTGTTTCTCGATGTTCAATAGCTCTTGCTGATCGGTGACATTAGCCCTGTTTTGAGAAGCACGCTCTCTAGCTGCGGTAAGAAGAGATTGGTAATGTGATACAGCTTCCGAAAGATACTTCGCCTCTTCGGGGCCGGCCGATAACCGCTGCCTGTTAATTGTTTCAATCTGGGTGACTAAACGCATCTGTTCTTTGAGTGCCGCTATAGTCTCGGTATAGGCTTTACTATTCGAATTACCGCCAGTAGCCTTACCAACTTTCGACAGATCAATTTCTTTAGTTGCCTTCTCAACACTTTCTTTGAGCTGTTTGGAAAGGTTGTTCTTGATACCATCAAACGTGGCACCTTTGCCAATATCGTTAAGGATTTTGTTTAACGCAGGCAAATCATGTGTTTGGATATAACTCAGATCAAGATACTATGTTCCAGCAAGTTTCCGCTGGGAATCATCCGCCATGGCCCTCACTTCCTTTATGATATTGACAATTTATAAACAATATGATATAATGCACTCATCCCGAAAGGAGATGAGATAATGAGTAGTTTCCTCGGCAATGCCTTTGGAGTCTTTCTGGGCGTACGTTTGGCTGAGATCTTTAATAAAAAACCTCTCCAAGTCGGCCCCACAATTACTGTGAAGCCGGCAACGCCGGATTATACTTTACCTACGCGAGAGGCAATTGATAAATATATCGAAGATATCGGCAAAAGAGAAGAAGAAGTGAACAAGATACTCTACCGAAACGGACCCAATCGTTAATCATCTTTGCGTGCAAATAGAGTTAGATTAGGAGCAGACGTTTGTTCGTCTGCTTCTTTAACTTTCCCGATAAGATTCAGCAGCCGATCGCTGTATAACCCTCATGTTAATAACGTTTTTTAACGTACCGAAGACTGAACACATCCAAGCTACGCTGGATGATTCGGTATCGTATGTCGAGCTGACAGACCGATACGAGATCATCAAATCAGAGGGCAGAATCATAACGATGATTGAGAAGGAGCGAGTGGATGAACAGAGTGTTTCTGACCGGTGATAAGCACCGCAACTTCGACAGCGTCGAGTCCTTCTGCTCCAGGATGCAGACAGACAAATGAGATATGATGATCGTACTTGGCGATAACGGCGTCAACTGGTTCGACGACGCCTGCGATGACCAGTACAAAACCTTCCTGTCTCAGATGCCCATCACCTTCATGATGATCCGTGGCAACCATGATATGCGGCCGCAGGATGTGAAACCGCACAATGATACTGGGGTTTACTCCGAGGTTGCCGTCGTCGATAACCTTGTAGCCGGCATCTTTCTGCTACAGAAAGAATACCCCGATCTGCTGTTTGCAATTGACGGAGAGAGCTACCGGTTCCGCAATGACACGTCTGCCTTTGTCATCGGCGGCGCATACTCCGTTGACAAGAGGTATCGTCTGGAGAATGGTTTTAAGTGGTTCCCAAATGAGCAGCTTTCATGGGGTGAAAAGATTGCGGTCTCACGCAGATATCATCGTTGGCTTAAGGAAAAGCACTATAAGAAAATCGTTCTGACGCACACTTGCCCCTACAGCTTTGTGCCTCGAGAGGTTATGCTGCCATGGCCTGTTAAAGCAGACGAGGACTTCACGATGGAACGCTGGTTCGACAAGCTTTACCAACAGGGTGAGGGCAAGATCAGTGAATGGTACTGTGGACACTGGCACACCTGCAAGAAGGACGGCAACGTACGCTTTATGTATGACGATTTCTGGAGGATCGTATGAGAAACGACGAGTTTGAAACCATCATTATCTGGAATCCTATGCGTAGGATGTGGGAAGCAGGAACCAACATTCCTCAGCATCAGGCCATGTTTGAGAAGAGGGGCTGGAAGAAGACCGGCGACACCGGTTATGACGTAGGCTACGAAGCGCCGAAGAACGCGCTCACCTTCCGGGATCTGACCAAGCCCAAGCGCCAGATGAGCGAGGAAGAAAAAGAAAGAGCCAGGGAAAGAATGCGCAAGATTGCGAATTCAAAATCAGCCTGACTTCTACGTGTATATAGTCGTGTGTAACGCTTCTAATTATTGGGGTAAGGGAAACTATCTACCGACATAGTAGACCTTCGAGCACCACGTATTTACACACGATGAAAATGAAAAATTTTGGCATGTATGACGTTTGAGGGGTTACATATGGGGAAGAAAAAGAAAAAGCAAGAATATGAGGATATGCCGGTCTACCGAATTACGCCGAAAGGGTGCGCGTGGTCGGCCTTCTATGATTCCGACATCCACGTTGGTGAGGAGCAGTTCAATGAATTCTGGCACCGGTTTGAGCAGAACATGAGAATGTGTGGGTATATTGATGAATCCAATACTGATGCTAAATAAGCTGAAGGGCATTGCGTCCAGCCTGCAGATTGGCGTTGCGCTGACAGAAGCTTCGCAACGGAACGGCACTATTGATTTGACGGCTGTGCCCGCGATCTGTCAGGCGGAGAAGGATGCCTTCCTTCTGATTCAAAAGATGATAGCCGAGATAGAACCTGAGGTAGTAACCCAGGATGCAGAGGAGATTAAGGATGAAGTCGCCGATAACGTTGACGCAAGCGTTCCCGTTTGAGAATGACCAGTATGAAGGAGTCGAACTCCACTGGATCGGGGAGATGGGCTTCGGACAATATACAATCTATAGACCAGTTAAAGATGATAAAACAGATAATACATGGTACGTCTACACGGAGCATATGAGTAAAAGCTGGCTCCCCGATTTGCTGGAGCAGTGGGTTGAGCAAATGGAGGTAACCGGATGAAGGAATGGATTTGGAAGAATCATAATTTGATACTGGCAATCTTGTGGATTGTAGTTGTTATCCTGCATATGGTCGGCAGTCCGCAGGTAAGAAGAGATGCATTGTTTTGCCTCTGGGGCATGCTGATATGGGCAAACTTCTCTGTCTGGTTTTTGAATAAGGTATAAGGCCGAAAGGCTTTATATAGATGATGGTTGTCTTCAAAATAAAAAGCGCCATCCACAAGGACGGCGCAACGACAAACTAGTAGCTCTTGGGTCTGCGGTATTGCTTGCATTCTGGGGCAAACAACCATTTCAGGTGGTCTTTGAGAACTAGTTTTCCCATACCGATAAGCAGGCGTACTTCGGGTGGTGCGCCGGATTTAGTCAAAACGTACTCCGTTATCAACTAACTTATCGAGGGCAGCCATCGTTTTATCTTCTCCATAGTCATATCATCCTTTCTATTGACGAACGGGAGAAAGGACTCCTGTTAGAGGAAGACTGCGGCCGAGTCCATTCTAACATATGGTTATGGAGAAGTAAACTTTAAGACGCCGCCCGTAAGAGCGACGTTAGTGCCGATCAGTCGAGGAAGATGGTAACTTCCCATTCGATCAGGTCGGCGAGAAAGGTGATTGCACCAACCCAGCCAGGGAGTAGGCCAAGCATTGTTCCTGCACTGAGGAGCAATAGGGCGGTTGCAATCTATGCGCGTCTGTTCTACTTCATAAGTCCTCCGTAACATGTCCATTGGGTAGTGGGTGACGGTGCTTACGGGTTGAAGTAGGATGGACGCATGTAGAGTTTATCACAAAGCTCTACAAAAAGGAAGAACGCCGTCTTTACAGACGACGCTCACGGCACTGTTTCCCATGCAACCAATCTAGGAAACACAATGTGCCCGCCGATAATGCCAGCCACTTTGGGATGTTTAGGAACAGAGCCGCAAAGCTTATAAGGTTGGCAATATCGACTACCTAGGTGTACAGCTTCTTCAGATGAGGTTGTACACCTAAATTTTATTATGCGCTTTGAAAATGTCAAGACTTTTACAGAGGGGCTGATTATGGTATGATGACTTTAGACGAACAGATCTTTGACATCTTCATACATGATAACCTCGTCATGCTGAAAGGAGATTCAGTATGACCAGTACAATCACCATCAACGGCATAGAGATACCGGTGCCGCAGGAATTGATTGCCGCTATGCTCATGGGTCAGCAGAAGGAAACACCGCTGTTTGCAGACTACGCCAAGACATGGTTCGAGCGATACAAAAGGCCGAAGCTCAGAGAGAAAACAAAGCTGCTGTACGAAGGGTTTCTGGAGAATCACTTGATACCATTCTTCGGTAAGAAGCAGATCGGAGCCATTACGTCAGAAGAGATCCAGTGCTTCTATGATGCGAAGGCCGATCTCTCGCACTCCACCACCCGGCAAATGAAGGTGGTGCTCCACCAGATACTGGACTCGGCGATAGAGGATGGATACCGTCAGGATAACCCGACCGAGAGCAAACGGCATGTGTTGCCGGCCAAGGTAACGACAAGGAATGCGCTGACCGCCGACGAGATCCACGACGTCATCAGGCAGATGGTCAGGCTCAAGCCGCAGGATCTTCTGCTGCTCAGCCTGCTGATTTATACGGGTGAGCGCAGAGGAGAAGTTCTTGGTCTCCGGTGGGAAGACATTGACTTCAAGAGCAATATGATCTCTGTCAGCCGCGCTGTAGTTCACATCAGGAACAAGCCGCTCGTTGGAAACCCAAAGTCACAGGCGGGGAAGCGAAAAGTTCCCCTGCTGCCTGAGCTAAAAGAAATCCTCCTGCGCTATCATAAGGCAGAAGGATATATCATAGGCGACGGCACTGAGCCGATCTCCGAGAAGGCTTTTGACAGGCGGTATGAAAGGATTCGCAGGCAAGTGGACCTGCATGGAGCTACACCGCATGTCTTTCGACACACGTTCCTGACGATGGCCTCAGACAAAATAGATCCCAAGACGCTCCAAGCTATCGCCGGACACTCGACCTTCTCCCTGACGTTTAACAAGTACGTCCACAAACGAGACGACAAAGTTCAGGAGTCGGCCACCAAGCTCAAGCAACTTTTTGCATAATATCACATGATATCCAAAAAATCTAATAATAGCTAGACCGTTTAGGTCGACAGATTCGAAGTCAGCCACTCTATCCAACTGAGCTACGGGTGCGTGGCCAGTATTAATTGTACCACATCCCGGCACAAAAGCAAACCGAATCAAGAAAAACTCCGGAGCGCGAACTCCGGAGTTTTGCGTGGAGAGATCAGACGATGGAGACCTTGCCCTTGCTGACGCGGAAGAAGATGAGCAGCAACGCGCCGCTGGTCAGCGTCAGGATGGAGGCGAGGGCTGCGCCGGTGCCCACCGAGTTACGCACAATCGCCGTATAGCTGGCGACGGTGATCGTGGCCGTCTTGCCGGTATACAGCATGATGGAGGTGGACAGCTCGTTGATACAGGTGACCCAGGAGATGATCGCGCCCGAGAGGACGCCCGGGAGCATCATGCGGACCGTCACCTTGGCGAAAGTCTTCATGGGCGAGACGCCCAGGTTGATGGAAGCCTCCTCGATGGAGGGATCCATCTGCATGAGGAAGGCACTGCCCGAGCGGACCGTATACGGCATCTTGCGGATGATCATGGAGATGATGATGATGCTCGCCGTGCCGGTCAGCCGGATGACCGTCCCGTCCGCCGTGCGGCCCATGTTGTTGAAGGCCACGATGTAGCACAGGCCCAGAACGCTGCCGGGGATGACGTAGGGCGCCATCATCAGCATGTCCAGCGCGCCGCCCGTCCTGCCGCGGCGCCGCACGATGACGTAGCTCATCAGGATGCCGAGGATGAGGATGAAGACGATTGCCACCGTGGAGAAGACGAAGGAGTTGCGGATGTTCGTCGTCAGGCTGCGGCCCAGCTCCGCGTAATGCTCCAGCGTAAAGCCCTCGGAGAAGACGAAGTTGGAGTAGTTCGTCTTGACGAAGGAGCAGAAGACCACGACGGCCTGGGGCAGGAAGGCGATGAGGGTGACGATGGCCACGGGCAGGGTGACCAGGAAGCGCGGAAGGCCGTGATACTCGGCGACTGCCGGCGGCCGCAGGGCGCTCATCTGGTAGTTCCTGCGGGCGACCCACCACTTCTGGATGAAGAGGATGAGCAGCGAGATGACGACGATGACCATGGAGATGGCGCTGGCCAGGTTGGCGTTGCCGCCGGTCTCGCTCAGGTATTCGTCATAGATGAGGACGGGCAGCGTGCGGAAGTTGCCGCCCGCCAGGATGCCCGGCGTACCGAAGTCGGCGAGCGCCGTCATAAAGACCATCAGCGCGCCGGCGGCGATGCTGGGCATGACGACGGGCACGGTGACCGTCAGCATGCGGCGGAGCTTGCCGGAACCCAGGTTCTCCGCGCATTCCTCCACGGAGCGGTCGATGGAACCCATCGCACCGGACACGTAGAGGTAGACGTATGGGAAAAGCTTGAGGGTGAAGACCGCGCAGCAGCCGCCCAGCCCGTAGATGGACGGCATATCAAAGCCGAAGAGATTGGAGGCCCACTGCGTGACGATGCCCGCGTTGCCGAAGAGGATGACCCAGCTGTAGGCGCCCAGGAAGGGCGGGCACATGAGGGAGAGGATGATGAGCACGTGCCACACCGTCTTGCCCCAGATGTTGAAACGGGTCATCAGGTAGGCCATGGGAACGCCGATCAGCACGGAGAAGATCGTCGGGATGAGGCTGATCTGCAGGCTGTTGCCCAAAGCGGAGTTGTAGTACTTGCGGGTAAAGAAGCGCTGGAAGTTGTACAGCGTGAATCCCTCCGCCTTGGAGGAGAAGAAGCTGTTGTAAATCAGCGTGGAGAAGGGGTAAACGAGGAAGAGCAGGAAGACCACGAAGATGACGGTCTTGACCCAGAACCAGAAATCGGTGTAGAAAGGCGTCCCGCTCTTCTGACGGCCTTTCAGCATGAGAGCACCTCCTGGCTGTCTTTCTTGTACAGGCTGACCTGCCTGGGATTGAAGTCCACAAAGACGTTTTCACCCACGGCGCGGGTGCTGTCCGTATCCTTCGTGTACTCGTTGAGCTCGATCACCTGGTCGTTCTCCAGGCGGATTTCGTACTGGACGAAGTCGCCGAGGAAGAGGGCGAGGGTGATGACGCCCGGAATGCCCTTGTCCGAGAGGAAGAGCTGCTCCGGCCGTGCGCTCAGGATGGCCGCGCCCTGATACGCCTGGTTGGCGGGCATGGAGATGTGGTACTTGCCCTCGATGGTGACCTCCGCCTTGCCGCCAGAGGCGTTCACATCGCAGTCGATGAAGTTGGAGACGCCGATGAAGTTGGCGACGAAGGGATTGGCGGGCTTGCGGTAAATCTCCTCCGGCGCGCCGACCTGCATGATGTTGCCTTCCTTCATGACGGCGATGCGGTCGGAGATGGCCAGCGCCTCCTCCTGGTCGTGGGTGACGTAGACGGTGGTGATGCCCAGGCGGCGCTGCAGTTTCTTGATGGTCGTGCGCATCTGCACGCGCAGCTTGGCGTCCAGGTTGGAGAGCGGCTCGTCCATCAGCAGAACGCTGGGCTCGATGACGAAAGCGCGGGCGAGTGCGACGCGCTGCTGCTGGCCGCCGGAGAGTTCGTTGGGCTTGCGGGTGGCCAGGTGGTCAATCTGCACCATCTTGAGCGCTTCCATCACGCGGGGGCCGATTTCGGCGTTCGGCACCTTGCGCGCCTTGAGGCCGTAGGCGACGTTGTCCGTGACGTTCAGGTGGGGGAAGATGGCATAGTTCTGGAAGACCATGCCGATGTCGCGCTTGTGCGCGGGGACGTTGTTGATGACGCTGTCGTCGAAGCGGATTTCGCCGCCGTCTACCGTGTTGAAGCCGGCGATCATGCGCAGCAGGGTGGTCTTGCCGCAGCCGGAGGGCCCCAGCAGGGTGAAGAACTCACCGGGCTTGATGGTGAGGCTGATGCCGTTTACGGCCTGGAAATCGCCGTAGCGCTTGACAGCCTTGTCGATGATTACAGCATGGCTCATGTGAGAGGTGCCCCTTTCTTTGGAAGCGGACGAAGCCGCCTTTTACTGAAAAGGTGCTCCGAGAGCCTCGGAGCACCTTATTAACCCGGAGTCGATTACTCGGTGATGACGTCCTGCCACTGCTCGACGATGTCGGCCTTGTTGTTGGCGGCATAGTCGAAGTTGTAGGCCATGATCGGGAAGCTGGAAAGCTCCGGCAGTCCCTGCGGCGCAACGTCGGGGCGGATCGGACGGCGGCCGAAGTCGGCGTTCTGGGCCTTCTGGCACTCTTCGCTGAGGACGAACTCTTCAAAGAGCTGGGCCAGTTCGAGGTTCGGGCAGTCCTTCACGATGGCGACGCCGTCCGGAACAGCGCTGGTGCCGTCTTCCGGATAGACGATGGCCAGGTGCGCGCCTTCCGCATCGTGCGGATACTGGATGGCAGCCTTCTCGAGCGTGATGCCGATCGGATACTCGCCGGAATCCACGTTCTTGTGCGCGCCGGAGGAGCCGCTCTGGATGACCAGGTTGTCCTTCATCTGTCGGACGAGATCCCAGCCGGCCTTGTAGTCATCGGCTTCCTCGCCGTAGGTCATGAGGATCGTGCACAGCTGCGTGAACGCAGAGCCGGAGGAAGCGGGGTTCGCGAAAGCGATCTTGCCTTCCCACTTGGGATCGGCCAGGTCCTTCCAGGTCTTCGGGATGTCAGCTTCCGCCACGAGGTCGGTGTTGACGAGGAAGACCATGGGCAGCGGGGATTCGCCGATCCAGTAGCCCTCGGGATCGACCAGGCTGGCGTCCAGCATGTCGTAGCAGCTGGGCTTGTAGGCCTGGAAGTAGTCCTTGTAAGCCGCGAGGCTGTCAGCGCCGCCGCCCCAGAGCACGTCAGCCATGGGGGCAGCCGCCTCGGCCGCGATACGGTTGAGCAGGTTGCCGGTGCCGTCGGCGACGACCTCGACCTTGACGTTCGGATACTTCGCCTCGAAGGCGGCGACGCCGGCGTTCAGCGGATCGGCGTCATGCGGGGAGTAAACGGTCAGGCTGCCGGAATACTCTTCCGGGGCCTTCTCGGCAACGGCGGAAACCAGCGCGAGCGCCAGGACTGCCGCCAGCAGGATGGAAAGGAACTTCTTCATGGAAAGACCTCCTTTGTATTTGTCGTCCGGCACGAACCGCCGGAACGATTTCTGTGTGAATTATATCACGGGACCCGCATTTTGTAAATAAAAGCGGGTCCCGTTCGGGTATCTTTTTGGTAAAAGTAAACGATAGGGAGCGGAATGCCGTTTATCCCTTCACCGCGCCGGCGGTGAGGCCCTTGACGAACTGCTTGCTCATGAGCAGGTAGAGCGTGATGACGGGCAGCGCGCTCATGGCCAGGATGGTCAGCAGCTTGGGCCAGTCGGTGCTGTACTGCCCCTGCAGCATGGTGACGGCCAGCAGGACGGTCTTCTGATCCTCCTTGGTGATGAAGATGAGGGGGAACCAGAGGTCGTTCCAGATGGGCACCAGGTTGTAGATGGCGACCGTCGCCAGCGCCGGACGGATGAGGGGGAGCACGATGTTGTAGTAGATGCGGAAGCGCCCAGCGCCGTCCATAAAGCCGGCCTCGTAGAGCTCCGTCGGCAGGCCGTGGATAAACTCCGTGAGGATGAAGACCGCCGTGGGCAGGCCCATCGCGATGTACACGGGATACAGGCTGAAGAGGCTGTTCATGAGACCCAGGTTCTTCATGATCTGCAGAAGGCGGATGGTCGCGATCTTGATGGGCAGCATCATGCCCAGCACGAAGAAGAAGTAGACGCCGCCGGAGAAGCGCGTGCGCCAGTGGGCCAGCGCGTAGGCGCACAGCGAGCCCAGGAACAGGATCATGAAGAGCGAGACGACGACGACCAGGAAGGAGTTGCGGAAGTAGACGAAGAAGTTGGCGTTGGCCAGCAGGGATTTGTAGTTCTGCAGCGTCCAGACCTTGGGCAGGCCGAAGGGGTTGGTGTAAATCTCCTTGCGGATCTTAAAGGTGTTGATGATGAGGATCCAGACGGGGAACATGGATATGAACGACCAGATGATCATGATGATGTGGTAGGGGATGTGCATGTTCATGACGCGCAGGGAATGAAGCTTTCTTTCCTTTGCCACGACGGATCACTCCTTTCCCTGGGTCGTGCGCAGCACGGGAATGACCCCGCACAGCAGCATGAAGAATATCGAAGTGGAAATGGCAGCGCCGACGCCCGGCTCCGGGATGCCAACGGGATGCTGACCCGCGATGCCGTAGCGGTAGAACAGCGTGCCGATGAGGTCCGTGGTGTAATCGGGCGCGCCGTCCAGCGTTTCCATGGAGAATACGACGTCAAAGGCGTTGAAGTTGGAGACGAAGGTCATGATGGCCACCATGCCGATGACCGGGACGATCAGGGGGATGCGGATGAGGGTGAACTGCTGCCAGGGCGTCGCGCCTTCGATGGAGGCGGCCTCGATGAGGTCGTCGTCGATGCCCTGGAAGGCCGCGACGAACATCATGGTCGGGATGCCCACCCACTGCCAGACGGAAACCAGCGAGACGCAGGTCAGCGCGGTGGAGCGGTCGCCCAGCCACGGCCGCACCAGGAAGCCAAGGCCGGCTGCCTTGAGCGTGGTGCCCGCCCAGACGGGGTTCATCATCAGCTTGAAGAGGTAACCGGTGACGAGCACGGCGATGGTGCAGGGGATAAAGATGAGCGTCTGGTAGAACTGCCTGCCGCGCATCGTCCGGTTGGTGAGAATCGCCGCAAAGAGGATGCCCAGCGCGTTCTGCAGCAGCATGTGCCAGGCGAAGAAGACCCAGTTGTTGCCAAAGGCGTTCCAGAAGCGCTTGGAGACCACCTCGTCCGTAAACAGGCGCACGTAGTTGGCGAGCCCCACGAATTCGCGCGTGCCTGCCGTGCCGGAGTACAGGGAGAGGCGGACGGAGTCGATCATCGGATAGGCCATGAACACCACATAGAACGCCAGGGCCGGAATGACGTAGCGCATCCAGTAGACGCCGCCCGGCTTGATGGACGCTCCTCCCTGGAAGGCCCGGATTTTGTTGGTTTTTGCCGTCATAGGGCGTTCACTCCTTCAAATAAACCAAGAAGGCAGGGCAGGCCGGGCCTGCCCTGCTTAGTCGGTCGTCGATTACTTGGCAAGGGCTTCTTCCCACAGCGCGTTGATGGCATCCGCCATGCCCTGCGGGGTCTGCTCGCCGCGGCAGATCGCGTTGAGGTTCTCAACCATCGGGGTGTAGAGGTCCATCATCTTCGCCCAGATGAAGCGCACGTCGGTGTTCTTGCCTTCGCTCAGAGCCGCCATCTCGTTGATGGTCTCGTCCTGCAGCGTGATGGGGGCGTTGATGATCGGCAGGAAGCCGCCGGGCAGATAGTCAGCCGTGATCTGGGCGCCTTCGGGGCTGGCCAGCCAGGCCAGGAAAGCCTTGACCTCTTCCGGATGGGCGCTGGCGGCGTTGCCGGCGATGCCCATGTCCGCATGCAGGCACAGGCCGGCCTTGTTGCCGGCGGGGGCGGGGAAGGCCATGAAGCCCATGTTCACGTCGTAGTCCTTCATCAGGGTGCCGCAGCTCCAGGAGCCGTCGATTAGCATGGCAGCCTGGCCGAGGCCGAAGTAGGTGTTCGCATCGTTGTTGCCGATGGACTCAAATCCCTCGGGGAAGAAGGGGATGAGCTGCGCGAAATCGCTGTAGACCTTGACCCAGGTCTCGTCGTTCAGCTTCTTCTCGCCGCTCTCGTAGGCGACGCGGTCCTCGTAGGTGAAGTAGTTCGGCAGCATGCCGAGCAGCACGCACTCCAGGATGTCCCAGTTGTCGTGGATGCCGTTGGCCAGCGGGGTGATGCCCGCGTCCTTCAGCTGCTGGCAGAGGGCGATGAACTCTTCCCAGGTCTCGGGCAGCTTCTCGATGCCCTGCTCCGCGAAGATGTCCTTGTTGTAGTAGATGACCTGGGAGACAGCCGCAAAAGGAACGGCGAAGACGCTGCCGTCAGCCGCGGTCCAGGCGCCGCGCACGGAATCCGTGAAGTTCTCCATGACGCCGGGGATGTCGTTGCACACGACGTTGAAGCCGTTCAGATACAGCTCGTCGCCGGTGGCGTAGGAGCGGCTGTAGAACAGGTCGGGGCCGGTGCCGTTGTCCAGCTGCAGGCGCAGCGTGGCGTTGTACTGGGTGGACGTGGTCGGCTCAAAGCGGATCTTCGTGCCGGTCAGTTCTTCATACTTGGCCAGCAGGGCGTTGACCTGCTCCGCGTCGTCGGTACGCCAGGAGCCCATCACCAGTTCGCCGTCGGCCATCGCGAGGATGGGCAGAAGGCTGACGATAGCCACCAGGGCAAGAGCCAGAAGTTTCTTCATGTTACGGTTCCTCCTTTTGTAATATGATATCGTATCGCTAACCGCGCGATATCCGGTTTCAGGGCTCTCCTTCCATTTCCTGCTCCGTCACGCGGCGCAGGGGAGAGCAGCGGCCGTCCGCGGCGTACAGCGCGATTTCATCCGCCGCGCCGGCCGCGAAGGGAAAGACGGACAGGGTCGTCGCCGCGCCGAAGCGGCCGTCGGGAGAGAGTGCGATGAGGCTGATGGAGCCCTCGTCCTCGCCGAGCTGGAGCTTGCGCGCGACCAGGCCGCGGAGCGCCTCCTCGCAGGCTTCTTTCGGTGCCGCGCCGCGCCGCATCAGGGAGACGATCTCGTAGGAAAGGCAGCCGCGCATGATGTCCTCACCGAGACCCGTCGCCGCGGCTGCGCCGTAGCGCGCGTCGCAGTAGAAGCCGGAGCCGATGACGGGGGAATCGCCCACGCGGCCGGGGGCCTTCATAAACAGGCCGGAGGTGGAGGTGCCGGCAACCATGCCGCCCGCATCGTCCAGGGCCAGGACGCACACGGTGTCATGGCCGCGGTAGGCGCTCAGGCGCTCGTGCTTCTCGGGCACGGCGGCCTTCCACTTGTCCATGGCGTACTCCGTGCGCATGTCGCGCAGCGGAAGCCCGAAGGAGACGGCGGCCTGTTCCGCGCCGCGCCCGGCGAGCAGACAGTTGGTCTCCCGCCCGCACAGCGCCCGTGCCAGCCGGATGGGGTTGCGCACGTTTTCCACGCTCATGACGCCGCCCATACGCAGCGAGCCGCCGTCCATGAAAGCTGCGTCCAGCATCACATGGCCGTCGCTGTCGGGAAGCCCGCCGTAGCCGACGGAGGTATAGCCGGGCTCGTCCTCGACGCGGACGATCGTGCGCTCCACCGCGTCCGCGGCGGAGCTGCCGGCAGCAAGCAGGCCAAAGCCCTCCTTCGCGCCGGACAGGCACATCTTCCAGGTGCCGATCAATGCATGCATCGGTGCGCCTCCTTCGCTCAGCCGAGTTTGCCGCGGACGGATGAGACGTAGTCCCCGTCCGTCACGTCATAGCGGTCCTCGGGAGGATAGAGCGCGCCGCCGTAGTAGATGCTGCGGTTGTTTAAAACGGAGGTGTCGGGCAGGGTGCGGTGCCGAGCCAGGTGCACCTGCGTGCAGCCGGTCGCGCGGACCACGCGCTCTACGTTCTCCAGCGTGATGCCCGCGCCGGGCAGGATTTCGATGGCGTCCCCGGCGAAACGGATCATCTCCGCGATGGTGTCCAGCGCGAAATAGACGTCGCTCTGCTGGCCGGAGGTCAGCACGCGGGTGACGCCCAGGCGGATGAGGCTGTCCAGCGCGCGCTTCCAGTCGGGCACGACGTCGATGGCGCGGTGGAAGACACAGGGCAGGCCCTCAGCCAATTCCACCATCTCCCGGGTCCGCTCTTCGTCCACCGTTCCGTCCGGGTGCAGAAAACCGAAAACGAGACCGTCCGCGCCGCCGCGGATCAAGGCCTTCGCGTCGGCCTTGGCGGTCTCATATTCCGCCTCCGAGTAGCAGAAGCCGCCTGCGCGGGGGCGCACCATGGTCATCACGGGAATGGTGACATGGCGCTTTACGACCTCCAGCGTTCCGATTGAAGGGGTAAGGCCGCCCTGGAAGAGATTGTTGTTGAGTTCGACCCGGTCTGCGCCGCCGCGGGCGGCTTCGATCACATCATCTGCGGAACCGCAGCAGATTTCCAAAAGAACCTTTGACATGCCGTCTCTCCGTTTCTCATACAATTCCTCATAAGTCTAGCATGGTGCTTAACTGTTGTCAACGATAGTTGTCCATAATTGTCGATATTTCACCATTGCGGATGCAGTATGCTTCGCCGAAAACGGTCTCTTTGCCGTTTTCGCAGAGCAGATAGCTGCCGTCGCACAAAGCGAGAAAGGGTTGCCGGAAACTGTCGGGATAGGTGATGTCCTCAAAAAGGCGTTTACCGTCCAGCAGTCTGTTTTTGACCATCTGATAATGCGGAAGGATGCAGGTCTTCGTGATGCCAAGGCCGGGCAGGTAGCGCCGGTACGCGGGATCGACGGCCTCTCCCGGTTCCTCCGGCTGGGCGTACACGGTTTCGGCGGCGTTCATGGAGCCGGCCGAAATCCCGATGACGATTCCGGAGAAGCCCTGCAGCTTTTGCCGCAGGCCGATGCGCGCGAAGAAGGCGTTCTGCGTCGGGACGTGGCCGCCGCCCAGCAGCAGGACGCCGTACGAATGAAGCGCGTGCGCGCTGAGAGGGGGCGTCCGCACGTCCCAAAGGTCGAAGCAGACGCAGGACAGGCCGGAGAGGCGGACGGCTTCCGAAAAGAAGTCCCGCATCTGATCGTTGGCCGCGGCGTCATCCGGGAAGGCGGTGATCATGAGGCAGCGGGCGTCCTTCGGCCAGCGACTGGCGAGCTGCTCCCGGAAACCGTTCATCGTATCGAATCCTTCCACGGGCCGGGAGCCGTCCAGCGGGCCGGTGGGGCTGGAGGTGAGAAAGGCGATCATGAGGCCTCCTGACAGGAAAAGACGCCGCCCGGAAGGACGGCGTCTTGGGTTTTAAGGGAATCAGCGCTTGACGTTGAAAGCGCCCATGCCCGGATAGCAGGCGGCGTCGCCCAGGTCGTCCTCGATGCGGAGGAGCTGGTTGTACTTCGCCACGCGCTCGGTGCGGCTCGGCGCACCGGTCTTGATCTGGCAGGTGTTGAGCGCCACGGCCAGGTCGGCGATCGTCGTGTCCTCGGTCTCGCCGGAGCGGTGGGAGGTGACGGCGGTGTAGCCGGCCTTGTGGGCCATCTTGATGGCTTCCAGCGTCTCAGACACGGAGCCGATCTGGTTCAGCTTGATGAGGATCGCGTTGCCGGCACCCATGGAAATGCCCTTGGCCAGGCGCTCGGTGTTGGTCACGAACAGGTCGTCG
This sequence comes from uncultured Eubacteriales bacterium, assembly GCA_902781095.1. GTDB lineage: Bacteria > Bacillota > Clostridia > Christensenellales > Aristaeellaceae > Ventricola. The sequence continues at coordinate 27,635 of CACZHW010000003.1, forward strand.
CCGACGAGCTGCACTTTGCCGCCCAGCTCGCGGGTCATCTCCTGCCAGCCCTCCCAGTCCTCTTCGTCGAGGCCGTCCTCGATGGAGATGATCGGGTACTTCTCGACCAGGCTCTTCCAGTGCGCGATCAGCTCGCTGCTCGTGTACTCGGTGCCGGCCTTCGGCAGCTTGTAGAAGCCCTTGCCCTTGGGGCTCTTCCACTCGGAGCTCGCCGCATCCATCGCCAGCATGAAGTCCTTGCCGGGCTCGTAGCCGGCCTTCTTGATGGCCTCCAGGATCGTCTCGATGGTCTCCTCGTCAGAAGAGAGGTTCGGCGCGAAGCCGCCCTCGTCGCCGACGGAGGTAGCCAGGCCGCGGGCCTTCAGGATGGAAGCCAGGGCGTGGAACACCTCGGCGCACCAGCGCAGAGCCTCACGGAAGGAGGGGGCGCCGACGGGCATGATCATGAATTCCTGCGTGTCGACGGTGTTGGTCGCGTGCGCGCCGCCGTTCAGGATGTTCATCATGGGGACGGGCAGACGGTTGCCGGAGATGCCGCCCAGGAAGCGGTACAGCGGGATATCCAGGCTGGCGGCGGCAGCGCGCGCGCAGGCGATGGATACGGCCAGGATGGCGTTGGCGCCCAGCTTGCTCTTGTCCTTGGTGCCGTCCAGTTCGATCATGGCGCGGTCGATCGCGTAGATGTCGCTGGCGTCCATGCCCTCGATTTCCTCAGCGATCTCGTTGTTGATGTGCTCAACAGCTTCCAGAACGCCCTTGCCCAGGTAACGGCTCTTGTCGCCGTCACGCAGCTCGAGCGCTTCGAACTCGCCGGTGGAAGCGCCGCTGGGAGCCATGCCGCGGCCGACGGTGCCGTCGTCCAGCGTGACTTCAGCTTCAACGGTAGGATTGCCGCGGGAATCCAGGATTTCACGGCCGATGACGCTGATGATTTCCAAGTATGCCATGGGAATCTCCTCCTTACAGATGGCCGGTAAACGGCCTGATCATTGAATGAGCTTCCTTTGGGAAGCGCCGGGGGTTTTCCGGCGCTGATATTATAAGATGGAAGCCCCGGCTTGTCAATAAAAGCGCGAACGGCTATAATGGGGCCCCGCAGAAAACGGACGGCGGGATAAACCGTTTGAATTGGAAGTGAAGGAAGATGGACGCGAAGGCGCTGATCGTCCTTGTGACGCTGGTGGAACTGGCCTTCGGCCTGATTAAGCAGAAACTGGCGGACAGGCAGCGGAGGCTGCCGCTGCCGCCGGAGGTGGCGGACGTCTACGACGCGGACCGTTACCGCAGATACCTGGAATACGTTGCGGAGCATAAGAAACTGGGGCTGGCCGAGAGCGCTGTCAGCCTTCTCATCCTGCTGGGTCTGCTGTACGCCGGCATCTATCCGGGGATTGAGCGCTCCTGCGGCGGCAACCCTTATCTCATCCTGCTTGCGACCTTCGGGCTGTTCCGGGCGGCGGAAATCCTGCCGGAAATCGCTTTCAGCTGGTACGACACCTTCCGGATCGAAGAAAAGTACGGCTTCAACAAGATGGACGGGAAGGAGTTCGCCCGGCATACGGCCCTTTCGATCCTGTCGGAGGCGGTGCTGTCGCTCTCGCTGCTGCTGCTCTTCGCCTTTGTGGGGGAGCACCTGCCGCAGTGGACGGACGGCTTCTCTCTCGCGCCGGGGCGGGTAGTGTTGCTTGTGGCCGGGATCGCGGCGCTGACGGCTGCGGCCGTGCTGCTGCTGTCGCTGTTCTCGCTCTTCATCCTGAAGCGGCAGTATCACTTCACGCCGTTTCCGGAGGGCGGACTGAAGGATAAAATCATGGCGCTGCAGGAAGGGAGCCGGAAAAAGGTGCGCATCCTGAACGTCTATGACGAATCCAGAAAATCGACCGCGAAGAACGCCTTCCTGCTGAAGTTACTCTGGCACAGGGAATTCGGCATCGCCGACAACTTTCTCACGCAGAACGCGGACAGGGAGCTGCTGGCCGTTCTCTCCCACGAGATCGGGCATCTGAAGCACCGGAAAAACGCGCTCGATTTCCTGCGGTATGCCGCCATAGGGCTGGCCATCGCGCTTTTCGCTCTGCTGCTGCGCCATCCCTCGCCGGTGCTGTGCCTTACGGCATGGACGCGGGAGAGCTTCGGGATCGCGAAAAACAACTATGTCCTGCTGACGGAAGTTCTCGGCGCGGTGCTGACGCCGGCGGGCTTTGCCGCGGGGCTGATCGGCAATTACCGCTCCCGACGCGAGGAATACGAGGCGGACAGGGAAGCCGTGAAAAACGGCTACGGGGAAGAGCTGATCGCGACCTTCAAGCGGATCAGCAGCGACGAGCTGGTCAACGTGAATCCGCACCCGGCGATCGAGTTTCTGGATTACGACCACCCCGGCATGGCGAACCGGATCCGCGCCATACGCAGTGCTGCGGCGCAGGCAGCCCCGCAGCAGGACGCCGATTGAAAAGAAAAACGCGCGCAGCCTTGACGCGGCGCGCGCTTTCTGTTATGATCCTGCATCGTGTGACAAATATGAAAAGTATGACGAAAAGGCGGTTGATATGGCAGCAGGAAAGCACGTGCTGGCGAGAAACCGGGGCAGGCATGTCTTCGGCACCGCGAAGGTGGGGGAGCGCGGACAGATCGTCATCCCCAAGGAAGCCAGGGCGCTTTATCAGATCGAGCCGGGCGACGTGTTGCTGATCCTGGGGGACGAGGAGAATGGGATGATCGTCACCAAACCGGAGGTGCTCAGCAGCCTGGCGAGCAAAATACTGGATCAGATCGGGAAAGAAGATGAACGGAATGGAGAATAAGAACGTATTTGCCCAGCTGGGCGTCTCAGACGCGGTTTACGCGCTGGGGGAAGAGGTGCTCTGCGGACTGCGGGACCGCTTTGCGGAACTGGACAGAACCGCGGAATACAACCAGGCGAAGGTCATCGCGGCGATGCAGAAAAACCGGGTCAGCGCGGCCTGTTTTACGATGACCAGCGGTTACGGTTACAACGACGTCGGCAGAGACACGCTGGAGCGGGTGTACGCTGACTGTTTCCATACGGAAGCGGCGCTCGTACGGCCCCAGATCACCTGCGGCACGCATGCGCTGGCGGTCGCCCTCTCGGCGAACCTGCTGCCGGGCGACGAGCTTCTCTCCGCCGTCGGCCGCCCCTATGACACGCTGGAGGAGGTCATCGGCATCCGGCCCTCGGCCTGCTCCCTGGCGGAGTACGGCGTGACCTACGCCGAGGTGCCGCTGCTTGCAGACGGAAGCCCCGATTACGAGGGCATCCGAGCCGCGATCAACGAGCGCACGAAGCTGGTGACGATCCAGCGCTCCAAGGGCTACGCCACGCGGCCGACGCTCTCCGTGGAGACGATCGGCAAGATCATCCGCTGCGTCAAGGAAGTGCGCAGCGACATCGTGTGCATGGTGGACAACTGCTACGGCGAGTTTACCGAGAAGATTGAACCCAGCGACGTGGGCGCGGACATGATCGTCGGCTCGCTCATCAAGAATCCGGGCGGCGGGCTGGCGCCGATCGGCGGATATATCTGCGGCAGCGCCGCGTGCGTCAGCCGCTGCGCCTACCGGCTTTCCGCGCCCGGCCTGGGACAGGAGGTCGGCGCGAACCTGGGCGTGATGACGCAGCTTTACCAGGGCTTCTTCCTCGCGCCGACGGTGACGGCCAGCGCGGTGAAGGGCGCCCTCTTCGCCGCGGCGCTGTACGAGCGCCTGGGGTACAGGGTGGTGCCGTCCTCCAGTGAGGAACGTCACGACATCATCCAGGCCGTCGAACTGGGCAGCGAGGAGGCCATGGTCGCCTTCTGCCGAGGCATTCAGCAGGCGGCGCCGGTGGACAGCTACGTGACGCCCGTTCCGTGGGAGATGCCGGGCTACGAGAGCCGCGTCATCATGGCGGCGGGCGCCTTCGTGCAGGGGTCTTCCATCGAACTGTCTGCGGACGGGCCGATCCGCCCGCCGTACGCCGTGTACTTCCAGGGCGGCCTCACGTGGACGCATGCGAAGCTGGGCGTGCTGATGAGCGCGCAGAAGATGCTGGAAGCCGGTCTCATCCGGCTGTGAACGGAGGCCCGGTGAAAAAGATCGATTGTCATACCCACATCGTGACCGCGGAAATCCGGGACGCCTATTTCGCAAGGACGGACGGCTGGGCGCTGGTGATGCAGATGCCGGAGAGCCTGATGCAAAACCCGGACTGCGTGCGGACGGTCCGCTCCGACCCCCGGCTGTTCCTATGCGCCTGCATCGACCTCAAAAAAGCCGTCGAACCGCAGCTGCGGCAGCTGGAGGCGCACCTGGACGAGTGGAAGGTCGTAGGGCTTAAGATCTACCTCACGTATCAGCGGGGGAGGGCAGACGAGCCGCGCCTCTGGCCGGTCTACCGGTTCGCCGCCGCACACCGGCTGACGGTGACCTTCCACACAGGGCTCTGCTCCCTCGTGCTGCCGTCCGACGGCGACATGGAGGGATCGAGGGCCTGCTACGTCGCGCGGGCGGCCGAGGCCTTTCCGCAGGTGAATTTCGTGATCGCGCACATGGACGATCCGCGCTTTGACGAATGCGTCCGCCTGGTCGCAGGCCACGACAACCTGTACACCGATTTTTCCGGCGCTTACGAGACGGGAACCGAAGAGGGCGGCGACGTGGAAGGCGCGATCCGGACCTTCGGGGAGGCAATCCACTCCTGTGCGGGCATGGAACGCAAGATCCTCTACGGGACGGATTTCTGCCCGCCGCTGAACATGGCGCAGCTGGAAGAATACGACCTGAGCATTGAGCGGATTTTCGACAGGGAGGCACTGCCGCTCGTATACCGCGAAAACTGCCTGAGGGCGTTCCCGCGCCTCAGGGATGATTGGGGAGGAACGGAATCGTGAACGGCAAAACATCGTTTTCAAAGAGTCTCGGGGCGCTGCTGCGCTCCTTCACCCCGTACCAGAAGGCCTATGTCGCCATCGTCTTTATCATAACGGCACTGTTTGTCCTCTTCATGCCGGAAATGATGCTGGACGATATCTCCAACCCGTTCGTGACGGCCTGCGCCGTCATCTCGGTGCTGGCCAACCCAATCTGCGAGATCCTCATCTCCAAGCAGAGCAAGATGAACTTCCTCGTGGACATCTTCTTTATCGAGGTGCCCGAGCTCGTGATCTGCATTGCGAACGGCTGGTACGTCGTGGCCGCGACGACGCTGCTGTTCTGGGTCCCGGTGGATATCGTGAGTTACATCCGCTGGACGCGGCACCGGGATGAGGTGCGGGAGGAGCTGACCGTCGTCAGGCGCCTCAGCTGGAAGCAGGATATTCTGGTCATCGCGGCGATCTTCGCTTTTGCCTTCGTCGCTGCGGAAATTTTCGGCCGGCTGCCGGACGCCTCCGATTCGTTCATCGACGCGCTGGCCAGCGGTTTCGGCATGGCCAACGGCATCCTGCTGATGCTGCGCTACAGCGAGCAGTGGTACGCGTGGCTGATCACGCTCATCCTGTACGCGGTGATGTACATCTCCGGCGGTGCCTATATCATGCTGATCAGCGTTACGGCCATGTTCATCAACACGTGTTACGGTTTCGGGAAATGGCTTTCGTACACGAAGCGGCGCAAAGCGCGCGGAGGGGCCGCTTTGGAGCCGGAGGCGGTGCGCCTCAACGCGAACCGGTAACAAAGGGAACGCGCGCACACTTACGACTTTGACAGAATCCATAAACGGAACCTGCCTGCGGGAGCCGCACGGGAACCCGCGGGCAGGCTTTTTGTGCGGAAAGAAAGGAAGGACAGAACATGACGGACTGGATGGCTTCGCTGGGCAGGACGATCACGGCGGTAAATGAAGCGGTCAACGAAATCGTATGGGGGCCGCTGATGATCGCCCTGCTGCTGGGTACAGGGA
>CACZHW010000003.1:33560-198021 GCA_902781095.1 uncultured Eubacteriales bacterium
CGCTGAGACTCGGCGTGCCGCAGCTGCACAGGATCCCCGAGATTGGCAAGCAGACCTTCGGCAAGGTCTTCGGCAGGCAGAAGGACACGGGAGAGGGGACGATCGCCAGCCGGCAGGCCGGCTGGGCGAGCATCGCCTGCGTCGTCGGCACGGGCAACATCACCGGCGTTGCGACGGCAATCCATGCGGGCGGCCCGGGCGCGCTGTTCTGGATGTGGCTGTCCGCCTTCTTCGGGATGGCGACCAAGTTTGCGGAAATCGTGCTGGGCATCTACTTCAGGGAGAAGGACAAAAACGGCGAATACGTGGGCGGCGCGATGTATTACATCTACAAGGGGCTGAAGAGCCGGTGGATGGCGTACTTCTTCTGCGTCATGGCGATCTTCTCCTACATGGTCTGCGGCGCGATCGTCGACACCAACAGCATCTGCCTGGGCATCCGGGAGCAGTGGGGCGTCGCGCCGCTCGCGAGCGGCCTCTGTATCGCCGCGCTGACGGCGGCGGTCATCCTGGGCGGCGTCAAACGCATCGGCTCCGTCTGCGAGGTCCTGACGCCGGTTATGAGCGTGCTCTACGTGGCGGTCGGGCTGGGGATCGTCCTCTTTAACCTGCCGTCCGTCCCAGGCGCCTTTGCCGAGATCTTCCGCGGCGCCTTCACGCCGCAGGGCGCGGCGGGCGGTTTTGCGGGCGCGACGGTCATGCAGGCCATGACGGTCGGCCTGGCACGCGGCCTCAATTCCAACGAGGCGGGCATGGGCTCGTCGCCGACGCTCAACTGCGCTGCCACGGTGGACGACCCGGTGGACCAGGGGTACTGGGGCATACTGGAGGTCTTTTTGGATACGATCGTCATCTGCACCCTCACGGGGCTCGTGATCGTGCTCTCCGGCCAGTGGACGGGGGAGAGCGACGGCACCGCGCTGGCGATGAAGGCGTTCGGCACCTTCCTGACGGGCGGCGTCGGCAACCTGTTCATCATGGTGTCCACGCTGCTCTTCGGCTACAGCTGTCTCATCACTTCAAACTATCTGTGCGAGGTGAGCGCGGAATTCATGTGGGGTGAGAGGAGCGTCCTGCCGATTCGCCTCGTCTGGATCGCTTTCATCATCGTCGGCGCGCTGGGCGGCCTGGAATTCGTGTGGGATCTGGCGGACACGGCCAACGGGCTGATGGCGATTCCCAACCTGATCGCCCTGCTGCTGCTCTCCCCGCTGCTGGTGAAGATCGTGCGGGGCAAGGCGGGAAAGCGGGCGCGGGCATGAAGACGCCGATTGTGGATTTTCTCTTCGCGTACGCCGGAAGCGGAACGGCCCGGCTGCACATGCCCGGACACAAGGGGCATGCGTACCTGGGGCCGGAAGCGCTGGATATCACCGAGATCCGCGGCGCGGACGAACTCTACGCCGCGGACGGCATCATCGCCGAGAGCGAGCGGAACGCGTCCGCTCTCTTCGGGACCGGCATGACGCTCTATTCCGTGGAAGGCAGCAGCCACGCCATCCGCTCCATGATCCTGCTGGCCAGACAATGCTTCGACAGGACGGGGAACGGCTGCATCCTCGCCGCACGCAACGCGCACAAGGCATTCCTGTATGCGCTGGCTGTCTGCGGCGTGGACGCGGAATGGATTTACCCGGCAGAGGAGGACGCGAACTCGGTCGCGTCCTGTGCGACGCAGCCGGAGACGCTGGACAGGCGGCTGTTTGAAATGGCGCAGGCGGACAAACTGCCGTTTGCGGTTTACGTCACGAGCCCGGACTATCTCGGAAGGCGGGCGGACATCGCAGGGCTTTCGGGCGTATGCCGCGCCTATGGGCTCCCGCTGCTGGTGGACAACGCGCACGGCGCCTATCTGCACTTCCTGGAGGAGCCTTGCCACCCGATGGATCTGGGGGCCGCGATGTGCGCCGATTCCGCGCACAAGACGCTGCCGGCGCTGACGGGAGCGGCCTACCTTCACCTTGCGCCCGGCGTCGCGCCGCTGCAAGAGGCGAAGGCCGCGATGGAACTGACAGGGACCACCTCGCCTTCGTACATCGTCATGGCTTCGCTGGACCTGGTGAACGCGCAGCTTTCCGGCGGGTATGCCGCGAGAATCCGGGACGCGGCCCGTGGCCTTGAAGCGGTGAAGGAGCGGCTTGCCCGGGCGGGGGTGCCCGTCCTCCCCTCGGAGCCGCTGAAGCTCACGGTGGATGCTGCCGCGATCGGCTTTACGGGCGGGGAACTGGGCGACCGGCTGCGCGCCCGCGGCGCGGAGCCCGAGTTCTGCGACGCCGACTACCTGATGTGCATGGTGACCCCCGACAACAGCCGGGAAGATCTGGACAAGGCGGCAACGGCGCTTGAAGAGGCGGCCGCACAGGGGAGGGGGCCGCGGGTGCGCACGCCGCTGCGCCTCAAGCCGCTGGAAAGAAGGATGAGCATCCGGGGAGCCGTCCTCGCCCCGCACGAGACGGTACCCCTTCGCGGGGCGGAGGGGAGGATCTGCGGCGCGCCGACAGTCTCCTGCCCGCCGGCGATCCCGCTGGCCGTCAGCGGGGAGGTGCTGGACGCGGAAGCCCTGCGCCTGATGGCTGCCTGCGGCATTGAACGCGTCTCCGTCATCCGGCGTTAAAAAGGGAAGAAGCATCAAACGGCTGAAAACAGACGGAAAAGGGCCCGTGGCACTTGGCAGTGCCACGGGCCCTTTAACTGTACGGTTTTAGTTTCCGGCCGGCTCCGCGGGGGACGGTTCGGTTTCGGGTGCGGAGAAGGGACGGCCGCTTGCCGCCTCAAAGCCGGCGCGGAAGCCGTCGTCGTAACCGGTGGCGTAACCCTCCGAGAAACCGTCCAGGTATCCTTCCTGGGACGGGAGCCCCGGCTCCTCGCCGCCGTTGCCGCCGATGTACTGCGAGGCGGTCTCGCGGAGGACGGGCGGCATGGCGTCCAGCAGCTGGTCGCGCTTGATCCGCGCGGAGCTGAGGATATCCGCCTGGAGCTCGTCGCGCTCCTCGCTGCTCATGTCTTCCCAGGCTAGCGTCTGGAAACCGTCGGTCAGGGGGATGTAATCGTCGGCGGAGACGAGGGCGATGAAGCCGGCGGAATCGACCTTGGTGGAGGGGAGGGAGACGGTCTCGTAGAAGGTGGCGTCAAACAGGCCGCCCTCCGTCGGTTCGATGGTGAACGAAGCGTCCGTAATGGAGCTGAAGCTGTCCTCGTCCGCATACAGATCGTTGATGCCGTGGACGGTGAAGCTCTCGCCGCCGTCCTCGGTGCGGACCCAGTCGCAGGTGGATTCCGCCACGCTGCGGACGGACAGGCTGTCCTCCCCAGCCGGTATGCGGATGTTCATGACGGCGCTCTGCTCCCCCCGGTAGCCGGGCTGACCGCTTTCGGCGGTGATGGGAGCGAGGCTCTGCTTCGCTTCGGCAGAGACGAGGGACTCTCCGCCGACGCTGGCATCGCAGGTGAGCTCGAAGGAAGTGTGCGTCGGCTCCTGCGGATCCGCAAAGATGAGTGCGTCAGCCGCCAGAACGAAGCGTTTCTCCGCCTGTCCGCCGTAGAGGCGGAGCGTTACCGGCAGCTTTCCGTCTTCGCCGGCGGGGCTGGCCAGGAGCGTGAAGCCGGCGGGCTCACCCGTTTCGCCAGCCTTGTCGTCCAGACACAGGGCAAAGGGAAGGCCTTCATCGGAGGTGCCCACCGTAAGGACGGTGCTGTGGTCTTCCGTAGCCTCTTCCCGGGCGGCGGCGAGGCTCTCTTTGATCTCGGGGAGGAGCTCCGTCAGGCTCCCGGCGGGCTGTCCGTCCGCGGCAAGCAGGAGCGTGCCGCTGGATACGGCCGTATCGAGGAACGGGAGAAGGACTTCGTCCTGCTCGAGCTGCTCGACAAGCCGGCCGCACAGGTTCAGCCAGTCGGCCTCGTAGATCGTAATCTGCAGAAGATGCCCCTCGGGGAAGGCGGGCAGGTCATCGTGCCCCGCAGCCGAAGAGACCGTCTGGACGGAGAGGGTTCCGGCCCAGTCGGAGAGAATCGCGGCGTAGGGTGAGAGCGTATCGCCGGCCATCTGCAGAAGGACGGGCAGGTGCTCTTCCACTAGGCTTTCCAGCAGGGCGGAGAAATCGCGGTCCCGCAGGGAGAGGATCTCGCCCGTCGTTTCCTCGTCGAGGCCCAGATAGCGGAGCACGGTCTCCCACAGCACGGTGATTCTCCGCCCGTCCATCAGGTCGCTGTCGACGATGACGCCGTCCCGGTTCAGGGTCACGGCGTTGTCGGAGAAGACGATGTTTTCTCCGCCGATGCAATAACCGCCGATCTCAATGCGGAGCCCCTCGTCCGTGCGGGCGTAGCCAAGCCTCAAGGCGGAGTTGCTGAGCAGTTCGGAGAGCGCTTCCAGCAGCTTCATCTCTTCCGGGTCGTCCGTGATGCCTTCTCCCGGCACGAAGATGCCGGAGAAGTCCGCGCTGACGTGGCGGCCGTGCCGGAGGGACTCCCGCACGAGGCGGGCGGTGATCCGCCCGGGAAGGAAGAGCTCGTCCTCCTGCGCGGATGCGGGCAGGACAGACAGCGCAAACAGCAGGGTCAGCAGCAGGATCAGGAATCGTTTCATAACGGTGCCTCCTTTGAAAGGAAGTGATTTGAAAAGATACATTTATTATAGAGGCAGAAAGGACGGGCGTCAATCCGTGTTCTGTTTGCGGGCATATTATATTATTTTTTAAAGTACATTGACAGACGAGGTATCTTGTGCTAAACTGGGCGGCGACAGGAGGTGATGAGATGCTGAATCTTTCGGATCTTCTCCGCGGCTGCACGGATACCATCCTTCTGGCGGCCCTGGCCGGAGAAGACAGCTACGGCTACAGCATCAGCCGGAGCGTACAGGAGATTACGCACGGAGAGGTACAGCTGAAAGAAGCTACCCTGTATACGACCTTCCGCCGCCTGGAGAACGCCGGGATGATCGAATCCTACTGGGGAGACGAAAATGCGGGTGCACGCCGCCGGTATTATCATCTGACGGACAAAGGACGGCAGCTATACGAAGAAAACCGCGAAGACTGGCGCCGCTACAGCGGCATGATCGAAAAACTGTTCAGAACGGAGGCGCAGAGATGAGCATGAATTCCAAAATCCGCAGCCTGATCGACGAGATCTTCTCCGAAATGAAGATGAGCGCTGAGAATCTGGCGCTGCGGGACGAGCTGATGGCAAACGCACTGGCACACTATGAAGACGAAATCGCGAAAGGCCGCACGGAGGACGAAGCGCTGGAGGAAGTGGCAGATTCCCTGGGGGACGTCCGTTCGCTGCTGGCGGAGATGAACGCAGGCAAGGAAGAGGCGGCACCCAAGCCCGAAGAGAAAGAGAAGCCCCGCCCCTTCTGGAGCGCCATGGAAGAGGACGGCGCAGGACAGAAGACGGACGAGAAAAAGCCCGCTGAAAAGGAAAAGACGGGCCCCTTCTGGAGCGAGGGAATGGACGGCGCAGCCGGAACGGACGAGAGCCGGGCAGACGGCGAGAGCAAAGAGGTCAGCCTGGAGGAGACGATCGGCAAGGCCTTCGGCGCCCTGGGCGAGTGGGGCAGGCAGGTCGTTCCGCAGATGGAACGCTTCGTGCGCAAGGCGGACCGGGCGACGGGCGGCGTGATGGGCGACCTGGGGCGCGCGGTCGGCAAGGGGGTCCGCGACGTGACGAAAGCCGCCGGCGACACCCTGGACCGGATGGCTAAGCCCAGGGAGGAGGCCGCCCCCGAAGCCAAAGAGGCGGCGATGACGCCGGACGAGATGCGCAAAAAGGCGGCCGGCATCCGGGCGGAAGCTGAACTGAAGCAGGCAGCCGGAGACCAGGAGGGCGCCAGGGATATGCGCCGGTCCGCCTACGAGCTGGAGACGGCAGCGGAAGCCGCGGAGCAGGCGGAAGCCATCCGCTGCGCCGCACAGGAGGCCGCTGCAAACGCGAAAGCGTCGAAGGAAGAAGACGCCCCGGCACAGCCGGAAGAGCCCGACCCGCAGGAGCAGGACGGTGACGCGCCGGCGACGGCGGAATGGCTGGGCGCGGACGGCGAAATCGACCACGAAAAGTTCGCAAAGGCCGTGGACGACCTGGCCGAAAAGGCGGAAAGCGCCGCGCGCGAAGCGCACGACGCGGCCTTCCGGATGGAGGAGACCGCGAAAGACACGGTCGTCACCTTTCGCTTCCCCGCGGCGGGGCTGAGGGTGGTGGACGTCGCCGTCGATGCGGACGACGTCACGATCGAACAGGGCAGCGGCGATACCGTCGAGGTGACCTGGGAGGCCGGGACCTCGGACGGAGAGACGCCGGAGTGTGAGATGCGGGACCACTGCCTCACGGTCCGCAGGCGGAACCCTGACATCTTTAAAACCTTCTTCTCCGTCTTCAGCAAGGAGGGCGGCAACCTCACCATCCGCGTGCCGCACGGCTATGCGGCGCAGTACAAGGTAAACACGACCTCCGGCGACGTCGCCTTTGAAGGGGCGGACGCGGACGAAATCGTGGTGAACACGACCTCCGGCGGCGTCAGGCTGGCGCCGGACGCGGCTTTCCGCGCCGGCGAACTGAAGGCGACGACGGTCTCCGGGCCGGTGACCGTCAGCGCGTGTGCGGACACGGTCGCGGCGAAGACGGTGTCCGGCGCGATCTTCATCTCCTGCGACGCGGTCCGTACGGACGCCGACTCGGTTTCCGGCAGGGTACACATCGAGGGCGCCTGCGACACCTGGGAGGTCAATACCGTCTCGGGCGAGGCGGAACTGCTGTGCACGGTTGCCCCCGCGGGAAAGATCGTGATCGGAACGGTCAGCGCAAATGCGCACGTGGCGCTTCCGGAAACGATCCGCGGCTTTGTGGCCGAGGCGGCCGGCCCCAACGCCACTGTCGTCAACGAGTTCGGGCCGAACCGCTACGGAACCTGCGCGTTGCCCATCCGTCTGGAGACGCTGAACGGCAGGCTCGTCATCAAGCGTCTGTAAAAGGAGGCTTTTCATGGGAAAGGTCAAGGAGTTTCTGCTGCTCCTGCTTCGCGGCAAACTGGTCGTGGAAGGCAAGGGCCGCACTTACGTCCGTGTGCCGCTTTGGCTGGTCGTTCTGGCTTTCCTCAGCGGCCGCGGCGCAATCCGCTACGGTCTTCTGACCGCGCTGATCGTCGTTGCGTTCGGCATGGAAGCCCGCGTGGAGCGGAGTTGAGGAGGACGGAATGGATACGAGAGAAATGCTGACTAACCTGAAAGCGGCTGCGGAGCGGATCCTGGCGCAGCGGCTGATCGTCACCTCCCCGTCCGCAAAGGTGGCGGACGTGCCGCTGGTTTACGCGATCGGCCTGTTTCTGGCGACGCCGGCCTGCTGCATTCTGGCGTTCATCCTGGGCCTCGTCCGTCGCTACGGCCTGAGGCTGGAGAGGGACGTTCCGGGCAGGGTATGAAAAAGACGAACATTCTTCCGGACTGGGCGGCGGTCCTGCGCACTTTCCGGCCGGGCGACGCCCGGGAAGAGGCCGAGCGGCGCGTGATGCTCTCCCTGCTTGAAAGGGAGGGGGACGGCCTGCTGTCGCGGGAAAACGGCTTTGCGCACTTCACGGCCTCCGCCGTCATCGTGAATCCTTCGCGCGACAGGACGCTGATGGCCTTTCACAAAATCTACCGGAGCTGGGCCTGGTCCGGGGGACATGCGGACGGCGAACGGTGTCCGGAAGCGGTGGCCCGGCGCGAGGCGCAGGAGGAGACGGGCATAACCGGCCTGGAGCGGCTGGGCGGCGGCGCGATGTCGCTGGAGATCCTGCCGGTATGGGCGCACGTCCGCAGGGGAGAGACGGTGGCAAGCCATCTGCACCTCAACGTCTCCTACCTCTTCCTGGCGGACGATACCGTCCCCCTGCGCACCGCCCCGGAGGAGAACAGCGCGGTCGCCTGGCTCCCCGTGGACGCCCTGGGGGAATACGTGAGCGAGCCGGACATGATGCCGATCTACCGGCGCCTGCTGCAAAGGGCGAACAATTGTTAAATACTTCCATAAAATATCCGCTTTAACTTGCGTGGAGCGAACAAAAACGATATACTGATCGCACAGAAGGGTGAAACAGAACCCTTCCGTAAAACGCAGTTAAAGGAGGCCGACCAGATGATCATCCGTTTCAACACCAAGGACGCGCATGTACCGGAGTCAATTCTGGAGACCATGGAGCGCCGGACGCACCAGAGGCTGGACGCTTACTTCAAGGACGAGGCACCAGAGGCGACCGTCATCTACGTGCGTATCGCCGAGCAGAAGAATCTCTACCGCGTGGAAATGACCATGCCGTATATGGGCTATACGCTGCGCACCGAAAACAGGGAACGCGAGATTTCACTCCCCGCGCTGGACAAGGGCATTGACATCCTGGAACGGCAGATGAAGAAAGTGCGCACGCGCCTCAGCCGGGATCTGCGCAAGAAGCCCGAAATCGCGGAGGCGGCCGAAGCGCCCGCGGCGGAAGAGCCCGAGGAGCTGGGAAAGGTCGTCCGCGTCAAGAAACACGCCGGCAAGCCGATGACGGTGGAGGACGCGATCCTTGAGATGAATCTGCTGGGACACAATTTCTACATGTTCAACAACATCGAGACGGGTAAAGCCGCGACGGTGTATCGCCGCAACGACGGAGACTGCGGCCTGATCGAGCTGGAAAACCTGTAACTGCGCCTGATCCCGGCGGGAAGGAGAGAGCATGCATCCAATCTTCAAAGTTTTGACCGCACTGTTGGTCATCGCCCTCATCGCTGACGCTGCCTTCATCGGTTACCTGCAGTTCACCGGCAGGGGATTCACAGCGGTGCGGGAAGCCGTGACGGAGGAATCCGCGGCAGAGGAACAGCCGCTGCCGGAGATTTCCCCGCTTCCGGAGGAAGAACCCGCGGCTGAAGAGGAAGCTGAACCGGCCGGGGAAGAACCTGCCACGCCCGACGAGGCGGAGGAAGAGGCCGAATCCGACGCCCCGAGGATGTACGAGGGGGCGCTGGCCGGACACACACAGGAAGAGATCGAGGCCATGGCGCTCGCAGAGGAAGAATCGGCGGAGCGCCTGACCGAAGACAAAGCGGAAGCATCGACAGACTGAATGCAAAACAGCCGGGCGCGTAATCGTCCGGCTTCTTTTCTGCAGGCCGCGGGGTTGCGGCCTTTTTATTCCCGAAGATAGATCCTGGAGCCGACGGTCACGCCCCATGCAGCCCCGTCCCGGATGTGGAACAGCAGGCGGGAGGACAGGGAGCCGTCCGGCTCCAGCGCCGTGAAGCGCAGCCCGCCGCAGTGCACGAGCGAGAGCGGTCTGCCGTCCTGGGAGGCGCAAAGCGGGTCGCAGGAGATGGTGAGCCGGGAGGGCAGGCCCTCGTAGGACGCGTAGGTGCCCGCCAGCATGGCAGGGGCGCTGAAGGTCTGACCGGACGGGACGTACCACTCGTGGCTCGTGTCCAGCGGAAGAGAGAGAACAGCGTTTTCCATCGCCCACATGGCGCCGTTCAGCGCCGCGTCGCTCTCGTTTGTCAGCAGGGCGAAGCCGTACCCCTCGCCGAGCAGGAGGGCGCCCTTCGCCGATACGCCGTGCAGCGCGCCGCCGTGATCGCAGATGACGTGCCCGTTCCACACGCTCTTGTAGATGCCCATACACATGACGGGTTCGGGGCTGAGCGGGTGGCCGCTGCCCAGCATCAGTTCGACGGCGCCGCGGGGGATGGCCTGTCGGCCCTCGTGCATGCCCATGTTGGACAGCGCACGGTAGTAGGCGGCCAGATCGCGGGCCGTGGATTTGACCATCGCGCACCCGCGGAAGGGCGGGAGCATCGTCCAGCCGTCGTCGCAGACCTGCCGGCCGTCCTGCCAGGAGAAGAGCGAGGTGATGTTGCCACCGGAGAGCCGGCGGGATTCCTCTATGCCGTTGTCCAGGATGGAGCGCGTCATGCCCAGCGGACGGAAGATGCGCTCCAGCATAAACTGCTCCAGCGGCATGCCGGCGGCCGCGTCCACCACGTAGGAGAGCACGGCGAACCCTTCGTTCGAATAGGAGACCTGCTCCCCGGGTGCGCCGACCGGCGGATGAGGACAGACCGCGATGTAATCCAATACCTGCTGCAGGGTCTCCATGCGGTTCGGCGCGCTCCTGCGGAGCGCCTCGGTGTCCTCGTCGGGGCCGCGTCCCGTGGTGTTCATCGCGCTGGACCATTCCAGCACCTCCATGGGCGGGAGCCCGGAGGTGTGCATGCAAAGGCTGCGGACGGTAACGGCCTCGTCCGGCTGCCCGGGGAGGCGGAAGCCGGGGACGTAACGGGCGACGGGATCGTCCAGATTCAGCCGCCCCTCGTCGTGCAGGATGCAGGCGCACAGCGCGGTGAGGCTCTTGCTGAGCGACGCGATGCCGTACACCGTATCGGGATCGGGATTTCGCCCTTCTTTGTTGATGACGCCCCCGCAGCGGGTGTAGACTTCTCCTTCGGGGCCGAGAATGCAGGCGCTGAACCCAGCGATATGGCCCTCCTCCGCCCAACGGGCGAGGGTTTCGTCAAGCGCTTTCCAATCAGGCACAGGCGCACCTCCTCAATGGTTTTTCGGAGATTATAGCATAAAAGGCCGCTTTTGCCATCTGCCGGCGCCCTTTCGGGAAGACAATTTTTATTGTGTTATCGTATCCATTGTGTTATACTGTATTCGTGGAAATCCAATTTGAGGAGAGGCGGGTGCAAGCTATGAGCGACAACAATGAATTCCGTGATGAGGAGAACATCATCGTCCTGACGGATGAGGATGGTACGGACGTGGAGTTTGAGTTCTGCGCTTCCATCGAGTACGAGGGCAAGGAGTATGTCGTCCTGCTGCCGACCGACGAGGACGACGGCGAGGTCGTCATCCTGGAGGTCATCGAAAGCGACGACGCGGAGAGCGACGAGGCGACCTACGTCGGCGTGGACGACGACAACATCCTGGAGGCGGTCTTCCAGCGCTTCAAGGAGCAGGCCGGCGACGAATACGATTTTGACTGAGCGAGACAGACGGCGCTGCCCCAACGGGGCAGCGTTATTCTTTTCCGCTTTGGGCAGAATGGGCGTTGACAGGCTGCAGCCGTAACGGTATAATAAGGTCAGCGAAAGCGAGTCCTGGGGTGTTCGCCAGTTATCTGTATTTTCTCCTACATTTTCTGAACAGGAACCCGGATGTCGCCCGGTGGATGTCACGCCCCCGTCCTGGACGCCAGGGGACGGCAGAAGCCGTGCGCAGGGTTCCGACCTGCCGAGGCGGTGGGTGGAAAAGGGATGACAGCGGCACTTCGGGATTTTTGTATCGGCACGCGAGAGCGTGCTTTTTTTGTGCAGCAAAAAAGCCGGCAGAGCCGGCAGACGCGGGGCGCGGGAAGATCAGTTGACGGCGCCGCGGGATTTGGCCGCTGCGGCCAGGCCGTCCGTCATTTCGATGGTGCCGTCGGCAAACAGCCAGAGCGCTTCCACGCCGTCCAGCCCCTCGATAAAGCCGCGGGATTCCTCGTAGGGCATGAGGTAGGCGGCGGTGGAGAGCAGGTCGGCGTAGCCGGAGTCTTCCGTGACGATGGAAACCGAGCGGTAGAAGGTGCCCGGCATCAGTGTGTCGGGATCGATCAGGTGGCAGTAATTCGTCCCGTCCACGGTGTAATAGCGCTGGTAGTCGCCGGAGGTGACGACGGAGCAGTTGTGCAGGTACAGGGTTTCCACGATGTCGGTGGTGCCCAGGATCGCGCCGTCCGGGTCCTGTATGCCGACCCCCCAGTTGGCGCGCCCGTCCGCGGGCGGGTTGCCCATGCGCACGTTGCCGCCCGCACTGATGATGAAGGACGGCATGGGGCCGCCCAGCAGCGCTTTGGCGACGATCTCGGCCGCGTATCCCTTCGCCACGGCGCCCACGTCCAGCCGAAGGGAGGGGTCGGCGAAGGCGACGGTCAGCGCTTCGTCGTCCAGGATGAGGTCGGATATATCCGCGTGCTGCGACGCCGCGGACAGAAGCTCCGCCGGGGGCAGCGCAGCACTGTCCGGATCGGCGAGGCCGGCTTCCCGGTAATCGTGCCAGATGGAGAGCACGCTGCCCAGCGCGACGTTGGTCTGCCCATGCGCCTCTTCATAGTGCGCCTTGGAAAACTTGAGCAGCGCATAGAGGATGGGATCGACCGCCACGGGCCCGTCCGGCGCCTTTTCGTTGACGGTGTATACGCTGACGATGCCCTCGTCCTCGTAGCTGTTGTAGCAGTCGAACCGCTTGTGCAGATCGACGAACAGCTGGTGCGCGACGGCGGCCTGCCGGTTGAAGACCTCCTCGCTCTCGGCGAAGCCGATGAGCGAGATGACGGTATCGAACGTATCCATGAACACGACGCTGTAGCGGGAAAGCTTCGTCGCCCCGGCCGTCGCCGCCGGAGCGGACGGGGCCGCGGAAGGGGTGGCCGCTTGGGTGGTGCCGGCGCAGCCGGCCAGCAGCGGCAGCAGAAGCAGCAGGAGAACGGACACGCCAAAACGCTTCATAGAGGATCGGGCTCCTTCCGGAAAAATCGGTGATTGTTCCATTATAGGGTAGAAGGGCCGAAAGATCAAGGCAAAGCCAAAGCCTTTCAGATAACTTGTCAAGTTCGTCTTTTTCCTGTATACTGTTAGATGATGTTCGAGAAATGGGCGTTTGCCCATGGTGAGGAGGTATTACTATGGAATGCAGGATCAACAATGAGCTCGGCCTCATCACGATCAGCGAGGACGTACTGCTCAAAGTTGCGGGTTACGCGGCACTCGAGTGCTACGGTATCGTCGCCATGTCCAGCAAGCGGGCAAAGGACGGTTTTGTCGAGTGGCTCGGCAGGGAGAATCTGACCAAGGGCGTCGAACTCGACATCACCGATCAGGGGATCGACATCGATCTCTATATCATCGTGGAATACGGGATCTCCATCGTGGAGGTCTGCAACATCATCAAGTCGCAGGTCTGCTACAAGATCGAGAACATGACGGGCGCGAAAGTGCGCCGCGTCAATATTTCCGTCGAGGGGATCCGCGTCTGATCCCGCGGCGCCGAACTGGAGGCGAATCAGTTGTCACAAAATTATATAGACGGTGCGCTCTTTAAAGAGATGATCATCTCGGGGGCGAATCTGCTGGAACAGAACCGGGAGTGGATCGACTCGCTCAACGTCTTTCCCGTCCCGGACGGCGACACCGGCACGAACATGTCCCTCACGATGAAATCCACCGTGCAGGAAATCGCGGCGAAGGATGAGCACGACGCATCCAAAATGCTCTCCATGGCCGCCAAAGGCGCGCTCAAAGGGGCCCGGGGCAACTCCGGCGTCATCCTCTCGCAGATTCTGCGCGGGTTCTCCCGCGGCGTGGAAAACCGCGAGACCATCGACGCGGAGACCTTCGTCAAGGGCCTCAAGCGCGGCGCCGACACGGCGTACAAGGCCGTGATGAAGCCGAAGGAAGGCACGATCCTGACGGTCATCCGCGTGATTGCCGAGGACGCGGCGCGCTACAACACCAAGCATCCCGACAACCTGGAGGGGCTGCTGGACAAGGTGGTCCGCAGCGGCGAGGCAATCCTGGAGAAGACGCCGGACATGCTGCCGGCGCTCAAACAGGCCGGCGTCGTGGATTCCGGCGGACAGGGCCTTTTGACGGTGCTGCGCGGGTGGAAGGCGGCCTTCGCAGGCGAACGCATCGAGGAAGCACCCAAGGCGGTCGAAGCGCCGAAGGCGGAGGACCTGGCGGCGGCTGAAGGCGAACTCCGCTACAAGTATCTCGTTGAATACACCATCTGCACGCTCCGGGAGGACGTGACGGAGGACGACCTGAACCGGGTGCGCACCCGCCTCGGCCGGATCGGCGAGAACGCCTCCATGGAAGGCGCCCAGCCGCCCATCCGCGTGCGCGTGCAGACCAACGACCCGGGCAAGGCGATTCAGTACGCCTGCGAGCTGGGCGAGGTGACCGACCTTTCGATGGACAACATCGCGGCCAAGCGCCGCGAGATGCAGAAGAAGGCGGAGGAAGAGCGCCGGCTGGAAGAGGAAAAGCGCGCGGAGGAAGAGCGCCGGGCGCAGGAGGCCGCGCAGGCCGGGGAAGAAGCGGAAGCCGCGGCCAAGCCGTACGGCATCGTCGCCGTCTCCATCGGCGAGGGCTTCTCCAGCATCTTCAACGACCTCGGCGTCGACGTGATCGTCGAGGGCGGGCAGACGATGAACCCCAGCATCGAGGACATCAGGTGGGCCATCGAGAAGGTCCACGCACAGACGGTCTTCGTGCTGCCCAACAACTCCAACGTCATCCTGGCCGCGTCCCAGGCGGCGGAGCTGACGGACGGAAACGTCATCGTGCTGCCCACGAAGAACACGGCGATGGGTGTCGGGGCCGTCGTGGCCTTCAACCCGGACGCGACGCCGGAGGAGAACCGCGAGGCGATGACCGCTGCGGCCGAACAGGTGAAGACGGGGCAGATCACCTTCGCGGTCCGCGACACGGTCTTCGAGGACAAGGAGATCCGCGAGGGCGACATCATCGGCATCCACAACGGCCGCATCGAGGTCGTCGGCAGCGATATCCACGAGGTGGCGCTGAAGCTGGTCGAAACCGTCGTGGAGGAGGGGGATTCCCTCATCACGATCTATTACGGCCAGGATACCGAGGAAGAGGCGGCGCGCGCCTTCGGCGACGAGGTGGCGGCGCTGTTCCCGGATCTGGATGTGGAGGTCCAGTACGGCGGCCAGCCGCTCTACTACTACCTGATCTCCGCCGAGTAAAAAGGCATCCGGCACACCCCATGCGACGACGGTTGCATGGGGCGTTTTTTAAAGGAAAGGGTTATGAGAGAACTTTCATCGATCAAGGGCTTCGGCCCGGCCAGGCTGCGGGCGCTGGAAGAGCGGGGGATCCGGACGGCCGGAGACCTTCTGGAGCGCCTTCCGGCCGGATACCGCGACACGACCCGGCCGCTGTCCCCGGCCCAGATGCTGCCGGGGACGCGCGCCTGCTTCGAGGGTTTTGTCGTCGGCACGCCGGCGCTTCACCGGGTGCACGGCAGGCAGTGGGTCTCGGCCACGGTGGGCGACGAGTGGGGCAGCGTGCGCTGCATGTGGTTCAACCAGCCCTGGATGAAGGACCGCCTGCGGGCGGACGAACACGTGGTGCTCTACGGAACCTGTACGCAGAAGAAGAACGGCAGGTTCGTCATCAACCCAACGATGGAGGAGGCCGGAAAGATCATCCCCGTCTACAGCCCGGTTCCCGGCGTGGGGCAGAAGACGCTGCGGGACGCGGTGGCGCTCCTTCTGTCGGAATACGACGAGGCGGATCCGCTCTCTCCCCGGCTCAGGGAGCGTTACGGCCTGATGAACCGGCAGCCGGCGCTGCAGGAGGCGCACTTCCCGGGCAGCCTTGCACAGCTGGAAAAGGCCAAGCACCGCCTGGCGTTCGAGGAACTGCTGCTCTTTCAGACAGCCGTGGCAGGCGGAGCCGGACAGAGGAGCGCGGCTGTCCCTGCCCGCGTGGATGAAGCGGACGAAGCTCTCTTCTGGGGGAGCCTTCCGTACGCGCCGACGGGCGCGCAGCGCCGCGTGGCCGCTGAAATCCGCGGGGACATGGAAAAGGACCGTGCGATGGCCCGGCTGGTGCAGGGCGACGTGGGCTCCGGCAAGACGCTGATCGCCTTTTACGCGCTGTGGCTCTGCGTGAAGGGCGGAGGACAGGGCGCGCTGATGGCGCCCACGGAAATCCTGGCCCAGCAGCACTGGGAGAGCGCGAGGGCGATGCTGGGGAAGCTCGGCGTGTCCTGCGGCCTGCTGACGGGCAGCATGACTGCGGCGGAGCGGCGCAGGGCGCTGGAGGCGGTTGCCTGCGGGGAGTGGCAGGTCGTCATCGGTACCCACGCGCTGATTTCGGAGGACGTGCGCTACAGCGACCTCAGGCTGGTCGTGACGGACGAGCAGCACCGCTTCGGCGTCCGGCAGCGGACCCGTCTGCAGGAGAAGGGCGGAGGCGTCCACGTGCTGGTGATGAGCGCCACGCCCATCCCGCGCACGCTGTCGCTCATCCTCTACGGCGATTTGGACCTTTCCGTCGTGGACGAGATGCCGCCGGGGCGCAAAAAGGTCAGCACCCGCATCGTCCCGGAGGAGAAGCGGGAGGGGATGTACGCGTTCATCCAAAGGCAGGCGGAGCAGGGCCGGCAGACCTACGTCGTCTGCCCGACGGTCGGGGAAGAGGAGGACGAGGAGGACGCGCTTCCCGTCCCCAGCGCCACGGCCCGCCAGAAAGAACTGCAGCGCCGCCTGCCGTCGCTGCGCGTGGGGCTCGTCCACGGCAGGATGGGGAAGCGGGAAAAAGAGGATACGGTCCTGGCGTTCCGCCAGGGGCAGCTGGACGTGCTGGTGGCCACCACGGTGATCGAGGTGGGGGTCAACGTGCCCAACGCGACCACGATGGTCATCGAGAGCGCGGACCGTTTCGGCCTGGCTCAGCTTCACCAGCTCCGCGGGCGCGTGGGCAGGGGCGCGGAGGAGAGCTGGTGCTTCCTCATGGCGGAGCCGAACGAACGGCTGAAGATCCTGCAGGAGACGTCGGACGGGTTCCGCATCGCCCAGAAGGACCTGGAGCTGCGCGGCGCGGGCGAGGTCTTCGGCACCCGGCAGCACGGGGTGCCGGAAATGCCGGCGCTGATGCTGACGAACGACACCGCTCTGCTGGAGGAAACCCACCGCGCCTTCCTCGAGGTTTCGGGCGATGCGGCGCTGCGGGAGGAATACGAAGCGCTGCAGCGCGCGGCACGGCGCCGGCACGGCAGCAGGACGGCGGACGCGGGGATCAACTGACCGGTTTTATCACGGTTGTATTTTGAAAAAACACTTGACACGGGGGTGCCTTTGGGCTATACTCTCGTGTGTTCGGGGTGTAGCGCAGTTTGGTAGCGTGCTTGAATGGGGTTCAAGAGGCCGCGAGTTCGAATCTCGCCACTCCGACCAGAACGCACCTTTAGCTCAGTTGGTAGAGCACCTGACTCTTAATCAGGGTGCCCAGGGTTCGAGTCCCTGAAGGTGCACCATTCGATCCGATGCAGCAGCATCGGATTTTTTATTGAAAGAACTTTTGAATTGCCGGAAAAAATGCTTGACAAAGGCGGAAACTGATGGCAAAATATCATGCGTGTGTGTGCGCCCTGTTAGCCCCGGGGTGCCATGCCGCAGCCAATGCGTCTGACCAGCGCACGGCAACGGATATCCAGGATATCACAACCAAGGAGGAATTCACGTGAAAACGTTTATGGCAAATGCCCAGAATGTCGAGCGTAAGTGGTACGTCGTCGACGCTGCCGGCATGACCCTTGGCCGCCTCGCGAGCCAGGTTGCCGCTATTCTGCGCGGCAAGAACAAGCCCACCTTCACCCCTCATTTCGACGCGGGTGACTTCGTAATCATCGTCAACGCTTCCAAGGTCGAAATGACCGGCAAGAAGCTTGATCAGAAGTATTACTATCATCATTCCGGTTATCCGGGCGGACTCAAGAGCATCTCCTATCGCAAGCTGATGGCCGAGAAGCCCGAGTTTGCCGTAAAGCACGCGATCGTCGGCATGCTGCCGAAGGGACCGCTTGGCCGCCAGATGGCGCGCAAGCTCCGCGTGTACGCCGGCCCCGAGCATGAGCATGCTGCACAGCAGCCGGAAGTGCTCGAGCTGATCAAGTGATGCAGGAAGGAGAGCTATCAACATGGCACAGGTTCAGTATCAGGCGGTAGGCCGCCGCAAGAAGGCCATTGCCCGTGTTCGCCTCGTTCCGGGCGACGGCAAGATCGTGATCAACAAGCGCGAAATCGACGATTATTTCGGCCTTGAAACCCTGAAGATGACGGTTCGTCAGCCGCTGGTTCTCACCAGCCTGGAGGGCCGCTATGATGTCCTCGTCAACGTCCACGGCGGCGGACTTACCGGCCAGGCCGGCGCGATCCGTCACGGCATCTCCCGTGCGCTCGTCAAAGCCGATCCCGATCTTCGCCCCGCGGTCAAGAAGGCCGGCTTCCTCACGCGTGATCCGCGCATGAAGGAACGTAAGAAGTACGGCCTCAAGGCCGCCCGCCGCGCTCCGCAGTTCTCGAAGCGCTGATTTGGCGAAAACAGAGGAGGAGTACTATCATGGCTGTACTTACCGCGATCGTCACCATTCTGCTGGTGGTGGCAGCCATTGTTCTGATCGCGACGGTCCTGCTGCAGCCCGGCGAGTCCAACGGTTTGGGCGCGATTGCCGGCGGCGCGGAGACCTTCTTCGGCAAGAACAAGGCAAAATCCATGGAGGGCAAGCTGGCCCTGGCGACCAAGGTTTCCGCGGTGGTTTTCATCGTGTGTGCGCTTGTCATCGCCGTACTCGGCTGATCAAAACGGATTTCATCAAAGCTGGAGCGAAAGCTTCGGCTTTTTTGATTTGTGCGGTTGACACCCGCGCTGAGGGCGCGTAAACTTAAAGTGTTACGCCATCAGCGAAAGGAGAACGGATGATCTATCTCGATTACGCGGCGACGATGCCGATGCGGCCGGAGGCAGTGCAGGCTATGCTGCCGTACTTTACGGAGCGGGCTGCGAACGCCGGCGCCCTGCACAGCGCGGGGCGGGAAGCGAGGCGGGCCGTGGACGACGCCCGCGCCGCCGTCGCTCGGGGGCTGAATGCCGACGCAGCGGAGCTGTTCTGGACCTCCGGCGGGACGGAAGCGGACAACTGGGCGCTGCTGGGCACGGCGCAAGCGCAGAAGGAGCGTCGGCACATCGTCGTCTCTGCGATCGAGCATCACGCGGTTCTGAACCCTGCGCAGGCGCTTGCCCGGCAGGGATATGAGGTCACCTTCGTCGCGCCGGACCGGGAGGGCATCATCCGGGCGGAGGCCGTAGAACAGGCTGTCCGGGACGATACGCTGTTGGTCAGCGTGATGACCGCGAACAACGAAGTGGGAACGCTGGAGCCGGTCGCTGCCATCGCGGCGGCCGCCCATGCGCACGGTGCGCTGATGCACACGGACGCCGTACAGGCCCTGGGGCATATCCCGGTCGACGTGAAGGAGACCGGAATCGATCTGCTCTCGTTCTCGTCCCACAAGTTCGGCGGCCCAAAGGGCGTCGGCGGGCTGTATGTGCGAAGGGGCACGCGAATCGACCCGCTGATCCGCGGCGGCGCACAGGAGCGCGGCCTGCGCAGCGGGACGGAGAATGTGCCGGGCATCGTCGGCACGGCCGCGGCGCTGACCGCGGCGCTGGAGAGGATGCCGGACGAAGCGAAGCGGCTCGCCGCGCTCAGGGACCGGATGATGAAGGCCGTGCTGGACGGGTGCGGTGGGGTCCGCGTCAACGGCAGCCTCTCGCAGCGCCTGCCCGGGAACCTGCATCTGACCTTTGACGGCATCGGCCAGGACGCGCTGCTGATGCGCCTGGACTTCGGCGGGGTTATGGCGTCGGCGGGCAGCGCGTGCACGTCGGGCATCCGGGAGCGCTCGCACGTCATCCGTGCGATGGGGTTGGATGGGGACGGACAGGCCGACCTGCGGCTGACCCTCGGCCCGGATACGACCGGGGAGGCGTGCGAAGAGGCCGTGCAGAAGATTCTGTCTGCTGTTTTTGAATTGAGGAATCACCATTGATCTACGGAAATAAAGAAGGCGTCCGGGACTCGCTCCTGGCGAGGCTGGAGAGCCTTTACGACTGGGAACCGGACCCGGAAATCTTTGTACCGGCAGAGATGCTGACGCTGCTGGCGGAATGCTCCTGCAGCATCAACCGGGAGATCAGCGTCTACCTGTCCAGAAGCGGCAGCGTGCTGGACGTGTCCATCGGGGATACCGCGACCGTCGGTCTGCGGGACATCCATCTGCGCCGGAATACGCAGCGGCTGAGCTGCGTCCGCTGCATCCACACCCATCCGGGCGGTGATGCCCGGCTGTCGGATGTCGATCTCAGTTCGCTGCGCGCCATGCGGTTTGACGCGATGGCGGCACTGGGCGTGCTGGACGGGAAACCGACGGCGTTGCAGGCTGCCTTTCTGACAGGCGGAGCGGACGGGACGGAGGTCAAGCTGACGCGGCTCTGCCCGGCAGACCGCATCCCGCAGCACGCGTGGATGGACGAAATCCGCCTGGCGGACGAGCAGATGAAACCCCGCAGCGCTGCTGAGGTGACGCAGGAGCAGGCGGAGCGCGCTTATCTCATCGGACTGGACGACGAGCGGTCCTTGGAGGAATTGGCGTCCCTGGCGGAAAGCGCCGGCGCCCTCGTCGTCGGCAGGATGCTGCAGAAGAAGGGACGGCCGGACCGGGCGACCTTCATCGGCAGCGGCAAGGCGGAAGAGCTGTCCCTGGCCTGTCAGGCAAAAGAGGCCGACCTGGCGATCTTCGACGACGAGCTCTCGGGCATCCAGCTGCGGAATCTGGAGGAAATCCTGGGCGGTGTGCGCGTGCTCGACCGGACGGCCCTCATCCTGGATATCTTCGCGCAGCGCGCGGAGTCGCACGAAGGACGGCTGCAGGTGGAGCTGGCGCAGATGGCCTACCAGCTGCCCAGGCTGACGGGGCACGGCGTGGCCATGTCCAGGCTGGGCGGCGGCATCGGGACGAGGGGCCCGGGCGAATCGCGGCTGGAGATGGACAGGCGGCGCATCCGCAAGCGCATGCACGACCTGCGGGCGGAAATCGATGCGCTGGAGAGCCAGCGTGCGCTGCGCCGGTCCAGGAGAAAGAAAAACGAGGTCCCGGTGGCGGCGCTGGTGGGCTACACCAACGCGGGGAAGACGACGCTGCTCAATACGCTGTGCGGCGCGGACGCGAGGGCGGAAGACAAGCTTTTCGCGACGCTGGACCCGCTCGTGCGCGGGATGACGCTGCCCTCCGGCGGACAGTGCCTCGTCGCGGATACCGTCGGATTTGTCAGCAAGCTGCCGCACGCGCTGGTGGATGCCTTCCGCTCCACGCTGGAGGAAACGCTGCAGGCGGACCTGCTGCTCATCGTCTCCGACGGTTCGTCCCCGGAGATGCTGCACCAGCATGACGTGGTGCTGCGCGTGCTTCGCGAATTGGGAGCCTCAGACAAGCCTCGCGTGGAGATCGTCAACAAGGCGGACCGGCTGGCGGAGGGCCCGGCGCTGCCCGGGGCATTCGTCATCAGTGCCACGCAGGGGGACGGCATCGAAGAGCTGAGGCTGGAGATCGAGCGCAGGCTGGGGGCGGAAAACCACCGCCTCGCCGTGCGGGTGCCGTTCGACAAAGGGGCGGTGCTGCCGCTGATTCACGACTCCGCCTCCGTGGAGGAGACGAAATACGAGGCGGACGGCGTGTATCTCCGCATCCTGGCGGACGGGACGCTCAGCGGCCGGCTGACGGCCCTGCTGGGAGAGGAGAACGTGCGCCGCGTGGACGCTGCGGGACAAAAGGAGGAATGACCATGCTGCCGCTGCAGACGGTCGCCGCGATCCTGCTGGGGGCGGCGATGTCCTTCGAGGGCTGGAGCTTTACGCTGCCCAATCAGGACCCGACGGATACGCTGATCCTGGTAAACAAGACCAACAAGGCGCCCATGGTGCCGGTAGCGCTGGTGCTGCCGGATGTGAAGCCGATCAACGAACGGGTGGCCGGGAACATCTATATGCGGCCGGACGCAGCCGCTGCGCTGGAGGAGCTTTTCGACGGCGCTGCGCAGGAGGGGATCCATCTCTACGCCGTAAGCGGTTACCGAAGCTATTCGACGCAGAAGGCCATCTTCGACCGGAAGCGCCGGGAACGCGGGGAGCGGGTCGCCAACCTCAGCTCCGCGAAGGCGGGCTATTCGGAGCACCAGACGGGCCTGGCGATGGATTTCGAAGGGGAATCCATGCTGGGCCAGGGCCTGAATGAGGCCATCGGCGAATCGCCGGAGGGCATCTGGGTGGCCCAGAACTGCTGGAAATACGGCTTCATCCTGCGCTACCCGAAGGGAAAGACGAAGATTACCGGCTACATTTACGAGCCGTGGCACGTGCGCTACGTCGGAAAGGAAGCCTCGCAGGAAATCCACGAACTGGGGGATATCACCTTCGAGGAATACATCCTCCTCAAGCGGGGGGACAGGGTAAAGTATTTAAAAGGAGAAGAGTCAAGCGATGCGGAGAATTAACCGGCTGCTTTTTGTCCTGCTGCTGACGGCAGCCGCTGCGGCCCGTGCGGAGACGCTGGATCTCGCCAGCCTGCAAAACGCGGAGGAGGTTTCCGTCATCGAGGAGACGCCGTGGACCTACCCGCTGCCGTACGAACTGCTGGAGGGCAACGATTACATCGTACTCGCCAACAAGACGCACCTGCTTTCCGAGGATTACATCCCGGAGGACCTGGTGAAGCTGACCTGCCGCAAGATCAGTTCGGACCCCATCCAGATGCGGGAGGCTGCGGCACAGGCGCTCTCGCAGATGTTTGACGCGGCCAAGGAGCAGGGCGTGACGCTCTACGCGCATTCCGGCTACCGGAGTTACCGCACACAAAAGACGATGTACGGCAACCGGCTCAAGAAGAACAACGGGAAAGACGACGGCGTGGTCGCCGTGCCCGGGTCTTCCGACCATCAGACGGGGCTGGGGATCGACGTCATCAACAAGGCGGGTATCGGCAAGCGCTTCACCAGCGCCTTTGCGGACACCAAAGAGGGAAAGTGGATCGCGGAGAACTGCTGGCAGTACGGCTTTATCATCCGTTATCAGAAGGAAAAAGAGGACCTGACGGAAATCATCTTTGAGCCGTGGCATCTGCGCTACGTGGGCGTGCAGGTGGCGCAGTACATCCGGCAGAGAGGACTGTGCCTGGAGGAATTCACAGCCGAGTGGCAGGCCGCGGTGGCGGCGTACAAGGCTGCGGGAATAGAATAGGAGGAAAACGCATGAGGATTTTGCTGACAGGGGGAGCGGGTTTCATCGGGTCACACACCTGCGTGGAACTGATGAACCGGGGCCATGAAACGGTCATCGTGGACGATCTGTACAACAGCAGCCGGCAGGTGCTCGGCCGGATCCGCGAACTGACGGGGAAGGAAGTTACCTTCTACGAGGCGGACGTGTGCGACAGGGCGGCGATGGACACGATCTTCGAGAAGGAGAAGATCGATGCCGTGATCCATTTTGCGGCGTACAAGGCGGTGGGCGAATCGGTGGCCAAGCCGCTTCAGTATTACCGCAACAACCTGGACTGCACGCTGACCGTCTGCGAGGCAATGAAGCGTCACGGCGTGCACCGGTTTATCTTCAGTTCCTCCGCGACGGTGTACGGCATCCCGGACCACATGCCGCTCGATGAGACCATGCCCACGGGCTGCACGAACCCCTACGGCTGGACGAAATATATGAACGAGCGCATCCTGACGGATATCGCGGCGGCCAATCCGGACTGGTCCGTCGTGCTGCTGCGCTATTTCAACCCGATCGGCGCGCACGAGAGCGGGCGGATCGGCGAGATGCCCAACGGCATCCCGAACAACCTGCTGCCCTACGTGCTGCAGGTGGCGGCGGGCAAGCTGCCGTACCTGCACGTCTTCGGCAACGATTATCCGACGCCGGACGGAACAGGCGTGCGCGACTACATCCACGTCGTCGATCTGGCGCGCGGCCACGTGGCAGCGGCGGACTATGCCCAGCGCCACACGGGTACGGAGATCATCAACCTGGGCACGGGCAACGGCTACAGCGTGCTGCAGATCATCAACGCCTTCGAGCGGGCGAACGGGGTCAAGGTGCCCTATCAGATTGAAGCGCGCAGGCCGGGCGACATTGCGGAGTGCTGGGCGGATCCCTCGAAGGCGGAAAGGCTCCTCGGCTGGAAGGCGGAGAAGACGCTGGAGGAGATGTGCCGCGACGCGTGGCGCTGGCAGACGATGAACCCGAACGGCTACGAGGGCTGAGGCGCGGGCCGGACCCTTTAAACGGAATACAAAAAAGCGGCAGACTGTCCGGAGCGGGACGGTCTGCCGCTTTGTACGGGGTTTCCGGCAAATCAGATGGCCGGCCTTCTGCTGCCGCGGTAGAGGTGCAGGTCGTTGTTGATGTAGCCGGCCAGGATCTCGGTGATCTTGGCGTCCTTGCCGCCGCCGGCCACGATGACGTCCGCGTACTGCTCATAGTTGCGGATGTACTGGTCGAACATGGGCTTTACGGTCGTCATGTACTGCTTGGCGATGTTTTCGATGGTCCGGTCGCGCTCGATGATGTCGCGCTCGATGCGCCGCAGGAGGCAGATGTCGGCCTCGACGTGCATGTAAAGCTTGAGGTCCATGAGTTCGCGCATGCGGGGGTCGTAGAAGGCGTGGATGCCCTCCAGGATGATGACATCGTGGGGGGTGAGCAGCTCGTCCGTGCGGTCTGCGCGCCGGTGCTGGCTGTAGTCGTAGCGCTTGCGCGGGACCGCGGTGCCGGAGAGCAGGCTCTTCACGTCCTCGTAGAGCAGGTCGTGGTCGAAGATGGAGGGCTCGTCGTAGTTGAGCCGGCACCGCTCCTCAAAGGAGAGGTTGGGATGGTCGAGGTAATAGGCGTCCTGGTTGATGATGAGGATACTTTTGTTGACCATGGTCGCCAGCTCTTCCGCCAGCGTGGATTTCCCGCTTCCGCTGGCGCCGCAGATTCCGATGAAAAGCATTTGCACATTCCTCCGCTCGTGGGTCAGGTCGTTGTATCAAGCTCGGCTTCCGCCGTTTCCCAGGCTTCGTAGAGTTCCGCGAGGCGATCCTGCGCGGCCTGGTACTGGCGCGTGGTTTCCTGCGCTTTCCCGGGGTCGTTGTAGAGCGCGGGGTCCGCCAGCCGGTCTTCCAGCCGGGAGATCTTGGCTTCCGCCTCGGCGACGGCTTTTTCAGCCTGCTGCGCCCGGAGCTTCAGCTGGCGCAGCGCCTCCCGTCCCTGTTTTTCACGCCGCTTTTCCTTTTCCAGCAGGGTCCTGGTTTTGCCGATAGCCGCCTCGCTCTCCTGCGGGCGGTGTTTCTTCTCGAAGTAATCGTCGTAATTGCCCAGATAGGACTGGACGGACTCCGGCGTGATCTCCACGATGCGGTCTGCAATCCGGTTGATGAAGTAACGGTCGTGCGAGACGGTGAGAATCGTTCCGCCGAAGCCGGAGAGGGCGTCTTCCAGCGCCTCGCGGGAGTCCATGTCCAGGTGGTTGGTCGGCTCGTCCAGGACGAGGAAGTTGTCGTGCTGCAGCATCAGGGTCGTCAGCGCGACGCGCCCCTTTTCGCCGCCGGACAGGGTGCGGATGGGCTGGTAGACGTCGTCGCCCGTGAACAGGAACATGCCCAGCGCGCCGCGGACGTCGCTCTGCTCCATGCGCGGGAAACGGTCCCAGACCTCGTCCAGGACGGTCTTTCGCTCGTCGAGGCGCGCCTGCTGCTGGTCGTAGTAGCCGATAGTGACATTGGAGCCCAGGCGGACGCTGCCGGCATCGGGCGTCTCCTCGCCGATCAGGATCCGCAGCAGCGTCGTCTTGCCGATGCCGTTCGGCCCGATGACGGCGATCCGCTCCCCGGAGCGGATGTGCAGCGAGAGATCCCGGAAGAGCTGCTTGTCGTCGTAGCGCTTGCTGAGGTTTTCCGCGATGAGCACGTCCTCGCCGGTCCGGGCGCCGGCCTGGAAGGAGAGGCGGATGCTGCGGTCTTCCTCCGGCTTTTCCAGCCGGTCCATGCGCTCCAGCGCCTTTTCCCGGCTTTCGGCGGCCTTGATGGATTTTTCGCGGTTGAACATGCGGTAACGGGCGATGATGGCCTGCTGGCGCTCGATCTCCTTCTGCTGGAGGTTGTAGGCGCGCAGCCGGGTCTCAAAGCGCTCCTGCCGCCGGGAAACGTACTGCGTGTAGTTTCCGGCATACTGTTCCAGAACGCCGCCCAGCAGTTCCGCGATGCCCGTGCAGACGTGATCCAGGAAGTAGCGGTCGTGGGAGATGACCAGCACGCTGCCGCGGTAGGCGGTGAGCGTGTTTTCCAGCCACTGCAGCGTATCCATGTCCAGGTGGTTCGTCGGTTCGTCCAACAACAGGAGCTCCGGCTTCTGCAGGAGCAGGCGGGCCAGGCTGAGCCGCGTCTTTTCACCGCCGCTCAGCGAATCGACGCTGCGGTGGTACTGCTCCGGTAAAAAGCCCAGGCCGTTCAGCACGCCGGTGATCATGCTTTGCCAGGAGTAGCCGTCAGCCTCCTCAAAACGCTTGGTCAGGCGGTCGTATTCGGTGGAAAGGCTTTCGAACAGGGCGGCGTCTTCATGGGCTACAGCCATCTCCGCTTCCAGTGCGCGCAGGCGCTTTTCCATCTCGAAGGTCGGCTGGTACAGCTTTTCCAGCTCGTCCCAGAGCGTGCTGCCCTGCTCCAGCATGTCCTGCTGGGCGAGGTAGCCGATGCGTATGCCACGCGCGACGGAGACCTCGCCGCCGTCGCCCGTGTCCAGCCCGGCCAGGATGCGCATGAGCGTCGATTTGCCGCTGCCGTTTACGCCGACCAGGCCGATCCTTTCGCCCTCGCGCAGCGTTAAGTCGACATTCTTGAGGACGGTATGGATGCCAAAGGATTTGGTGAGGCCCCGGACGGAAACTGCTATCATGGGAAGAAACTCCTAACCCAGTAAACTTCTGTCAATCCCCACTATGATACACGGAAACGGACAAAGCATCAAGCCTTTTGGCGGGAACCGGCTGTAAATCCGGTAAGGGTTTTCAAACAAACAGCTTGACAAATCGCCGGCCGTACGGTATTCTGATACGCAGTTAGCTTATGCTAACCTAAAGAAACGGCACGAGGGGGCGGAATGATGGAACTGCATGAATCGGCGGAGGATTATCTGGAGGCGATCCTGATGATCCGGGAAGAGAAGGGCGCTGTCCGCTCCGTGGAGGTCGCGGAGCTTCTGGGGGTGTCCAAACCCTCTGTCAGCGTGGCGATGAAACGGCTCCGTGAGAACGGCTATCTGGAAGAGGAGGACGGCAGCGGCCTGGTTCTCACGAAAGAGGGGATGGCCGTCGCCTCCCGCGTCTACGAGCGCCACCGGGTGCTCTCCCGCTATCTGATGATGCTGGGCGTCGATCCGGAGACAGCCAGATCGGACGCCTGCAAGATGGAACACGATCTCTCGGAGCAGAGCTATCAGGCGATCAAAGCCCGGGTAATGGGGCAGAAGGCATAAAAAAATCCCGCCCGTAAACGGGCGGGAGACAGCGCATCGCTTACGCCTGGGCAGGCGCACCGACGGGGCAGGTCTCGGCGCAGGCGCCGCACTCAATGCAGGTATCCGCGTCGATTTCAAACTTGCCGTCGCCTTCGTGGATCGCTTCGACCGGGCAGCCGGCAGCGCAGGCGCCGCAGGAGATGCAATCGTCAGAAATCTTGTATGCCATGATTCAGTACCTCCCAAATAAAATAGAATCAAATTCAGCCGTACCTTTTCCGGTACGGCTGTATTGTATCACCGATGGACGTGATTAGCCAAGCATAACATTTAAGGCCGCTGTGCGTCACACCTTCCAGATTTCTTCCGCGTATTCCAGGATCGTCCTGTCCGATGAGAACTTTCCTGCGCCTGCGATGTTGCGCAGGGCCTTCGCCGCGAAAGCCTCCGTGTCCGCCGTGTCCCGGTTGCAGCGGATCTTGGCCTCCAGGTATGCGTGAAAGTCGTAGAGGACGAAGTAGTGGTCGGGGGCGTGCCAGCTCGCGCCGTCCAGTAGGGAGGTCTTGAGTTCGGCCAGGCCGCCGTCCGGATCCCGGAAGGTGCCGTCCGTCAGTCGGTCCAGCGTGCGCCGGATCTCCGCGTCCCGCCCGTACAGGGCGCGCGGCGAATAGGTTTTGCGGACGGCCGCGAGTTCTTCGACGGTGCCGCCGAAGATATAGTTGTTCTCCCGCCCGGCCTGCTCCACGATCTCGATGTTCGCGCCGTCGTAGGTGCCCAGCGTCACGGCGCCGTTCAGCATGAGCTTCATGTTGCCGGTGCCGCTCGCCTCCGTGCCGGCGGGGCTGATCTGTTCGCTGATGTCGGACGCGGGGATGATCTTCTCCGCCCAGCTGCAGTTGTAGTCGGGGACGAAGAAAACCCGGAGCCGGTCGCGCGTTTCGGGATCGCCGTTGACGAGCGCGGCGATCTGGTTGATCAGGTAGATGACGGCCTTGGCGCGGTCGTATCCCGGGGCGGCCTTGGCGCCGAAGAGGAATACGGCAGGGCGCCAGTGGGGCAGCTTTCCGGCCTTCAGCCGCTCGTGCAGGGCGATGAGGGAGAGGGCGCCCAGCAGCTGGCGCTTGTATTCGTGCAGCCGCTTGATCTGTACGTCGAACACCCAGTCAGGCTCGAGCCGGACGCCGCAGCGGCGCGCCAGCGCGTCGCAGAGCTGGCGCTTCTTTTCCTGCTTGACGCCGATAAAACGTCGGATGAGCGGCCGGGCGCCGGGCCCGTCCAGGACGGCGTCCAGCCCGCGCAGCAGGGAGAGGTCGGTCAGATAGGCGTCGGTGCCCAGCGCGTCCGTCAGCAGGGCACAGAGCTCCGGGTTGCACAGTCCGAGCCAGCGGCGCTGGGTGATGCCGTTCGTCTTGTTTTGGAAACGCTGCGGAAACTGCGCGTACCACTGTGAAAAGACGTCCGATTTCAGCAGTTCGGAGTGGATGCGCGCGACGCCGTTCGTGGTATGGCAGGCGTAGACCGCCAGCTGCGCCATGTGCACGCGGCGCCCCTCGATGATGCAGTGGGAAGGGGTGACGGCCTGCGTCGGGTTTTCGGAGCGGAAGCGCGCGTCGATGCGGCGGATGACGGAGACCAGATCGGGACAGACGGAGGAGAGGAGCGAAAGGTCCCATTTCTCCAGCGCCTCCTGCATGACGGTGTGGTTGGTATAGGAGAAGACGCGCTGCGCGATGCCGAAAGCCTCCTCGAAGCCGACGCCGTCCGCTTCCAGCAGGCGGATGAGCTCCGGGACGGCCATGACGGGATGCGTGTCGTTCAGCTGCACGGCATGCTCCGGCGCAAAGAAGGAATAATCGCTGCCGTGCCGTGCCCGGTAGCTGCGGAGCAGGTCCTGCAGGGACGCGCTGACCAGCACGTACTGCTGCTTGATGCGCAGAAGCTTCCCGCCGCGGCGCGTGTCGTTCGGATAGAGGAACTTCGTGATGTCCTCCGCGCGGTTTTTGTCGCGCGAGGCCCTGGCGTACTGCTGCGCGTTGAACAGGGGAAAGTCGATTTCATGCAGGCTCTCGCATTGCCACAGGCGCAGGGTCCCGATGTTCTCTGCGCCGTAACCGATGACAGGCATGTCGTAAGGGACGGCCCGGACGTCTCCGGTTTTCATGGAAACGGTGACGGCCAGATCGTCCCGCCGGACGGACCACGGGTCTCCGAAACGGGCCCAGTCGTCCGGCTCCTCCTGCTGCCGGCCGTCCGCGAAGCGCTGGCGGAAAAGGCCGTAACGGTAGCGCAGGCCGTAGCCGGTCAGCGGGATGCCGTGCGTGACGGCACTGTCCAGAAAGCAGGCGGCCAGGCGGCCCAAACCGCCGTTCCCGAAGGCGTCGTCTTCCACGTCCTCCAGCAGGGCCAGGTCGGCGCCGCGCGCCTTCATCTCGCTGCGGACGTCCTCCAGGATGCCGAGGCAGTACAGGTTGTTGTAAATCATCCGCCCCATCAGGTATTCGGCGGACAGATAATAGGCCTGGCGCTTGCCGCAGCGTTCCGCTTCTTTTTGAATCCACAGCGGGGTCAGCTGCTCCATGGCGGCAAGGGAGAGCGCCTCGTGCAGCTGGGCGGCGTTCGCCTCCTGTAAGGTTTTGTGATGGCGCGCGCACAGGATCGTCCCGGCCCGTTCTGCAAGCAGCGATGCGTCTGTCATTGGGGATTCATCCTTCCGTATCTTTGGTTCAGCTCGAGCACCCGGCGCTGTATGTCGCCGGTAAAGGCGCCTTCTTTCATGCGCCAGAGCCAGTTCCCGCCGACGGTGCCGGGCAGGTTCATCCGGGCTTCGGTGCCCAGGCCGAGGAGGTCCTGCATGGGGATGACGCAGGTATCGCAGGGCGAGCGGAAACAGGCCGTGACAAAGGCGTCGATTCCGTCCTCGACCGAGGTAAAGCCGAGGGCTTCACGGGCGCTCTTGAGTTCCTGTTCGCCGGCGCCCGTCAGATAGCCGCGCAGGGTGTCGTTGTCATGCGTGCCCGTGTAGAGGACGGCGTTCTGGACGTGGTTGGCCGGATGATGGGGATTGTCCGCCCCGCCGCCGAAGCCGTAGCAGAGCACGCGCATGCCCGGATACCCGGTGTAGTCGATGAGGCGGCGGACCTGGTCGTTGACCTCGCCGAGATCCTCGGCGACGATGGAGAGCCCGGGCAGCGCGCGCTTCAGCCGGGCGAACAGGGACCGCCCGGGTCCCGTGACCCACTTGCCGCCGCGCGCGTTCGGCGCGCCGTAGGGGACGGACCAGTAATGGGCGAAGCCGATGAAGTGGTCGATCCGGATGACGTCGTACATCCGCTGCATGCCCCGCATGCGGTCGATCCACCAGTCGTAACGGCGCAGGAAGCGCAGGCGGTTCCACCGGTAGAGGGGGTTTCCCCATAGCTGGCCGTCCTCGGAAAAGTAATCGGGCGGCACGCCGGAAACCCGGCGGGGTACGCGGTCCCGGTCCAGCTGGAAGACGTCGGGGCGCGTCCAGGTGTCAGCGGAATCCTCCGCCACGTAGATCGGCATGTCGCCGAAGAGGCGGATGCCGAGGCTGTGGCAGTAGGCTTTCCATTCATCCCACTGGGAAAAGAAGAGGTACTGGACGAAAAGGTGGAAGTCGATCTCCCCGGCCTCCGCGACAGCCGCCCGGCGCAGCGCTTCTTTTTTGCGCATGCGCAGGTCCCTGTCCGGCCACTTGGTCCATTGAACGCCGCCGAAGCGCTCGTGCAGCGCGGCAAAGAGCGCGTAGTCGCGGGCCCAGGGATGCTCGTCGGCAAAGCGGGCGATTTCAGCGCGCAGACTGCCGGCGGACTGGCGGTACGCCCGGCGCAGCAGGGCGCTCTTCCAGGCGCGGACGCGGTCGAAATCTGCTTTCTCTGGGTTCTCGTCCCGGTACGCGTCTTCCGGCGTCAGTTTCAGCAGGCCGTCTTCGGCGAGCTTGCGCACGGAGACGAGCAGGAAATTGCCGGCGAAAACGCTCGAGGATTGATAGGGGGACTCGCCGTAGCCGGTCGGCCCGCAGGGGAGCACCTGCCACAGGGAGACGCCGGAGCGCTTCAGCGCGTCTGCAAAGGCGTACGCTTCCGGGCCGAGCGTGCCGCAGCCCTCCGGCCCCGGCAGTGAGGTGATGTGCATGAGGATGCCGCTTTGGCGCATAAAGGCCTCCGATTTTCAGAATTTCCGCGTCAGCGCAGGGAGATTAAAAACATCTCGTAGGCGTCGTCGAAGCAGTCGTAAGGCATCGGATTGCCGCCGTTGGTGGATTTGGTCTGATTGCAGGACGACTCTTCGCCTTCGCCGATGATTTCCTCCGGGGTAAGCGGGATGTGCAGCGCGCGGGCCAGGGCGCAGAGCGCCTCCAGCGGCTCGTCCTGCGAGGCGGTGTCCAGGATTTGCCGCCGCAGCGCCGGATCTGCCAGCGCTGCGCTGCGCAGGGCCATCAGTCCTTCACACATGGTCATTTCCTCCCGTAAGCGTGCCTCTCGCTTCAAAGTGGCGGGTCCCTTCCGGGGAGAGCAGCCGGTAGGAGAAGGCGCCATTGCTGCGGGTGAGCAGCTGGCGCAGGGCACCCTCCCCGCGGATTTCCTTTTCGTAGCTGACCGTCAGCTCCTGCAGCGCGCGGCCGTCATCAAAAGCGGATCTGCCCAGCGCGTCGCACAGCCAGGCGATGTAGCGCGTGTTGTTGACGTGCCCGTTCAGGTCATAGTCGCTGTACAGCGGGCGGCGCTCCGTTTCGGCGGGCTCTCCCGCCAGATCCGGGGGCAGCTTCATCGGCGCCTCGCAGGGAGCGGGAATGTCGGAGGTATCCGGAAAGCCGAGGTTGGCCCGGACCGGGCTGACGACGCCCCGGCTTTCGGTCCCCAGCGTCACCCAGAGCCCGGCAGCACAGGCCAGCGGCGTTCCGTCCTCCAGCGCGAGGGTATGGTAGCGCGGGAAGAAGAAACGGTTGGCCACGCCGGGCCAGGTGGCATGCAGGATGCGCTCGCCGAAGCGCGGGTAGCGGAAAAAGCGCACGTGCATGCGGGCAAGCGCAAAAAAGAGGCCCCGCCGGAGCATGTCCTCGTGGCCTGCGCCGAAGGCGGAAGCGTTGTGCTCCGCGCCCTCCTGCATCATGATGAAGAACGCGTCCGGGCGCAGCCGCCCGCCGAAGTCGCAGTCGGTCGCGCGCACCGCGTACAGGTCTTTCGTAATCCGGTCCATCCTGATCCCTCCGTCCTTTTGCATAAACGTGGATAACTTTAGCATAAACGCCTTTCCTTGACAAGTGAGAACCTGCGGTTTAGAATAAAATGAATGTTTATGGTCTATCGGCTGCACAGGATTCCGGCGGCCGTCCGATAAAGCGTAAAGGGTGAGAAATCGTGAAGCGAATGACGGCGTGCGCCATGGCGCTGCTTCTTTGCCTTGTGTCCTGCTGCGGTGCCGCAGAGGAAACACGCAGGGGAAACTATATCTACGTGCCTCGTGTGGCTGCGGAGGCGGGCACGGGGACGACCGTGCTGCACGTCGGCGGTACGGCGCTGGGCCGGGACGGGGAGAAGCGCGAAATCGAAAACCTCCCGGGTGCTGTCTTCGGCGTCTATGTCTTTTCCGGGGAGGGGGAACTGACGCCCTGGGCGGACCCGCTTTACCCGTTTGAGCCGATGCGCCTGAGGACCGGCGATGCGCCGCTCTCTTTCTCTTTGCCCTCCGGTATCGATTTCTACCTCCGCCAGGAGGCGGCCCCGGAGGGGTTCGTCTTCGATGCGGAGACGCTCATCCCCGTGACGCAGGGGGAGTTGACGGTGATAAACGAGGCGGAAGGCGAACTGCGCCTGCTGGCGCAGGATACACAGGGCAAGCCGCTCTCCGGCGTGGAATTCAGCGTATGGAACGGCGGGGAGCGTATCGCGTCCGTGGTGACGGACGGGGCGGGTGCGGCCGCTGTGCCTGTTAAAGCGGAAATGCGCCTGACGCTGCTGGAAGAGCATCTGCCGGAAGGCGTGCATCCCGCGCTGTATGTGCTCGAGGGGGATGAAATGATCTCCGCGGAGCAGGTGGCCGTCGACGTGCGCCCAGCAGAGCGGGTGACGGCGGAGTGGGTCCATCCCTCCGAGGGAACCGTGGAACTGAAGATGAGCGCTTCCAGCGTGGGGGAAGACGGCGAAAGCGAACGCCGTCCGCTGCCCGGCGTGACGATGGAAATCGCCG
The DNA here is from genome assembly GCA_902781095.1 of uncultured Eubacteriales bacterium. Classification (GTDB taxonomy): domain Bacteria; phylum Bacillota; class Clostridia; order Christensenellales; family Aristaeellaceae; genus Ventricola. Next base: position 66,906 of record CACZHW010000003.1, read on the forward strand.
ATACCGGCGTGCGCCTTACGACCGACGATTCGGGCAGCGCCAGCCTCTCCATCCTGGAGGGCAGCTACCTCGTGCGTTTCGCATACGAGGGAGACGGCAACGTTTCGCTGCCGCTTGAGGAGGGCCAGATGATCGTGGAGGGCGGGTCCCTCACGCTTATCGAGTTGGAGGCGTCAGAGCGGACGGGACGCGTAGCCGTCGCCACGGGCCGCGAGGGGCTGGAGGGCGGCTTTTCACTGAAAGAGGAAGAAACCGGCGCGGTCTTCGGACCGTACGCCTTTGACGAAGAGGGCCGGGCGGTATCCGCCCTGCTGGGAGAGGGACAGTACGAGCTGGAACTGAGCCTGCCGGAGAGCGCGCTGCTGCGCGGCTTTGCGGCGGACGCCGTCAGAGCGGACGAGACAGGCAGGGCCGTCGTGACGGTGACGGCGGGAGAGTTGGCGGAGATTCCCGCCGACGTCTCGCTGCTGTCGTCGCAGCGCTATGCGCTGGCGGCCAGGCGCATCAGCGAGTCCGGAGATTACAGGGAGGAGCCTGTTTCCGAGAGCCTGACGCTGACGCTCTACGGGGAGGCCGGCGACACGCTGGGGCAGTTCCGTGCGGAGAGCGGCGAGCTGCAGCTGGGCGTGCCGGACGGGGTCTACCGTCTGGGCATGGAAAAAGAGTGGGCGGCGGAACTGGGCGTTCTGGACGTGTCGGAGCCCTTCTCGCATCCGGATGAAAACGGGACGGTCGTCTTTAAATGCGAAACGGGCCGGCTGATCCTTCAGGCGAAGGACGCCGAAGGTGCCGCGCTGCCCGGGGCGGTCTATTCGGTGACCGACGGCGCGGGGAACGTACAAACCGCGGAGTGCGACGGGAGCGGCACGGCGGTTACCGGCCCCCTTGCACCGGGCACGGTGAGCGTGGAGACGGTCACCGCACCGGTCGGATGCGCCGAAGGCGGCGTCTGGACGGCCGAACTGGAAGCGGGGGCTGCGGCAGAATGGTCTCTGGTTCACGAAAAGCTGGGCCGTGAGACGGTCTTGGCCAGGCTGAAGGGCCTGGATGACGCCGGCAATACGGTCCTGACGCCCCTTGCGGGCGCGGTGATCCGGATCAGCCATGCGGCCGGGGCCGAGGAAGGGGAAACGGCGGCGGTGCTGACGGCCGATGCGGACGGAAGCGTGACGCTGCCCCTGCCGGCTGGAGACTACGTCGCCAGCCTGCAGGACAGCGGCGGCGTTCCGGTCGCATCCACCGGCGTTCTCGCATTTACGGCGGAAAATGACAAACAGGAGACCGGCACCCTGCTGGCGGCGGATACGCTGGGCGGCGTGCGGGTGCGTTACGGGGACGGCTCCCTGACGGATGCGCAGCTGGCGCAGGCGCGGTTCCGGGTGACCGCGCCGGACGGCGGCGAAACGGAACTCGTCCGCAGCGGCGACGCGTTTACGGCCTTCGGCCTTGCCGCCGGGGAATACACCCTGACGCAGATCCAGGCGCCGGCCGGGCAGGAGCCGGCGAAAGCGCGCGAACTTCATGTAGAGGGCGGGGAAGTGTGCGAGGCCGCGATCCCGCTCGTGGAATATGCAAGGCTTTCCGTTTCCAAGGTAGGCCTTACGTTCAATACGTCCCTGCAAACCTTCGTCGTCCCGCTGGAAGGCGAGTACGCCGTCTATCAATCGGAGGACGGCATCCTCGTGCCCTATCCGGATGCGGAAAACCAGGCGCGCCTCTTTGCCAACGTCAGCGGCGACGAAGCGGACAGGCCGGCGGAAATCCTTCTGCCGGCACAGGCGGAAGGAACGTCCTATTTCCTGCAGGAGATCGGCGGCGCGTCCGGCTTTGTCGTGGATGAAACGGCACACGAGGTGGTTCTCCATGCCGGCGAAACGGCACGGCCGGAGTTCTCCGTCGCCAGCGACAGGGGCTTTTTCACGGCGGACGCGGTGGATACAGCTACGGGCGCGCATCTCTCCGGCGGCGAATATGCGCTGATTGACGGGGAGGGGAACAGCGTCCTCACCTTTACGATGGGCGAGGCTCCCTACCGTACGGAGACCGCAATACCGGTCGGGCTGTATACGCTGCGGCAGCTCACCGCCCCCGAGGGCTACGCGCTTGCGGAGGAGGCGGAACAGACGCTGGAGCTGCGCGCCTATCTTTCCGGGATGGATGAAGAAAACCGCCTTCTCGTCCGCTGCCGCAGGATTCCGGCGGCGGATGAAACGGTCGGCGTCGATGCCGAGTTGTGGATGGCGGAGGAACAGGGGCTCACGTTGATCGGCATCGACTGCAGCGGCGGGGCCGCTGTCGCGCTTGCCCGGCCGCAGGTCGTCATCGAAACGCAGGCGAATGGCCGTACGGATATCGAAAGCCTTACGCTCTCCGGCGCGGCGGACGAAAGCGGCAGGTCATATCGCGCGCGTGTGGAATTCGCGCTGCGCAACGGCGGATGGCAGCCTTCCCGCGCCAAGCTGACCGATGCGCTGGAGACGCCCACGACGGTCAGCTTTGCGGAAATCGAAGGCGACATCACCGCCCTGCGCATCACGTACCTGGATGCCGAAACCGGAGCGGAAACGGCTGAGGAGGGTTTTGTTCCCGGCGAAGCGGTTGTGAGCGTCCGCGCGGAAGGCGACGCGCAGGCTGAAGTGCTGGTGCATGCGTCCGTGGAAGGGACCTTCTGTTACCGGACGGCCTGGAACGGGGAGAGGCTGGAGAACCGCCTCACCCGGGCGGCGGAGGAGACCTTTGTCCTGCCCGGAAACGGCACCTTCGGCACGGAATCGGGCGGCAGGGACGGAACGGTCAGCGGGTACGCCTTCCTGGATACGGACGGCGACGGCGTACTGGACGCGGAGGAGACCGGCCGGTGCGCCGGGCTCACCGTCAGCCTGCTGGACGAGGGCGGAAACGCGGTCGATACTGTGCGGACGGCGACGGACGGCAGGTATGCGTTTGGCGGGATTCCTACCGGGAATTACCGCATCCGCTTCGACGCGGGCGACGTCATGGTCTATTCCCATGACGGGCGCTTCACGGAGCATGCGTCCAGCCGCGTGACGGATGCGCGCCGCGGCACGACCGATCTCTTCGCGATCGACGGAGAACATACAGATTATCTCTTGCTTGCGGGCTGCCTGTACGCCGGCAGCATCCAGGGCTTTGTGGCGGATGAAGAGGCGGACGGAACGACGGAGGGCATGGGCGGCATCAGCGTCGAGCTGATCCGGCTCGACCGGGAAGAGGATGAGCCGACCCTCGTCTCCACGGACGACACGGGCGCCTTCGCCTTCACCGGCCTCATCCCCGGCGCCTACAGGCTGGAGATCCGCAAGCCGGACGGCTACCTGGCCAAAGCGGACAAGGATGAACTGACGCAGGAGATGACGCTGGAGCAGGGTGGACAGCAGACGGCCGGAGAGGTCGTCCTGGTGCGCTCGGCTGCCGTTTCCGGCAGCATCTGGCTGGACGAGGAGGGCAACGGCCTTCCCGGCGCCGAGGTGACGCTCCTGCGCCTTGCCGGCGGCACGGCAATCCCGGAGGGGACGGTGACGACGGGAACGGACGGGCGCTTTGCCTTTGACACGCTCTATCCGGACGAATACAGCATTCAGGTCACCCTGCCGGACGCATTCGGCTTTGCGCCTTACGGGGAGCATTCCGCTGTCTTCGGCGCGGCCGGCCATACCGGCAGCACGCAGCCCTTCACCCTGGGCGCGGGACAGAACGAGACGGGGCTCTCCGTCGGCGCGACCGTTCCGGCACAGCTGGAGGTCAGCGTCTTTAGGGACGCGCAGGCGGACGGACTGATGCAGCCGAACGAGAAGGGGCTTTCCGGCGTCAGCGTCGTGCTCGTCCGCAGAGAGGAAGGCGAGGACGGGGAACGCCTCGCCCTGACGACGGACGAGGAGGGACGGGCGCTCTTTACGAGCCTTACCCCCGGTGTCTTCGTGCTGTCGTATGAAATGCCTGGCCAGTGGAGGCCCTCCGGCGTAAAGGCCGGCAGCGGCGGCCGCTATCCGGAGAGCATCCTGCCGCAGAGCACGGCGCGGGCCGGCCGCAGCGCGGAGTTCAGCCTTTCCTCCGGTGAACAGCGGGAGCTGTATATCGCCGCCGCCATGACGGGCACGGTATCGGGCACCGTCTACGAGGACGGGAACGCGAACGCCCGCCGCGAAACGGATGAGAAGGGAATGGGCTCCCTTCCGGTCAGGCTGCTGACGCAGGACGGCGAAACGGCCGCGGAAACGGTGACGCAGGAAGACGGCAGCTACAGCTTTGAAGGACTGCCCGCCGGACGGTATGCCGTTTCCTTTACCGTGCCGGAAGACTGCGGTTTTGCCGCGACGCAGCGCAGCCTTGTGGCCAACGGCGCGCAGGGCACCACGCAGTCCGTATCCGAAACCAGGCTGTTCACGCTCTCCCAGGGTGCAGCGGTGACGGAGGTCAACGCGCCGGCCGTCCGCCTGGCCTCGGTCGGCGGACGGATCTGGGAGGATCTGGATGCAGACGGCCGCATGGCAGACGGGGAGAGAGCGCTTTCCGGCGTGAAGGTGGAACTCCTCGGCGCAAACGGGAGAACGGCGGCGCAGTCCGCCGAGACGGACGCGGACGGCCGTTACGCCTTTACCAGGCTGATGCCGGGAACGTATCAGCTGCGCGTCCGGCTGCTGGACGGACACGTCCTGCATACGGGGGAAGAAACCCGGGCCGCCGTCCGTGAGATGCGCGGCGGATACGGCTATACGGACCTGTTCACGCTTGCGGCAGGCGAAGCGCAGAGCAGCTTTGATTACGGCATGCTGGTCCAGGGCGCGCTGTCCGGACGCGTATGGAACGATGAAAACTACGACGGCACCGCAGACAGGGACGAGTCCGGCCTGAGAGGCCTGACTCTCACGCTGCTCGACGAGCAAGGCAATGCGCTTGAGATGGAGCGGACCGGGAGAAGCGGCGAGTTCAGCTTCACCGATCTTATGCCCGGCGTCTATCAACTGAAGGTCACTTTGGACGACGGTTATGTCTTCACGGCCGCAGGGAAGGACTCCATGGCAGAAAGGAGCGACGAAAGGGAGCAGGTCCTGACGCTCCCCGCGCTTGCCATGGGCGAGACGAGAAACGGGCTGCTCATCGGCGCGCTGAAGCCCGCTGCTCTGGGCGGCGTCGTCTGGTACGACGCCAATGACGACGGACGCAGACAGACCGGGGAGACGGTCCTGAAGGACATCCCGGTCAGGCTGCAGGTCGTCTCCGGCACGGACGCGGGGAAGGGCATGGAAGCCCTGACAGGGGAAGACGGTGCCTACCGCTTTGACGGGGTGATGCCCGGAGAGGTGCGGGTAAGCTTTGCGCTGCCGGAAGGTTACGCGTTTGCGCGCAGCGCCCAGGGACGCACGCGCGTGAGCATCGTGCCGCAGACGGATGCCGGTACGGCTGAAAGCGGCGTCCTTGCGGTCGGGGCGGGCAGCCTCCAGACCGATCTGGACGCGGGCGCGGTCGGCGTCGGCATCGTCAGCGGACAGGTCTTTGACGACAGAAACTATAACGGACAGCGGGACGCGGACGAAGCCGGCGTGGCGGAAATCGACGTGTCCCTGACGGACGCCGCGGGGGAGAACGTGCTGCGCACGGTGAAGACGGCCGCGGACGGCAGCTATGCGATCGATTTCGTCCGCACCGGCGAGTACCGCGTGCGGATCACGCTGCCGGAGGACAGGCTGTTCACCTGCGGGGGAACGGTCTTCCCCGAGACGGACGAGCGCACGCAGCAGACGGAGCCCTTTGCCCTTGCGATGGGCGAGGGCCGGACGGGGTTGGACGCGGGCATTATCCGGCCTGCGGAGGTGAGCGGCACGCTGCAGCTCACAGCTCCGGAGGAAGCGGAAACCCGCCTGGCCGGCGTGACGGTTGCACTCTATGACGGCGGAACCCTGCTGCGCACCTGCACCGCTGACGACAGCGGAAGCTTCGCGCTGCACGCTCTCCGCCCGGGAACCTACAGGCTGCGGATCACGCTGCCGGAGGATCTGCTCTTCGCCGAGGACGCGTGGCTGCTGCCGGCGGATCCGAATGCGCAGGAGAGCGAAACCCTGCCTTTTGAAACCCGGACAGGAGAGAGCGTGGGCGTGCGGCCCATCCCGGTTGTTTGCGCGGCGCTCGTCACCGGGCGGACCTGGTCGGATGAGAACGCGGACGGACGCATGGACGCGGACGAACCGCCGCTTTCCGGCGTGCGGGTATCGCTGCTCGACGAGAGCGGCGCAGCGCTGGCGGAAACCCTGACCGGAGAATCCGGGGTCTACAGCTTCGGCCGGCTGCGGGCAGGCCGATATGCGGTCCGGTTTACGCTGCCGGAAGGCCAGCTGTTTGCCGACCGTACCGGCGAGGCGGACGGCTCCTGCGTCGTCCCGGCGGAAGGCGGGGAATCGCAGACGGAATTCTTCACGCTCCAGGCGGGCCAGCGGATCGCAGGGATGAACGTCGGCGCCATCCTGCCCGGCGAAATCGGGGATACGGTGTGGCTGGACAGCAACGGAAACGGCCTGCAGGACTACAGGGAGCAGACGCTGCCTGACATCCGCCTGACGCTGATCAAGGAAGCGGACGGCGGCGGGGCGGAGCAGACGTTTGAAGCGGTCAGCGACTTCTACGGCTACTATCATTTCCGGAACCTGAGGCCGGGCGACTACCGTTTGAAACTGGAGAGCGGGAACGCGTACGGCGCGACCCTCCGCTTCGGCCCGGGGCTGGACGAGATCGACAGCGATATCGATCCCGATACAGGGTACAGCGATGTCATCCATCTCAATTCCGGAGAGCGGCTGCTGAGGGTGGACGTCGGCCTCGTAAAACGGTAAAAAACATAAAAAATCCCCGGAGCGAAAGCTCCGGGGAACATTTCGGGAATCAGCAGTGCATCAGGTACTCGGCGGCTTCCTGCAGGGCGGGGAGGTCGATCTCCTCGATCCGGCCGCTGTCGCTGAGCTGGGCGAAGGAAGCGTCGATCGGCAGCTGCGCCAGGACGGGGAGCCCCAGTTTCGCGGCCTCCTCTGCGATGCGGGAAGGGCCGAACGGCTCGATCTTCCTGCCGCAGTCCGGGCACTGGATGTAGGACATGTTTTCGACAAGCCCCAGTACCGGGATCTTCATCAGCTCCGCCATGTGCACGGCTTTGCGCACGATCATGGAGACGAGGTCCTGCGGGGTGGTCACGACGACGATGCCGCTGAGCGGGATGGACTGGTAGACGGTCAGCGGCACGTCGCCCGTTCCGGGAGGCATGTCGATCACCATCGCGTCCAGCTCGCCCCAGGCGACGTCCTCCCAGAACTGCTTGATGACGCCGGCCAGAACCGGGCCGCGCCAGACGACGGGCGCGTCTTCCTCCTCCAGCAGGAGGTTGGTGCTCATCAGCCGGATGCCGCCCGCGGTGACTGCGGGATAGATGTGCGTGTCGTCGCCGTAAGCTTTCTCGCGGACGCCGAACATGTGGGGGATGGAAGGACCGGTGATGTCGGCGTCCATGAGGCCGACGGAAAGGCCCATGCGGCGGAGCATGACGGCGAGGCTGCCGGAGACAAGGGACTTGCCGACGCCGCCCTTGCCGCTGACCACGCCGATGACCTTGCCGACCTTCGGCGCCGGCTTTTCCGGGGCCGCCTGTCCGGCGGAGGCGGAATGGTTAAAGCTGCACCCTTCGCAGGCCGCTTTCGTGCCGCATTCGCTGGGCGCGCAGCCGGATTTGACTTCTTCGGGCATAGTGAATGTACTCCTTTCAGACAAGAGAATCGCTCGCTTGCCCGACTATCATACCATGAAATGAAGAAAATGCAAGGGAAAACCCGGGAAAGCGCGCCTGCCGGCCGGCAGCGGGGCACGCGGAAACGGGATGAAGGAGGAAAGCGGATGGAAGAGGAACGGTATGTGCTGCGCAACGCCCGCGCCCTCGCGGAGGACTACCTGCGAAGGAGCGTGCGGGAAGGGGACACCGTGATTGACGCGACGATGGGCAACGGCGGGGACACGGAAATGCTGTGCAGGCTCGTGGGGGAGCAGGGGCACGTTTACGCCTTCGACGTCCAGCGGCAGGCGGTGGAGCGCACGGCGGAACGCCTGAAGGCGGCCGGCCTGTCCGGGAGGGCGATGCTGCTGTGCGCGGGGCACGAGACGATGGAGGCCCACGTCGAAGGGCCGGTGCAGGCGGTCGTCTTCAACTTCGGCTGGCTGCCGGGATCGGATCACGCGGTGACGACGCGCTGCGACACGTCGCTTGCCGCGGCCGGGGCGGCGCTGCGGCTCGTCCGGGAGGGTGGGATCGTGTCGCTGTGCGTCTATCCGGGACACGAGGAGGGCGCGCGGGAGCTGCGGCTTCTGCTGGACTGGAGCGCCGGGCTTCCGGTGCGCAGGTTCAACGTGCTCTACCATCACTTCATCAACGCGGCCGATTCGACCCCCGGCCTGATCCTGATCCAGAAGAACAGGGATTGAAGCCGGGCCCGGGCGGGAGAGGGAAAGGTCGACCGGCGGTCTCCCGGCAGCTGTTAAGAATCGGTTAAAAAAACCGAAAAGGCTATTGCGGAGCGAAGGGTTATAAGCTACAATATACTTGGTACAAATTGAATGTTTACCCGTAACGATAGGAGATTGTGTCATGAGAAAAGTTCAATTTACTGAAACCGTCATGCGCGACGCCAATCAGTCCCTGATGGCGACCCGGCTGCCCTACTCGGATTTTGAAGCGATTCTGCCGACGATGGACAAGGCCGGCTACTACTCTGTGGAGTGCTGGGGCGGAGCGACCTTCGACTCCTGCCTGCGCTATCTGGGCGAGGATCCGTGGGAGCGCCTGCGGAATATCCGCAAGAACATGCCGAACACCCGCCTGCAGATGCTGCTGCGCGGCCAGAACCTGCTGGGCTACAAGCACTATCACGACGACGTCGTGGAGAAGTTCGTGGAGCTGAGCATCAAGAACGGCATCGACATCATCCGCATTTTCGACGCGCTGAACGACTTCCGCAACCTGGGCACGGCGCTTGAGGCCACCAAGAAGTACGCGACCCCGCGCACCATCGCCTCCGGCTGCATCAGCTATACGCAGAGCCCGGTGCACACCGTGGAAAAGTACGTCGCGATGTGCAAGGAACTGGTGAAGATGGGTTTTGACACCCTGTGCCTCAAGGATATGGCCGGAACCATGAGCCCCTACGAGGCGGAGCACCTGATCAAGGGCATCAAGGATTCCGTGGGCGACGTGCCGGTCATCCTGCACACGCACTGCACGACGGGCATGGCTTACATGACGATGACCAAGGCGATCGAGTCCGGCGTGGACGTCATCGACACCGCGACCTCCTGCTTCTCCAACGGCACCAGCCAGGCGGCGACGGAGACGATGTTCTACGCGCTGCAGCAGTACGGCATCGAGACCGGGCTGAACGAGAAGGTCATCAACGAGGTGAACGACTTCTTCAAGCCGGTCAAGCAGAAGTACGTGGATTCCGGCGTGCTCAACCCGAAGAGCATGGCGACCGACTCCCAGGCGCTGGTGTACAAGGTGCCCGGCGGCATGCTGTCCAACATGATCGCCAACCTGAAGGACATGAACGCGATGGACAAATTCGACGCCGCGCTGGCGGAGATCCCCGCGGTCCGCAAGGATCTCGGCTATCCGCCGCTGGTCACGCCGCTCTCCCAGATGGTCGGCAACCAGGCCGTGACCAACGTGCTGGTCGGCGAGCGCTACAAGAACATCTCCAACGAGGTCAAGAACTACTTCCGCGGCGAGTACGGCATCGCGCCGGCGCCCGTGGACGAAGCGCTGCAGGCGAAGATCCTGGGCGAGGGCGGCAAGCCTGTGGACTGCCGCATCGAGGACGCCAAGCGCACCGGCGAGGACTTTAAGAAGGCGAAGGAAGCGCTGGGCGATCTGGCCGAGAGCGAAGAGGACATCATGAGCTACATCTGCTTCCCGGCCCAGGCGGAGAAGTTCCTCAAGGATCGCAAGGCGAACCGCGAGAAGGTCGTCAAGTACACCATCGAAGAAGCGTAAGGAGGCCGGGATCAATGGAGAACGGACACTTGGGTATCGGTGCGGCTTTTGTCGACGCGCTTCTGGGCTACCTCGTGGTCTTCATCGGGCTGATCCTGCTCATGTGCGTGGTGATCGCTATGGGCAAGATCATGGTCGCCAGCACAAAGAAGGCGGCAGCCACGGTCAAGATGACCGCGCCTGCCCCGGCAGCGGCGCCCGCGCCCGCGGCCCCGAAGAAGCTGGCCCCCGGCAGCGCCGGCGAGGTGAAGCTCTACGATACCGATCCGCGGGACGCGGCGATGATCATGGCCATCGTGGCCGACAAGCTGGGCAAGCCCCTCAACGAGCTTCGGTTCAAGTCCATTAAGGAGGTCAAGTAAGATGAAATACAAGGTAACCCTCAAGGGGAAAACATACGAGGTTGAAGTGGATCACGGCGAGGCGATGATCCTGGACGAATACGAAGCTTATGCGCCCGCCCCGGAGGCGGCCCCGGCCCCCGCGGCCGCGGCGGCTCCTGCGGCAGCGCCCGCCCCGGCCCCTGCGGCCGCGCCCGCTGCGGTAGCCGGCGAGCAGGTCGCCTCCCCGATGCCCGGAACGATCGTCAAGGTCAACGTCAAGGCCGGCCAGACCGTCAAATCCGGCGAAGTGCTGCTCGTCCTGGAAGCCATGAAGATGGAGAACGAAATCATGGCGCCGCACGATGCGACGGTGGCCCAGGTCCTGGTGGATGTCGGCGCAAAGGTCGACACCGGAATGCCGCTCGTCGTACTCGGCTAAACGGAGGAGGGAAGAAGCATGTTGAGTTCCCTCGCATCCCTGGTGACGGAATCAGGATTCGCGGCCGTCTTTCTCATGGCCGACGGATGGAAAAACCTGGTGATGATCGCCATCGCGTGCGTGCTGCTGTATCTTGGCATCAAGAAACAGTATGAGCCGCTGCTGATGGTGGGCATCGCGACGGGCTGCCTGCTGGCGAACGTCAGCGCGCTGGGCGGCTTCGGCAACGCCCTGTATCATCAGGAACTGTGGAATGCTTTCCTGGACAGCACCAGCCCGTATCACCACAGCTACGGTTACATCATGGCCAACGGCGGCCTGATCGACCTGCTCTACATCGGCGTCAAAGCCGGCATCTATCCGTGCCTCATCTTCATCGGCATCGGCGCGATGACGGACTTCGGCCCGCTGATCTCCAACCCGACCAGCCTGCTGCTCGGCGCGGCGGCGCAGTTCGGCGTGTTCTTCGCCTTCTTCGGCGCGACGCTGCTGGGCTTCACGGGCAACGAAGCGGCCTCCATCGGCATCATCGGCGGCGCGGACGGCCCCACGGCCATCCTGACCACGACGAGGCTGGCGCCCCATCTGCTGGGACCCATCGCGGTTGCTGCGTACAGCTACATGGCGCTGATCCCGATGATCCAGCCCCCGATCATGAACCTGCTCACGACCGAGAAGATGCGCAAGGTCAAGATGGAGCAGCTGCGTGAGGTCACCAAGACCGAGAAGATCATCTTCCCGATCGTGGTCACGATCTTCATCGTACTGCTGCTTCCGTCCACGGCGCCCCTCATCGGCTGCCTGATGTTCGGCAACCTGCTCAAGGAGACGGGCTGCACGGACCGCCTGTCCGACGTCGCGCAGAACGCCCTCATGAACATCGTCACGCTGTTCCTGGGCCTCTCCGTCGGCGCCACGATGGTCGGCTCCAACTTCCTCAATATCCAGACGATCTACATCGTCATCCTGGGACTGATCGCTTTCTCCTTCAGCACGATCGGCGGCCTGCTGGTCGGCCGGCTCATGTACAGGCTGTCCGGCGGCAAGATCAACCCGCTCATCGGCTCCGCCGGCGTTTCCGCCGTGCCGATGGCGGCGCGCGTCTCCCAGCGCGTAGGCCAGAAGGCCAATCCGTCCAACTTCCTGCTGATGCACGCCATGGGCCCGAACGTCGCGGGTGTCATCGGCTCCGCAATTGCGGCGGGCTTCCTGCTCAGCGTCTTCGGCTGATTGCAGCCGGCGCCGCAGGGCATTAAACGCTCCGGACAGACCGTCCGACTCCGAATGGGGCCGGACGGTCTTTTTGTATGGATGCGGATTGACATTCTGTTAAGAAATAAACGTGTGCGCCGTTATTGATTTAGTGGTTTTATATGTTATAATTGTAAAAGTGGGTTTATAGGACGTAGCGTATAACTGCGTCTTTACAATTGAAGGGAGGAGCTTATCATTGGGAGTTTCACAAACGTTCGTCGGGGGTATCCATCCACACGAACTGGGAAACGGTAAGCAGGTAACGGGCGCGATTGCCATCGTCGACATGAAGGCGCCCGCGAAGGTGACGATCCCGCTGTCCCAGCACGTGGGTGCGCCTGCCGAGTGCCTGGTTAAAGTGGGCGATACGGTCAACCTGGGCCAGGTGATCGCCAGCGCGAAGGGGGCCATTTCCGCGCCTGTGCATGCGTCCGTGTCAGGCAAGGTGGTCGCCGTCGGTCCCGTGACGATTGCCAACGGCAGGAGCGTCACGGCGGTGACCATCGAAAACGACTTTGAAGACCGCTGGGACGATTCCGTCAAACCGGTGGAGAACCCGGATGCGGAGAGCATCGCGCGCCTGGCGGCCGAGAAGGGTATCGTCGGCATGGGCGGCGCGGCTTTCCCGACCGCCGTCAAGCTGGAGGTTTCCCAGCTCAATCCGCGGCCGGACGTCCTCGTCATCAACGGCAGCGAGTGCGAACCGTATCTCACCTCGGACCACCGGCTGATGCTGGAGGCTCCGGAGCAGATCATCGACGGCGTCCTGCTGGCCATGAAGGCGACGGGAATCGCCAAGGCGAAGATCGGTGTTGAGGACAACAAGATGGATGCCGTCGAAGCGCTCCGCGCTGCGGCAAAGGAAGGCGTCGAGGTCGTCGCTCTGCCTGCGAAGTATCCGCAGGGCTATGAGAAGATGCTGATCTACGCGCTGACGGGCCGCAAGGTGCCCAACGGCGGCCTGCCCTCCGCGGCGCAGTGCGTCGTGATGAACGTGGCGACCTGTGCGGCGCTGTCCGCAGCCGTTCGCAGCGGCCGCCCGCTGGTGGACCGCATCGTGACGGTCACGGGCCACGTCGGCAAGCCCGGCAATTACCGGGTGCGGATCGGCACGCCCCTGATGGACCTCCTTGACGCGGCCGGCGGGCTTGATGCCGACGTCCGCAAGGTCATCGTGGGCGGCCCCATGATGGGCAACAGCATCCCGTCGCTCGCCATCCCGGTCACCAAGAACTTCGGCGGCCTGCTGGCACTGGCAGAGGAGGGCATTGCGCCGGAAGAGTCCGCGTGCATCCGCTGCGGCCGCTGCGTGCGCGCCTGCCCGATGGGCCTGATGCCGACCCAGATGGACGCGTATATCCGGCATGACGACATCGAGAACGCTGTCCGCATCGGCGTGCTCAACTGCATGGAGTGCGGCTCCTGCACGTACGTCTGCCCGGCCAAGCGGGAACTGACGCAGAGCTTCCGGATGGCGAAGGCCATGAACCGGATGAAGAACGGCAAGTGAGTCAGGGAGGTGCGAGTGTTATGCAAAAGTTGATTATCTCTTCTTCTCCGCATCTTCGTGACAAAACGACAACGCGGAGCATCATGCAGGACGTGTGCATCGCCCTGCTGCCTTCGGTAATCGCGGGCATCCTCTTCTTCGGATACCGCACGGCGCTGATCGTCGTGGTGGCGGTTGCTGCTGCCGTGCTCAGTGAGCTTCTCTATTGCAAGGCGACGCATCAGAAGAACACCACGGGCGATTTCAGCGCGGTCGTCACCGGCATGCTGCTGGCGATGAACCTGCCGGCCTCCGCCCCGCTTTGGATGCCGGTCGTCGGCTCCATCATCGCGATCGTCCTGGTCAAGATGATCTTCGGCGGCATCGGCCAGAACTTCGTCAACCCGGCGCTGCTGGCCCGGGCGATGCTGGCGCTCTCCTGGGCGACCATCATGACGAAGTTCCCGGCGCCCGCTTTCGGCAAACTCGCCGGTGTGGACGCCGTCGCGTCCGCCACGCCGCTGGCGGACGGCAGCTACAGCATCGGACAGCTGTTCCTGGGGAACATCCCGGGCGTCATCGGCGAGACCTGCAAACTGGCGCTGCTGCTGGGTGCGGCCTATCTGCTCTGGAAGCAGGTGATCTCCTGGCACATCCCCGCCGCGTTTATCGGCGTGTTTGCGGTGTGCTATCTGATCGGCACGGGATTTGACGTCGGCTTCACCGTGAAGCAGATTCTCTCCGGCGGCCTCATCCTGGGCGCGTTTTTCATGGCGACCGATTACTCCACTTCGCCGACGACCGATCTGGGCAAGCTGATTTTCGGCGCCGGGTGCGGCCTGCTGCTGTTCATCTTCCGCTTTGCGCGCGGCAGCCAGTCGGAGTGGTGCTCCTTTGCCATCCTGCTGATGAACGTCGTCTCGCCGCTCATCGAGCGCGTGACGATGCCGAAGAGCTTTGGGGAGGTCAGCAAGCATGAATGATATTTTGAAACTGGGCGTTCGCTTGTTCCTGTTTTCCCTCATCGCCGCGGCGGCGCTGGCGGTAACCAACGAAGTGACGAAGGGCCCGATCGCGGAGCAGAAGCTGGCGGCCAAGAAAGCCGCACTCAGCACGGTCCTGCCCGGGTGCGAGTACGAACAGATTGAATTTGAGAATCTTGCCGAAGGCAGCGAGCTCGACGAAATCTTCGTCGGCAAGGATGCCTCCGGCGAAATCAAGGGCTATGCGCTGTCCGCTTCCCCGCAGGGCTACGGCGGAGAGATCCCGATTACGATGGGCGTCAGCACCGAAGGCCACGTGACGCAGGTTTACGTCGGCGCCCTGCAGGAGACTGCGGGTCTGGGCAGCCGCGTCGGCGAGGACGCTTTCAAGGAGCAGTTCATCGGCATCGCGGCGGATCCCGACACGCTGCGCACGGACGTCGACAAGATTTCCGGCGCGTCCGTGTCGTCCGGCGCTTTCCTGAACGCCAGCGAGCAGATCCTTGCGTACACGAAGGGTACGCTGGGCATCGAGCCCAAGGCGGGCGACAAGGACGCGATCCTCGCGGCTGCCGCGGCGGCCAACGGCGGCGCGGAAGCAGAAGGGGAAGCCGCTGAGGCGGCCGAGACGGAAGCGGCCGCCGCAGGCGCAACGGTTTACGACGTGACCGGTTTCCAACCCTTCAAGGTCGCCATCGAACTGGACGGCGAGGGCAAGATCGTGAGCGTCAGCGTGCCGGAACACAATGAAACGCCGGGCCTGGGCGCGGATCTCATCGCGGACGAAGCAGTGCTGGGCGCGCTTATCGGACAGAACATTGAGGACGCGAAGATTGACGTGAAGGCCGGCGTGACGCTGACCAGCAACGCGATCAACGACGCGCTCAGGCAGGCCGCTTCCGCGGGGAGCGAAGAAGCCGGCGCGGCCGTGCCCGGTGATCCCTACACCGTCAAGGGCATGAACAAGTTCACCGTTTATCTGGACATCGCGGACGGCAAAATCGCCTCCATCAGCGTGCCGGAACACAGCGAGACGCCGGGCTTCGGCGCGGATCTGCTGACCGAGGAAGCGCTGGCGGTTTACGCCGGCCAGGATCTGGCGGATGCGAAGGTTGACGTAAAGGCCGGCGTGACGCTGACCAGCAACGCGCTCGCCGCCGCACTGGATCAGGCGGCCGCGGTCAACGGCATCGACAGAAAGAAGGCAGAGGACGCCCAGCCGGAACAGACAGAAGAAGCCGAGAAGGCAGAAGAGCCGGAACCGGCAGCGGAAGAAGCCCCTGCCGCCGATGAGGCGCCCGTTGAAGAGGCCCCCGCAGCGGAAGAAGCGCCCGCAGTGGTAGAAGCGCCTGCGGAGGGAAGCGCGAAGACCTACGAGGTGACGGGCTTCCAGCCGATGAAGGTTGAAATCGCGCTGGACGGCGAAGGAAAGATCGCGAGCGTCAGCGTGCCGGAGCATAACGAGACGCCCGGCTTGGGCGCGGACCTGATCGCGGACGCCGCCATTTTCGAGGCGCTGGTCGGACAGAACATTGCAGACGCGAAGATCGACGTGAAGGCCGGCGTGACGCTGACCAGCAACGCGATCAACGACGCGCTGGCCAAGGCCGCGGCAGAAGCTGCCCCCGCGACGGAAGAAGCGCCTGCGGAGGGAAGCACGAAGACCTACGAGGTGACGGGCTTCCAGCCGATGAAGGTTGAAATCGCGCTGGACGGCGAGGGCAAGATCGTAAGCGTCAGCGTGCCGGAGCACAATGAGACGCCCGGCCTGGGCGCGGACCTGATCGCGGACGAAGCGGTGCTGGGCGCGCTGGTTGGACAGAGCATCGCGGACGCGAAGATCGACGTGAAGGCCGGCGTGACGCTGACCAGCAATGCGATCAACGACGCGCTTGCGCAGGCGGCAGGGGAGGCGAAATAAGCGATGAAAGATCTGGTCAGAATTTTCAAGAACGGTCTGTTGGATGAGAACCCGACATTCCGTATGGTGCTGGGCACCTGCCCGACGCTGGCCATCACGACCGCGGCCAGCAACGGCATCGGCATGGGCCTGGCGGCAACCTTCGTTCTCGTGTTCTCGAACCTCGTCATCTCCCTGCTGCGGAAGATGATCCCGGACGAAATCCGCATTCCCGCGTTTATCGTGGTCATCGCGACGTTCGTTACGATCGTGCAGCTGGTGATCAAGGCTTATCTGCCCGCGCTGGACGAATCGCTGGGCCTGTTCATCCCGCTCATCGTCGTCAACTGCATCATCTTCGCCAGGGCGGAATCCTTCGCCTTCAAGAATCCGCCGCTGCCCTCCATCGCGGACGGACTGGGCATGGGACTCGGCTTCACCTGGGCGATCACGTTCATCTCCAGCGTCCGTGAGATCTTCGGCGCCGGCACCTGGTTCGGCATGCAGGTGATGCCAGAGAGCTACGTCCCCATGGGGATTCTGGTTCGTCCCGCAGGCGGCTTTATCGTGTTCGGTCTGGCGATCGTGCTGATGAATGCCGTCATGCCGAAGAAAGCGTAAGGAGGGAAGAGCATGCTGTCTGATATCCTGGCGGTCATGATCGGCGCCATCTTCGTCAACAACTTTGTCATGTCCAGATTCCTCGGAATCTGTCCCTTCCTCGGCGTATCCAAGAAGCTGGAAACGGCCTTCGGCATGGGCATGGCCGTCACCTTCGTTATGGCTATCGCCTCTCTCGTCTCCTATCTGGTCAACGCGTTTGTCCTGATTCCGCTCGACATGGAGTACCTGCAGACGATCGCGTTCATCCTCGTCATCGCGGTGCTCGTGCAGATCGTCGAGATGGCGCTCAAGAAGATGGTTCCGTCGCTGTATCAGGCGCTGGGCGTCTACCTGCCGCTGATCACGACGAACTGCGCGGTGCTCGGCGTCGCCCAGCTCAACGTGACGGAAGGCTATGGCCTCGTCCTGTCGGTTGTCAACGGCGTGGCGTCCGCGCTCGGCTATACGCTGGCGATCTGCCTGTTCGCCGGCATCCGGGAGCGCCTGTCGATCGGCAACCTGCCGAAGTGGATGGAAGGCTTCCCCGGTGCGCTGATTGCCGCAGGCCTGATGGCCGTCGCGTTCAACGGCTTCAGCGGACTGATCTGACGCTAGGAAGCAGGGAGGAATAAGAAGTGAGTATTGGTGCGATTGTTATCGCCGCCGTCGTTCTCGGCGTAATGGGCCTGATCTTCGGCGCGCTGCTCGGCGTAACCGGCCGGGTCTTCGCGATCGAAACCAACCCCAAGATCGGCGAACTGCGCGCGGTGCTGCCCGGCGCCAACTGCGGCGCCTGCGGCTTCCCCGGCTGTGACGGCTATGCATCCGCCGTCGCGGAAGGAAAAGCAGAGATCGGAATGTGTGCGCCCGGCGGCGCCGATGCGGCCGCCAAGATGGGCGCGATCATGGGCATCGCCGCCGGTGTCGGTGCCCGTCAGGTGGCGACCGTTGCCTGCCAGGGCTACGGCGACCACTGCGCGCCCAAGGCGGAATACGAAGGCCTGCACGACTGTGTCGCGGCCTCGCTGGTCAACAGCGGGACCAAGGCCTGCCAGTATGCCTGCCTCGGCCTGGGCACTTGCGAGCGCGTCTGCCCGTTTGACGCCATCCACGTCGATCCGGTGAAGAAGATCGCTGTCGTCGACGAGGAGAAGTGCCAGGCCTGCAAGAAGTGCGTCGCGGCCTGCCCGCAGCACGTGCTGGTGATGCGGCCCGCTGAGCGCGCCGTTTCCGTTGGCTGCCACAACCCGGAGAAGGGCATGGCGCTGAAGGAGAAGTGCGACCGTGCGTGCGTCGCCTGCGAAGCCTGCGTGAAGGCCTGCCCGTTCGGCGCTATCCACATGGAAAACGGCGTACCGGTAACCGATTACGAGCTCTGCGTTGGCTGCATGGCCTGCGTCGACGCCTGCCCGACGGGCGCGATGGAAGGCAACCTGAAGGCGCGTAAAGAGGCGTACATCGATCCGGACAAGTGCATCGGCTGCACGATCTGCGCGAAGCAGTGCAAGTTCGACGCGATCGAGGGCGAGCTGAAGAAGAAGCACAAGGTGCTCGGCGCCTGCACGGGCTGCGGTCTGTGCGCGGCCAAGTGCCCGAAGAAGGCCATCACCATGCGCGACCGCCGCGCGCCCCGGAACAAGATGGACAAGGTCAAGAAGGCGCCGGCGCCGAAGCCGGCAGCTGCGGCTGCCAAGCCCGCCGCACCCAAGGCGCCTGAAGCCGCGCCCGAGAAGAAGGAATCCTGAACCTGAACACGGAACCGGAGGGACGTGATCGTCCCTCCGGTCATTTAGAAGGAGGAAGGCCATGATTGATCTGAAGACGGTTGCCGCGTTCGATCCCGAAGTTGCGGCCGCCATGGAACAGGAACTGCAAAGACAGAGGGAGCATCTGGAGCTGATCGCTTCCGAGAACTTCGTCAGCCCGGCTGTGCTGGCGGCAATGGGATCCCACCTGACCAACAAGTACGCGGAGGGTTATCCGGGACACCGCTATTACGGCGGATGCCAGTACGTGGACGTCGTGGAGCAGCTGGCCATTGACCGGGCCAAGGCACTCTTTCACGCGGAACACGCGAATGTGCAGCCGCATTCCGGCGCGCAGGCCAACATGGCCGTGTACTTCGCCATGCTGAATCCCGGCGACACGGTGATGGGGATGAACCTCTCGCACGGAGGACACCTGACCCACGGCAGCCCCGTGAACATGTCCGGCAAGTACTTCCATTTCGAGGCGTACGGCGTCACGGAAGAGGAGGAGGTCATCGACTACGGCGACCTGGAGAAGCGTGCGCTGGAAATCCGCCCGAAGCTGATCGTCGCGGGCGCCTCCGCCTATCCCAGGGTCATCGATTTCAAGCGGCTGCGTGAGATCTGCGACCGCGCCGGCTGCCTGCTGATGGTGGATATGGCGCACATCGCCGGCCTGGTCGCGGCGGGCGAGCACCCCTCGCCGGTTCCTTACGCGGATTTCGTGACGACGACGACACACAAGACGCTGCGCGGGCCGAGGGGCGGCATGATCCTGTGCCGCGCCGAGTACGCCAAGCAGATCGACAAGGCGATTTTCCCCGGGACGCAGGGCGGCCCGCTGGAGCATGTGATCGCCGGCAAGGCGGTCTGCTTCAAAGAGGCGATGTCGGACGGCTTTAAGGCCTATCAGCACCAGATCGTCCTGAACGCGAAAGCAATGGCGGAGCAGTTCGCGCGGGAGGGCATCCGGCTCGTCTCCGGCGGAACGGACAACCACCTGATGCTGCTGGACCTGACCGGCACGGAGGTGACCGGCAAGGAGCTGGAAACCCTGCTGGGGCAGGCGAACATCACCGTCAACAAGAACACGATCCCCAAGGAGACGCGCAGCCCGTTTGTGACCAGCGGCGTACGCGTGGGCACGCCGGCCGTCACCACCCGCGGCATGAAGGAAGACGTCATGCGGGAGATCGCCTCCATGATCGCCCGGATTACCCGGGAGAAGGATGCGGCAGTGGAGCCGGTGAAGGCCCGCGTGCTGGAGATTTGCAAGGCTTATCCGCTGTATCCCGACTGCGTGGTGGGCTGAAGGTTTCCCTTTCCCTGATGCGGAACTGAACGGAGAACAGGCGCCCCGGGGCGGAGCATCAACAAAGCTCGCTCCGGGGCGCGTTTTGTGCATTTCACAAAAGATACGTAAACCGATTGACAGAATAACAGGGCACAACTATAATACCGACAATCGGTGCGAGCCGATGAATAGAGGCGCGGTGAACAAGAGTAGCGTTCCGGAGCAACGCCCGGCGATGAAGGACGCGAAAGGGGAAACCGCCGAAATGCGCAGGCGCCGGGCAGGCGGCGCGCGTTGGCTGCAGGAACAATATTTCTGCGGCTGTCATGGTTAGGCCATGGAGCGCTATTCAGAGTTTCATATACGAATATGGAGCGATGAATGGACGAAGGCCATCGTCGTTTTTTTGTTGAAGAAGAGGAGGCAAACCAATGAAGAGGACAATGATCGTCGCGTTTTTCCTGGCCCTGGTACTGACGCTTGGCTGCGCTGCTGCGGACACCCTGCGCGTCGGCATGGAGTGCGGCTACGCCCCGTACAACTGGCACCAGATCGAGCAGACGGAGTTCACGGCGCCCATCTCGGACGGGAGCGGCTACGCGGACGGCTACGACGTGCAGATCGCCCGCCGCATCGCCGATGCGCTGGGCATGGACCTGGAAGTGGTGAAGACCGAGTGGGATGGCCTGACCATGAGCCTGGTCAGCGGCAACATCGATCTCATCATCGCCGGCATGAGCCCCACGGCGGAGCGCAAGATGACGATCGACTTTACGGACAATTACTACCAGAGCGAGCTGGTGGTCGTCGTCAAGAAGGATGGACCCTACGCGAACGCCACGGCCCTCTCCGATTTCTCGGGCGCCACGGTCGTAGCGCAGCTCAACACCTTCCACGACACGGTGATCGACCAGATCCCGGGCGTCAATCACGGCATGGCGATGGAAACCTTCCCGGCGATGGTCGTCGCGCTGCGTGCGGGTGCAATCGACGGGTACGTCGCGGAGCGCCCCGGCGCGGAAGCGGACACGCTGGCCAACCCGGAACTGACCTACGTCCAGTTCGCGGACGGACAGGGATTTGAGGCCTCGGAAGACGATACGGCGATCGCGGTCGGTCTGGTTTACGGCAGCCCCTACAAGGATGCCATCAACGAACTGCTTGCGTCCATTTCGGAGGAAGAGCGCGTTCAGCTGATGCTGGATGCCACCGCACGGCAGCCGCTGGTATCGGAATAACCGGGACAGATTCCCCCGCCATGCGGGGGATTTTCCCTGTATCATCACTTTGAGAGGATTTGTTTCATATGCCCGCGAATATACCTTCTTCGTTCTTTGAATGGGTCAGTTTCCTGCTGGACAAGTACGGCGCACTGTTTTTCAAGGGAACGGTTGTGACCCTGGAGGTCGCGCTGACCGGTACGGTCTTCGGCTTTCTCCTTGGACTCATCGTGGCCATCGTGCGGACGATCCCGCTCAGCAAAAAAAGCAGGGCGAAGCGGATTGCGCTGCACGTCTGCCGGTTTCTGCTGGGCGCCTATATCGAAGTCTTCCGCGGCACGCCGATGATCGTGCAGTCGATGGTGATCTACTACGGCCTGATGCAGGTCGGCGTCAAAATGCCGGTCCTCGCTGCCGCGATCTTCATCGTGTCGATCAATACGGGCGCGTACATGGCGGAGATCATCCGCGGCGGGATCATCAGCGTGGACAAAGGGCAGAAGGAGGCGACCGTCGCGCTGGGCATGACGCACTGGCAGGGGATGGTGCACGTCGTGCTGCCGCAGGCGGTGCGCAACATCATGCCGTCGATTGGCAACGAGTTCGTCGTCAACATTAAGGACTCCAGCGTGCTCAACGTCATCTCGGTCGGCGAGCTGTTTTTCATGAGCAAATCCGCCGCAGGCGCATATCTGCGCTATTTTGAGGTGTTCTTTATCACGGCCTGCATCTATCTGGTGCTGACCTTCTCCGTGACGCGGCTGCTCCGCCTCATGGAAAAGAAGATGGACGGACAGGATCATTACACGATCTACGGTTCGCAGAGCGACAGCAAGAGCAGCATCACGGTGCAGGAGGGCGGGCAGGTATGAAACCCATCTTGGAGATTTCCCATCTGGAAAAGCGCTTCGGCGATCATCTGGTCCTGAAGGACATCAACTTTCAAGTGGACCAAGGGGAGGTCATCTGCGTCATCGGCTCGTCCGGCTCCGGCAAGAGCACGATGCTGCGCTGCATCAACTTCCTGGAGGAGCCAACGGGCGGGCGCATCCTCTACCACGGGAAGGACGCGGCGACCGAGTGGCGGCGGACGGAATACAACGCGAAGGTCGGCATGGTTTTCCAGTCGTTCAACCTCTTCAGCAACATGAGCGTGCTGGAGAACTGCGTCGCGGGGCAGATGTACGTCCTAAAGACGCCCCGGAAGGAAGCGGAGGAGAAGGCGGTCTACTTCCTGGAGAAAGTCGGGATGGGGCAGTACCGGTACGCCAAGCCGGCGCAGCTCTCCGGCGGGCAGAAGCAGCGCGTGGCCATCGCCAGGGCACTGTGCATGGAGCCGGAAATCCTGCTGTTCGACGAACCGACCAGCGCGCTGGACCCGGAGATGGTGGGCGAGGTGCTCGGCGTCATGCAGAAGCTCGCGGCCTCCGGGATGACGATGCTCATCGTGACCCATGAGATGAGCTTCGCGCGCGACGTGGCCCAGCGGGTTCTGTTCATGGACGGCGGAATCATCCTGGAAGACGCCAAACCCGCAGAACTGTTCACGAATCCCAAACAGGAGCGTACCAAGGAGTTCCTGCAGCGGGTCATCGCCAGGCAGCTGTGATCCGGTAGAGATTCTCTCAGAAATGTCTTGACAACAGGCGGATGAAGTGATAACATAAATTTGTTGGGTAGGTTCCCGAGTGGCCAAAGGGAGCAGACTGTAAATCTGCCGGCTCAGCCTTCGATGGTTCGAATCCATCCCTGCCCACCAGATTCTGCGGGAATGGCGGAATTGGCAGACGCGCTAGATTCAGGTTCTAGTGAAAGCAATTTCATGCAGGTTCAAGTCCTGTTTCCCGCACCAACCGACAACCCTGATCTTGATACGAGGTCAGGGTTGTTTTTTATCCACGCACCCCGCAGCAAAGGGCCTTTTGCCGTTCTCTCCGCAGATGAAGCCGGGCCCGGTGCCGTCTGCCGGACCAGGATCGCAGGGGAGGCTGAAGCGGAGGACCGGATAAGGGAGGCTCTTTCCAAAGCCTGCCGTTTCATGCTATATTGGTATGGGCCGACAGAAGGATAAGTCGGGATTTGATGAAGGAGATGTGCAATGAGTAATAAAGACATTATAAAATATTTTTACGAAGTGATTGTCTCCGAAAACTTGCTTGATGAACTTCATAAATACATTTCAGAGGACTGTGTGCAGAGAGTTGGAGAAAAAGCATATTTTATTGGAACAGAAGGAATGAAACAGCATCTTCTCGCCGTCAAACAAACTTACCCCGATTATACACTGAAGATTATCCACCAATACACCGATGGCGACTATGTAATTTCAGAGTTTATCATGCGTGGAACCCACAAAGGTGACTTTCTGGGAATAACACCAACCAATAAGGTTTTAGAAATTACGGGAGTTGACATTGACAGAGTTGTTGACGGAAAAATTGTCGAGCACAGTGGTTCAACTGAAACCTTTGAGACATTCTGGACAAACGGTTTGATTAAACCAGTATAATACCAGCGTGAATATATGGAGGTGTTGTCCGTTATAACTACGTTCTGAACCAAAGAAATCCCGGTTTCTCTGGATAGCGTTCAGACGGGATTTGCGGAGGCAGCATGAATACACATCTTCATGAGCAGATGACAGTGGCGCAGATCATGGAAAGAATGATTGCTTTCTCTGAGGGCAACATGCATGATATTGATCATCTGATTCGGGTATGGACATATGCAAAAACCATCGGAGAACTGGAAGGATTGGACGCCGATACGCAGTATATTCTTGAAGTATCGGCAAGTATCGGCGATCACACACGATATCGTCTGTCCGCTTTGCCGCGGGAAATACGGGAATACAAACGGAAAGCATCAGGAGGAAGAGGGCGCCCCTCTGGTAAGAGCGTTTCTCGCAGATACCGGGATGACAGAAGCGCAGATCGGGCGTATTGCTTATCTGGTCGGTCATCATCATACAATTAATGGAATTGATGCCCTGGACTGGCAAATCCTTATTGAAGCCGACTACATTGCGAACGCAACTGAAAACAGCTACAGCGAAAAGAATGTAAGGAGCTTTGTTCAGAAAATCATGAAGACAGACAGCGGTAAAAGGCTGGCGCAGAGCATATTCCGCCTTTAAGCTGCAAATACCGGTTGCCGGGCAGAAAACACCCTGCGCCGGATAAAATGAATCCCAAAGCCGGTCCATTGTTCTAATGAAGCGACTAAAAGGGCCGGGCATCTGTGTAACGCGGATGCCCATCGATTCAAAGGAATAAAACGGGAAGCGGAGGAAAATCGGAAAATGAAAACCGGGAATCGGCGTTCTGGCATCAGGAAGACCGCAGGCGATATTCTGCTCCTGCTGGCCGTTCTTCTTGCTCTCGATGTCGTTTTTGTGATGCCGGCCAGGATTGATGCCGTCGTGCTGAAAGCGGATTACCGGAAAGTATTCCGGTATGAGATTCTCTTCTGCCTGATTCTTCTGCTGTTTGCGCTGGATGTCCGGTTCAATCTCTTCACGAGATGGAAACCCGCAGCGCTGAGGGGCACCGGCTGGCTTCTGCGGGGCGCCGTCGTCCTGCTGAGCGCAGTGATCCTCTTCTTCTGCGGGAGAGTGATAACCGGAAGCGTGATGGATACCGCGGGCCGGGCGGATTACGCGGTTGTGCTCGGACTGGCGCTGGAGAACGGAGAACCTGCGCCCGACCTGCTGACCAGACTGGATACCGCCCGGGAATACCTTAAGAGATACCCTGAAGCGCGTCTGATCCTGACCGGCGGAAACGCAGATGCGTCCGGCCGGACGGAAGCCGCCGTCATGCGCGACGTCCTGACAGAACGCGGCGTGCCGGAAGAGAGGCTGATCCTTGAGGACCGGGCGCAGACGACGAAAGAGAATTTCGGCAATATCGCCGGAATCGTCTCGCCGGAGGAGCCGATTGTGATGATCAGCAGCGATTATCACATGGACCGTGGGGTCCGGAATGCGAAGGAAGGCGGTTTCTCTCAGGTGATGAGGCTTCCGGCACCCTCCTCCTTCCTGGCCTATGGGGCCAACATGCTCTCGGAAGTGGTACTTGATCTGAATGACCTCACCAGCCGCTGAAGACAGGGAGCAGGAGGCAAGTATGGCATCGTCAAAGAAGGATGAAAGGAGAACTGGTATGAAACTGATCATTGCCAGTAAGAACAAGGGGAAAATCCGGGAGTACAAAGACATCTTTGAGCCGTTGGGGTTTCAGGTGTACGGTCAGGACGAGGCAAATATCCATCTTGACGTGGAGGAGACCGGAACCACTTTCGAGCAGAATGCTGCCCTGAAGGCGCGGGCGATCTACAAGCTGTCCCATTGCTGTGTAATCTCGGATGACAGCGGGTTGGAAGTGGAAGCGCTGGGTGGGGAGCCGGGGCTCTACTCCGCCCGGTATAAGGGCCTTCAGACGGAGCACGAGCGCCGGATGGCCGTTCTGAAAGGGCTGGAAGGGAAAGAAAACCGCAATGCGCGGTTTGTAACCTGTATTTGTTTTATCGATGAAACGGGAGAGGAGCATCTCTTTACGGGAATCTGGAACGGGGTCATCGCCGAAAAGGAAGAAGGCACGAACGGCTTCGGATATGACCCGATCTTCATCTCCGGGGATGGGGACGGCAAAACCACGGCCAGCCTGCCGCTTTCCTTTAAGGAAACCCATTCCCACAGGGCGAAGGCAGTAAAGAAACTGATCGCCTATCTTCAAGCCCGGTAACCCTCCGGTCTGTCCGGCGGAAGAGCGCTGCCGGAAGAACAGAAAATGACCGGCCGGACACCCCGCTTGAAATCGACGGACAGCAAACAAGCCGCCTCTACAAAGAGACGGCTTGTTTCAATCCATCGTTTCCGGGTCGTTGTCTTTCAGATAATCGTCCAGCGCGGCGCGGGCTTCCGAAAAAGAATAGCCCCTGCGCACTATCTGCTGGATGGCTTTCGCGCGTTCCTTCGGGTCGTCCAGGTTCCGGCCGCGGACCGCTTTACTAAGGCACCGGAAAAGCGCCTCGTCCGCCGCGGAACCGCCGTCCAGTTCGGACAGCGCGTCCTCCACGAGGGTACGGTCCACCCCCTTGAGGAGCAGCTCGCTGCGGATCCGGTTCGGCCCGATTCCTTTGGCCAGGCGGGAGCGGATCCAGTCCCGGGTGAAGGTCCGGTCGTCCAGGTAGCCCAGCTCCTGGAAACTTGCGAGGGTCTCTTCGACGGACTCGTCGTCAAATCCGCCGCGCCGGAGCGCGTTCTCTGTCTCCCTGACGGAGCGGCCGCGGAAGGAGAGCAGAGCGGCCGCCTTGTTGCCGGCCGCATTCCGCGTAAGGGCGCGGATCCGCGCGTCCAGTCCGCTCCTGCTGACGGTCTGCCCTTCTTTAAGACGCAGGCTGAGGAAGACAGCCGCAGGCACACACCGCTCCGATTCGTCGGAGAGGACGAGCTGAACGACGCTGCGCCTTTTCTCGACGGAGAGAACCGTGACTGTATCCGGGCAGGGGCCGTTCATGCTTTGCGCACCTGCATCCGGGCTGCCGTCGTCCGGTGGTCCGGGGAGAAGGGATAGCAGAGGAGCCAGCCGTCAATGCACAGCTGGAGCATCGCGACGATCTGCCGGATCGTCACGAGGTAGGTGTTGTCCTCATTGGCGCGCCCCAGCCCGGCGAGGAAGACCGCAAGATTGAGGAAGGCGCCCAGCAGCAGGGGCAGGGCGACGGTCCGATCCCGCTTGCCGCTGTCCAGCGTCCAGAGCGCGATGATCAGGAGCTTGGACAGCAGCAGCGCGATCAGCAGGATCTGGGAGAAACGGAAGAGGGAACTGTAGGCGTTCCGCTCGAATTCGCCGATCATGGCCAGGGCGATGCACAGCGCCGCGTCGATCACCGGAAGGAGGGTGACAAGCCCGATGCGGTCGCGGATGCGCAGGAAGAAGTACAGGATGATCGCGAAGCAGACGACGCCGGAGAGCACCTGCGAGATCCGGACGAAGTCGCTGATAAAGGTGAGGCTGTCGTCGCGCAGGCCTTCGATGACGGCACGGGCGGAAGCGTAGAGGAGCAGGTACCACAGGAAGACGTCGCCGTCCATGCGCTTGTGCCGCCGGACGAGCCGGAGCAGCGCGAAGATGACCAGGTCCGCGCAGAACTCGTAGAAGAACGTGGCCATATGCCAGTACCAGACTTCGCCGACGGGAATCTCGACGGCGAAGGGGAAGAACTGCAGGGCGGTTTCGGAGATGCGCAGTCCGTAGGCCTCCATGTTGATGTAGTTTCCCCAGCGGCCGATCGCCTGCCCGAGCACCAGGGAAGGGGCGACGATGTCCAGGAGCCGGAGGACGGAGATGCCGTGCCGCTTTGCGGTCAGCCGGGCGGCGATCAGCCCACCGATGATCCCGCCGTAGATGGCCAGGCCGCCCTCGTGAATCTTCAGAATGGAAAGCCAGTCGTCGCTGTAGTCGTTCCAGCGGAAGAAGACGTAGTACAGCCTGGCGCCGATGATCCCCAGCGGGATGGCCAGGAGAAGAAAATCGACGATGAGGTCGTCGGAGAGCCGCTGCCGGCGGGCTTCCCGGGTGGCGAGCCGGTAGCCGGCGAGGATGGAGAGCACGATGAGGACGGCGTACCAACTGACGCCGCCGAAAATAAAGCGGTTGATCATGGGCCTGCTGAGCATAACCCGGATACCTCCTTCGAGACAGTGAATTAAAAAGACGCCCGGGCATATGCCCGGGCATGTTCCGTTTAAGATTATCTGACCAGATAGGGCAGGATGGCGGTCAGCAGTAGGGCGCAGCACGCCACGATGGCGATGATGCGGACGAGCTTGGCTCTCTTTTCCTGCTTGGCGGTCTTCTTTACGGTCATCTTCGTTTCCCTCCGTTGGATTTTTTCGTATTATAGCATAAAACGGAAGGTGTAACAATCGGAAAACAAATTAAAAAACCGAAAAAGTTGCAGACCACCGGAAAAGCGTGGTATAATCCGATAGAAAAATTACCGGGAGGAGTAAACAGATATGTCCGGACATTCCAAATGGGCGAATATCAAGCATAAAAAGGGCAAGGCAGATGCCGAAAGAGGCAAAATCTTTACAAAAATCGGCAGGGAAATCGCAATCGCCGTCCGCGACGGCGGGCCGGATCCGGCGATCAACGGCAAACTGAGGGACGTCATCGCCAAGGCCAAGGCCAGCAACATGCCGAACGAGAATATCAAGCGTTCAATCGCGAAAGCGGCCGGCGACGGCGGAAACGTCAACTATGAGGAGATCCAGTACGAGGGATACGCCCCCGGCGGAGTGGCGGTGATCGTCTCCACGTTGACGGACAACCGGAACCGTACGGCTTCCGACATCCGGCACATCTTCGACAAGAACGGCGGCTCTCTGGGCACGAACGGCTGCGTCTCCTATATGTTTGACAAAGTCGGACTGATCGTGATCGAGCGCAGCCCGGGAATGGACGAGGACGAGGTCATGATGGCCGCGCTGGACGCGGGCGCTTCGGATATCGAGGCGGAAGAGGACAGCTTTGAGGTCACCACCGCGGTGGAGGACTTCCAGAGCGTCCGCGACAACCTGGAGAAGGCGGGTTACGCCTTCCTCAGCGCGGAACTGACGATGGTGCCGCAGACGACGAACGAAATCACCGATCCGGAGACGGTCGAAAAGATTCAGAAGATGCTGGAGATGCTGGATGACCTGGACGACGTTCAGGATGTCTATCACAACGGCGATCTCCCGGAAGAAGAGGAAGAAGAGGACTGAGGCCAGGGGAGGTGCTTTGTTCTGTTTAACAAGTGGGACAAGCGGTTCATGGAACTGGCGCGCCTGGTTTCGACGTGGGCGAGCTGCTTCCAGGAGAACCGGAAGATCGGCGCCGTCATCGTCAAAGACAAGCGGGTCATGACCACGGGATACAACGGTGCGCCGCAGGGGGTGAAGACCTGCGTCGAAAGAGGGGAATGCCTCCGCAAAAAGCTGGGCATTCCGTCGGGTACGCGCCATGAGATGTGTTACGCGGTCCACGCAGAACAAAACGCCATCATCCAGGCGGCAAAACTGGGCATCAACATTGACGGATCGACCCTCTACTGCACGCATCAGCCCTGCATCCTCTGCGCGAAGATGATCGCCAATGCGGGCATCGGAAGGGTGGTCTATGAACAGGGCTACCCGGACGAATTCGCGCTGGAGATCCTGAGGGAAGCCAACGTGACCGTCGAAAACTACAAAGAAGCGTGAAAAAGCGGCAGCCGTGCCAAGCGCACAGGCTGCCGTTTTCTGCCCTTCTTTATTTGTCCTGCGGCCACGCGTCCCCGTGGCTTTGAATCTGCGCGTTGAGCAGATTGATGTTTCCGCAGCTCATGGTGATCACCAGATCGCCGGGCTGCCAGTGCTGCCGCAGGTAACGCTCGGCGTCGTCGAACCCCGGGGTGTAGTGGACGGACTGCCCGGTTTCGGTGATGGCGTCGACGAGCATCGTGGCGTGGATGTCGCCCGGATCCTTCTCGCGCGCCGCGAAGATATCGGTGACGAGGATCTCGTCCGCCAGATCGCAGCAGTGGATGTATTCCGAAAAAAGCGTCTTCAGGCGGGAGTAGGTGTGCGGCTGCACGACGGCCCAGAGCCGGTTGTGCGGCTGGTGGTACGCGTTGGAGACGGCGTTGCGGATCTCCGCGGGGTTGTGCGCGTAATCGGTGTACAGGCGGACGCCGCAGACGGTCCCGGTCAGTTCAAACCGGCGGTGTGGCGCAGCGAAACGGGAGAGCGACTCGGCGGCGGCTGCGGGATCGACGCCAGCGACGCGGCAGCAGGCGACGGCCGCGACCGCGTGGAGCAGATTGTATTCGCCTGGGATCGACAGGTGCAGATGCGCCTGCAGCGCCCCGCGGAAGAGAATGTCAAACTCGGCGCACCCGCATCCGTCCCAGACGATGTTCGACGGATACCAGTCGCTCGCGTCCGTAAGGCCGAAAGTGGCGGTGTGGCAGCGCTGCAGGGAGAGCAGTTTGCGCACCAGCGGATCGTCCCCGTTCCCCAGGCACCAGCCGTCTTCTGGAAGGAGCGAGGCAAAGCGGCAGAAAGACCGGTAGATGTCGTCCAGGTCCTTGTAATAATCCAGATGGTCTTCCTCTATGTTGGTGATGACGGCGACGGTGGGGTGGAACTGCAGAAAGCTCGCCTGGTACTCGCACGCCTCCACGACCATCAGGTCCGGGCTTCCCAGACGCGTGCTGCCGCCGATGTAGTCCAGCTGGCCGCCGATGTGAATGGTCGGGTCCAGCCCGGCGTCCATCAGGATCTCCGAAACCATGGAAGTGGTTGTGGTTTTGCCGTGCGTGCCGCAGATGTTGATGGCGGTCGAAAAGCCTTCCATCAGCTGGCCCAGCAGCGTGGCCCGCTCCATCTGGGGGATGCCGCTCGAGGCTGCGGCCGCCCTTTCCGGGTTGTCCGGGTGGATGGCCGCGGAATAGATGACGAGGTCCGCCCCCTCCACGTTTTCGGCACGGTGGCCGATCGAAACCGGGATTCCCTTCCGGCGGAGCCCCTGCGTCGTATAGGAATCCACGGAATCGGATCCCGTCACGGTGTATCCCTTTTCACGGAGCAGTTCGGCCAGGCCGCTCATGGAGCTGCCGCCGATGCCGATCATGTGAACGCGCTTTCCGGAAAACGCTTTGATATGGATCATAAAGCCTCCAGTCCGACAGGTTTGCTGTTTCTTTCCTTCCTATTATTTTATGCAATTCACCCGATTTGACAAGAGAATCCGGCAATTTTGAACAGAACCGTTTATTTGGGAAAATATTTTTGAGCAGGGGCTGGAAATTCGGAGAAATCTGAATTATAATCTGAGATCAGTATCTTAATATTCGGTTTTTGGAGGCCCTTATGGATCGAGTGAAACGGAACGAACGTCTGGCGGTGATGATGCGGATCCTGACGGAATCGCCGAACAGGATTTTTACGCTGGGTGTTTTCTGCGAGATGTTCGGCGCGGCAAAGTCGACGATGAGCGAGGACATCGACATCCTGAGGAAGGTGATCGACCAGTTTTCCATGGGGCAGCTGGAAACCGTGACCGGCGCCGCGGGCGGCGTGCGCTATCGTCCGTTCGTTCCGCAGGAGAAGGCGTACCAGTACGTGAAGCAGCTGGCAGACCTGCTCTCTTCGCCCGGGCGCGTACTGCCCGGCGGTTTCATCTACATGGCGGACATCCTCGCCATGCCGGACCTCATGCAGAACATGGGGATGGTGATCGCCTCGCAGTACTACAAGAGCGAGCCGGACTTCGTCCTCACGATGGAGACGAAGGGTATACCGGTCGCCCTGATGACGGCCAAGGCGCTGGGCGTGCCGATGGTCATCGTGCGGCGGGACAGCAAGGTGTACGAAGGGCCTGCGGTCAACATCAATTACCTGTCGGGTTCCGGGGCGAGGGTCGAGACGATGAGCCTCTCCAAGCGAGCGGTCAGCGAGGGACAGCGCGCCCTCATTGTGGACGACTTTATGCGCGCCGGCGGTACGGCCCGGGGCATGGTGGACATGATGAAGGAGTTCTCGGTCACCGTGGCGGGCGTCTGTGTGCTGGTGGCCACCAAAACGCCGGAGAGAAAGCGGCTTGACGGCATCCGGTCGCTGCTGGTCGTGGAAAGCATGGACGAGCTGAACGGAAGCGCGCAGATTGCGCCGGCGAACTGGCTGCAGTAAAGCATAACATCGACGTTGTATGGGGTAATACCTTCGGGGATACCGCAGGCCGGTATTCCCTTCTCGTTTGTTTTGGAGGAGACAGAAAAGTGCTGATTGTAATCGGGCTCGGGAATCCCGGAAGGGAATACGAGCGGACGCGGCATAATGCCGGTTTTGACGTCATCGACGTCCTGAGCGAAAAACTGTCCATCCCGGTCAGAAAGAGCGCGCTGCACGCCCTGATCGGGGAGGGGTTCGCTTTCGGCAAGAAGATCGTACTGGTCAAGCCGCAGACGTTTATGAACCTGTCGGGACAATGTGTTTCGGAAGTGCTCAGCTGGTACAAGCCGCAGAGCAGCGAGGTGCTCATCGTCTACGATGACATCGATCTGCCGCTGGGCCGGCTGCGCATGCGCCTGTCCGGCAGCGCGGGAACGCACAACGGCATGCGCTCCGTCGTCGGCTGCACGGGGAGGACGGACCTGCCGCGGCTGCGCGTCGGCGTGGGCCATAAACCCGACGGCTGGGATCTGGCCGACTGGGTGCTCTCCCGCTACGCGACGCAGGAGGAAAGGGCGGTTCAGTTCGAAGCGTTTCTGAAGGCGGCCGACGCCGTCCTGAAGATGGCGGAGAGCGGCGTACAGGATGCGATGCAGCTGGCCAACGCTTCAAGCGCGGCCGGGGAAACGGCGAAGGACAGATAAATGACAACGGATTTTCTTTTTGAGACCCTGGAAGCGTCACCGGACTTTGGAAAGGTTTCCGCTCTTTTGAAGGGCGGAAACCGGGCCGTCTACCTGAGCGGCCTGAGCGACGCGCAGAAAGCTTTTTACACGGCCAGCCTCGCCAAACGCGTGGGGCGGCCTTTTGTCGTGCTCTGCGGGAGCGACAAGGCTTCCTCTTCTTTTTATGACGATCTCTCGGAGCTGCTGCAGGAGCCGGTCTGCCTGCTGCCCCCGCGGGAGATGACGTTCTACCAGAACGTCGCCTCCAGCAGGGAATTGACCAACCGCAGGCTGGAGACGATGCACCGCTCGCTTTCGAGCGAAGCCCGCATCATCGTCGCGACTGCCGACGCGCTGCTGCACCGCCTCATGCCCAGGGAGCGCTTCCTTTCCGGCACGACGGTCATCCGCGCGGGCGACGTGCTCGACTTTAAGGAGATCTCGGCAAAGCTCAGCCGGGCGGGCTATACGATGGAAGACATGGTAGAGGGCAGGGGACAGTTCTCCGCGCGGGGCGGGGTGCTGGACGTCTACCCGGTACACGGTTCGGAAGCCGTCCGCATCGACTTCTTCGACAATGAAGTCGATTCGATCCGCACGTTCGATCTGCAGACCCAGCGCTCCCTGAACGAACTGGAGGCGGTGACGATCCCGCCGGCGTGCGAAGCGCTGCTGCCGGAGGACACAGAAAGGATACAGCGCCTGTTCGAGGAACTGATCGGGAGCCTGGACGCCGGGGACGGGGAAGAAGGGGAATCGGAGTTGGGCAGCC
Organism: uncultured Eubacteriales bacterium; assembly: GCA_902781095.1. Classification (GTDB taxonomy): domain Bacteria; phylum Bacillota; class Clostridia; order Christensenellales; family Aristaeellaceae; genus Ventricola. Next base: position 100,397 of record CACZHW010000003.1, read on the forward strand.
TGCCGGCGGAAGGGGATTCCCCGCGTACGCCGTCCAAGGCGTTCGTCCAGACGCGGGAGGGCTTCCGCCTCTCGCTGCAGCGCCTGCTGGAGACGGTCCGGGAGAACGGGGCCAGCAAAGACCTGGAGCGCTATATCCACCTGCTGTACGGCCGGACGGATACGATCCTCGACTACCTGGCCGATCCCATCGTCGTCCTGATGGAGCCGGTCGCCCTGCGGGAGAGGCTGCAGAGCCGTACGGACGAATTCAACCATTCGTTCACCTCCGCACTGGAACGCGGCGAAGCCGCCCGGCAGCAGGGAGGCCTGCTGTACACGGTGGAGGAATGGCTCGCGGCGGTCCGCCGGCGGAGCGTGCTGCTCGAGGCGGACATCCCTGGGACGGCTGCCGGGTTTGAGGAGGCCGTCTGCCCGGAGACGGGCGGCGTCACCATCGGCAGCTACAACGGCCGCATCCGGGACATGTGCACGGACATCGGCAAATGGCAGAAGGAGAAATACCGGGTCTTCATCTTTGCTGGCGGAACCGCGCGCGGCGAACGCATGTGCGCCTCGCTGGCGGATGAGGGAATCACGGCGAGGCTGCAGGAAGGGGATGCTGCGCCAGGCGAAGGGGAGTGCGTCATCCTTCCCTTGACCCTCTCCGGCGGATTCCGCTTTCCGAAAGAGCGGCTGGCCGTCCTGGTCGAGAGCGACGTGTACGGCGCCAGCCGCACGGAGACGCGGCGCAAAAAGAACAAGGGCAGCAAGCTGAATGCCTTTACGGACCTGCGCGTGGGCGACTACGTGGTCCACGAGACGCACGGCATCGGCCGCTACGAGGGGATCAAGCGGCTGACGGGCGAGGGCGTATCCCGCGACTACCTGATGATCCAGTATCTGGGCAGTGACAAGCTCTATATCCCGGTGGACCATTTCGACCGCATCCAGAAATACATCGGCAGCGGGGAGGCTACGGTGCCCAAGCTGTCCCACCTCGGCGGAAAGGACTGGGACAGGCAGAAGCAGAAGGTCCGCGCGAGCCTGAAGGAACTGGCCTTCGATCTGATCGGCTTGTACAAGGAGCGCCAGCACAACAAGGGGCACGCGTTCGCCAGGGATACGCTCTGGCAGGCGGAATTCGAGGAGAACTTTCCTTTTGAGGAGACCGAGGACCAGATTACGGCCACGGAAGACATCAAAAGGGATATGGAGCGGGAGCAGCCGATGGACAGGCTGCTGTGCGGCGACGTCGGCTACGGGAAGACCGAGGTGGCGCTGCGCGCGGTCTTCAAGGCCGTGATGGACGGTTACCAGGTCGCAATGCTGGCGCCGACGACCATCCTGGTCCAGCAGCACTACCAGACGATGTGCCGGCGCTTCGAAGGGTTCCCGGTGCACGTGGACGTGCTCAGCCGGTTTAAAACGCAGAAGGAACAGAAGCAGACGCTGGAGCGGGTCAAAAACGGGGAGGTCGACGTCCTCATCGGGACGCACCGTCTGCTGGCCAAAGACGTACAGTTTAAAAAGCTGGGCCTTCTGGTCGTGGACGAGGAGCAGCGCTTCGGCGTCGGGCACAAGGAACAGATCAAGAACCTGAAAAACACGATCGACGTGCTGACGCTCTCCGCCACGCCCATCCCGCGGACGCTGCACATGTCGATGGTGGGCATCCGCGACATGAGCCTGCTGGAGACGCCGCCGCAGGAGCGTTTCCCCGTCCAGACCTACGTGATCGAGTACCAGGACAGCATCATCCGGGACGCGATCCTGCGGGAAATCAACCGGGGAGGACAGGTTTTCTTCCTCTATAACCGGGTGGAATCGATCGAGCGCTGCTATGCCGCGCTCTCCAAACTCGTGCCGGAGGCCAGGATCGTCATCGCGCACGGGCAGATGCGGGAGAATACGCTGGAGGACGTCATGCTGGACTTCAGCCGGCATGAATACGACGTCCTGCTGTGCACGACCATCATCGAATCCGGCCTGGACATCCCGCTGGCCAATACGCTGATCGTCTACGACGCGGACCACTTCGGCCTGGGGCAGCTCTACCAGATGCGGGGAAGGGTCGGCCGCTCGAACCGGATGGCGTACGCGTACCTGACCGTGCGCCCCAACCACAGCCTTTCGGAAAATGCACAGGATCGGCTGAACGCCATCCGGGAGTTTACGGAGTTCGGTTCCGGCTTCAAAATCGCGATGCGGGATTTGGAAATCCGCGGCGCCGGAAACGTCCTGGGGCCGCAGCAGAGCGGTCACCTGGCCAATATCGGTTACGACCTGTACTGCAAGCTGCTGGAGGAAGCCGTCTCCGAAGCCAGGGGAGAGAAGCCCCGGGCGAACCGGGAGCTCGACACGCGGATGGACGTGGCCGTCAACGCGTACCTGCCGGCCGACTATGTGTCCGGAGACCGGCAGCGGCTGGAGGTCTACAAGCGGATCGCCTCGATCCAGACGGCCGACCAGCGGGACGATCTGGAAGAGGAGCTGCTGGACCGCTTCGGCGAAGAACCCACCAGCGTGGCCAACCTGGTGAGCGTGGCGTACCTCAAGTCGCTCTGCCGGGACCTGGGCATACAGAGGGTGCTGCAGAAACCCGGGCAGCTGGAAATGATGTTTTCCCCGACCGCGGAAATCGACGGAACGCGCCTGTTTACGGCGATTATGGGGCTGGACAGGCGGCTGGTGCTCCGGAGCCGCCCCCTGCCGAAGCTCATCCTCACGGATCCGCACAAGAGCAACGAGGAGATGCTGCGCTTCGCCGTCGGCGTGATGGAACGGCTGACCAGCCGGATGGCCGGGCAGGCCGGCTGAGGAATATACACAAAACAGACCGATGGTTCAGTCTTTTCTTTCCGGAATAAAGTTGACATCCAAAAGCGCGGGGGCTATAATGAAGGATGAAGGTGAATGCCTGTCGTTATTTGTGCCTGCGGCAGGTCATTACCGGGAACGTACAGATGACTACATAGGGAGGTAGAGTACCAATGGCCAAGAAAATGACCGTTGACGGCAACACAGCTGTCAGCCATGTCGCTTATGCGTTCAGCGATGTGGCAGCGATCTATCCCATTACGCCGTCTTCTCCGATGGCGGAAGTGGCAGACGACTGGGCGGCGCACGACCGCAAGAACCTCTTCGGACAGCAGGTCCGCATCGCGGAGATGCAGTCCGAGGCCGGCGCCGCGGGTGCGGTGCACGGATCCCTGAAGGCCGGCGCACTGACGACGACCTTTACCGCGTCCCAGGGCCTGCTGCTGATGATCCCGAACATGTACAAGATCTCCGGCGAACTTCTGCCGTGTGTCTTCCATGTCAGCGCCCGCGCATTGGCGTATCATGCGCTTTCCATCTTCGGAGATCATTCCGACGTAATGGCCTGCCGTCAGACGGGCTTTGCAATGCTCGCTTCCAACTCCGTACAGGAAGCGGAAGACATGGCGTTGGTCGCGCACCTTGCCACGCTGAAGAGCTGCGTGCCTTTCCTTCACTTCTTCGACGGCTTCCGGACTTCCCACGAAATCCAGAAGATCGACGAGATCGATTATGAAGACATGGCCAAGCTCATGCCCTGGGACAAGGTCGCCGAGTTCCGCGCCCGCGCTCTGAACCCGGATCATCCGCACCTCGGCGGCACCGCGCAGAACCCCGACATCTACTTCCAGGGACGTGAGGCGGCCAACAAGTACTATCTTGCGACGCCGGCCATCGTCGAGGAAGTCATGGATGAAGTCGGCAAGCTGACCGGCCGTCATCACAAGCCGTTCGACTACGTCGGCGCCAAGGACGCGGAGCTGGTCATCGTCGCCATGGGCTCCGGCTGCGACGTCGCGACCGAAGCGGTCAACAAGCTTTGCCAGATGGGTGAGAAGGTCGGCCTCGTCAGCGTGCACCTCTACCGTCCGTTCGACGCGAAGCGCTTCGTCGATGCGCTGCCGGCGACGGTCAAGAAGATCGCTGTCCTGGACCGCACCAAGGAATCCGGCTCCCTGGGCGAGCCGCTGTACCTGGATGTCGTCGCTGCCCTCACCGAGCAGGGACGCTGCATCGAGACCGTCGGCGGCCGTTACGGCCTGGGCTCCAAGGAGTTCACGCCCACCCATGTGAAGGCTGTCTTCGACAACCTCAAGCTGGATGCGCCGAAGAACCACTTCACTGTCGGCATCGAGGACGACGTGACCTTCACCAGCCTGCCGCTGGGCGAGATCTTCAACGCCGCTCCCGAAGGCGCGATCAGCTGCAAGTTCTACGGACTTGGCTCTGACGGCACCGTCGGCGCGAACAAGAACTCCATCAAGATCATCGGCGACCACACCGACATGTACGCGCAGGCCTACTTCGCCTACGACTCCAAGAAGTCCGGCGGCCTTACGGTTTCCCACCTGCGCTTCGGCAAGTCCCCGATCCAGTCTCCCTATCAGATCGACGCGGCTGACTTCACGGCCTGCCACAACCCGGCTTACGTGACGCAGTACGACATGCTGTCCACCCTGAAGGACGGCGGCACGTTCCTGCTCAACTGCCAGTGGAGCGACGAGGAGCTCGATGAGCACCTGCCCGCTTCCATGAAGCAGATGCTGGCCAAGAAGAACATCCGCTTCTACTGCATCGACGCGATTGACCTCGCCGCGAAGGTCGGCATGGGCAACCGCATCAACACCATCATGCAGGCCGCCTTCTTCAAGCTGGCCGACGTCATCCCCTACGAGCAGGCGGATGAGTACATGAAGGCCTACGCGAAGAAGACCTACGGCAAGAAGGGCGACGCCGTCGTGCAGAAGAACTGGGATGCGATCGACATCGCCATTTCCGGCCTGCGCGAGGTCAAGGTGCCCGCTGAGTGGGCGAACGCGACGACCGGTGCCGTTGCTCCGGAAATCAAGGGCGACGAGTACTACAACGAGTTCATCAAGCCCGTTCTGGCCCAGGAAGGCGACAAGCTGCCCGTTTCCAAGATCGCTGCGGACGGCACCTGCCCGACCGGCACCACCAAGTACGAGAAGCGCGGCATCGCCGTCAACGTCCCGGCCTGGGATGTGACCAAGTGCATCCAGTGCAACCAGTGCTCTCTGGTTTGCCCGCACGCCGCGATCCGTCCGTACCTCATCAGCGAAACGGCTGAGAAGCCCGCTCTCTTCACGACGAAGAAGGCGATCGGCAAGAACTTCGCCGGCATGGAGTACCGCATCCAGGTCTCCCCGCTCGACTGCACGGGCTGCGGCAACTGCGTCGACGTCTGCCTGGCCAAGGAAAAGGCCCTCACGATGGTGCCGCTGGCGACCCAGGCGAACGAAGAGGTCAACTGGGAGTTCGCCCAGACGATCCCCGAGGTCGACCGTTCCCTGCTGAACGTTTCCGGCGCCAAGGACAGCCAGTTCCTCAAGCCGCTCTTCGAGTTCTCCGGCGCGTGCGCGGGCTGCGGCGAGACGCCGTATGTCAAGCTGGTTACCCAGCTCTTCGGCGACCGCATGATGATCGCCAACGCGACGGGCTGCTCCTCCATCTACGGCGGCAGCGCTCCGACCGTGCCTTACACGAAGAACGAAAAGGGCCAGGGCCCTGCCTGGGCGAACAGCCTGTTCGAGGACAACGCGGAGTTCGGCTACGGCATGTTCCTCGCGACCAAGCAGCGCCGCCTCAAGCTGGCCGAGCTGGTTGCGAAGCTGGCGGAGAACACCGAGGACGAGGCCAAGAAGGCCGCCTGCAACGCATGGCTTGAGGTCATGGACGACGGCGAGAAGTCCAAGGCTGCTTCCGAAGCCCTCTATGCGGCCGTCAAGGACGGCGAGTGCGATCTCTGCAAGGAAATCGCCGGCATGAAGGACATGATGATCAAGAAGAGCCAGTGGGTCTTCGGCGGCGACGGCTGGGCCTACGACATCGGCTACGGCGGACTGGATCACGTGCTGGCCCAGGGCGAGGACGTGAACGTGCTCGTACTCGATACCGAAGTTTACTCCAACACCGGCGGACAGGCTTCCAAGTCCACGCCGACCGGATCCATCGCGAAGTTTGCCGCTTCCGGCAAGAAGACCCGCAAGAAGGATCTGGGCATGATGGCGATGTCCTACGGCTACGTGTACGTCGCGACGGTCGCCATGAGCGCCAACCCCGCTCAGCTGCTGAAGGCCATGACCGAGGCCGAGGCGTATCCGGGCCCGTCCCTGATCATCGCTTACGCGCCCTGCATCAACCATGGTATCAACATGGCGCACGCGCAGATGGAAATCAAGCGCGCGGTGGCCTGCGGCTACTGGCCGCTGTATCGGTACAACCCGGCGCTGGCGGAGCAGGGCAAGAACCCGCTGACCGTGGACAGCAAGGATCCGACGGAGAGCTATCAGGACTTCATCAAGGGCGAGGTGCGGTATGCTTCTCTGGCCAAGCTCTTCCCGGGCAAGGCGGAGGAAGCCTACAGGATCAACGAAGAGGATGCGCACCGTCGTCTCGAGAACTACAAGAAGATGGCCGCGGAGTAATCCCGAAACAACTTCAGAAAGGATTCCGCCTTCGGGCGGAATTCTTTCCGTTTTGGCGGAAAACTGCCGGAAAAAACGGCCGATTACGGAAAAGAAGCACTTGCTTTTTGCAAGTGATTATGATAATATCTCCGATGCAACACACACCCGCGTTTGTTTCGTTATGCCTGCCTTTACGGTGATAATGCAAAGAATGCGGGGAGGGCAAAAAAGGAGGAAACAAAAAACTATGGCTGTCATTTCCATGAAGCAACTGCTGGAGGCCGGTGTCCATTTCGGACATCAGACCCGTCGCTGGAACCCCAAGATGGCTCCGTACATCTTCACGGAGCGCAACGGCATCTACATCATCGACCTGCAGAAGACCGTCCGCAAGATCGATGACGCGTATGCGTTCGTGCGCTCCATCGCGATGGAGGGCAAGAGCGTCCTGTTCGTCGGCACCAAGAAGCAGGCGCAGGAGTCCATCGAGACCGAGGCGAAGCGTTGCAACATGTTCTACGTCAACAACCGCTGGCTGGGCGGCATGCTGACGAACTTCCGGACGATCAAGACCCGTATCGCCCGCCTGAACGCGATCGACGCGATGGAGCAGCGCGGCGAGTTCGAAGTGCTGCCCAAGAAGGAAGTCATCAAGCTCATGGCCGAGCGCGAGAAGCTGCAGGACAACCTGGGCGGCATCCGTGAGATGAAGAACCTGCCTGGCTGCCTGTTCGTCGTCGATCCCCGCAAGGAGCACATCGCCGTCAGCGAAGCGCGCGCGCTGAACATCCCGATCGTCGCCATCGTGGACACCAACTGCGATCCGGACGAGATTGATTACGTCATCCCCGGCAACGACGACGCCATCCGCGCGGTCAAGCTGATCGCCGGCAAGATGGCGGACGCCGTGCTGGAAGGCAAGCAGGGCGAGCAGTCCGAGCCTGTCGCGTAATCCGCTTTACCCAAAAGACAGGAGGAGATTCAAATGGCGAACATTACAGCTGCACTTGTTAAGGAACTCCGCGAGCGCACCGGCGCCGGCATGATGGACTGCAAGAAGGCTCTCGTGGAATGCGAAGGCGACATGGAAAAGGCCATCGACTTCCTGCGTGAAAAGGGACTTGCGGCTGCCGCTAAGAAGGCCGGCCGCATCGCCGCCGAGGGCATGGTCGACGCTTTCGTCGACGAGAACGGCACCGGCGTGGTCGTCGAAGTGAACTGCGAGACCGACTTCGTCGCGAATACCGACCGCTTCAAGGCGCTGTGCAGGGATTTTGCGAAGCATATCGCGACGGCTGCTCCGGCCGACGTCGAGGATCTGCTCGCACAGAAGTTCTACGCGGACAACAGCAAGACCGTCAACGATCTCATCGGCGAGGCGACCGCTTCCATCGGCGAGAAGATCAGCATCCGCCGCTTCGAGCGCTTTGTCCCGCAGAACGGCCTGGTCGACACCTACGTCCACATGGGCGGCAAGATCGGCGTCATGGTCGAACTGGCCTGTGACGAAGTGACCGACGAGGTCCGCCAGATGAGCCACGACCTCACGCTGCACATCGCCGCTGCGAAGCCCCAGTTCGTGCGCAGGGACGAAGTGCCCACCGCGAACCTGGAGAAGGAGCGCGAGATCCTGACGCAGCAGGCGCTCAACGAGGGCAAGCCGGCGAAGATCGTGGAGCGCATGGTCGAAGGCCGCATCGAGAAGTACTACAAGGAAGTCTGCCTGCTCGAGCAGCCTTTCGTCAAGGACCCGGATACGAGCATCACCAAGATGCTGAACGGCAAGGCGGATGTCGTCCGCTTCGTGCGTTTTGAGCGCGGCGAGGGCCTGGAGAAGAGGCACGACGATCTCGCTGCCGACATCGCGGCCGAACAGGCGAAGATGAAGAAGTAAGATTCAAAGAAAGGGCATGCAGCAGTGCATGCCTTTTTTTAAAGGAGTGTGCACAATGAGGTATCATCGCGTTTTAATCAAGCTGAGCGGAGAGGCGCTCGGCGAGAACGGCCGGCTGTTCGATTTCAACCAGATCGACCTCGTGGCCTCGGTGATCGCGGAGCTGCATAAGACCGGCACGGAGATCGCGCTGGTCATCGGCGCCGGCAACATCTGGCGGGGAAGGCAGGGCCCGGCCGCCAAGATGGCCGCGATCAACGCGGACCATATGGGCATGCTCGGCACCGCGATCAACAGCATCGCCATGCAGGACGCCATCGAGCGCCAGGGCGTCTCCACCCGGGTGATGTCCGCCATCGAGATGACCCGCTTCTGCGAGCCGTACACTTACCGCAGGGCGATCCGCCACCTGGAGAAGGGCAGGGTCGTCATCTTCGCCTGCGGCACGGGCAACCCCTTCTTCTCGACTGATACCGCGGCGGCGCTGAGGGCTGTGGAGATCGGTGCGGACGCCATCCTGCTGGCCAAGAACGTGGACGGCGTCTACGACAGCGACCCGCGGCTGAACCCGGAGGCGAAGCTTTTAAAAGACATCAACTACCGCGACGTGCTGGAGAAGGATCTGAAGGTCATGGACGCCTCGGCGATCACCATCTGCCAGGAGAACAAGGTGCCCTGCATCCGCGTCTTCGGGCTGGACGACCCGCAGAACATCCTGCGCGTCATCCAGGGCGACAACATGGGCACGGTCGTCCATCCGTAAGCCGGATCCCGTAAAAGCGGCCGCAGGCCGGAAGTTCATCCGATTTCAGCGGGAAAGCTTGACAGATGCTGCCGCCGCACCTATAATCCAATATGCGATGAAGAGAAGAGTACCCGAGGCGGAGCCGGAAGAGAATGCGTGTCAGAGGCTGTAAGCACGCTGGGCGGAAACCCCGGGGAAGTGCATCCCGGAGCTTCGGCGGTGAGTTTGGTAGCCGCCGACGGATGGCCGCGTTACAGGCCGACGAGTGAAGCATTGCAGAATGCGGATCAGAGTGGAACCGCGCAGACGCGCCTCTGAGGAGGTGCGTCTCTTTTTTTCGGATGGTTCATCGCATCCGGCCCAACCCGTGACAAGAACCTTTCTTGAAGGAGGAATGACCGATGAAAATCTACAACACACAGAGCCGTCGCAAAGAGGAGTTCGTCCCGATCCATCCCGGAAAAGTGGGCATCTACTGCTGCGGCCCGACGGTTTACAACTACTTCCATATCGGCAACGCCAGGCCGTTCATCGTCTTTGACACGCTGCGCAGGTACTTCGAGTACAAGGGGTACGAGGTGACCTTTGTGCAGAACTTTACGGACATCGACGACAAGATGATCCGGCGGGCCAACGAGGAGGGCATCAGCGTCAAGGAACTGGGCGAGCGGTTTATCGACGAGTACTACAAGGATGCCGACGCCCTGGGCGTCGAGCGCGCCACGGTCAACCCGAAGGCGACCGAGCACATCCCGGAAATCATCGCCATGATCCGGAAGCTGGAAGATAAAGGCCTGGCGTATGCCTGCCCGAACGGGGACGTGTACTACAATACCCAGGCTTTCCCGGGATACGGCAAGCTGTGCGGCCAGAATCTTGAGGACCTGGAGAGCGGCGCGCGCATCGACGTGGATCCCAACAAGCGCCATCCGATGGATTTTGCGCTTTGGAAGGCGCAGAAGCCCGGCGAGCCGGCGTGGGAGTCGCCCTGGGGCATGGGCCGGCCCGGCTGGCATATCGAGTGCTCGGCCATGAGCACGAAGTACCTGGGTGAAACGTTCGATATCCATTGCGGCGGCAAGGACCTCGTCTTCCCGCATCACGAAAACGAGATCGCGCAGAGCGAGGGCGCGACGGGAAAGCCCTTCGTGCACTACTGGATGCACAACGGCTTCATCAACGTCGACAACCAGAAGATGAGCAAATCGCTCGGAAACTTCTTCACTGTCCGGGACATCTCCAAGGAGTACGACCTGGAAGCCGTGCGCATGTTCATGCTGAGCGCGCACTACAGGAGCCCGATCAACTTCTCCAGGGACCTGATCGAGCAGGCCAAGAACTCGCTGGAGCGCCTGTACACGGCGCGCGACCACTACGAGTTCATGCTTGCCCACGCCGACGATCATGAGCCGGACGAGGCCGATTGCAAGCTGGAGGACCAGATCCGTGAGGCAAAGGAAGCGTTTGAGCGGGCGATGGACGACGACCTGAACACGGCGGACGCGCTCGGCGCCATCTTCGAGATGGTCAGGGTCTGCAACGCGAACCTGGGCGAGCATTCCGCAAAGCACACCGTCAAGGCCGCTCTGGACACCCTGAACACGCTGGCGGACGTGTGCGGCATCCTGCGCCGGAAGAACGAGGAAAAGGACGAGCGGATCGAAAAGCTGGTAAGCGAGCGCGCACAGGCCAGAAGCCGCAAGGACTGGGCGGAAAGCGACCGGCTCCGCGGAGAGATCGAGGCACTGGGCTATACGGTGAAGGACACCAAGCAGGGCCAGCAGATCACGAAGAATTCCTGAGCGCGTGCGCTGCGCAAAAAAAAGCTTGCGCACGCGGAGCGGATGCTGTATACTTTGGAAAACGATGAAAGAGCCGTGCCTGCAGGGTGTCCTGTCCAAGAGAAGGCGGATCCAGGCTGAAAGTCCGCCTGACGGGAAGCAGGGAATTCACTCCGGAGTTTTTCTGCCATGCAGAAACGGTAGCCACGTTATAGCTTAGGAGGCCCCGCAGGGCGAGAGTGCGGGGTAAATGAGGGTGGTAACACGGAAGACTTCGTCCCTTAACGGACGAAGTCTTTTTATGTGCCTGCGCATGTACATTCTAAGGAGGAATTTTATGGATATTCAGGAACAACTGAAAAAGATTCAGGATGAAGCCGCGTCCCAGATTTCCAGGATCAGGGACAAGTCCGCGCTGGAAGACGCACGGATGCGTATCCTCGGCAAGAAAGGCGAACTGACGATGCTGCTCCGGTCCATGGGCCAGGTTCCGCCGGAAGAGCGGCCGAAGGTGGGCCAGATGATCAACGCCGTCCGCGAGAAGGTCACCGCGCAGCTGGAAGCGCTGGAGCAGGAGGTCAAGAAGGCGGAAACGGCGAAGCAGCTTGAAAAAGAGACGATCGACATCACGGAGCCCCGTCCGCACGTCACGGCGGGCAGCATGCATCCTATTTCCCTCGTCCTGGACCAGATCCTGCAGGTCTTCACCGGCATGGGATTCGACGTGGTTGAAGGGCCGGAGGTGGAGCTGGACCACTTCAATTTCGAGCTGATGAACATCCCGAAAAACCATCCGGCCCGCGACGCGCAGGATACCTTCTACATCAACGACAATACGGTTCTGCGCACGCATACCTCGCCCGTCCAGGCCAGAACGATGCTCTCGCGCAAGCCGCCGATCCGGATCGTGAGCCCGGGCCGCGTCTTCCGCGCCGACGAAGTGGACGCCACGCATTCGCCGGTCTTCCATCAGATCGAGGGGCTCGTGATCGACAAGGACGTTACCATGGCGGACCTGAAAGGGACGCTGGACGCTTTTGCAAAGGCCCTCTACGGGGAAGGGGTCACGACGCGGTTCCGGCCTTCGTTCTTCCCGTTCACAGAGCCGAGCGCGGAGGTGGACCTGACCTGCGTCAACTGTCACGGCAAGGGCTGCCGCGTGTGCAAGGACACGGGCTGGATCGAGGTGCTCGGAGCCGGCATGGTGAACCCGAAGGTCCTGGAGATGTGCGGTATCGACAGCAAGGTGTACAAGGGATTCGCTTTCGGCGTGGGCCTGGAGCGCATCGCGATGCTGCGCTACGGCATTACGGACATGCGCCTGCTCTACGAGGGAGACATCCGTTTCCTGGAGCAATTCCGTGAGGACTGAGCACAAGGAGGAATGAACCGATGAAAATCCCGATGCAATGGATTAAGGAATATGCGGATATCCCGGTGACGGCCGCGGAGTACCAGGACGCGATGATCATGCACGGCACGGCGCTGGAGGATTACGAGGAACAGGGCAAAGACGTGCAGAACGTGGTGGTCGGGCGCATCCTGTCGGTCCGGCCGCACGAGAACTCCGACCACATGGTGGTCTGCCAGATCGACGTGGGGGAAGAGAAGCCCCTGCAAATCGTCACCGGCGCGCCGAACGTCAAAAAGGGGGATCTGGTTCCGGTCGCGAAAGCCGGGGCGGTGCTGCCGGGCGGAAAGGTCATCAAAAAAGGCGTGCTGCGCGGCGTCGAATCCTGCGGCATGTGCTGCTCCGGTCCGGAGCTGGGTGTGCCGGAGTACCTGTATCCCTCCGTCGGCGACAAGGGGCTGCTCGTCTTCCATGAGGACTATGCGCCCGGAACGGACGTGCGGCCGATCCTGGGTATTGACCAGACGGTCGTCAATTTCGAGATCCTGGCCAACCGGCCGGATTGCCTGAGCGTCTGGGGAATCGGGCGGGAGACGGCCGCCTCGCTGGGCACGGCGTTTTGCAAGCCGGAGATCGCCGTCCAGACGGTGCCCGGCCGGATGGAAGACTACGTGAAGATCGACGTCACCGATCCGGAGCTGTGCCCCCGGTACTGCGCGCGCGTCGTCACCAACGTGCGGATCGCGCCTTCGCCGATGTGGCTGCGGAAGCGGCTGCACGCGGCGGGCGTCCGCTCCATCAACAACGTCGTCGACATCACCAACTACGTGATGCTGGAGACGGGGCACCCCATGCACGCTTTTGACCTGGCCAAGGTGAAGGATCATCACGTAATCGTCCGCCGGGCGCTGGAAGGGGAGACGATCACGACGCTGGACGGCAAGGAGCGGGCGCTCACGACGGACATGCTGATGATCGCCGACCAGACGAACGCAACCGGAATCGCCGGCGTCATGGGTGGAGAGGAGTCGGAGATCACGGAAGAAACGAAGGACGTGATGTTCGAAATCGCGGCCTTCGACCGCACCAACATCCGCCTGACGACGAGGGCGCTCGGCCTCAGGACGGAGGCTTCGGGCCGGTTCGAGCGCGGCGTTAACGCGGCGACCTGCCGGGAGGCGGCGGACAGGGCCTGCCAGCTGATCAACCTGCTGAACGCCGGAGACGTGATCGAGGACGTCTACGACTTCTATCCGTGCCCGAAGAAGGCTCAGGCAATCAGCGCCTCTGTCGAGCGCATCAACCGGCGGACCGGCGTCGCCGTATCCGGGGAGGAGATGAAGCGCATCCTCGAGTCCCTGGACATGCAGGCGGAACTGGACGGGGACACGCTGACCGTACAGGCGCCGGCAGAGCGCGAGGATATCGAGAACGAGGCGGATATCTCCGAAGAAGTGCTGCGGATGTACGGCTATGACAAGATCAAGCCGACGCAGCTGCGCGGCGAGACCGTGCCCGGCAAGCGAAACGGCCACATGAAGGTCTCCGACAAGATCAGCCGGATTCTGGTCGGCAAAGGCGCGTACGAAATCCGGACCTTCTCGTTCTTCGGCCCGAAGGAGCTGGAAAAGCTCGGCTTGCCGGTGGCAGACCGCCGCAACGACGCGATCCGCATCCGGAACCCGCTGGGAGAGGATACGAGCATCATGCGCACCACGCTGGTCCCCAATATGCTGGAGACCCTGGCACTGAACCAGAACCGGAACAACGAGACCGCCCTGCTGTACGAAATCGCCCCCGTGTTTGAGAAGGACGGGGAGAGCGAACTCCCGCACGAGCGCCCGATTCTGTGCATCGGCGGCTTCGGCAAGGACGTCGATTTCTTCTGCGTCCGCGATATCGTGCTGGATATCCTGCGGCAGTTCGGGATCGAAGCGGGCCTCAAGAGAAGCGCGGAAGCGTATCTGCATCCGGGCAGGGCGGCCGCGCTGTTCGCGGGCGACGATGTGATCGCGCAGATCGGCGAAGTCCATCCGGCCGTGGCGGCCAACTTCGAGCTGAACAAGAAGAGCGTCGTGGCGGAAGTGGATCTGGAGAAGGTCTATGCCTGCCGCAGCGACATGCAGCACATCCGCCCCGTTTGGAACTTCCCGCCCGTCAAGCGGGATATCGCGCTGGTGATGGACGAGCGCGTCATGGTCGGGGCCATCGAGGACCTGATCCGCCGTGAGGGCGGAGAACTCCTGGAGAAGGCGGAGGTCTTCGACATCTACCGCGGCGCGCCGATGCTCCCGGGGATGAAGTCCGTCGCGTTCTCCCTGACCTTCCGCAGCATGGAGCGCACGCTTGCGGACGACGACGTGAATCCGCTGATGAAGAAGATCCTCTCCGCCTGCCTGAGCGACTTCGGCGCGGCCCTGCGGGAGTAAAGGCTTCGCGGCTGCTCCGCGGGCGGCGGAATCCTCCGGCGGGGCAGCCCGGAATACGAAAGGAGCCGTTTTGAAAATGAAACCGCTGATCGGAATGACTGCTTACCACAACATGGCGGAATCCACGCTGTACCTTCGGGAGAACTATCTCACCTCCGTTCTGGCGGCCGGCGGTTTGCCCGTGCTGCTGCCGCAGACGGCCGACGCGGACACGCTGAAGCTGTATCTTTCACAGCTGGACGCTGTGATCCTCACGGGCGGCGGCGACGTGGCGCCGGAACGCTACCGTGAGGCGCGCAAGCCGGAGTGCGGGAAAGAGGACAGGGAACGCGACGACTTTGAACTGACGCTGACGGGGCTGGCACTTGAGGCCGGCCTTCCGATTCTGGGCATCTGCAGGGGGTGCCAGGTCCTGGCGGTAGCCCTGGGCGGCACGCTGATCCAGGACATCGAGCAGGAGACGGGAATTCCCCGAATTGCGCATTCTCAGGAGCCGCCGTACAACCGGCCGGTCCACAGGGTGCTGATCCGGCCGGAGGGCCTCCTTTACAGGATCCTCGGCAAGGACGCCATTGAGACGAACAGCTCTCACCACCAGTCGGTCGCCGTGCCCGGAGAGACGATGCACATCGACGCCGTATCTGAGGACGGCATCGTCGAAGGGTTCAGCGTCAGGGGGTCCGACCGCCTGCTGGGGGTGCAGTTCCACCCGGAGCACATGGCCGCCTCGGACCCGGACGCGCTGAAGATCTTTCAATACCTGGTCTGCCAGGCCCGGAAATACCATGACGAAAGCCAGCTTCACTGAAGCTGGCTTTCTCTTTGGTTGACGGGTTTGCGGGGTTCAGCGGATCAGCCGTTTGCGGGTGTCAATCATCTTGCCGGGCAGCTTCGGCCGCACCCTGCGGGTGTGCCGCCTCCATCTGCGCAGCAGCAGCAGCGCGGCGGCGATGAGCCCGGGCGGGACCAGCAGGTCCGTGGAGAAGCGCGGAAGCGGGTTTTCGTCTGCCTGCGTGTAGGCGACGATCTGCTCCAGCGTCGGCGGCGCGTTTTCCCTCGCCGCGACCGAGCGCGTTGCGACCAGTTCGTACTGGGCGCTGCCCTTGCCCTCGGAGTAGAAGGTCAGGATGCCCATGACGTCGCCGATGTGAATGGGGGCGCGGAACTCGCGCGTCCATTCGATCGTCGAGATCTGGCTGAAGTTCTCCCGCAGCATGTCGATGGTGCTCCTGCGGCCGACGACGGTCATGTCCCGCTGCGGGTCCACCGCGCGGATGCCCAGCGTCAGTTCGCCGTGCCGGGAGTCGTTGATGTCGAAGCCGGCGATGTCGATGACGCGCGGGCTCTCGGCGTACAGCGACTCCGGCGTGATGCTCTCGATCTGGGTAAAGCCGTATTCCATCAGCCTGCGCGTATCACTCCAGCGCCCGCCTTCGGAGGTGTAGAACACGACGGAGATGAGATCGACGCCGCCCTTGGTGGCCGAGCCTACGAAGCAGTAGCCGGCGGCGTTGGTGAAGCCGGTCTTGACGCCGGTCGCGTACGGGTAAAAGGCGTTGCTTTCCGAGTCGAGGATGAAGGTTGAGCCGACGACGCTGCGCTGCGGGTGCTTGTTGGTGGCGGGGAGGTCGCAGCTTGTTTTTCTCACGATCGACGCGAAGACCTCGTTTTTCATCGCGGCCTGGGCGATCTTCGCCATATCCCGGACGGTGGTGTAATGGTTTTCGTCGTGCACGCCGGAAGGGTTGGTGAAATGGGTGAGGGAAGAGCAGCCCAGCATGCCCGCGATGTTGTTCATCAGCACGGCGAACTGCTCCGTGCTGCCGCTCATAAACTCTGCGATGGCGTTCGCACCGTCGTTTCCGGATTTGACCATCGTGGCGGTGACGAGGTCGAGCATCCCGATTTCCTCGCCGGGGGACAGGGGGATCTTGGCGTAGGTGGGGGGAACGGAGGAGACGGCTTCGTCGGAAACGGTAACGATGTCGTTCTCAAGGTCGGCCATCTGCAGCGCGATGTACGCTGTCAGGATCTTCGTGGTCGACGCGGGGAACATCATCTCGTCCGCGTTTTTTTCAAACAGGACGTCTCCGGAGTCTGCCTCGATGAGGATGGCGCTTCTGGCCAGGAGCATGTCGCCTTCCAGCAGCTCCGGGTGCGTACTGTCCCACGGGATGGCATCGGCCGCGTAGCGCGGCGCGACGTAGGCGACGGTGTCCTCAGGCTCGGTTTCTTCCGCCAGAGACGGGTGCGGCGGGAAAGAAAGGAAAAGCAGCAAAAGCAGCCACAGAGTGCGGCGGGCCGTACGGCAGCGCATGGTGCAGTTCCCTCCTTTCAGCCGGGTTTCGCAAAACGGTCAGTCATTCTATTTTAACACTTCGGCAAAAGAATGTATAGAGCAGCGGGCCGCGATTCTTTGTAAGACGCAGTTAACACATTCGAAAGAAGTGCAGGTCATCCTTCGAAGCATTGACAGAAAAAACACAGCACTATTTAAAGGAAATGTGAAGGCAGTGCCCGATATTTATTACAGGAGTTCTTGATTTTTCGTTGCACATTGCGTAAAATAGAAAAGAATTCTGAAGACGAAACGGAGCGAGAGTCATGCCGAAGAAAATCCTGCTCGTGGATGATGAGCCATTGATTCTGAAAGGATTAAAATACAGCCTGGAAAAAGACGGATATGAGACGGAATCGGCCGCTGACGGCGAGGAAGCCCTGGAGCGCTTCGCAGCCGGCAACTTTGACATGGTTCTGCTGGACGTCATGCTGCCGGGTGTCGACGGGATCGAGGTATGCCAGCGCATCCGCGAGCATTCCAACGTCCCGATCATTATGCTGACCGCCAAGGGCGAGGACATGGACAAGATTCTCGGCCTGGAGTACGGTGCGGATGACTACATGACGAAGCCTTTCAACATCCTGGAGGTAAAGGCGCGCATCAAGTCGATCTTCAGGCGCAGCCAGCCGGTCGTCGAGGACAACGAGGAGCGCCGGATCATCCGGGTGCACGACCTGGAGGTCAACTGCCAGAGCAGGACCGTACAGCTCGGCAATCGCGCGATCCGCCTGACGGCCAAGGAGTTTGACCTGCTGAAGCTGCTGATTACGCACCGCGGCAAGGTGTACAACAGGGAAGAACTGCTGGAGACAGTCTGGAAATATGACTATATGGGCGATATGAGGACGGTGGACGTCCATATCCGCAGACTTCGTGAAAAAATTGAAAGGGACAACTCCAATCCCGAGTTTATACTGACGAAGTGGGGAGTGGGATACTATTTCACGGATAAGGATTAACTTTCTTTCATCGATCCGAACGAGGCTGACGTTATCCTTATTTGTCATCATCTCTGCCGCCTTTGTGCTGGCTGCGACGCTGACGATCAACATGGTCGGCGGCGTCCTGCTGCGCAAGGCGGCCAACCAGAACGTGCAGCAGGTGACCGACCTGTCCGCGTCGCTGTCCAACGAGATAACGGATGCCAGTTTTGAAAAAATCCACGGCGGATTAATTGATGCGGCGCGTCAAATGGGCGGCCGTCTTTTCTTAGTTGACCGGGATGCCAAGGTCATCTTCGATACGTTTGACGAGCGCTGCGGCACGCTGCTTCCCTACGGCGAGGTGCAGACCGTCCTCTCCGGGGAAAGCGACGCGGATTACGGGTACCACGCGCACCGGCTCGACGGGGCGGCGGACGGCGCACAGCGGGACGGGGAATGGGAAGGCTGCTTCGCCTCGGCGGTGCTGGACGGAAGCGGCAGAACCGTAGCGGTCGTCGCCGCGCTCATCAGCATCCAGGATACGATCGACACGGTATACCAGCTGCGCAACAACATCGGTCTCGTGTTTCTCGCGGCCCTGGCCGTCGTGCTGCTTCTGTCGGCGCTGATCCTTTCCGGGCTCATAACGAGGCCGATCAACGCCCTGTCCGCGGGAATCGACCGCATGGCGCAGGGCGATTACGGCACGATGGTGCACGTTCCGGGACACGGGGAGATGGCCAATCTGGCCGCCGCCTTCAACGAGATGAGCGAGAAAGTCCACAGGCTCGACGAGTCGCGCAGCCAGTTTGTCTCCAACGCCTCCCATGAACTGAAGACGCCGCTGGCCACCATCAAGATCCTGGTGGAGACCATGCTCTACCAGGAGGGGGCGGACGAGGCCTTCTACAAGGAACTGCTGCAGGATATCGACAGCGAGATCGACAGGCTCTCCGCCGTAGTCAGCGACCTGCTGATCCTCGCAAAGGCGGACAGCCGGAAGCTCACGATCCGCCGGGAGCGGATTGATTTTGAAAGCGTTGTGCGCAAGAGCGTGGACCGGCTGATGCCGCTGGCGGACAAGAAGGAGATCGCCGTCAATCTCGACATCACGGATCCCTGCGTCATGGAGGCGGATTCCGCCAAGCTGATGCAGGTCTGCTACAACATCATCAGCAACGCGATCAAGTACACGCCCCGGGAGGGCCGCATCGACGTAAAGTTGAGGCGCACGGGACGCGACGCCGTGCTGGAGGTCAGCGATACCGGCGTGGGGATTGCCGAGGCGGATCTGCCGCACGTGTTCGACCGCTTTTACCGGGCCGACCGGTCGCGCGCGCGTGAGGAAGAGGGGACCGGGACGGGCCTCGGGCTGTCGATCGTAAGGCAGATCGTCCGCCTGCACGCGGGGACGGTCACGGTCCGCTCGAAGCCGGGCGAGGGATCGACCTTTACCGTGCAGCTGCCGGTGCTGTGAGCAGGAGGGGTGAAGAATGAAACGTCTGATCTTGCTTGCGGTGACCGTCGCGCTGTCGCTCGTACCGGAGTCTTTTGTCCATGGCATGCTGCCGGAGACGGAGCGCCCCGCCGAATGGAGCGCCCCGGTTTCCAGAAGGGTGCGGTACGAGGCGGAGCCTGCAGTCCGGGGGGATATCATCGATATCACCCTGTACTTCCGCTACGCCGACACGAAGTACCTCGGCGTCGAACGGTCCACCATCGATCTGACGCGGGAGGAGACGGTCGCCACCCTGATGATCAGCGAGCTGGTCTCCGGGCCGGATGCGCAAAGCGAGCGGCTGTCCGGGCTTTTTCCGATGGGTACGCGGGTCATCAGCGTAAAGACGGACGGACCGACCGCCTTCGTCACGCTGAGCTCGGAGTTCCTGGGCAGACCCGACGGTGCACCGCTCGACTGGGAAGAGAGCGACGCCTGGCAAACGGAAGCGGCCCTGAGGCGGAGACTGGCTTTTCAGTCCATCGTTCTCTCCCTGACGGAGGGCGGCCAGTGCCAGCGCGTACAGCTGTACACCGCGGAGGACGACGATTCCGTGCCGCAGCGCATACCGCTGTACCTGCTGAACGACGAAGAGACGGACACGACGCTGCGCCTGGCCGCCTGCGGCCGCGATGAGGCGCTGCTGATTACGCCGTCCATCGTGATGGACAGGGTCCTCAAAGCGTGGAAGGAAAAGGACTGGGCGTCCGCTTATCCGTTTATCCACGCCGGGGAACCGGTTTCCAATCTGCAGAGTTTTGAACGGGAGATGAAGGATCAGCCGGTCTCTCTGCTGTCTTATACGGTCAGCAACGGGACGATAGCGGTGGACGGGCAGTCGGCCACCGTGGTCATCGATGCCGAAATCCAGGATGCGGCCGGGGAACGCGCGCAAATCGCGCGTGAAGCCGTGCCGGTGTACAGATTCCAGGATAACTGGATGCTGGAATACGAGTCGCTTCTCTCTCTTATGATTCGCGATTGACGATGAAAGGCTGAAACCATGAACAAGACCGGGTATTCCATCAGGCGCCTGTCTGTTGCGGCCTGTCTGGCGCTGATGCTGGTATCCCTGACGGGCTGCTCCGGCATCATTGAAGAGCGCCCCCTGGGGAGCGTGGATCCGGGCGCTATCAAGCCCGGGACGAGCGCACCGGTGATGGACGGACAGGTGCAGGGAGAAGAAAAAGCCAGCGTGTACAGCGTTGATCCAAAGGCCGGAAGCCTGAAGGCGGCCGTCATCGATGTGCGCACGGTCGGCGGCAGAATCGACCTGCAGGATCTCCTGGCCAGGCAGATGGACCTCGTGCTGGAGGCGGCCGGACAGTCGGCGGACGGGATACCGGACCGGCGAAATGCCGGCTTTGAGCTGACCGTCTCCGGGCAGAGCGCAGTGGTCAACCTGTCCAACGGTTTCCGTGCTTTTGAACCGGAGCTGCTCTACGACATCCGCCAGTCCGTCGCACAGACGCTCTGTCTGGCGGGCTGCCGGACGGTGGGCGTGCTGATTGACGGCAGGGAAGAGGGCGTCGATCTGGCCGGCTTGGTTCCGGCCGGTGCTTTTACCAGAATCCCGCCGGATGAACTGGCCGTCCGCTACGCTCAGGCGGCCGATCTCCGGCAGACGCTCGCATCCTTTACACTGCCCACGACGTTTTTTCTGCCCTCGCCGGATGCCGCGTTCATTCTCCCGTACACCTGCGATGTCACCTACGAAAAGGCCGGCGGCGTGGAGTACCTCTACAGCATCCTGGAAACATTCTCAAGGCTGGCGGGGACACCGGGCTTCCACAGTTATCCGGCTCCGCTGGAGTACATGGACGAAATGCCGGAGATCGTCCGTTCGGAAGAAGACGAGTACCGGGTAATCAGCCTCCGCTTTTCGGAGGGGATCCGCAGCGCGCTGAAGGACGCAGGGGTCAGCCTGCAGCTCTATCTGGGGATGCTGACGAACACCTTCATGGGCTTCATCCCCGGCATGGACGGGGTGAGGGTCTCGATCGGCGGCAGCAGCCTGACGGCGCTGAACCGGTTGCAGACGGTCGACGGAACGAGCCGGAGCTTTGCGGACGGCAGGATGGACTGGAGCACGTTCGAGGCGCTCATCGGCGCCCCCGAGACGCTGTATCTGCCGTCGGCAGGGGGCGGATTGAGGAAAGAGACGGCGACGATCCCCGCTGGCCGCAGCGGCGACCCCAGGACGGTGCTGAGCGCGCTCATCGCGGCGTGGGCACAGGATCACGAGCAGCTCGGCGGGCTGGAGCCGGATGACATCCTGGCAGTGCGGGTGGAGAAGAGCGATATCGTCATCAACTTTTCCGCCCGGCTCGAAACGGCGCTGGGCAGCATGAGCGACGGCGAGCAGACGGCCTTTCTTTACGCCGTCGTCAACACGATAACCGAGAACCGCCCGCAAAAGAGCGTCGTGTTTTTCTTCGGCGGAAAGCAGATCGACGGAGGCACGACGGTGCTGCGGGGGCGCGTCTACAGAAATCCGGGGATCATCAGACCATGAATGCAAAGGAATTTTTCGGCAGCCTGCGCGCGGGAAAACTTCTCCCCGTCTACGTCTTTTGCGGGAAAGAGGATTACCTGCGCCAGGAGGCTGTCAGGCGGTTAAAGAAGCAGGCCCTGGCGGGGGCCGAAGAGGGGCTGGACTCGGTCACCCTGACGAATCCCACCGTGCAGCAGATCGTGGAGAACGCCGAGACCTATCCCTTTATGAGCCCGAGGCGCTTTATACTGGTACGCGACGCCGCGCTGATCCATAAAGAGGGCAGGGCATCGGGGGAAGGCGACGCAGGTGCAGGAGGCAAGGACGAGGAGGCGCTTCTCGACTATCTTTTGAGGATACCGGAGACATGCTGTCTCGTTTTCGACTGCGGGGAAGCCCTGGACAAGCGGCGCAAACTGGGCCGCGGCCTGTCCCAGCTGGAGGGATTCGTCTCCTTCGATCCCATGGAGGAGGCGGACACGGCGGCCTTCCTGATGCGGCATGCGAAGCGCGCCGGCGTGGAAATCCGGCAGGACGCCTGCGAAAAGCTCATCTTTCTCTGCGGGAACGATCTGGGAACGCTGACGACCGAGCTGGACAAACTGATCACCTACGCCGGGGAAAACGGCAGCGTCACGCCGGAGGCGATCGAAGCGCTCTGCGTCAAGAGCGCGGAAGCGAAGATTTTCGAGATGATCAACGACATCGTCGAAAAGCGGACGGCCAAAGCGTATCAGCAGATGGAGACGCTGCTCGCGTCTGGGGAAAGCCGGCTGGGCATCATCTCGCTCGTCGCCCGGCAGATGCGGCAGATGCTGTACGTCAGGGACCTTATGGACGAGGGCAGGCCGCAAAGCGAGATAGCCGCCCGGCTGGGGATGAAGCCGTTTATCGTCCGCAAGACCGCGGCCCGGGTGCGGTCGATTGACCGCGGCAGGCTGGAGAAGCAGTTGAAGCAGTGCATTCAGGCAGAATACGATGTAAAAAGCGGCGCGCAGAGCGAAGAGGCGGTCTTCGACATGCTGCTCATGCGCCTGCAATAAAACGTGCGGCACCGACTGGAGGATTGTTCCGGCAGACGGCGGCCGCTCCGTTTTTTCAGTTGTTGAGAAGAACGGAAAAGCATGGTATAATGAAAAGAGACAACAGGATAAAGAAGTGTCAGCAGATGGTTTACAAAACACGGACGGAAGAGGAGACCCTGCAGCTCGGCAAAGAGATGGCAGCCGGACTGAAGGGCGGGGACGTCGTCCTCCTGCACGGCGGTCTGGGCGCGGGGAAGAGCGTCTTCACGCGCGGCATCGCGCGCGGTCTGGGCATCAGCGGGCCGGTTACGAGCCCGACCTTTACGATCCTCAACGTACACGAGGGCCCCGGGCTGAAGCTCCACCATTTTGATCTGTACAGGATCGAGGACCCGGATGAGCTGGACGAAATCGGATTTGACGAGTTCATCACAGATCCGGGGGCGGTATCGGTCATTGAGTGGCCGGAAGTGGCGAAGGGGCTGCTGCCCAAGGATGCCATTGAGATCCGCATCTCCTCCGAAGACGGGGGCAGAAAAATCGTCATCGGCCGGAATCAAGGCCGTAAAGATAGCGAGTGAACAGAGAATGAGAATACTGACTGTTGAAACGTCCGGCCTGCTGTGCGGCTCGTCCGTCTGGGCAGACGGCAGGATTGTGTGCGAACTGAGTTTTGCCGGCAAAAAAGTCCACAGCACGAACGTCATGAATCTGGTGGAGCAGGCGCTCGCCCTGGCGTGCTGCAGCGTGCAGGATATCGACGTGTTTGCCGCGGTCGGCGGGCCTGGTTCGTATACCGGCATCCGGATCGGGATGTCCGTCGTCAAGGCGCTGGGGCAGACGGAAAACAAACCCTGCGTATGCGTCGACGCGCTGGAGGCCATGGCGGCGGAGATACCGGCTTTTGACGGGCTGATTTGCCCGGTGATCGACGCGAAAGCCGATCACGTGTTTACGGCCCGCTTCCGCAGCGGCATGCCGCCGGTCCGCCTTACGGAAGACACTTCGGTGCGGACGGACGACCTCATCCGCTCGCTTCAGGCGTGCGGGGAGCGGGTTTTGCTGGTCGGCGAGGACCTCTCCCCGTTCCGGGCCCGCTTTGAGGACGGTTTGGGGGCGCAGGTGCTGTTCGCCTCCCCGCAGCGCACGTTCCCGACGCCGGGCACGATCTGCGAACTGGCGGCCCGGTACGCGGAGGCGGGGCGGGGGATGGACGCGGCGGACCTGAAGCCGAGCTATCTGAAGCGCCCGCAGATCGGCTGAGCGGCGAGACGACGGAGGGCTGCAGTTGGAAACGGAAACGATACGGGATATGCGGGAATCCGACGTCCCCAATATCCACCGGATAGAGGAACTCTGCTTTGCGATGCCGTGGTCGGAGAAATCGATTCTTCACGACCTGAAGGAGAACGTCGTGGCGCGGTGGCTCGTCCTGACGGACGAGGCGCAGCCCCAAACGCCGGTGCTGGCGTACGCCTCCATGTGGCTGGTCGTGGACGAGGGGCATATCTGCAACGTGGCGGTTCACCCCGCATTCCGGGGGATGGGTTACGGCAAGCGGGTGATGGAGGCGCTGATCGCAAGGGCCCGGGAAGAGGGCATGCGCCTGATGACGCTGGAAGTGCGCAGGTCCAACGCGATCGCGCAGGCGCTCTACCACTCGCTGGGTTTTACGGACGTCGGCTACCGCAAGCGCTATTATGAAGACAACCGGGAAGACGCGTTGATCATGTTCAAGGATCTCGTTTAAGCGCGCAGCTTCATGAAATACTCACGAGATGGGTTCGGTGCATATGGGAACGAATGAACAGATGGCGTATCAGGGAATTGACGTACACCTTTGCGCAAAGGGAGAAAGCGGGAGAGGACTGCTGCTGCTGCACGGCTGGAAATGCTCGGCTGCGATGATGGGCGGCATCCAGGACGCGCTTTCGCCCCGGATGCGGACGGTCGCTGTCGATTTTCCCGGTCACGGTGACGGCGGGAAGGCCGAACCGCCGAAGTGCGTATGGGGAATCCCGGACTACGCGGCTCTGGCGCTGGAGATCATCCGGCGCTACGACCTGGCGCCCTGCGACATCATCGCGCATTCCTTCGGCTGCCGCGTCGCCCTGTATCTGGCGGCGACGGAGCCGGAAGCCGTAGGCCGCCTGATCCTGACAGGCGCGGCCGGCATCCCGAATCGGCCTACGGCCGCCTCGCAGAAGAGAGGCCGGGAGTATCATGCCCTCAAGTCCTGCGTGCGTGTGCTGGGCAGCCTTCCGGGGCTTCGGGACAAGGCATCGGCCTGGCAGGAAGCGCTGATCCAGAAGTACGGGTCTGCGGATTACAAGGCGCTCTCGCCGCACATGCGGGAGGTCTTCAAGCAGGTGATCTCCTTCGACATCACCCCTTATCTGGAGAAGGTCCAGGCGCCCACCATCCTGTTTTGGGGAACGAAGGACACGGAGACGCCGCTGTGGATGGGGCGGGAGATGGAGAAGCGGATCCCGGACGCGGCGCTCATCACGGAAGAGGGCGCCACCCACTTCGCTTATCTGGAGCGGCAGGCGGTGTTTACAAAAATCGCAGAGGAATTCCTTTTGAAAGGACGTAACGAATGAAGTTCTTAACGATAACCGCTGGCTGTGTGCTCACCGCCTTCACCTGCCTGTTTCTCAGCCGGAAGCTCATTCATCTGTATCAGCTGGAGAACTATCAGCTGCCCGGATTCTTCAAGAGCGTAAGGCGCAGCCTGAAGAGGACGCTGCTGATCCACCTGCTGCTCGTGCTCGCCGCCGCGGTACTGTCCTGGGCCGGCGTGCCGGTGCTCGTCTGCGTTCTTTTGCAGGCAGCCGGATCTTTTGCATATTACAAGGCGGTCGAAGGGCAAAAGGAGAAAAAGCCCTTTCACTGCACGGAGCGGGTAAAGCGCTTCGGCCTTGTGCACCTGGGCGTCGGGCTGATCGTCGCCGCGGCTGCCTGCTGCCTGGGCATCCCGGTCTTTATCGTGCCGGGTGTGGAAATCCTGCTCTTTGCGCTGTCCGCCGCCGCGGCCGTCCCCATTGAAAAGCAGATCGCGGGTCAGTTCGTAAACGACGCAAAGCGCCGGCTGGCGGAGATCCCCGAGCTGCGCGTGATCGGCATTACAGGCAGCTACGGCAAGACCAGCACGAAGTTTATCCTGCAGACGATTCTCTCGACCCGCTGGAAGGTGCTGGCCACGCCGGGCAGCTTCAACACCACGATGGGAGTCACGCGGGTCATCCGCGAGATGCTGACGCCCGGCTACGACATCTTCATCGCCGAGATGGGCGCCCGGCACATCGGCGACATCCGGGAACTGTGCGACCTGGTGCACCCTGAGATCGGGATGATTACGGCAGTCGGTCCGCAGCATCTGGACACGTTCGGTACCGTTGAACAGGTTGCGAGGGCCAAATACGAACTGATCGAGGGGCTGCCGCGGGACGGTATGGCGTTCTTCGCCGACGACGGAGGGCTCTGCAGACAGCTGTATGAGAAATGCCCGCTGGAGCACAAATTCTTATCCGACGGCGTGCTGGAGGCGGGCCGGGTCCGCGTGGGGCCGAAAGGGACCGCCTTTGTGCTGAGGGACCGGGAAACCGGAGAGGAAGCCGCCTGCCAGACGCGGCTGTTGGGCGAACACGCGATCAGCAACATTCTGCTGTCCGCGGCCGTCGCGCGGAAGTTGGGGATGACCCTTGAGGAGATCGCGCGCGGGATCAGCCAGTGCCGGCCGGTGGAACACCGGCTGCAGCTGCTGACCTACGGAAACGGGATCACCGTGATCGACGACGCGTTCAACTCCAACCCGGCCGGCGCCAGGGCAGCCGCCCGCGTGCTGGGCCAGTTTGAAGGGAGAAGAATCATCGTCACGCCGGGCATGGTGGAGCTGGGCGAAAAAGAACACGAGTACAACGTGGAATTCGGCAGGCAGATCGCGGAAAACGCGGATATTGCCATTCTCGTCGGGAGCTACAACGCGAAGAGCATCACCGAGGGAATCCTGGAATCCGGACGCTTCGACCGCGGCAACCTGCATTACGCGAACCAGCTCAGCGATGCGACGGAGCTCCTGCAGCGCTTGCTGCAGGCCGGAGACGTCGTGCTGTATGAAAACGATCTGCCGGACAACTATTCTTGAACCGAAAGCGAGAGAGGGAAACTATGCCGAAACTGAATGTCGCCGTCATTTACGGTTCCAGGAGCTGTGAGCACGAGGTGTCCGTCGTCTCTGCGCTGCAGCTGATGGAAGCAGCCGATTCGGAGCAGTACAACATCGTGCCCGTCTACATCACGAAAGAAGGCCTGTGGTACACGGGAGACGCGCTGCGCAAGATAGAGACATACCGCAATTTCAACCCGATGTCCGCCGGACTGAAACGGATCATCTTCGACCTGACCACGGGGGCCGGGGATATTTGGGAGTGGCCGCCGCAGCGGACGGGCCTGTTCTCCAAGCTGCAAAAGCCGCTGGTCCGCCTGGACTGCGCGATCCCCGTCCTGCACGGCCTGCACGGCGAGGACGGAACCGTGCAGGGGCTGCTGGAGCTGCTGAATATCCCTTACACGTCCACCGGGGTGCTGGGTTCCAGCCTGGGCATGGACAAGATCGCCGTGAAGCTCCTGCTGCGGGGCGCCGGATACCCGGTGCTGGATTTCATCTGGTTTACGCGGGAGCAGTGGGAGCGGGACGCCCGGAAGTGGATCGACCGCATCGAAACCCAGCTGAAATACCCCGTGTTTGTCAAGCCGTCCAGCCTCGGCTCTTCCATCGGGATTTCAAAGGCGACAGACCGCGCGTCCCTGGAGGAGGCGGTCCGGGTCGGCGCGTCCTATGACAGCCGGCTGCTCGTGGAAGCGGGCATCGAGCACCCGACGGAGATCAACTGCTCCGCGTTGGGCTTCGGGGAGTCCGTCCGGACCTCCGTCTGCGAGATGCCGGTGCCCAGCAGCGACGACCAGTTCCTGACGTTCTGGGAGAAGTATCTGCGCAATTCCGGCTCGAAGAACCCGGAGTCGCGGGGGATGAAAAACCTCAGCCGGGTCCTTCCCGCACCGATCGGGGAGACGCTGACGGAGACGATACAGAAGATGACGGAGGAAATCTTCCGGCTGCTGAACTGCAAGGGCGTCGTCCGGATCGACTACATCATCGACGAGAACGACATCCTCTACGTCAACGAACCCAATACGATCCCCGGCTCCATGGCTTTCTACCTGTGGAAGGCCAGCGGGCTGTCGTTCTCCCAGCTTGTGGACGAGATGGTGAAGAATGCCTTTGAGGCCAGCGCGGAGAAGAACAAGAGCGTCTTCGCCTACGATTCGACCATCCTGGACAAGGTGATTTCCGGCGCAAAAGGCTCAAAATTGAAGTAATCCAGGGGCGGGAATGAATGGATCAGTGGTTTAACAGCTTCATCGACAGACTGTGCGTCACCGTCCCGGACCGCTTCCGGTACGCCGTGCTGCGCTTTACCCGCACACGGGCGGGATGGCACCTGTGCGCGCTCTGGGCGTGGCTGCGGAACCTCGTGCAGGGCTTTTATTCGAACATACGCACGGAAGAGGAAGCGGACCTGTTTTTTTCGGAATCCGCGGAAAGGCTGCGCCACACGTCCGGCTACCTGAGGGAAAGGGCGTACCGGAGCGTTTCGCTGCTGCTGCTGATCAACGAGAGCAGCGACCGGGTCAGGTTCTTTACGAGCCTCGCCGCTTCGCTGGTCGCCTGCTTCGGCGTGCTCTGGAAAGGCAGCGCCGAGATCGGATGGGTGACGGCGGCTTTCGCCTTCCAGTGGCTGTCGGCGGCCATGTGCCTGGGGTACAGGCCGGTTGCCGCCGGGATTCATCAGAAGTATCTGGTCGGCTGCTTTTTGAAAGCCTTCAGCTTTGCCTGCCTGCTCGCGGTGTGGTTCCGGATGTACCTCGCCAGGGGCATCGCCAACAACATCATCCTGCAGAGCATGATGCTCATCTTTCTGTTCTTCTATTTTGCGCTGTATCTGGCGGGCGTCGCCTTCAACCGGAAGCAGCCCCTGCTGCTGCGGGCGACGGAGCTCTTTCTGGGCGTCATCCCCGCCCTGGCGGCCGCGACGGCCGTGGCGCTGACCGTCGCGCAGTTCAGCCTGTCCGGGGTGACCGGCGTCGCCGCGCTGATCCGGCTTATCGGCGCCGGCTCCCTTTTTGTATCGGACAGGATCGACGTCTTCAAAAAAATGTCTTCAATCCCGCTGCACATGTCCGGGCTGCTGTACACCGCGTTTTATACAGCCGGCCTCGTACTGGTGCTCTCTGCGGCATGGATTCAATAACCCATCAGGTGAGGAAACAAGCATGAAAAACCCGGAAAGCAGGATTCGCAATTTCTGCATCATCGCGCATATCGATCACGGCAAGTCGACGCTGGCCGACCGGATTCTGGAAGAAACCGGCGTGTACGCGAAGCGCGACATGGTGGACCAGATTCTCGATTCCATGGAACTGGAACGGGAGCGGGGCATCACCATCAAAAGCAAAGCGGTTTCCATGAACTATACGGCGAAAGACGGGGAGACGTATACGCTCAACCTGATCGACACCCCCGGCCATGTGGATTTCACCTACGAGGTTTCCCGTGCGCTGGCCGCGTGCGAGGGCGCCGTGCTGGTGGTGGACGCGACGCAGGGCGTGGAGGCGCAGACGCTGGCCAACGTCTATATGGCGATGGAGCACGATCTGGAGATCATCCCCATCATCAACAAGATCGATCTGCCCAGCGCGCAGCCGGAGGCGGTGCGCAAGGAGATCGAGGAAGTCATCGGCCTGGACGCCGGGGACGCGCCGCTCATCAGCGCAAAGCAGGGGATTGGCATCACCGACGTCCTGGAGAGCATCGTAAGCCGCATCCCTGCACCCGTGGGCGAGCCTCAGACGAATCTGCGCGCGCTGATTTTTGACTCATATTATGACAACTACAAGGGCGCCATCTGCTTCGTGCGCGTCGTCGAAGGCGAGATCCGCCCGGGCATGACGATCCGGATGATGAATACCGGCGCCACGTTCGATGTGGTCGAGGTCGGTATCCGAAGCCCGGGATACACGCCGAAGGAAGCGCTTTCCGCCGGCGAGGTGGGCTATGTCGCCGCGTCGATCAAGGACCTGCACGACACGAGGGTGGGCGACACCATCACGGACGCAGCCTGCCCGGCGCAAAGCCCGCTGCCCGGTTACCGCCAGGTGACGCCGATGGTCTTCTGCGGCATCTATCCGCTGGACGGCGGCGATTACGAGAATCTGAAGGACGCCCTGGAAAAGCTGAACCTGAACGACGCGTCGCTCACCTACGAGCTGGAGACCAGCCAGGCGCTGGGCTACGGGTTCCGCTGCGGCTTCCTGGGGCTGCTCCACATGGAGATCATCCAGCAGCGGCTGGAGCGGGAGTTTGACCTGGACATCATCACGACGGCCCCCAGCGTCGTCTACCGTGTGCACTGCACGGACGGAACGGTGCTGGACGTCGACAATCCGTCCAACTTGCCCGACCTGGGCCGCGTCGAATACATGGAGGAGCCGCGGGTAAAGGTCTCGATTTACACGCCGCAGGAGTTTGTCGGTGCCCTGATGGAGGTCTGCCAGAACAAGCGCGGCGATTATCAGGACATGGTTTACGAGGGGAGCCGCGTCTGCCTGCACTACAACATGCCGCTCAACGAGATCATCTTCGATTTCTTCGACCAGGTGAAGAGCAGGAGCAAGGGCTATGCCAGCTACGACTACGAGCTGCTGGATTATCAGCAGAGCGACCTGGTCAAGCTCGATTTCCTGTTGAACGGGGAAATCTGCGACGCGCTCTCCATGATCGTGCACAGGGACCGCGCCTATCCGAGAGGGCGTTCCGTTGCCGAAAAGCTGAAGGACGTGATCCCGCGCCAGCTGTTTGAAATCCCGATCCAGGCGGCGATCGGCGGCAAGGTCATCGCCCGGGAAACGGTCAAGGCCATGCGCAAGGACGTGCTGGCGAAGTGCTACGGCGGCGACATCTCGAGAAAGCGGAAGCTGCTTGAAAAGCAGAAGGAAGGCAAAAAGCGGATGCGCCAGCTGGGCTCCGTCCAGGTTCCCAGCGAAGCGTTCATGTCCGTCCTCAAGATGGATGAGTAAGGCAAAGCAGGTCCCCGTGCTGTCCCTTTACGTGCACATTCCCTTCTGCAGGCGCAAGTGCGCCTACTGCGATTTCGCGTCCTATCCGTACAGTTCGGCGGCGATGGAAGCGTATGTTCAAAAGCTCTGCAGGGAAATCGCGGATTACAGGGAGAGGGCAGGCCTTCAGGCGCTGAACACCGTTTATATCGGCGGCGGCACGCCGTCCCTCGTACCGGAGCGCCTGCTGGAAAACCTGTTTGAGCAAATCCGGGACGCATTTGACGTTCTGGAGGACTGCGAGATCACCCTTGAGGCCAACCCGGGGACCTTTGCCCGGCGGGAGGCGGAAGGGTGGCGGCGCCTGGGCGTCAACCGGGTTTCGCTCGGTGTGCAGGCGCTGGATGACGAACTGTTGCAAAGAATCGGCCGGATTCACACCGAAGGGCAGGCCGAGGCAGCGGTCCGCAACGTACAGGATGCAGGTATCCGGAACGTCAATCTGGACCTCATCTACGGCCTGCCGGGGCAGACGCTGCCGGCGTGGGAGGATACCCTCCGCAAGGCGCTGGAGCTCGGCCCCACCCATGTCAGCGCTTATCAGCTGATCAACGAGGAGAACACGCGGTTCCGCTATCAGCTGCTGGAGGGAAAATTGCCGGCCCTTCCGGACGAGGATACGGCCCTTGCAATGGAAGAGCGGGCTGCGGACCTGCTTGAGGCAAGCGGACTGCGGCGGTATGAGGTCTCCAATTACGCCCTGCCCGGATTTGAATGCAGGCACAACATCACCTACTGGCAGTGTCTGCCGTACCTCGGGATCGGCTGTGCCGCGCACAGCGACCTCTTCGGACGGCGGTACGGCCATACGCCGTCCCTGAGCGGATACCTTGAGGAGGAGATTCCGGCCCGCCTTGAGGAGGCATACGGCACGGACAGACAGGAGCGGATGTTTGAGCGGGTGATGCTCGGCTTCAGGATGACGAGGGGCGTCGACCTCGGGCGCTTCCGGCGCGATTTCGGTACCGGCCCCGAGGCTCTGTGGCCTGAGAGTTACGCGTACTTTGAGCGGGAGGGTTACGCGCGGACCGACGCGGACCACTGGGCGCTGACGGACGCGGGAATGCGGATTATGAATACCCTTCTGGTCAGGCTCCTGTCGGAGGCGGAGCGGAAGGGCGGGGGATGACCCGCCGCCGCGGTTTGGAGGAATATGCTGTTACTGAGTGTCATCGTCCCCTTCTACAACGTCGAGCAGTATCTGCCGGACTGCCTGGCGAGCCTGGAGGCGTTTCCGGAGGACAGCGTGGAAATCCTGTTCGTCGACGATTGCGGCAGCGACCGCTCGCTTGAACGGATTGAAGCGTGGGCAGGACCGAAGCAGAACCGTTTTGTCCTCAGGAGAGAGCATAACGGCGGTCTGTCTGCGGCGAGGAACACCGGATTGGACCGTGCGGCAGGGGAATACGTCTTCTTTTTGGACAGCGACGACATCGTGGACGCGAAGGCCGTCCTGGAGACGGCAACGGAGGCGCGGGAGCGGAAGCTGGACGTCATGAAAGCGGGCTTCTGCTGCTTTGACGACGAAACGGGGGAGCGGACCGGCGGACCGCAGCTCCCCGGGACGGCGGACCTCCCCGGCGCGCAGCTGTTTGCGGACGAGTGCCGGGCAGGGATTTACGAACCCATGGTCTGGCAGTGCGTATACAGGCGGGGCTATCTGCGGGAGCGGAGCCTCAGGATGACGGAGGGCATCCTCTTCGAGGACGAGGTCTTCCAGTCGGCCGCCTTGACCGGCGCCGCGCGGGCGGCTTCCTGCGGCCGCACGCTGGTCTTCTACCGGCAGCGGGAAGGCAGCATCATGCGCTCCTTTTCCCGCGACGCGGGGTGGTGCGAAAGCTACTTGTATGTCTGCCGGTTTTTGAGCCGGCTGTCGGAAGCGTGCACGACGCCGGAAGCGAAAGAGGCGCTGCGGCACAGGGCCGGGCAGATTGCGCTGAGCGTCGCCAGAAACATTCCGGCTTACGGTCTGCAGGGGACGGTTCGGGAGGATGCGACGGCGTTTTTGAAAAAGCACCTTGAGGAACTGACCGCCTTTGCCATGGGCAGCGGCAGCGCGTCCCTCAAAGCGCAGGGATGGCTCCTGCGCCGCGCTCCGTCCCTCTACCTGGGGCTGTACGGCGGCCTGCGCAGGCTGCGGGCACGGTCCAAACCACGCTGATGGAGAAAGAAGGATGCGTCATCGCCAGAGAAAACCGGCTCCACGTGTATACGGGTGACGGAAAGGGGAAGACGACCGCCGCCGCCGGCTTGCTTCTGAGGGCTGTCGGCCACGGCCGAAAGGCCTTGGTCATCCAGTTTCTGAAAGACGGACATTCCGGTGAAATCGCGGCGCTCGGCAGGCTGGGGGCACAGGTCTTTCCCATGCCGGCACCCGGCGGCTTTTACAGCAGGCTGACGGAAGCGGAACGGCTGCACTATGCCGAGGAAACGGAAAGCGCCCTTCCTAAGCTGGCGGCGTTCATCTGCGCGGCGGAGCCGGACGCGATCCTGCTGGACGAGCTGGCCGTAGCGCTCCGTTACGGCGCAATCCGCCGGGCCGCCGCGCAGGAACTCATCGACCTTTGCCTGCGGTACGGCGAGACCGTCGTCACCGGACGGAACGCGCCGGACTGGCTGATGGAAGAGGCGGATTACTGCACCGTGATGCAGGAGATCAGGCACCCGTACCGTACGGAATCGCTTGCGGCCCGCGAGGGCGTCGAATGGTAACTTTGAGGACAGGAAAGCTGTGAAGGCCAGCCGTTGAAAGATGAAAAACAGCCGACTTCGGATTGCTCTGACCGTGGGATTCGGGGCGTTCGTCTACGCCCTTCTGGGAACCATAGGATCGCAGATAGATCAGCACGGGGAGATCTTCCCCGCCGGCTGCCTGTCTGCTTTTCCTGTATGGCTTGCCGCCTGTGCGCTTGCGCTGACCCTGGCGGTCGGCTTTGTGCCGCGGCATCTGTCTGCGGGCCGCTCTGCCCGGCTACGGGAGGGGGCGGGGCAGAAGCCCCCTATCGGCCGGGCTGGGGTCTTCCTGATCCTTATGGCCTGCTGGACGCCGATGTTTCTCATCGAGTTCCCCGGCTCCTTCATGTACGATACGCAGCGGCAGACGTTCCAGATCGCGACGGGAGAGTATGACGCCTTTCACCCGCTGCTGCACACGCTGGCGCTGCGGTTATGCCTCTCGTTTTACCCGCTGTTCCAGTCCATTGAAAAGAGCGCGGCGCTCTACAGCGTGTGCCAGATGGCGATACTGGCGGGCTGCTTTGCCGAAACCTGCCGGACGCTGTACAGGGTATGGCCGTCCGGACGGGCTTTCGTCCTGGCGGTGCTGTTTTACACGCTGTATCCCGCGCACATGGCCATGGCCTGCAACTTCATCAAGGACGTACCGTTCGCCGGCTTCTTTTCGCTGCTTGTCGCCGCCTGGCTGGAACGCGCGCTGTGCGGCCGGTCGGACTTTGCAGGAACGGCCCGGCTGATCGCTTGCGGAGGCCTCGTCTGCCTGTTGAGGAACAACATGATCTACGCCCTGGCGGCATGGGGAGCGGTGCTGCTCTTTACGCGCCGGCGCGCCTGGGCGGTGCCTGTCTTTTTGTCGGTCGTCCTGGCCCTTTGCGTCAACGAGGGCATGATCCGGTCGCTGAACGCCGCCAGGGGGAGCGCGGTCGAGATGCTCTCCGTGCCGGTCCAGCAGCTCGCCAGGGCCAGACTGAAGGCGCCGGAGGCGTTTTCGGATGCGGACAGAGAGCTGATGGACTCCGCCTTCCAGAAGAAGGGGTGGACTCTTTACGAACCGTCCCTGTCCGACCCGGTCAAGTCGGATATCCGGGAGGACGTGCTGAAGGCACGCGGCGCGGAGTTCTTCGATTTGTGGCTGCGGGTGGGCAGGCAGGAACCGAAGGTTTATGCCGACGCGTTTTTCAGCCTGATTCTGCCGTCCGTCTATCCGTACAGCCACTATCGCGTGGCGCAGCCGTACATCGAAACGGGGCTCCAGCCGGGCGTGCTGACCGCGCCGTTCGGCCAGCCGCCGATGACGCAGCCTTCCCGCTTTGAGGCGGCCCGCAAATGGCTGGACGAGGCGGTTTACTCCACAGGGGCCGACGGAATCCCGCTGCTGCGGCTGCTGATGAACACGGGGCTCGTGTTCTGGGTGCTGTTTCTCTGTCTGCTCATCGTAGCCGCTTACGGGGGGACGGCTCTTGGCGTCCTGCTGCTGCCGCTTCTGCTGTACGGCACGTACCTGCTGGGGCCGGTGATGCAGGGCAGGTATCTCTATCCATTCCTGTGCGTGCTGCCGCATTTCTTCCTCTGCGCGGCGGACGCAATCCGAGAAAGGGCCGGAAGGACATGATCAGGATCGACAAAAAAGAGGGGCTTGCGCTCCTTTTCTGCGCGGCGCTCATTGCGGCCGTCTTTATGACCGGCGTGCTGGACAAATGCCAGACGTGGGGGACAATGGAGTGGAGCTACCTGCATTTTATGGAGCAGGACCCCGAACACCCGCATTACGGGATTCAGAACACCGGGCCGGAATTCAACCTGCCCAAGGGGACTTACAGGCTCAAGTTCTGCATTGAAACGGACGGCTCCGGGACCGTGCGCCTGGCCTCGACCAACGACGCGCCGATTGAGCCTGCCGCATTTCCCTTCTCCCGGGACCAGTACGAGCAGGTCGTGCAGTTTGAAATCGGGGAATCCGCCAAGCAGGTGGACATCCAGGTCGACTTTGAGTCCGGCACCTATTACGAGATGGGCGAGACGCGCCTGTACACGCCCTTTTACAAGGACAACGCGTTTACCTTCGCCTTTGTCCTGCTCGGCTGCTGGGCTTTGGCCGTCCTCTGGCGGCACCGGCTGCTGAGCGGGGAGCGGGGTGTGCTGCTCATGCTGATGGCCGTAGCGGTTCTGTTCGCCAGCGCGCCGGCTCTGAAGGAAAACCTGAGCGTGTTCCACGATACCCGGTACCATTCAGCGCGGATGCGCAACCTGGCGGACGGCCTCCTCTCCGGGCAGTTTCCGGTCCGCCTCGGCGGATTCAGTTACAACGGGTACGGCGCGATTACATCCGTCTTTTATCCGGACCTCTTCCTGTACCCGTTTGCGGCCATGCTGATTGCAGGCGCTTCCATCCAGTATGTGATGAACGTCATCCTCATCGCCTGCAACCTTCTGGCGTGCTTCACCCTGTTTGCCTGCGGCAGAAGGATCTGGCGATCCGAAAGGGCTGGCGCCTTTGCGGCCATTCTGTACGTCCTGTCCGTGTACCGCGTTACGGATGTGTGCGTCCGTTTCGCCCTGGGGGAGATGCTGGCCATGGGCTTTCTGCCCCTGTTTCTCTGCGGGCTGTGGGAGACGGTATGGGGCGATGCGCGGGCCTGGTACAAGCTGGGCATCGGCGCGGCCTGCATCTTTCTCAGCCATATGATCAGCACGTTCCTGTGCGTCCTGCTGGCATTCGCCGTCGTGATACCGGCTGCCCGGCGCGTGCTGAAGGAAGGCCGGTGGCGTGCGCTTCTCAAGGCCGTGCTGCTGGCGCTGGCCCTCTCCGCTTACCACATCGGTCCGCTGCTGAGCTACCTCGGGCAGGGCATCGGGGCGGACGCGTCCCTGTTTACGACGACGATGGCCGGGACGGCCGTCGCGCCGGCCCAGCTGCTGCTGAAGGGGACGGGAAACCTCAGCAAACTGCCCACGGACGGCACGCTGTCCTTTATGCCGCTTGAAATCGGGCTGCCGCTGTTAACCGGCGTCGCCCTGGCGGCCGGAAGCGCCCTTGAATCCGGGCGGGCGGAATGGGACGGGGATACGCGGGTTTCGCTGCTGTTCATCGCCGTCGGCGCGTGGTTCGCGCTGATGAGCACCACGCTGTTCCCCTGGAGCTACGTCTCCGTGGTGACGAAGCTCTTCGACAGGATTCAGTTCGCATACCGTTACCTGATGTTTCCGGCGCTGCTGTTTTCTCTGGTCGGCGGCAGGGCATTCGCCCGGCTGTGCACGGCGCAGAACCGGACGCTGGTTTCCGCCGTGGTTTTGTGCGCGGCGGTTTCCGCGGTGCTGCCCACGCTGACGGAGCAGACCCGCCATTACGAGTTCTACGAGTTCGGAAGGGACGTGTCCCCGGACATCAAACAGTTTACCGAGTACTGTCTGCCGGAGGCGGACATGAACGAGACGCGGTACCGGGCCGTCGAAACGCAGGGCGAAATTACCCTGAGGGATGCGGTGAAACGGGGGGCCTCCTTTACGGCGACGGCCGAGGCGGCGGGGGATGCCTCCGTCACGCTGCCGCTGTTCGCCTTCGACGGGTACGAGGCGCGCCTCGGAGGAGAGAGGCTGTCCTGCGGGAAAACGGAGACCGGAAAGCTGGTCGTATATATTCCGAAGGGCAGCAGCGGCACGCTGAAAGTCTTCTTCGCCGGCAAGCGAATCTGGAGGCTCGGGGATGCGCTCACCCTGCTGACCCTCATCTGTCTTTGCGCCTGGCGCATGAATCTGCACCGGAGGTACCAAACAAATGCCTAAAGTATCGATCGTCGTACCGGTTTACAACGCCGAAAAGGCGCTGAAACGGTGCGTTGACAGCATCCTGAACCAGGACTACACAGATTTTGAACTGATCCTGGCGGACGACGGCAGCACCGACGGCTCGCCGGCGATACTGGATGCGTATGCCGCGGCAGACGGCCGCGTGCACGTCATCCATAAAAAAAACACCGGCGTCTCGGATACGAGAAACCAGGCGCTGGCCATGGCGCGGGGAGAATACATTCAGTTCGCGGATGCGGATGACTGGCTCGTGCCGGAGGCGACGGGCGCTTTTGTGCGCGCCGCGGAGAGCAGCGGGGCCGGCCTCGTCATCTCGGATTTCTACCGGGTGGTGGGCAACCGCACCTCGCTCAAGGGCTCCATCGACACGGACGGACTGATCACCCGTGAAGAGTACGCGGAAAACATGAGCAAGAGCCCGGCGGATTTCTATTACGGCGTGCTGTGGAACAAGCTGTTCCGCAGGGACGTCATCGAGCGGTACTCCCTTCGGATGGACGAGAACCTTCAGTGGTGCGAGGACTTCATCTTCGACATGGAGTACATCCTCCACATCGAGCGCATCTATGTGCTCCGGGTGCCGCTCTATTACTACGTAAAGACGGAGGGTAGCCTGATCTCGAAGGGGATGAACATGCCCGACATCGTGCGCATGAAGCTGAACGTCATCGAGTATTACACCGGGTTTTATAAAAACATCTACACCGCCGCGGACTACGCGATCAAGCGGCCGATCATCTACGGCTTTTTGCTGGATTTCGCCCATGACGACTCCGCCATTCCCGGCCTGCCCGGCACGAAGCGCCTGGGGGAGGAACGGACGAAGGCCTCCCACGAGGTGGTCATGGACGACCTGTGGACGAGGAACTACTACGAGAGCCGGCTGCTGGAGAGAAATTTCCGCAGCGTTGCGCAGCAGACTGGGCTGGACCTCAAAGAGGTCCGGATTCTCGCCTATCTCCGGCATATCGGGGGAATCGACAGCTTCCGGGAACTCGCCGAATTCATCGGCATCACGCAGATTATGCTGTATGCGTACCTGGAAAGGCTGTCCTTCCGGAAACTGATCGAGCTGGAACTCAAACGGCCCGGCTCTGTCAGGCTGACCCCGCAGGCCGGGCACGTCATGTCGCTGATTGAGAATGCCATCCAGAACGCCGCCCAAACCTGCCGGGAAAACATGACGGCGGAAGAGGCCGAGGCGTATGAAGCGCTGCGGAAAACGGCGTTTGGCGCGCTGCAGAAACGGCTGGAGATCTGAACGCCCGGCGCCGGGCTGCCGGATGCCGGCCGGGGAGCCGCTCAGCGCGTAAGGCC
Source organism: uncultured Eubacteriales bacterium (assembly GCA_902781095.1). Classification (GTDB taxonomy): domain Bacteria; phylum Bacillota; class Clostridia; order Christensenellales; family Aristaeellaceae; genus Ventricola. Next base: position 139,361 of record CACZHW010000003.1, read on the forward strand.
GACCACGATGGAGGAGACGGTCATCGTTTCCGGTTCAATGAGGTAGCGGCAGTAAACGTGCTCGTAGTTGCGGTAATTGTCCCGGGTGCCCGGCGGATAGGCGCTGACGGGGGACAGGAGGAGAATGACGATCTCGCGCCCTTCTTCTTCGGTGAGCAGCCCCCTCGGCGGAAGGGCGGTCATGACGCCGTTGGCGTTTTCAAAGTAGTCCGCGCAGTACAGGATCTGTTCATCCGCCGGCTGGGCGCCGCTGTAGTCCGTCGGATACACGGTGAAGATCTTGTCGATGGAGTCGCCCACGCTGATTCCCCGGGGTCCGTCGCTCAGGTGCAGGCTTCCGCTCTTTTGGATTTCCTGAACCCACCGGGCCTCAAGGTCGGAGAGGGAGAAGGGCGCGCTGCTGTCAAAGGGCAGCACGGAAGGAGCGGTTTCGGACACCGGTGCTTCGCTTTCCCTTTCAGGGGTTGCCTTGATCACCAGAAGGCTCAGCAGGATGCACAGGAGCGCTGCGATGAGCAGCAGCAGCGCCGGGTGGATGGCCTGCGGCTTTTTGCGGGTACTAACTGGCATGGTCTTCTGTCGTCTCCTTCTGAACTTCTTTTGCAGTTTATTATACAATGATTCGCTTTAGCATAAAAGGGATGTGAGCAATTATGCAGAGATTTGTGAACTGGACGGGGAAGCTGAGCGTGGAAACGGGGGTATTCTACGCCGTCATGCTGGGGCTTCTGTCCCTCCTGGCCGTATTGCTGCTGGTTTACTGCATCAGCAGGGTAAGAAACGGCCGGAGACAGCAGGAGGCGGTTTCGCAGGCACTGGAGACGCAGCGCGCCTCCGTCGAGGCCATCAACAGCCTGAAGGACGACCTGGTGCCGCAGCGGGAAGTGGAAGAGAAACTGAAGGGGATCGAGGAGACATTGTCCCAGGTCATCAGCGAAATCCGCAACACGCAGCAGGGACAGATGGACGCGATCAGCGGCCAGCTGAGAAAGGCCAGCCTCATCACCCAGGACAGCACGGCCAGGTTTCAGGAGCAGCTGAACGCCCTGGACCAGCAGCTCTCGAGCCTTGGCGCGAGCCTCCGGAACAATCTGCTGCCGGAACAGCTGTCCGAGATCCGGGAGACGATCAGCGACGGCTTCCGGCAGCTGAAGAGCGCGGAAGACAGCGCCGACGAGGCGGATTCGCTGTTCACCCGGGCGGAACCGGCAGATACCGGCAGCACCAGCGAGAGCAGCCCGGAGACCCTCGCGGAAAAACTGGACAGGACTTTGGAAAGCCTGAACGGCGTGCAGCGGATTCTTGCGGCACGTGCGCACCGGACCGGCGCGCCGGACGCGCTTTTCGGCCTGCTGCGTTCTGCGGATGCCTCCGTCATCCTGCATGCGCTGCTGAATCCGCAGCAGTATGCGGCAAAGGTGAAGACCGGCCGGGGCACGGCGGACTACGCGATCCGGGTGGCGGTCGGCCGGACGGGGAGGGAAGAGGCGCTGCTCCCCGTAGACTGCGGCTTTGTCCCGTACCGCTACGGCCGGCCGGCCGGCGGCAGAGAGGACGCCGGTCTGATCGAGCGTCTGCTGCAGGAATACCTGCCGGAGAAGGTTCAGACGCTGATTTCGCCGCCGGAGACGACGGACTATGCCATCCTGTATATCGACGATGCGGACATCTATCTGGAGGCGCTGCGCTGCCCGGGCCTGACGGAGCGGATTTACGCGCGGTACCGCGTCATCCTGGCCAACCCGGCCTTTTTGACTGCACTGGTGTCCAGCTGCTGCGACGGAACTGAACTGTGCAGGGCCGAACGGCTGACGGCGGAGGCCCAAAAGCAGCTCACTGATCTGCGCGCGGAGCAGCGGGCCGGCCGGTAAGCGGGGGCGCGCCGCGCCTGCGGAAAGGGCAAACGACCCTTCAAATTATTGTGTATTTTTGGAGAAGCACATTGTTTTTTACGAAACAATGTGCTATAATTTTGCCAAACTTCGGATCATGAATAGCCGAAAGGAGACGAAACCATGAAAAAGATCCTGTGCACACTGCTGGCAGTCGCGCTGCTCGCTACAGCGGCCCTGGCGCTGGCGGACGACAACGTCCTGGTCATCTATTCTCCGAACTCCGACACGGAAGTCGACAACATCATCCCCGCGTTTGAAGAAGCGACCGGTATCCATGTTGATCTGCTCTCCATGGGCACCGGCGAGTGCGTCACCCGTATCGATTCCGAGAAGGACAACCCCCAGGCGGACGTCATGTGGGGCGGCATGAACTACGGCGTGTACGTCCAGCACCCCGACCTGTGGGCGGAATACACCTCCCCGAACGAAGCGCTGATCGACGAGGGCTACCGTCAGGGCGCCGTCAAGGCTTACACCAACTCCAACCTGTCCGGTTCCGGCTGCCTCATCATCAACAACGAGCTGGCCAAGGAGCTGGGCGTCGAGATCAAAGGCTATGCCGATCTGCTGAACCCGGCGCTCAAGGGCAAGATCGCCTCCGGCGACCCGACCAAGTCCAGCTCCGCCTGGGCGGAACTGACCAACATGCTGCTGGTCATGGGCGACGAGCCCTATGACGAGAAGGCGTGGGAGTTCGTCGAGAAGTTCGTGGAGCAGCTCGACGGCATCCAGCTGGATTCCTCTTCCGCGGTTTACAAGGGCACTGCGGACGGCGAATACGTCGTCGGCGTCTCTTACGAGGATCCGTGCATCCAGATGCTGGCCAGCGGCGCGGACGTGAGCGTCGTTTATCCGGAGGAAGGCACCGTCTGGCTGCCGGCCGCGACGGCTATCGTCAAGGGCGCCCCGCACGAGGCGAACGCGCAGGCGTTCATCGACTTCCAGCTCTCCAATGAGGGCCAGAGCATCTACGCGAACCTGACCACGCGTGCCGTCAACTCCTCGCTCCCGCTGGGCAACGAGTTCATGAAGCCCTTCAGCGAGATCAACGTGGTGTACGAGGACATCCCGTACTGCGCCGAGCACAAGACGGAGTGGCAGGCCCGCTACGCGGAAATCCGCGACCGCCGCTGATTCCGGTTTTACCGTTCATCCCTGCCGATGACACAATCGGGCTGGTCGTCTGATCAGCCCGTTTTTTCGATCAGAGTCAAACGACACAGGAGGAGAGAACATGAGTGTAGATATCCGTATCGTCAAGGCGGTAAAGAAATACGGGGAGAATACCGTCATCCCCGATCTGAGCGTGGATATCCGAGCGGGCGAGTTTTTCACGCTGCTGGGCCCGTCCGGATGCGGCAAGACGACGCTGCTGCGGATGATTGCCGGATTCAACAGCATCGAGGGCGGCGACATCTTTTTCAACGACAGGCGCATCAATGACCTGGATCCTGCCAAGCGGAACATCGGCATGGTTTTCCAGAACTACGCCATTTTCCCGCACCTCTCCGTCCGCAACAACGTGGCCTTCGGCCTGAAAGAGCGCCGGCTGCCGAAGGCTGAGATCGCCCGGCAGACGGACAAGTTCATGAAGCTCATGCACATCGACGAGTACGCCGACCGCATGCCGGACAGGCTCTCGGGCGGACAGCAGCAGCGCGTCGCACTGGCGCGTGCGCTGTGCATCGAGCCGGATGTGCTGCTCATGGACGAGCCGCTGTCCAACCTGGACGCCAAGCTGCGCGTGGAGATGCGCACGGTCATCAAGGAAATCCAGAACAGCGTCGGCATCACGACGGTCTATGTCACGCACGACCAGGAAGAGGCCATGGCAGTTTCCGACCGCATCGCCGTGATGAACCTGGGCGTGATCCAGCAGATCGGCACGCCCAAGGCGCTCTACCAGCGGCCGGCCAACCTCTTCGTCGCGTCCTTCATCGGGCGCACCAACATACTGGACGGAGAGCTGCGGATGAAGGACGGCACGCCGGTGCTGGTCTTCAAAGACGGCTACAGCGTGCCGCTGGACAACGTGCAGCCGCAGTACCGCAGGGACGCGCCGGTCAAGGTTTCCGTGCGGCCGGAGGAATTTGTCATCAGCACGAAGGGGGAGGGCGTAAAGGCGAGGATCGACGACAGCGTCTTCCTCGGCCTCAACACGCATTACTTCGTGACGACGGCGGACGGCGTCAAGGCGGAGATTGTGCAGGAATCCCAGATCGACAGCATCCTGCCCAAGGGCATGGAAGTCAGCCTCGTCGTGAAGAAGGAAAAGATCAACGTGCTGACGGGCGACGGTGAGCATAACATCCTGGAAGGCGTACAAAACGACAAGCAGGAGGGCTGACCATGGACAGAGCAAAGAAGAGGATGGACGTATGGATGATGCTCTCCCTGGCCATCCTGGTCCTGTACGGGCTCTTCCTCATCTATCCGTTGATCCGGCTGCTGATCGAGTCTGTGAGCAAAGACGGCCGCTTTACGGCGGAGTACTTTGTCAAGTTCTTTTCCAACAGCTATTACGGGGAGACGCTGCTGCATTCCTTCGAGCTTTCCATCGCGGCGACCCTCGTTTCCCTGATCCTGGGCGTCCCGCTCGCGTATTTTTACAACCTCTATGAGATCAAGGGCAGGAACCTCATCCAGATCATCATCATCCTGTGCTGCATGTCCGCGCCTTTTATCGGCGCGTACGCCTGGGTACAGCTGCGGGGTAACAACGGCGTCATCACGCGCTTCATCGCGGCGCTCATCGGGCACAAGCCGCCGTCCATCTACGGCTTCCGCGGTATCGTCACGGTGCTCAGCCTGCAGCTCTATCCGCTGGTGTTCATGCTGGTGTCCGGCGCGCTGAAGAACGTGGACTCCAGCCTGCTGGAGGCGGCGCAGAACATGGGTGTGGGCGGCGTGCGGAGATTCTTCAAGATGATCATCCCGCTGTGCATGCCGACGATCCTGGCGGCCGCGCTGCTGGTCTTCATGCGCGCCTTCGCGGATTACGGCACGCCGCTTTTGATCGGGCGGGGATACCAGACCTTCCCGGTCATCATCTACAACGAGTACTTCGGAGAGACGGGAACGGACCACAACTTCGCCGCGGCGGTGTCGGTCATCGCGATCCTGATCACGGCCGTCATCTTCCTTGTCCAGAAGTGGGCGAGCAACAAGTTCGAGTTCCACATGAACGCGCTGCATCCCATCGAGCGGAAAGCGGCCAGGGGCGTCAAGAACATCCTCATCCACGCGTACACCTATATCGTGGTGTTCCTCGCGTTTATGCCGCAGATGTACGTCATGTACTGCTCCTTCCGGAATACGAGCGGCAAGATCTTTACCAAGGGCTTCGGCCTGGGGAGCTATCAGAAGATCGCCAGGGATCTGTCGCTGGAAATCCGCAACACCTTCCTGATCGGCCTGCTGGCGCTGGCAGCCGTCATCATCCTGGCGATCCTGATCGCATACCTCGTCGTGCGCAGGCGGTCGGGGCTCAACGACGTGATCGACACGGCGTCCATGATCCCGTATATCATCCCGGGCTCGGTCGTCGGCATCGCGCTGGTCGTGGCCTTCAACAAGCAGCCCATGGTGCTGACGGGGACGATGTTCATCATGATCGTGGCGCTGTGCATCCGGCGTATACCGTACACGATTCGTTCCTCCGTCGCGGTCCTGCAGCAGATCCCCATCACGGTGGAAGAGGCGGCGATTTCGCTGGGCTGCTCCAAGCTGGAGGCATTCTTCAAGGCGACGGTGCCCATGATGCGCAACGGCATTCTCTCCGGCGCCATCCTCAGCTGGGTGACGATCATCACGGAGCTGTCCACCGGCGTCATCCTGTACAACCGCAAGACGATCACGCTGACGCTGGCCATTTACGCACAGGTCACGCGCGGATCGGACGGCCCGGCTGCGGCGCTTGCGACCATCCTGAACGTACTGACCATCAGCTCCATGCTGGTTTTCATGAAGGTCTCAAAGAACAAAGACATTACGTTCTGACAGAGCCAGACAAAGAAAAAGCCCCGGCGCCGGTTTTATCCGGCAGCCGGGGCTCTCTTCATGGAAATCAGTTCTGCGCCTTCCACTGCTCCAGGGCGCGGGCGAGCTGGTCGGGGCAGGAGGTGCCGCCGCGGCACTGGATGCCCTTCAGCCGGGAGATGGCCTCGTCCACGTCCATGCCGCGGACGAGGGCGGCCACGCCCTGCGTATTGCCGGCACAGCCGCCGATAAACCGGCAGTCCGTAATCCGGTTCCCGTTGATATCAAACTGGATGGCACTGCTGCAGGTGCCCCGCGTTCTATACGTGTACATCGGTTTTCCCTCCGGATGGTTTTTGCACAGTGTATCACATCCCGTCAAGGACGGCAAGCGGGAAAAAGAGCGGGGCGCGGCGTTCAACCCCGGCGATGGTTGGACACGCCGGAGTCGAACCGGCATCGTCGGCTTATAAGGCCGCTGCTCTTACCGCTGAGCCAGTGTCCAGTGGGAGACGGAAACGGAACAGCTGCATCATAGCGGGTTAAGCAGGGGCTGTCAATGAACGGCTGGTATACCCATAACCGGCAGGGCCCGGCCTGAAAGCATATACCGAAAAGCAGAGTATAAAAAAAACCCTGTTTTTCCAACGATTGTTAGAAAAACAGGGTGGCGCAGAGTCTGGGATTTGAACCCAGGGTGGGGTATCAGCCCACACACGATTTCCAGTCGTGCGCCTTAGACCACTCAGCCAACTCTGCATCGGCTGACCATTCGGTCAACAGCGCTATTTTAATCAATATCCTTCCGGCTGTCAAGCCCTTATCTTCAGTTTTTCCGGCAACAGGGAGAAAGAATAGGAAGAAGGGCGGGGGGAGGGGAAAAACTTTACCGGGCCTGAGGGGATTGGGTCTTGCACGGAAGTTTTTTTCATGTATAATTAAATAGTCTGTCTATTCAGCGAATGTTAACCCTTTCACAAGCCGGGACAGAGCTTGCTCTGCCCAGACAGGAGCGTGTATGCTTTTTAATTCCTATCAATTCCTGCTGTTCTTTCCCATAGTAACCATCATCTACTTCCTGCTGCCGCGGAAGGTGCGGTGGATGTGGCTGCTGGTGATGAGCTACTATTTCTATATGAACTGGCACGCAGAGTACGCGCTTTTGATGGCCAGCAGCACGCTGGTCACCTGGGTCTGCGGCAATTTCGTCTCGCGGGTGCGGGATGAAGGAAAGCGGAAAGCGGTGCTTACGGTCGGCATCGTCATCAACCTCGGCATGCTCGGCTATTTCAAGTATACCGGATTTTTCCTGGATCTGGTCCAGCGCGCCTGCAACCTGCTGCACATCGCCTGGACAGCGCCGCGCGTGAGCATCCTGCTGCCGGTCGGCATCAGCTTCTTCGTGTTCCAGGCGCTGGGATACATGATCGACGTCTACCGCAGGGACGTGGAACCGGAGCGCAACCTCTTCAAGTATGCGCTGTTCGTTTCCTTCTTCCCGCAGCTGGTGGCGGGCCCCATCGAGCGATCCAAAAACCTGCTCCATCAGGTCAGCGAGCCGCACGATTTCGACGAGAAGCGCGTGCGGGAAGGCCTGCTCATCATGATGCTGGGCTTCTTTGAAAAAGTCGTGATCGCAGACCGGGCCTGCATCTACGTGGACGCGATCTTCGGGAACTGGATTGCGGCGTCCGGCCGGCAGATCGCGCTGTCGACGATCGTCTTCTCGATCCAGGATCTGGGCGACTTCGGCGGATACAGCCACATCGCGATCGGTGCGGCCCGCGTGCTGGGCATGCACCTGATGACGAACTTCCGTCAGCCGTATTTCGCGAATTCCGTGCGCGATTTCTGGTCGCGCTGGCACGTCTCGCTGGGGACGTGGTTCCGCGATTACCTGTATTTCCCGCTCGGCGGCAGCCGGAAGGGCAAGCGGCGCAAAGAGCTGAACACCATGATCGTCTACACGGTCAGCGGCCTTTGGCACGGCGCGGCGCTCAAGTACGTCGCGTGGGGCATGTTGAACGGCGCGCTGCAGGTCATCGAAGGCTGGTTCCCCAAGCCGAAGATCAGGCATCCCAGGCTGCACCACATTTGGGACGTAGCCAGGACGGATTTTTTGATCGCCATCACGATGCTGATTTTCCGCGCGGGCTCCATGTCCGCCGCCGTCGGCATGCTCTGGCGGATCGTGACGGCGTGGAACGCGCCGAATTACGCGACGGGGTTCTCATACTGGCAGGCCGTCTGCGTCACGATCTGCATCGTCGTGCTGTTTGTCTTTGAGGTACTGCACGAGAAGAAGATCACGATGACACAGCTGACGGACAGGCTGCCGTGGGCGGTGCGCGGCGCGCTGTACATCGCGGCGATTCTGGCCATCGTCGTCTTCGGCGTGTGGGGGCCGGGCTACAATGCGCAGGCCTTCATCTACTTCCAGTTTTAAGAGGAGGGGCACTGAATGAAGAAGAAAGCAGTCATCGGTGTACTCATCTGGTGCGTGGCCCTCGTCTGTTGCCTCTTCGGCGTCAGCAAGCTGATGGAGAGGCAGGACAGCCATCTCAAGTACGACGGCTTTTTGGCCGAGGACGAGAAGACCCAGCCGTTCGACGTCTTCCTGATGGGGACGAGCCACGTCTTCGACGGCGTTTATCCTATGCCGATCTGGAGGGATCACGGTATCGCCTGCTACAACCTGGCCAACTCCTCGGAGTGCCTGGAACTGACAGAGTGGACGCTGCGCCTGGCGCTGCAGTTCCATAAGCCGAAGGTCGCCCTGGTCGACGTGTATTACGTGGACAGGAGCCTTAGCGACGTCTGGGCACATACATACCGGCATCTTTTCCTGGACGCGATGCCGCTGAACCGGCTCAAGATCCAGTCAGTCATGGAGACCTTTCCGAAAAACGAATGGGCGGAATTCATCGTTCCGTTCTCCCTCTACCACGGGCGGTGGGAGGAAATGCTGGCCGGCACGACAAAGCTGACCATGAACGCGGTGCCGTGCATGATGGGTGCGGAGATGCGCCTGCGGACGATCCCGGCCGGGCCGTGGACGCGCACAACGGAGATGAACCCTGAGAATATGCCGGGAAAGGACGCGCTGCGCAGGATTGCGGCGCTTTGCCGGCAGGAGGGCATCGAGCTGGTGCTGACGGCGGTCCCCAGCGCGATGACCGAGCAGGAGCAAAAGAACGTGAACAGCGTCGCGCTGATCGCCGAAGAGCTGGGCGTGCCCTTTATCAACATGCTGGACATGCCGGAGCTCTATGACTTTGAAACCGATCTCTACGACGGTGTGAGCCACATGAATCCGGACGGCGCGCTGAAGACGACGGCGTACCTGGGCAACTGGCTGGCGGAGCATTTCGACTTTACGGACAAGCGGAGCGATCCGGCCTACGCCGACTGGAACGCGCGGCTTGCCGAGTACGAGGCGTACTACGCGTCCACCTGGGGCAGCATGACGACGGAGGACAAGCTGAACGCAGCCGGCGACGGCGGCACGGAGCAGTGATTTCTCCTTGCTTTTGCGCGATTTCGCGCTATAATTGACAGGAAACCGAATGGGTCAGAACGGAGGAAAGTAAAATGGAAAGAACCTATGTGCGCGACGTGCGCGGCGCGGAGGAGATCTGCGTAAAGGGCTTTGTCGAGAACATCCGCAACAAAAAGACGATGGCGTTCATCGTCCTGCGGGACGTGACCGGCAAGGTGCAGGTTACCGTTGAGAAGGGCAATGACGAAGCGCTGGACGCGGCCGTAAACGCGCTGACGCTGGACAGCGTCATCACCGTCATCGGCAAGGCCGTTGAAAGCGAATACGTGAAGCTGGGCGGCGTCGAGATTTATCCGAAGGAAATCCGCATTGAATCGCTGGCGGCTGCGCTCCCGATCGACCGTGAGGAAGGGAAGGGACACGAGCGCTCTTCGATTGACCAGCGCATCGATTACCGCTGGATTGACCTGCGCACCGACAAGAACCAGCTGCTCTTCAAGGTCCAGTCCACGCTGGTCGGCGCGATGCGGGAATACCTGCTTGGCAAGCGCTTTACGGAGATCCACACGCCGAAGCTGATCGGCGCGGCCAGCGAGTCCGGCGCGGACGTCTTTGAGGTACAGTATTTCGACCGTAAGGCGTACCTGGCCCAGAGCCCGCAGTTCTACAAGCAGATGGCCATGGCAGCCGGGATGGAGCGCATCTTTGAGGTCGGCCCCGTCTTCCGCGCGGAGAAGTCCTTCACCAACAAGCACACCACCGAGTTTACGGGATTCGACCTGGAGTTCAGCTACATCGATTCCTACCGCGATGTGATGAAGCTGGAGGAAGAGCTGCTCACCTATGCGCTGGGCAAGGTCTCCGAGCAGTACGGCGAAGAGATCGAGCGCGTGTTCGGCCAGAAAGTCGTCGTGCCGACGACGCCCTTCCCGGTGATCCGGCTTGCGGACCTGTATCAGGAGCTGGAGAAGGAATACGGTTACAAGGTCCCGGACGAGGAGAAGGGCGACCTTACGACGGAGGCGGAGCACCTCTGTCTGGATTTCGCGCAGAAGAAGTACGGCCACGAATTCCTGTTCGTCACCGACTACAGCGCCGAGAAGCGCGCCTTCTATCATATGCGCGATGAAAACGGTGTGCCGCAGGGCTACGACCTGATCTGGCGCGGCTGTGAAATCACCACCGGCGCGCAGCGCGAACACCGCTATGACGTGCTGAAGGCGCAGTGCGACGAGAAGGGCCTGACGGAGGACGTCAAGTTCTATCTGGAGTTCTTCAAGTACGGCTGCCCGCCGCACGGTGGATTCGGCCTTGGCGTGGACCGCCTGACCATGCTGCTGCTCGGCCTTACGATCAAGGAAGCGATGTTCATCTTCCGCGGGCCCAACCGGCTGAACCCCTGAGTTTACCCTGCAAAGAGAGCCGCTCTGCGCGGCTTTCTTTTTTTGCGCCCAAATATTTCAAAACTGTTAATTCTTGCGGCCAAAGCCGGTGGAAAAGGGTATGCTTCTTGTTATATTGTGCTGCGAATGGTAAAATACATACTATATATAGCGATGGAGGATAAAAAACTTATCCCTCCGTAAGGAGTTAAGGCCCGGTGAAAAAGACAGAAAGGCAGTACAGGCTTTGGACAGCAGTGTTCTTCATCCTGCTGGCCTTTCTGCCGTTTTGGGCGCGGGCGCAGGGAGGGACGCTGATGTTCTCTCTGCTGACGCCCTACCGGGACGACGACAGGGCCTTTGAATTCGAGGTCCGCCTGGACGAGCCCGTCAGCGGGGAATACGGCGATCTGCGCTTTATCGAGGGAAAAGCGGCCTTCACGCTGTCCCAGGGGGAGAGCGTCCTCTCGCCGGGACTGCCGGCCGGGGCGGCGTACACGCTGAGGTCCTTCCGGCCCGGCGGATACACGGCCCGGTACTGCAGCCCGGACGGTTACGCTGTGGCGTCGCCGCGCGGACGGATCAGGCAGGATGAGACCACGGGCCTGGTCATCGCGGAGGTTTATACAGGCGCAGCGGAGGCGGCTGTGCTGAACGTGGATTTGACGGAACTCCTCCCGGATTCCGCAGCTCCCCTGCAAGGGGAGGAAGACTCGGAGGCGGAAGGCAGGGCGCTGCAGCTGAGGCGCCAGAGGGGCCGGGTGCTGGCCGGCCCGCTGACGGTGGGTGCGTCGGCGTTCTGTGAATACGGCGAGAAAGCCAAGAAGACGTATCGGTTCAGCATGCCGTCCGCGGAAGGAAAAGAGGAGACGCTGACGGCGGAAGTCTGGATGCTTCCGGGGAGCAGTATGAAGGCGGAGGACGATGTGTTCTGCATGAACGTCTCCGTGGAAGACGGCGGGGAGGAAGTCGCCTCTGCCAGCGAGCAGGGAAGCGGCAGCTTTCTCGTACGGTTTGCACGGGACGGGGAAGAAATGCGAGCCGCCGCTTCCAGCGGCGGAACCGAGCTGCGGCTGAACGGCGAGGTGATGCTGACCGGACGGGGGATGAAGGAAGGAGAGTTCGCCTTCACCGTCTGGGACGACGGCGAAATCGTCGCCAGGGCGGAAAACGCCGGGGACGGCACCCTGCGCTTCTCGCCGATCCTCTTTACGCCGGAGGATGCGGGGGAGCATACGCTCCGGGTGCGGCAGGAGGAAGGCGAAAACCGGGATGTGACGTACGACGCTTCCGAGATCGAAGCGGAGGTCTTTGTCGGCGACGCGGAGGGACGCGCGGAAGCGCGGGTCACGGGCCTCTCCAAAGGCGGGGAGGCGATCGGAGCCATCCGCTTTGAAAACCGCTACGCGCTGACGGATTTTAAGGTGTACAACCTGTGGCAGGGCGGCAACGAAGGACAGATCGAGCTGGTGCTGTACGCAAACGGCGAGCGGCTGAAAAAGCAGCCGGAGTATGCCGTGGACGGAGCGACTTACACGTATTACGATCTGCCGGTCTACGACGAAAACGGGAACCGGATCGTCTATTCCGCCCGGGAGCTGTACGTGGACGATTACATGGCCGTATACGTGAATACAGGGGAGTACGCCTCGCGTACGCATATGCTCTATAACGGCGGAACCGTCATCAACCGCAAGGTAAAGGACTTCACTTTTTCCGTGCAGATCGGAGGAGGCGGGAAACGGCCGGATCTGACCTTCACGCTCTACTGCAACGGCAGGCCTTATTATACGGAGACGCAGCCTGAGCGTGACGAGTACGGCCGGTATGTATACAGGCATCTGCCCGTAAAGGTGAGGGGCGAGCCTGCGGTTTACACGGTCGTCGTCAACGAGATGCCCGGCGTCGCGGTGGTGTACGAAGGCGCAGACCCGGCCGGCGGCGCAGTGGGGGCGGCGGAAGGCGGCCGCATCCGGGTGTGGTGTGCCCCCGCCACCGGCGACAGGCAAAGCGCGCCGCTGTGGCCGCTGTTCCTTTCCGTAGCAGGGTTGCTGATCCTGAGGAAGAGGCGGACGGCGTAATTCGCCGTCCGCTTTTCCTGTGCCGGGGGTATCGCGGCCCGGCGGAATGTGCTACAATGAGGGCGAAACGAACCGGACGGAGGCGGGGCTATGCGGCTGAGGGTGATTTTCGACATGGACGGCGTCATTTTCGACTCCGAGCGCGTCAGCGTGGAGTGCTGGCTGAAGTCGGGCGAAGCGATGGGGCTGCCGCGGGAGCCGCTTCTGGCCGCCGTATACGGCCTGATGGGCACCAATGACGAAGAAACCCGCCGAAGGATGGAGGCGGCGATGGGCGGCTGCCCCGGATTCGATTATGAGAAGCTTGAAAGCGGAATGTGGCGGGCCTTCGCGCATGAGGCGGAAAAGGGACTGCCGCTGAAGCCGGGGGTCCACGCGGTCATGGACGCACTGGACGGGCACAGCATCCCCTTCGGTCTGGCCTCCTCGACGCGCAGGGAGGCCGTGGAGCGGGAACTGAGGGATGCCGGCCTGCTGAACCGTTTCGCGGCCGTCGTATGCGGGGACGAAGTGGACAGGGGCAAACCCGACCCGCAGATTTTTTTACGCTGCTGCGAAAAGATGGGCGGCATCCCGGCGGATACCTTCGTCCTTGAGGATTCTTACAACGGCATCCGTGCGGCCCATGCGGCCGGAATGCGGGCGATCATGGTGCCGGATCTGCTGGAGGCGACGCCGGAGATGGAACGCCTGGCGCAGTGCATTTGCCCGGACCTTGCGGTGGCCGGGGCGGAGATTCTCCGCCGGGCGGAAGCCAGAAGGGAATAGCGGTCCTGAAACACCCGAGAAGGAGGAGCATATGGTTGAGTTTGGCACGGGCGGCTGGAGGGCTGTCATCGGAGACGGGTTCACCCGGGAGAATATCCGGAGGATCGCGGCGGCGCTCGCCAGGCGGATGCTGCGGGAAGGGACGGCGCAGCAGGGAATAGCGATCGGCTACGACCGCCGGTTTCTCAGCCGCGAAGGGGCGATCTGGTTCTCCGAGGTGATGGCAGGAGAAGGCGTCGCGGTGCGCTTTGTCAACCTCTCCTGCCCGACGCCGCAGGTGATGTTCACAGTCAAGCAGTTGGACCTGCCTTACGGCGCGATGGTGACGGCCAGCCACAACCCGGCTGTCTACAACGGCATCAAGCTGTTTACCCGCGGCGGCAGGGACGCCCTGCAGGAAATCACGGACGCGATCGCATCCGAGGCTAACGCCCTTTCGCTGGAGGGGATTCAAAGCATACCTTTTGAGGACGCGCTCAAAGAGGGAAGAATCCATTTTATCGATCCCAGGGACGACTATCTGGATTCGATCCTCTCCCGCATCGACATGGAGGCAATCCGCCACAGGCGGCCCCGGGTCGTGCTGGATCCGATGTACGGCGTGAGCCTGACCGGGCTCATGACGATCCTGTACACCGCCCGGTGCGACGTGGACGTCATCAACGACCGGCACGACGCCTTCTTCGGCGGGCACCTGCCGGCGCCCAATCCCGAAACGCTGGCGGATCTGCAGGCGGCCGTGCGCGACCATCACGCACAAGTCGGCATCGCCACGGACGGCGACGCCGACCGCCTCGGCATCATCGACGAAAACGGGACCTACGTCAGCTCCAACGAGGTGCTGTCCCTGCTGTATCTCTACCTGCTGCGGTGCAAGGGATGGAAGGGGGCGGTGGTGCGCAATATCGCGACGACCCACCTGCTGGACCGCATCGCGGAGCGCTGCGGCGAGCAGTGCATCGAGGTGCCCGTCGGATTCAAATACATTTCTTCCGCAATGGAACAATACGACGCGCTGATCGGCGGCGAGTCCTCCGGCGGCCTCACCGTGCGCGGGCACATCCGCGGCAAGGACGGGCTCTATGCGGCGGCCCTGCTCGTGGAGATGATCTGCGTGACGGGGAAGCCCCTGTCCGTGCTGGTGGAGGAGATGTACAAAGAGTTCGGCAGCTTCCGGATGGCAGAATACGACTGGGGGCTCACGCAGGACAGCAAGGAGCGCATCCGCGGGCGGATCATGGAAAGGCGGGAGCTGCCCGATTTCGGCAGAACGCCGCAGCGGATCAGCTACGCGGACGGGTGCAAGGTGTATTTTGAAGACCGCTGGATCATCATCCGTTTCTCCGGAACGGAACCGCGCATCCGCATTTTCGCGGAAGCGCCCGCGATGGAGGACGCGGTCGGGATGGTCCGGGTTGCGGCCGGGTTCCTGGGGCTGCCGATGAAGGCTTGACGGTGTCGGACGAAACGAACGGATCCCGCGGGAAGCGGTTTTGAGGAGTGTTATGACAGGGATCTTCCTCGTATACCTGATCGGAATCAATCTTTTTTCCTTCGTGCTCTTCGGCCTGGACAAGCGAAGGGCGAAACGGGACGAGTGGAGGATAACGGAAAGGACGCTCCTGCTCTCGGCTGCGCTGGGCGGAAGCGCCGGCGCCCTCGCCGGGATGCGCTTCTTCCACCATAAGACGCGGCACCGGGTTTTCCGGTATGGCGTCCCGGCGTTGCTCATCCTGCAGATTGTCGCCGGCGCGGCGCTCCTGTGGCGCGTGCGCTGACGCCGCAGGCCGACCGGCGGAAGCAGATGAAACGTTTGCAAAAGAACTTGACAGACCGGCAGCACCGGTCTATACTATGGGCAACAATTTGATCAGCAATTCTTCAGGGCGGGGTGCAAGTCCCCACCGGCGGTAAAGCCCGCGAGCCGTAAGGCATGATCCGGTGAGATTCCGGGGCCGACAGTACAGTCTGGATGGAAGAAGAAAAGCGCGAATGCGTGATGTTTTCCCCCTGAAGAGATTCAGGGGGGTTTTTATATTGCAGGCAGTCTCACTGCATCCGTCGCGCAAACCGGGGGAGAACCCGTGGAAGGCGCTGCTGCTCGTTTTGCCGATGCTTCTTTTTGCGGCAGGCTTTGTCTACTATCCGTTTGTCAAGACGATTATCCAGAGCTTCGGGCTCGTCAACTTCAGGGGGGAGCTGACCGGCTTTGCGGGCCTGGACAATTACCGGTATCTGTTTTCACGGCGGGAGTTCTTCGCCGCGCTGAAAAACACGCTGACGCTGGCGCTTTGCAACGTGCCGATCACGGTGGTGCTTACGGTCGGACTCGCGTGGCTGTGCAGGGAGAAACGGTGGATTTCCCCGCTGCTGGAGACGCTGTTCGCCCTGCCCATGGCGGTTTCCATGTCCTCCGTCGCGCTCATCTACCGCGTGCTGCTCAATCCGACGGTGGGATACCTCAATTACGCGCTCGGGCTTTCAGTCGGCTGGCTGACGGACAGGAACTACGCCCTGGCTGCCATCCTGATGATGACGGTGTGGATGGGAATCGCCTTCAACTTCCTGCTGTTTTTGTCCGCCTTCCGCGGCGTGCCGCAGGATCTGCTGGACAGCGCGGCGCTGGAGGGGGCGGGGACCTGGCAGGTGTTCTGGAAGATCCAGCTGCCGCTGATCTCCCCCACGCTGCTCTACGTGGTCTGCACGAACATGATCCAGGCGATGATGACCAACGGGCCGGTTCTCATCCTCACGCAGGGCGGTCCGGCGCGCAGCACGACGACGCTGATCTATCTCATGTACACGTCCGGGTACGGCTCGTCCAATTACAGCCTGGCGGCCTGCGTCAGCGTAATCGCGTTTTTGCTGACGCTGGTTTTCACACTGCTGATTTTCACCACGGAGAAGGGGAGGGTGAACTACCAGTGAGAACCTCTCCAAAACGGGCGGGGATCCGCCCCGGAGACATCGTCGCCCTGGCGCTTGCGGCGGTCGTCCTTTTCCCGGTGTTTTACGGCCTTTGCGGCGCCTTTAAATCCCCGGCGGAGTTTGCGGCGTGGCCGCCCGCCGTGCTGCCCCGGTCCTTTGGCTATACCGAAAACTTCAGGCGGGTCTTCGAACAGGCGCCCATGATGCGCTATTTTGCGAACTCACTGGCGGTGGCGATGCTGTCGACCTCTGTGCGCCTGCTGCTTGCCGTGCTGGCCGCCTATGCGTTCGTCTTTTATGACTTTCCGGGGCACAAACTGCTGTTTTTCCTGATGCTGGGGACGATGATGCTGCCTGCGGATACGTTGGTCATCACCAATTATCAGACGGTGACGCGCATGGGCCTTCTGGACACTTATCTGGGGATGAGCATCGTGAGCTTCGTCGGCGCCTCGCAGATGTTCATGCTGCGGCAGACCTTTCTCACGTCCCCCAAGGCGATGCGGGAAGCCGCCCTCATCGACGGGTGCGGGGATCTGCACTTCATCTTCTCCATCCTGGTGCCGGCCGTTTATCCGCTGCTGCTGATGCTCTTCCTGCAGAGCTTTCTGGCGCAGTGGAACGCCTATCTGTGGCCCCTGCTCGTGACGAACCGGGTGGAGATGAGGACCGTGCAGGTGGGCCTTACGATGCTTACGACCTTTGAATCGACAAACTACGAGACCATACTGGCGGGTGTGGCCATCGTCATGGCTCCTACGGCACTGCTGTTCATCGTGCTGCGGGGGTTTGCCACACGGGCGATGAACGACGGGCCGCTGCTTTCCTGACGGCGCCGTTCAGATAAAAACTTCACGCGCGACAGAGGAGGGTTCTTTATCATGAGGAAAACATTCGTATGGATTCTTGCGGCACTGATGGTGCTGGCCGCCTTGCCGGCGGCGGCGCAGCCGGTTCACCTGACGCTCTGGCATTCCATGTCGGAGGATGCCGGGCTGCTGCTCGATTCCCTGATCGCCGAATTCAACGCGACGGCGGGGAAGGAAGCGGGAATCGAAGTGGAGTCGGTCTTCCAAGGGCAGTACAGCGAGGCCGTGAACAAGATGAACAGCATCCTGGTCGCCGGACAGACGGATACGCTGCCGGACGTAATGCAGCTGGACGCGACCGGAAAGGTTCCTTACGCATCGGCGGAGACGGCCTATACGGCCGAGGCGGCGATGCGGGACCATCCGGAGACGGATATGTCGAAGATGCTAGCGCCGGCCATGGCCAACTGGAGCCTTTCCGGAACGCAGCTGGGCTTCCCGTTCGCGACGTCAACGACGGTGCTCTACTACAACAAGACCCTGCTGGACGCGGCCGGAGCCTCGGCGCCGGCGACGCTTGCGGACATCGGGGCTCTGGCGGGCAGGTTGCCGGAAAAGACGGCGGACGGGCTGGATGTGACGGTTTACGCCCACGTGCCCAATACCCCCACGCTGTGCAACTGGCTGGGGCAGATGGGCAGCGATCTTGTGAATCAGCACAATGGAACGGAAGGGACGGCGACGGCGCTGGCCTGTATGGACAACGGGGCGCTGGTATCCTTCCTGACGGAGTGGAAAGCGCTTTATGCCACGGGCGCGCTGGCGGATACGGCCGGATCGACGGACGCTTTCGTCGCGGGGCAGCAGGCGGTGATGACGGGTTCCACGTCCAACATCGCCTCGGTTCTGGAAAAGGTGGGGGACCGGTTTGAACTGGGCGTGGCGCCGTATCCGCGCGTAAACGATGCGGCAGGCAGCGGGGCGACGGTATCCGGAAGCTGCCTGGCGATGTTCGATCACGGGGAGGAGCGCAGGCAGGCTGCGTGGACGCTGGTGTGCTGGCTCACGAGCGCCGAGATCCAGGCGAGATTTGCGGGCGGAACGGGTTATCTGCCGGCCAACGGGGATTCGGTGGACAGCGATGCGTGGAAGCAGCTGGTGGCGGAGCATCCGCAGTACCAGGTGGGGCTGGACCAGCTCATGCAGACCCCCGAAACCATGCGGAGCGTTACCGTCGGCCCCTCTGCGGATTTCTATTACGCCATCATGAACGATATCTCCGACATGCTGGAGCAGGACCTCTCGCCGGAGGAGACGGCGGACATCCTGCAGGAGGATCTGGAGGGGCTGCTGACCCAGTATGCCCGCGCCAACGCACAGTAAACCAGGAATCCGGCTGTCCTTCGGGCAGCCGGTTTTTGCAGGTGACAGAATGAAAAACAGGATGATCGTGATTTCCGCGGATGCGATGATGCGGGAGGACCTGGAACTCTTCCTGACGATGCCCAACGCGAAGCGGGTCTTTGCACACGCCGCCAGACCCCGGAGGCTGCGCTCCGTCCTGCCGACGCTGACCTATCCCTGCCATGCGACCCTGTTGACGGGCTGCCGGCCGGAGAGACACGGCGTTTGGATGAACACGGTCTTCTCACCGGGGAACCCGGGGCCGGAATGGAACTGGGAACGCGGACAAAACGCGGTGAAGGACGACCTGCTTTTCGCGGCCAGGCGGAGCGGACGAATGACCGCCTCGGTGTTCTGGCCGACGACGGGGAAGCATCCCGCCGTCGACTGGCTGATCCCGGAGTACTGGCCGCAGGGGGCGGAGGATTCGCTGGAGGCGGCCATGCGGCGGATGGGCTCCCCGCCGGAGGTCCTGGAAATCCTCCGCAGGAGAAGCGACGGGATCCGGATCGACCGGCATCCTGCTGCGGACTTCTTCGCGGTGGCTTGCGCCTGTGAGATCCTGAAAGCCTTCCGGCCCGGGCTGCTGCTGCTGCACCCGGCCAACATCGACGAGGCGCGCCACCGCTACGGGGCAAAAAGCTCCGAAGCCCGCCGAGCCGTCGAAGAAACCGATGAAATGCTGGGGATGCTCTTTTCCGCCGCGCAGGAAACGGGGGATGCGGAGCAGACCGATTTCGTCCTGGTCAGCGACCACGGACAGCGGGATATCCGCCGTGTTTTCTGCCCAAACGTACTGCTGAGACAGGAAGGGCTCATCCGGGGCGGCCCGGACGGCAGGCAGGCAGATTGGGACGCGTACTGCCATACGGAGGGGATGTTCGCCACCGTTCACCTGAAGGATCCCGGAGACGCGGCTCTCCGCCGGCGGGTGGAGGCGCTCCTGCGCGGGCTGCCTGAAGAGCGGACGGGGATCGCGCGCGTCGCAGACGCGGCGGAACTTGTAACGGCCCCGGCGCAAGCCGGTTTTGCCTTTGCGCTGCTGTCCGACGGGGAAACGGCCTTCGGCAGCGGGACGACGGGAGCTCTCCTGCGGGAAGACATCCCGGGAGGGCAGCGGGCGACCCACGGGTATCCGCCGGACATCGGGCCGGATCCGGTCTTCCTGGGGGCAGGACCCGGCTTTGCCCGGGATGCCGTGACAGAGGAGATGAACCTTGAGGACGTGGCGCCGACGCTGGCGGCCGTCCTCGGAACCAAACTGCCGGAGGCGCAGGGAATCGTCAGACGGGAACTGCTGGCCTAAACGAAGAAAGGGCGCTGCCGTACGGCAGCGCCCTTGATGACGGGGAGGATTACGGATTGTCCGCAGAGACGGCCTGGGCCGCAGTGCGCCCGGAAACGAAGATTTCCACGATTGCGTTGCCGCCGAGGCGGTTGCCGCCGTGAATGCCGCCGGTGACCTCACCCGCCGCGTACAGGCCGGGGATGGCGTTGCCTTCGGTATTCAGCACGTGGCGCTCGGTATCCACCTTGACGCCGCCCATCGTGTGGTGCGTGCTCGGCGCCATGAGGCGGATGGTGAGCAGTGTGTTGTCGAGATCGTAGGTCTCGGGCAGGTACTTGCCGCTCTCGTCCTTCTCGACGTTGCCGATCGTGCGGCTGGCGATGGCCTTGCCGACGTCCGGATACTCGCCCTGGCCCATCACAGCGGCATCGTAATCGCGGATCGTCTTAATGACGACTTCCGGATCGGCGGTGACGCCCAGTTCCTGGAACAGCTCGGGGAGCTGCGCGATGGTGCGGCGATAGTAACGGCCAGCGTAGTCGCCCTCAGCAAGCTGCATGGGCGCGGGCATCATCTGCTCCTTGTTGTAGAACTCGAGGAAGACGCCCTTCGTGCCGTTCACTTCGATACCGTTGCGGAATTCCGCCAGAGAGAGCACGTCGCGCTCGGAGCCCTCATCGACGAAGCGGTGGCCGGTCGTGGGATTGATCCAGCAGGCATAGTTGCCGCCGCCGAAGGCCAGGTTGCCGTTGTCGACCCAGGAAATCGGCATCATCTGGGTGAAGCCCATGCCGGTGGTCGCGGCGCCGACGGCTTCCGCCATCTTGATGCCGTCGCCCTGCAGGGAGTTGCGGTTCGTGGTCTTGATCTGCGGGGTGACGTACTCTTCGGACCAGTAGATGTTGTTGCTGAGCACCATATCGATGTTGGCAGCAAAACCGCCGGTCGCGAGGATGACGCCCTTCGCCGCGTGTGCGGTGACCGGCGTACCGTCAAAGCGCGTGGCCTTGACGCCGGTGACGCGGCCGTCTTCCACGATCAGCTCGTTCGCGGTGGTGCGGCGCATGATCTGGTTGGCCTCGTTCGCGTTCAGGAAAGCGGTCATCGGGGCGACAAAATAGGCACCCCAGCGTCCGCCGTAGGTTTCCTTCTCGCCGTCGTCGTTCGTATCCACCTCGGCGCCGATGAACTCGTTCTCACGATACCAGAGCGCGCCGATCAGCGTGGGCTGCGTGTCTTCGACGAAGGAGGAGCCCATGCTCTCCAGCCACTCCTTGAGGCCCTGACCGCCCTCGATGAACTGCTTCACGAGGTCGACGTCGCCGTACATCCACTCGCTGCCGTCAGCGCTGGGACGCAGGCCGCCGTAATAGGTCTGGAAGATGTGCAGGTTGAGGGTGGAGAAGAGGGTCAGCTGGTTCTCGGGGACGCCGGCGTCCAGCTGCGGCTGCGCCCAGTCGAGATAGGCCTTGATCTCGGCCTTGAGGGCCTGCAGGGTGGGCAGGTACTCGGCGTGCACGCCGTGTTTGGAGAGCTCGGCGGCGTCGCCGGCGACGAACTCGTGATCCTTGTAGTAGTCGGCGTCAAAGGGCTCCTCGCTCCAGTTGGCGATCATCTTGAGCTCGTTGATGCAGCCCTGAACGGACTTGACCTTATTGTAGGTTTCGCCGTTGAAGGCGTAAACGCCGGTGGTGGCGTCCGGGTCCGCCGGATCCCATACGAGGTAGGGCATGACGCTCTGGTACTGGCCGCCGGAGACGAGCGTGTTGCCGCCGATCTCGGCGTTCTTTTCGATGACCAGCACGGTGTTGCCGTCCTGGGCGGCCTGGGCGGCAGCCGCGATGCCGGCACCGCCGGCGCCCACGATGACGACATCCCAGGTGCCTTCGATGGCCTCGTCCGGCGCGACTTCAACGGTGCCGGCCTGGAAGGCAGCGAGGTTGGTGCAGCCGGCCTGCTGGGCCGCGTCGTTGACCGCGTTCTTCAGCGCACGGCTGGAGAAGGTGGCGCCGCTGACCATGTCGACGCCCGTGCCGTTGGCTTCGATGATCTGGGGGATCATGATGTCAAATGCGGGCGTGCCGACCTGCGCGGTCTCGGTGGAGCTGACCACCTCGATGGCGGTCACGGCATCCTCGGAGAAGGTGACGGAGAAAGTGCTGGGGCCGTTGTACCCGTCCGCGGTGGCTTCGTACGTGCCGGCCGTGAAAGCGACGGGGGCATCCCCGGCAGGGGCGGCCTCGCCCGCGGCCTGCGCCAGCGCGGCGGCCAGGGCGTCCTTCACGGCGTTGGTCGTAAAGGTGGCACCCGTGTACGCGTCGAGGTCGTCAGCAGAGCTGAGGCCGACGATGCCTTCGGCGTTCCACTGCTCGATGGCCGTGGCGCCGAAGCCGGGGGTTTCCCCGTCTCCGGTGATGGAGACGGCGGTGACGGCGCCTTCATCCACGGTGATCTTGACGTTCACCGGGCCGCCGAAGCCCTGGGCGCTTGCTTCATACTCGCCCGGCGTGAACGTGGCGGCGCCGGCGGCAACCGCGACGGTCAGCAGGGAAAGGGCAAGCACGATGGAGACAATCTTTTTCATGCTTTTTCCTCCTTTTGGTCGATATGACTCCAATTCAATAATAAGAGGCTGAGAAAGATTTGTCAATTAAAACAAGTTGCTGTATGAAAAAAAGAAAGCAGGAACCGGATCGGCTGTTGTGCACTTGCACCGAAAAATAAAGGAATTTGCCGTAAAGTGTAGAAAAGAAATAGGAGGTTTGGTTTTTCTCAGGCAGAAAGCGGGAGAGGAAGGAGCTTTCCATGGACGAGCGTAAAACCAGGGCGGAACGCATAGCGCAGAAAGTGCGCAAGAAACAGCACATGGTCCGCGTTGCGATGGGGGAAGAAAAGGCGGATCTCGTGCTCAAAAACGCAGACTACGTCAACGTCTTTTCCAATGAAATCTGTCACGGCGACATCGCCGTCGCGGAAGGCCTGATCGTCGGCATGGGCGATTACAGCGGCCGGACGGAGGTGGATGTCGCCGGCAAGGTCGTGGTGCCCGGTTTTGTCGACGCGCACATCCATCTGGAGAGTTCCCTCGTTTCCCCCGTGTCCTTTGCGAGGGCCGTCCTTCCGCACGGAACGACGACGGTGATCACGGACCCGCACGAAATCGCGAACGTGTGCGGTTGCGCGGGCATCGACTATATGATCGCGGAGTCGGAGAATCTTCCGCTGGACGTGCACTTTATGCTGCCCAGCTGTGTCCCGTCCATGCCGTTTGAGGAGAGCGGCGCGGTGCTGACGTGGAGGGACATCAACGCGTATTTTGATCACCCGCGCATCCTGGGTCTGGCGGAGATGATGAATTATCCGGGCGTCATCCGCGGGGACCGGACGACGATTGAAAAAATCGTCGTCAGCCAGGCGCACCACAAAAAAATCGACGGACACGCGCCGGGCCTGTCCGGGCACGCGCTGGACGCCTATATGTCCGCGGGCGTCTACTCGGATCACGAGTGCTTCACCGCGGAAGAGGGAATGGAGAAACTGCGCAAAGGGCAGTTCATCATGATTAGGGAGGGGACGGCAGCACAGAATCTGGAGGCGCTGATGCCGCTGCTCAACTGGAAGACGGCCAGCCGCTGCATGTTCTGCACGGACGACAAACACCCGTGGGACCTGCTGCACAAGGGGCATATCGACTACATCTGCCGCAAGGCCGTCGCGTTGGGCGCGGACCCGATCCTTGTCGTCAAATGCGCCAGCCACACGGCGGCGCGGTACTTCCTGCTGAACAACAAGGGCGGAATATCGCCGGGGTATCTGGCGGATTTCGCCGTCCTGAAGGATCTGCACGATTTCGAGGTGGAGCGGGTTTTCAAGCGGGGCAAGCTGGTGTACGACGGGAACGACGTGGCGATCGAAGAGCCGTTCGTGGATCCGGACATCCGCGCGGCGGTGGAACACAGCTTCCACATGCCGGACGTGACCGCCGGAGCCCTGCAGAAAGAGGGGAGCCTGCCGCTCATCGGGCTGATCGAGGGGTCGATCGTGACGGAGAACCTCGGCCGCGCGGCGGGGGTCGATCCCGAAAACGACATCTGCAAGCTGGCGACTGCCGAGCGGCACCACAACACCGGGCATCTCGCCGTGTGCTATGTGAAGGGCTACGGTCTCAGGCGCGGAGCGGTCGCGACGAGCATCGCGCACGACTCGCACAACCTCATCGGCTGCGGCGTGGACGACGACGACCTCGCCCTGGCGATGAACCGAGCCAGGGATATCGGCGGCGGTCTCGTGGTGGCGGAAGGCGGGAGAGTCCTGTACGAACTGCCGCTGCCGATCGCGGGGCTTTTCTCGGAATCCCCGCTGGAGGAGATCAACGCCAAACTGGAGCGGTGCAAGGAAGACGCCCATCTGCTCGGCGTGCATCCGGGCATCGATCCGTTCATGTCGCTCAGCTTCGTGGCCCTTCCGGTGATTCCCAGCCTGCGGCTTACCACCAAGGGCGTGTTTAACCTGGATACCCTGTCATTCGCAGATCAAACCATGTGAGGAGAACAAGACCATGAGAAAGATCATCTGTCTTTGCCTGGCCGCGGCGCTGGCCCTTTGTTGCGCGGCAGCGGCGGCGGAAACGACCCTCTACCTTTCGGACATCGACACGCAGGTCACGCTCCCGGACGGCTACGCCGCGCTGTGGACGACGATGGGGGAAAACGAGGAGTCCCTCCGGACGCTGGGGATGACGCGCCGCCAGGCGGTCTCTTATCTGAACCAGCAGGGCCTGCTGATGGAGGCCTATGCGGACGAGGGGCCGGACCTCAGCCTCGCCGTCATGGACAACGACGGGACGGATTTGTCTTCGATCACGCAGCGGCAGCTGCAGACGCTGGTATCCGGCATCAGGGACTCCTACAGCCAGGGCGGGAGCACGCTGGAGGACCCCGGACTCTACCGGACGGAACACGCCGTGCTGCTGCGCTACAATGTGCAAAACACCCGTGAGAACTGGTACATGACCGAGTACCTCTTCACAGCCGGCGACAGGGTCATCAGCCTGCAGGCGCTCAGCAGCGGGCGCAGGATGACGAGCGCGGAACAGCAGATGAGCGACAGGGTCGCGCTGAGCCTCTGGCCCGAATCCGGGGCGCCGGTACGCGCTGCGGGACGCAGCTCTGCAGGGACCGCTGTCAGCCTGTCCTCCACGGCTTTTAAAGAGGCGGGGATGACGATCGGGCTTCCGGAGGACTATACGGCTTTAACGAGGGAGGAAATCCTTTCGGACACGTCCGTCAACAGCGGCATCATCGGGATGGTCGAGGCTTCGGAAAAAATCGCCGGGGTTGCGGTCGCCCCTGACAACAATACGGAGATCTGGATACTGGAAGGAAAGGCGCAGGTTTATACGCTCGGTGAAGAAACCCAGGAGACAAAGCAGGCCGTCCTTTCCGCGATGGGCCGGTCCCTCGCCTCCTGTGTGCTTGATCCGGACGGGACGGCAAGGACGCAGGAAACGCTGAGCAGCAACGCCTTTGATGCGGAGGATACGGCCTGGAGGCTTTCCTACGAGCATTGGGACACCGGAAGCTACGACGAGTACGCGCTGCTCTACGCGGGAATCCGGAACGGCCGGGAACTCGGCATCCTCTTCGTCCGCTATGACGGGGAGATTACCCGCACGGACCTGGAGACCATGAACAAAGTCGTCACGTCCGTCCGCTTCGATCCCGAGAGCACCGGCGGCCGTGGGCGCAAGAGCAGCTATACCGAGCCGGCGTCCGGGGCGCGCTTCTCCCTGCCGCAGATTTGGGAGAAGGGTACCGTCAGGGATTCACTCCGCTTCAGCGTCCCTTCAAAGGGCGGCATCACGGTTGTGGTGACCTCCGCGGACATCGTCCCCGGCGATTCGGCCGTGGCGCGCAGCGGATACGACACGACTTACTATTCACGCCGTGATATTGCGGAAATGTACGATACGACCTTTGACCGGGTCGAAACGAGGGTGAAGGACGGGCGGGTTTTCTACCGGGTCAGTACACGGGCGGAGGTCTCTGCCTACGGGCAGACCGTGCGCGTGCCGGAGACGGACTATGTGACGGTGAAGGACGGCTATATGGTGCTCATGGCCTATATCGGCCCGGAAGAAGCGCAGGAATACAGGGAATTTGAAACGATGGCAGAAGGAGCGGCTTTCTGAGGCGGTCAGCCCGGAACGCAGAGGAAAGAATGAATCCGGAACAGGATTTGGCGATGGCGAAGACCATCGCGGAGAAAGTGGCCGGGGCCGGCGGCAGGGCGTATTTTGTCGGCGGTTTCGTGCGCGACAGGCTGATGGGGCACCCTTGCAAGGACGTGGACATCGAGGTGCACGGGATATCGCCGGATGAATTGCGGCGCATCCTTGAGAACTGCGGGGAACTGACGCAGATGGGGGCCAGCTTCGGCATCTACGGGCTCAGGCATTACGGCATCGATATCGCCATGCCCCGTCAGGAGCATGCGACGGGAAAGGGACATAAGGATTTTTCGGTTTCGGTCGACCCGTGGATCGGGCCCCGGAAGGCGGCAATGAGGAGAGATTTCACGGTCAACGCGATGATGATGGACGTGCTGACCGGAGAGGTCCTGGATCCTTTCGGGGGGCGGGCGGACCTGCAGCGCCGTGTGCTGCGCCACGTTTCCTGCGAGCGGTTCGGCGAGGACCCGCTTCGCGTTTTGCGCGCCGCGCAGTTTGCCGCGCGGCTGGAATTCACGGTTGCGCCCGAGACGATTGCGCTGTGCCGCGGGATGGATTTGTCCCGGCTGGCAAAGGAGCGGGTCTGGCAGGAGACGATGAAAGCGCTGCTGCAGGCTCGCAAACCGTCCGTCTATTTTGAGACGCTCCGGGAGATGGAGCAGCTCTCTTTCTGGTTCAAGGAAGCGGAGCGCCTGATCGGGACGGAGCAGGATCCGCTTTTTCACCCGGAGGGGGACGTATGGACGCACACGATGCGCGTGCTCGACGAGGCGGCACGCCTGCGTGAGAAGGCCCGGGAACCCGCGGCGCTGATGCTCGCGGCGCTGTGTCACGACTTCGGGAAACCGGAGATTTCCAGAGTGATCGAGGGCAGGATTCGGGCTTTCGGCCATGAGAGGGCCGGACTTCCGGCAGCAGAAGCGTTCACAAGGCGGCTGACAGACGAGAAGACCGTCCGCCGCTACGTCCTCAATATGACGGAACTGCACATGCGGCCCGGCGCGCTGTGCAGCCAGCACGCGGGCGAAAAGGCGTATATGCGCCTGTTTGACGCATCCGTATGCCCGGAGGATCTCCTGCTGCTGGCACAGGCAGACAGGCGGGGAACCGGATTCGGGTACGACGGGGAACAGGATGAGGCGCTTCTTTCGCAGAAGCTGGAGGCGTACCGGATGCGCATGCGGGAAGAATACGTCTCGCCGGCGGATTTGAAGAAGGCGGGCATCGCGCCCGGCCCGGTTTACACGAAGGCGCTGCGCTATGCGCACACGCTGCATCTCTCCGGGGTCCCGTACAAAGAGGCGCTGGCGCAGACGCTCGCCTTTGCCAGACGGGAAACCCGGCAGGAACAGTTTGCCGGAACAGGGGAAAGAAGCCCTTGACGGTGCAAAACCGCCGTTCTATAATGATAAAAAATCTGTCTGACCAGAAAGGAGCTATCGTATGGGCGTCAAGGAATCGCTGGAACAGCTGAAGGCAAAACTGGGTGAAGTGCTTGAACAGACCGACGTGGACGACAAGATCAGGGCCGGCGCAGCGGAATTGAAGCTTAAAGTGGACGAAGCGCTGGCCAAAACAGACATCGACGAGAAGATCGTCGCCGGTGCCGAGACCGTCAAAGCGAAGGTAAACGAAGCGCTGGAGAAGACGGATATCGACGAGAAAATCGCGGCCGGCTTCGGCGACATTAAGGATAAGATCACAAGCGGAGAAGCGGCGGCGGAGATCAAAACCGGTGCCGAGGACGTGAAGGCGAAGATCGGCGAGGCGCTGGACAAGACGGACGTGGACGAGAAGATCGTCTCCGGCGCGCAGGGCATCAAAGCCAAAATCGACGAGGCGCTGGAGAAGACGGACATCGACGAAAAGATCGCCGCCGGTTTTGCCGGACTGAAGGACAAGATCACGGACGTCTTTAAGAAGAACGGCTGATCGCAGTGCAAAAGAAGCAGCGGGGAACCCCGCTGCTTTTTCATGGAGAATTGCATGCCGCGGCGGGACATGCTACAATGCAGTGAGATCAGCCGGGAGGTAGGGGTATGGAACGACAGGAATATGACGCGCTGAAGGCGAAGATTGCGTATCACATGGACCGGTACTACAATCAGGACGCGCCGGAAATCAGCGACGAAGCTTATGACGATCTCATGCGCACGCTGAAGGCGGCTGAAAAGGAGCACCCGGAATGGATAACGCCGGACTCCCCTTCGCAGGTCATCGGGGGAACGGCGAAGCGGGAAGCGGGCGTGAAAGTGCGTCACCGTGTTCCCATGCTTTCCATTGAGGATGTGTTTACGACGGCGGACGTGACCGCGTGGGTCGAAAAGGTGCAGTCGGTTCATCCGGACGCGGCCTTCAGCGTGGAGCAGAAAATCGACGGACTCTCCATGACGCTGCGGTACAGGAACGGCGAGCTGGAGCTGGCCGAGACGCGCGGCGACGGACGGACGGGGGAAGACGTGACAGTCAACGCGAAGACGATCCCGGACGTCCCCGGGCATCTGGATATCCCGTTCGAGTACCTGGAAGTCCGCGGCGAAGTCTACATGGCGCACGCTGATTTTGAGCGCTTCAACGAGGAACAGGAGCGGGCGGGGAAACGGCCGGCTGCCAATCCGAGAAACCTGGCGGCGGGTACGCTCCGGCAGCTGGATGCCGAAGTGACGCGGCAGCGGGGCCTCCGGTTCTTTCTGTTTAACATACAGGACGGGCCGCAGGAGTGCATGCAGAGCCACACGAGAGGTCTGGACTGGCTCTCTCAAAAGGGGGCGCCGACGGTCTGGCACCGGCGCTGCAAGACAGCGGCCCAGGTGCTGGACGCGATAGAGGAGATCGGGGCGGCGAGGGCCGGCCTCCCGTACGATATCGACGGGGCCGTTGTCAAGATCGACCAGATCGCTTACCGGGACGATTTTCCCGCGGGCAGCAAATACGCGAGCGGGCACATCGCCTACAAGTATCCGCCGGAAGAGCGCCCCGTGGTGCTGGAGGCCGTGGAAGAGACCGTCGGCCGGACCGGCCGCATCGGGTTCATCGGGCACGTGCATGACGCGGAAACCGGAAAACCGGCGAGGCTGGCCGGGACAAACGTGTCCCGCGTGACCCTGCACAACCAGGATTACATCCGGGAGATGAAGATCGGCATCGGCGGCGTATACGCGCTCAAGAAGGCGGGGGACATCATCCCGAGAATCAGCGCATGCCTGAAAGAACCAGAACGGATCTATGAAGCCTCGGCCGTCTGCCCGGTTTGCGCCCAGCCCCTGGTCCGGGAGGAGGATACGGCGGACATCCGCTGCGTCAACGCGGCATGCCCGGCGCAGCTGACCCGGACGATCGCCTGGTTCACCTCCATCGGTTGCATGAACATCATGGGGCTCGGCGAGACGCTGGCGGACACGCTGGTTTCGCAGGGCTTTATCCGGAACTTTGCGGACATCTACCGCCTCCGTGAGAAGCGGGAAGAGCTGATCGCCCGGGGAACGGTGGGCAAGGAAAAGAACACGGACAAGCTGCTCGCCGCCATCGAAAACTCCAAATCCAATCCGCCGGACCGTCTGCTGGCCGGGCTGGGGATCCGCAATGTCAGCGGCGCCACGGCCAGGACTCTCATGCGGCATTACAAAAGCATCCGCGACCTTGAGAAGGCGGATGCCGAGGAGTTGCAGAACGTGCCAGATATCGGCGCGACGACAGCGGAATGCATCAGCGCCTTTTTCCGCAACCCGGAAAACGCCCAGATTCTCTCGGAGCTGGAGGCGGCGGGCGTCAACCTGACGGTCCGGGAGACGGAGACGGCGGATCAGGTGTTCGCCGGACTGACGTTTGTCATCACCGGCACACTGCCGACGATGGGCCGGCGGGAAGCGCAGGAGCTGATCGAAAAGCACGGCGGGAAGTGTGCCGGCAGCGTGAGCAAAAAGACGAACTACGTCGTCGCCGGCGAAGCCGCGGGCTCCAAGCTGGAGAAAGCGAAGGAACTGGGGATCCCGGTCCTGACGGAAGAAGAACTGAAGAGCATGCTCGGATGACAAAACGCCTCCCGCACCCGCGGGAGGCACTGTCTTATAAAGAAGCTTCTGTTTCCAAAGCCTTCTTGAATTGCGTCTCGTACAACTCCTGGTAGGTCCCGCCTGCGTGGACGAGGTCCGCGTGGACGCCCCGCTCGACAATTCTTCCGCCCTTCAGGACGAGGATTTCGTCCGCGGCGAGTATGGTCGAGAGCCGGTGGGCGATCAGGATGCTGGTACGGCTCTTGATGATGGGATCGATCGCATCCTGAATCCGGCTCTCCGAAATCGAGTCCAGGGCGGACGTGGCCTCGTCGAAGATGAGCAGCGCGGGATTCTTCAGCAGGACGCGCGCGATGGAGATGCGCTGCTTTTCGCCGCCGGAGAGTTTGAGCCCGCGGTTTCCCACGACGGTGTCCAGCCCGAGCTCCTGGTTTTCGATAAAATCCAGGATGTTGGCCCTGCGGCACGCGTCGATCATCTCCGCCTCCGTGGCGTCTTCTTTCGCATACAGGAGATTGTCGCGGATCGTGCCGTTGAACAGGTAGGTTTCCTGGCTGACGATGCCGATCTGACTGCGCAGCCAGGAGAGGTCGAGGCGTCGGACATCGGTGCCGTCGAAGGCAACCGAGCCGTCGGTGACATCCCACAGACGGGGGATGAGGTTGATCAGCGTGCTCTTGCCGGAGCCGGAGGGCCCGACGATCGCGATGCTGCGGCCTTCCTGCAGATCAAAGCTGATGTCGTGCAGAATCGGGTGATCCGCTTCGTAGGCGAAGCTGACGTCCGAGAAGGAAACCGTACCCTTTGCCCGCTGCGCCGGCACGACGGCGTCCGCCGCGTTTTGGATCTCGACCGGCATGTCGAAGTATTCGAAAATCCGCGTGAACATCGCCATGGAGCGGACCCACTCCACCTGGATGTTCAGCAGGGAATTGACGGGGCCGTACATGCGCCCCAGAAGCGCGACCATGACGGAGATGTCGCCGACGGTGAGGGACGCGTCGTAACGCATCATCAGGATGCCGCCGACCAGATAGAGCATCATCGGGCCGATGGAAGCGAAGGTCGTCAGTACGACCATGAACCACCGGCCGGCCATGCTCTCCCGGATGTTCAGATTCATCATGCGCTTGCCGGCATCGCTGTACCGGCCGAACTCGCGCTCTTCCCGGCCGAAGAGCTTGACGAGCAGCTGGCCGCTGACGGAAAGCGTCTCATTGAGGATGCCGTTGACCTCGTCGTTGCACGACTGGGATTCCCGGGTGAGCGACCACCGGGTCCGCCCGGCCCGCCGGGTGGGGATGGTGAACAGCGGGATGATCACGACGCCGATGGTCGCGAGAATCCAGCTCCGCCGGTACATCATAACGACGGCGGCGGTGAGGGTTATGGCGTTGCTGAGGATGGAGGAAAATGTGCTGGACATAACGCGTTCCACGCCGGAAATGTCGCTCGTCATCCGCGTGATGATGTCGCCCTGGTTGGAAGAGGTGAAGAACCGCTGGCTCATCTGCTGGAGGTGGCGGTACATCTGGCAGCGCATGTCATAGGAGATGTGCTGCGCGATCCAGCTGTTCAGATAGCTTTCGGCGACGCCGATCAGGTTGGCGCCCAGGGTGACGGACAGAGACAGCAGGATGAGACGGATCAGGGCATTCAGATTGCGCCCGATGAGCCCTTCGTCCAGAATGCGTCCGGTCAATACGGAAGGAAAGAGACCGAGCACGGACGAGGCGACAATGCAGCCGAGAATGAGCAGCATTTGCTTCCAGTACGGGGTCAGCCAGCCGGAAATCCGGCGCAGCAGGCTGGCGGTAACCCGGGGTCTGTTTGCTAATTCCTCCTCCGTGAGAAAGGCGCCGCGCATGCGGCCGCCGTTTGGTGCTGGCATAGTGTTCTCCTCTGTTGTGTTGTTTTGCCTATTATAAAAAAACATAGTGTTCTGTTCAAGGGCTGAATGCGGGGAAATGGCAGGATCCGTGCGGAAAGTTGGACAGCGGACGCGGTTTTTGATTATTGACAGAAACCGGGCCGGGGGATAGAGTAAAGCGAGCACAGCGGATTCTGACAGAGAATCGGGAAGCGAGGAAGCAGTGAAGACAGGGATTGTCGACGTCGGGGGCGGAGAGCGCGGCGTTTACGGCGCGGGCGTGTTCGACGCGTGTTTGCAGCGGCAGATCCATTTCGACTATCATATCGGCGTCTCGGCGGGTTCCGCCAACATCGCCTCCTTTCTGGCCGGACAGGCGGGGCGGAATTATCAATTCTATACGGAGTACAGCTTCCGGAAAGAGTACATGGGCTGGAAGGCTTTCCTGCACTGCGGGAGCTATATCGACCTGGAATACATCTACGGCGATGCGCTGACCAATACGGGCGGGGAGTACCCGCTGGATTACGGGACAATGACGGCCTCCGGCACCGAGTATGAGATCGTCGCGACGGACGCGGACAGTGCCGAGCCGGTTTACTACGCGATGGAGGACATGAGCCGGGATGATTACGGCGCCATCAAAGGCTCATCCTGCCTGCCGGTGGTGGCCCGGCCTTACCGGTGGAAGGGCCGCTTGCTGTATGACGGTGGGCTGAGCGATCCCATACCGGTGAAGCGGGCCTTTGAGCGTGGCTGCGACCGGGTTATCCTGATCCTGACGCGGCCGAAGGACAGCTACCGGGATCCCTCAAAAGACGCGCTGTTCGGAAAGCTGCTGAAATGCACGCATCGGAAAGCAGGGGAGGCGCTGCTGCGCCGGGCCGAGACGTACAACCGGGAACTGGACGAGGCGAAAGCCTATGAAGCGGAGAGAAAGCTGCTCATCGTGGCGCCTGACGACATCGGCGGCATGAAAACGCTGACCAAGGATCAGGCGGAAATCCGGAAGATGTACGAAAAAGGGAAGAGAGACGCACAGTCCATTGCTGCTTTTTTAAAGGGATAAGCGTCAGACGGACATAACCGCGGAACGACCTCGGCGGCTGCAGGCGGGAAGTGCTTTTTCGCCGCGTCCGACACTGTCTTGCGATGTGGCGTCCGGGAGCATAGCTCAGACGGGAGAGCATCTGCCTTACAAGCAGAGGGTCACAAAAATGCAGCTATTATTGGATAAACGAATCCTTAACAGTCTATAGTTATATAACGACATGATCCGGTTCGGGATTATGCCGTTTCTTTTTTACTGAATTTCGTCAGGTTGCATAAATGTCGATTGGATCAAATTGAATTTACAAAGAAAAACGGTGGTTATATCAAAAAGGAGCATCTGCCTAAGAGGCAGAGGGTCTAAATGAGACTGAAATAATAGCAAACTCTTACGGAAACGATCTGAGGATTAAGTGGTTAACCGGATTAATGAGGACATCATGGTGTGGTACAAGCAACCAAACACACATTTCTATTCATAGAAGTAACAGGTTGTTAACAAATTGTTCAGAATAAAACAAAATTCGATATATAAAAACATATTGTGTATCCGACTGAATGTTGGTATAATATCTCTCGTCATATACAAAATACCGTGCAGATGTGTAGAATGCCGAGTTTTGCCGGTGACGATTTGTATATGACGAAACTGTATTGAGAAGAAGCGGATGATGAGAAAGAACAAAACCATTCGGATAGTCATACTGCTGTTGTTGCTTTTGGCGATTGCGGTTGGATTTGGGATTCTGGCCCTTCGTGAGAAAGCACAGACGCAGGAAGAGCGGGACACGAGCGGAGCAGCCGTCGGCAGGCTCAAGACGATTGAACTGGACGGAAAAACGTTCGTGGAACGTAAGGACATTACGACACTTCTGCTGATCGGAACGGACATAACGACAGGCACAAGGCATTTCAGCGCGAGATCCGGCGGACAGGCAGATTTTCTGATGCTGCTGGTGATAGACGATGGTCAGCACAAGATTCACCAGCTTGCCATTGATCGTGATACGATGACGGCCATTAAAGTGCTGAGCCTGCTGGGTGATCAGGAAAGCGAAGCGGTTTTGCAGATCTGCCTCTCTCACGCGTACGGTGAAAGCGAAGAGGAGTGCTGTGAAAACACGGTCGATGCTGTATCCGGACTTTTTGAAGGGTTGAGAATTGACGGCTATTTCGCAGTGGATCTGGAGAACATCGGAAGATTCAACCATGCACTCGGCGGCGTTACCGTGACGCTGGAAGACGATGACTTTGCCGAACTGAGCCCAAGACTGAGAAAAGGCGAGACGGTGACACTAACGGATGAAGAAGCGGAAATGCTCGTTCATACGAGGATGACGGTCGGCGGCGGCACAAATGAAGAGCGGATGCGCAGACAGGCGGTTTATCTGAGGGGTGCCACACAGAATCTAAGGAAGCTTCTTGGCGAACAGAGTTCAGCAGAGGCACTCTTCGTTCAGATGGAGTCTTTTTTCACAACGAATGTCAGCCGCGGGCAATTGATTAACATTGGCAGCAGGGCATCGGGATATACGATAGAGGAGTCAGTGCCGTTGCAGGGTGAGCATCGCATCGGAGATGACGGGTTTGTTGAATTCCACCTCGCAGAGGGCGAAATCCAGCGATGGCTGACCGAAACGGTTTACGAGTTGTCCGGTGTTCATTCAAATTAATGGTTCCACTCTCGAAAGAGATGAACATATCCCACTTAACAAAAGAAAGGAAGTAATCCCCATGAAAAAGTTTATTGCGATCATCCTGGCTGCCTTGATGGTTCTGAGCCTGAGCGTTGCGATGGCTGCTTCCAGCAAGACCAGCGAAGACACCTCTTCTGCCACGACGAGCACTCCTGCGAGCACCGAAGAGGCAGCTACGGCGATGAGCACCGGCGCTTTGTCCGAGGCCGCTCAGGATCTGATCAACGCGATGGATGAGGCTGTGAAGAACGGTCAGGAAGCGACCTCTGCCCTGGCTGACGACGTGGCTGCTGAGCTGGGCGAAGGCGCGGTTGCGCTCGACGCTGCCGGCTTGACTGTTGACGGAACCGAGCCCGTCGATGCTACGTTTGGTTTTGCGACGCAGCTGGAAGAGGGAAAGAACTATAAGGCGCTTGTCTCTTGCTTTAACGCGGACAAGAGCATCGCTGCCCAGTTCGTTCTGCCCGTCGTTAACGAAAACGGCAAGGCGAAGGTTCAGTTTACGAAGGAAGTTCTGGAGGTCATGAACGCCGCCGCTTCCAACAGCATCGTCATCTTCGAGGTTAAGTAAGCCATAAAATCAATAGCCGAGACGGCTTCGGCCGTTTCGGCTTATTTCTGTCAAATTGGAGTTATCTCATGAGTGAGAAGTTTAAGGGAGCAGTAACGGAAAGGCAGCCTGCTGAGAACAGATTGCGCGTTCTGGAACCTCAGAGCAACGATGAGATTGAAATCGATCTGGTTGCACTTTTTTACAGGCTGCTCGAAAACGCCATCTGGATTCTGCTGACGGCGGTTATCGGGGCAGTTATCGCAGGCTGGATTACCGTCTTTTTGATTACGCCCAAGTATTCCGCAACTTCCGGTTTATACGTCATGAATCGGCAGGATTCCGCCATAAATCTGGCAGATTTACAGATTGGCAGCAGCCTGACCAGTGACTATTCAGAGGTTTTCAGTAACTGGCACGTCCAGGAAACGGTGCTGCAGCGGCTAGGGCTGGACTATTCGTATGCGGAACTGGAAAACATGATCTCGGTCAAAAACCCGACGAATACGCGCATCCTTTACATTACGGCGACATCGATTTATCCCGATGAGGCAAAAGGCCTGGCGGATACATATGCTTCCGTTGCGCGTGAATTCATCGCGGCAACGATGGATACACAGCAGCCAAGCATCTTTATGGAAGCGCTCCGGCCTTCCAAGCCGTCTTCTCCCAGCCTTCTCAAAAATGTCGTGATTGGTTTTGCCCTCGGTTTCCTGCTGTGTGCAGGCATTGTAGTGCTGATCTTCGTGCTGGATGACAAGGTGCGCAGCGGCGATGATGTAGAGAAGTATCTTCACATGCCTTTGCTCGGCATGCTGCCTCATCAGAAGGAGAACCGCCGCGCTGCAAGGGCTGCCAGGGAGGGCAGAAAGAAATGAAAACCTGTACAATCGGATATCTGCCTGAACTGGATTACTCCGGGACAGAAGCGCTGAATACCATCTGCTCCAACCTGCTTTTTGCCGGCCAGAACATGAAGAAGATCGTCATGACGAGTTGCAGTGCCGGAGATGGTAAGAGCTATCTCACTATGCATACGGCACAGAATCTTGCAGGCCGCGGCAAACGGGTCTGTATCGTGGATGCTGATCTCCGTCGTTCCATGGTTATCCGCAACTACGCGATGGAAACGGAAGGCGAGTGGATTGGTCTGGCGCATTACCTGGCCGGATACAACACCATGGACGATATCATCTACCAGACAAACATCGAGGGAATGTGTTACGTTCCGATCGGTCGAGACCTGGTTAACCCGATTCAACTGCTGGATTCTCAGGCGTTTGACGACCTCTTGAAGATGTTGACGGCCAACTTTGATATTGTACTGGTCGACGCGCCGCCGGTAGGGCTCGTCATCGATGCTGCAGTAATCGCGGGATACTGCGACGGCTGTATCTTCGTCATCGAATATAACCACACCAAGAGACGCGACATCAACGAAGGCCAAAAGCAAATTGAGCAGAGCGGCTGCGCAATTCTGGGCTGCGTCATCAATAATGTGAAGTTCGATTCCATCAGCGCCAAACGCTATTACAACAGGGGCTACTATAAGCATTACTATTCGAAGTATTACACCAAAGACGGCAAAAAGACCAAGAAAAAGAAGTAAGGCATGTTCACGGATTTGCATTGCCACATCGTCTACGGTGTGGACGATGGAGCGCAGACCTTTGAAGACGCGCAGGTGATGCTTCGCAAAGCAGCGGAGCAAAATGTGACCAGCGTAATCTGTACAAGTCACGCACTGCCGGGGAGAGAAATCTTTCCATTGGAGACCTATCGGCGCCACTTGGAACAGGAGCAGGAATGGTGTCGGCAGGAGGGGCTTGATCTTCAACTTTTTGAGGGGTGCGAAATCCTTTGGGATGAATCGGCCCCTAGACTGCTCAAAGATGGTGCAATACCAAGCCTCTGTGGAGGGCACTATGCCCTTGTGGAGTTTTTCCCATCTTCCCCTTGGGAGAATATCCGACATGCGGCACTGGCACTGAGCATCGCGGGGTATTATCCGGTCATTGCTCACGTCGAGCGTTATGCTTGCCTGCGTAAAGGCCATCGGATTCAGGAACTCAGCTACGAATATGGTGCGATTCTGCAGATGAACGCGCATACCGTACTGACGAGCGCAAAGGTTGGTCTCTTCGGAGACCGGTGGCCGGCGAAAGTGCTCACAGACGGGCTCATCGATATCGTGGCCAGTGATGCACACGATGTGGAAGAGCGGCCATGCCGGCTCGGTGAGGTATATCGGTTTATAGCCGAACGGTACAGCAAGGGATATGCAGAGCAGGTCTGCATCAACATTCCGGGGCGGATCCGTGAGGGGAAACCGGTTTAACAGCCGGAGGGCTATTCAATCGGATTGTTTCAAGCTGGATACAAACCGCATGGTCAGGATACACAGAAAACTGTTGTATAAGGCTATGCGGTATTTCATAAATACGGAACAGTTATATTTCCTGAATCTTCACATATGAATTAAAAGGTTAATAATATAAACGTTGTAGCATTTAAATGTTCGTGATAGAATAAGTCGTTAGATACATCTTTATATATAACAATTCATTTAATTAATCCACACAAAACGTGGACATTCGAGGCATTAGAACGGCAGCAACGAGGCAGTGCCGGATGACAGCGACAGGATGGAGTGCTGACAGCCTTGATTAGATAGAGGAGAGGATTCAAATGCCTTCTTCATCACCCTTAAACTCTGATTCGTCCATGTAACTAAAAAATTGCATTTCACTCGGGCCTTTTTGGGCCAAAATTTGTGCCTGGTGCACAAATACGAGTTTTTCATAAATCGGTCGACTGCTTGTTTTACTTCTGCTTCGATGCATAAAACGAATTATGGCTCTGGAATTGAATTTCTGTGTTGCTTTGAAGGGCTTCCTTCATAGATACAAGCTTATTAATCTGACCTGGTAATAGTCTAGCTGACGAATACTTTCTTTTCGTAGCAAAGACGGAATAAGAAAAAAGGAATGAGATTGGGGAAAATGAAAGGCTATCATGATATTGGACTTCGCGTTGTAAAAGCATTGAATATTCTCTTTATTACGATTCCATTTGCCCTTTGCTGGTATCTGTATTATGCAAATTATACGGCGGCACGATTTGCATTTAATGCGAGAATGTACGTCATTTTCTTTTATGTCATTCTCTATACAGTATTTGGACGAATATACGATGTATTTCTCGTATCCTATTACCGGATTTCAGAGATGATTTACAACCAAGTGCTAGCCTTTCTGATGTCAGACGGCATCATTTACCTCGTTATTTGTCTGTTGTGCAAAAAGTTGATGAACATAGGCCCAGGTGTATTGGCTATCTGCGGACAGTTGTTGCTTTCAACTGTCTGGGCTTTTTTAGTTCATCAATGGTATTTTCATCATTTTTCAGCGAAAAAGACTATTGTCATATACGATACGCGCGAGGGTATGGAGAACCTGATCCACGAGTACGGTCTCGGTAAAAAGTTCAAGGTGGATCAGATTGTCAGGATTGAAGAATGTTTGTCTGATCTTTCAATGCTTGATGATGCAGAAGACGTGTTCTTAAGCGGAATACATAGCCATGACCGTAATATCCTCATCAAGTACTGCACTGAGCACGGCATTACGGCGATGGTGATACCGAGAATTGGCGACGTACTGATGAGTAGTGCAAAGCGCATGCACCTGTTTCATCTGCCGGTGCTACGGGTTTCTCGATACGATCCAAAGCCGGAATTTCTGTTCGCCAAAAGGCTGATCGACGTTTTTTTTAGCGCGGCTGCGTTGATCCTCTTTAGCCCCGTGATGATTATCACGGCACTGGCAATCTATCTGACGGACAAAGGTCCTGTTTTTTACCGCCAAACGAGACTAACGAAGGATGGGGCAGAATTTGAAATATTAAAGTTCAGATCGATGAGGGTAGATGCAGAGAAAGACGGCGTGGCACGGCTGTCTACGGGAGAAGCGGATGACCGTATAACACCGGTTGGAAAGATCATTCGAAAAGTGCGCATTGATGAGTTGCCACAGTTGATCAACATCCTGAAAGGGGACATGTCAATCGTCGGTCCGAGGCCAGAGAGGCCGGAAATATCAAACCAGTATGAGCAGGATATTCCAGAGTTCCACCTTCGCTTGCAGGCAAAAGCTGGTCTTACTGGTTACGCGCAGGTTTTTGGGAAGTACAACACGACACCCTATGATAAGCTGATGATGGATCTCATGTATATTGCTCATCCTAGCCTGGCGGAGGATTTCCGGATAATCTTTGCTACAATCAAGATACTCTTCTTGCCGGAGAGTACGGAGGGAATAGGTGATGGACAAACGACAGCAATGAGAAGAGAAGTGATATCGAATAGACAGTCTTCTAGCTCAAAAAAGTAGAAACTCCTGCGTTGGATAATGACTGCTATTTAAAAAGACCTTTAATGGGTATTGCGGCCTAAATAGAAGTCTGGTTTATTTCATAATATGGTTATTCTAAGAATGAAAAGGTGAGAGCCGATGAAGAATATGAAAAAAGCGGTTGTTGTTGGCGGAAGTAATGGTATCGGACTTGCTATTAGTAAACAACTAATACTGCTAGGTTACTATCTTGAAATCTGTGATAGATCTGCACCAGAAGAAGGAGTCTTATTCCCAAACTGCTTTCATTACAATTATTGTGATCTTTTAGATTTTGACGAGAATCTGTTTTTCGCTCTCGCGTCAAACGAGAATGTAGAATTACTTATGGTCACAGCGGGCATTGGTCGTATAGCAGACTTTCAATTCCATCACACAAGTGAAATTGAAAAGATGCTGACTGTAGATACAGTCAGCACCATCAAGATTTTCCGGTTTTTTTATGATCGAATTCTTAAAGATGATCATTTCTTCTCTGGTGTTATGGGGAGTATAAGTGGATGGATATCCACACCAAGTGCTTCAGTATATGCTGCAGCAAAAGCAGGGGTGGTTCGTTTTGTAGAGTCTGTGAATATCGAATTGGAAGCGTATGGTTCTATGAACCGAATCCTTGATGTGTCTCCAGCAAGCTTTAAAGGCTCTAAGTTTTATGAAGGAAAGAATGATCTGTCAATTACAGAACCACTAGCGAAAGAGATCCTTTCGCGTCTATTTAATCGCGAAACTCGATATATTCCTCAATATGAGGAAATCTATAAAGCAGTGCTCGAACGTTATCACAATGATCCACATGAATATGGTATGCATAGCTTCGAGTATAAAAAGAGAAGTGGCCGTTTAGACAATCATAAAAGAGTTAAGATCGGATACCTTTCAGGAACATTTGACTTGTTTCATATAGGACATCTCAATCTGCTCCGACGTGCAAAACAGCAATGTGATTACCTAATCGTTGGTGTCCATGATTCTGGAGCATGGAAAGGAAAAGAAACCTTTATCCCATTTGAGGAACGCAAGGCTATAGTTGGTGCATGTAAGTATGTGGACAAGGTAGTGGATGCCTACGTTGAGGATTCAGAGGCTTGGGACGTGTGGCATTACGACAAGCTATTCGTTGGGTCTGATTACAAAGGTACGCCGAGATTTCAACACTATGAGGAGTACTTTGCTGATAAGGGAGTTGAGATCGTTTACTTCCCTTACACTCAAAGTACAAGTAGTACGCAGATTCGGAAGACAGTTCTGTTAAAGACGAAGGATGTTAAGATTGAAGAGGAAGGGTAAGCGATGCGACAGAGGCTAATCTATATTCTTAAACATAATGCCCGTATTCAAAAGCTATATCGTGTCGTTATGAGTTTTGTTTTCCGTGTATGGGGAACATTCCTCCCCATTGATGACAAACTGGTGGTTTTCGTCTCTTTCATGGGCATGGGTTTTAATGACAGCCCTAAAGCGATTTATGACTATATGCAGAGTGATGAGAAGTACAAAGGTTATCGCTGTGTATGGGCTTTCGAGCATCCGGAAAAATTCGCAGAATTAGACACCGTAAGAATCGACTCCTTAGCTTACTTCAAGACTGCGCTGAAAGCGAAGTACTGGATTACAAACACAAACATTGAACGAGGTCTAAAGTTTAAAAAGCAATCTCAGGTCTATCTGAATACATGGCATGGGATTGCTCTCAAACATATCGGAAACGACTGCCCCGGACGTATGGACTACAACTTCGACACAGTTGATTACTTGGTCGTATCTGGTGACCATGATGAAAAAGTGTGGAAGAGTGCGTTCAATGCGGATGAAAGGACCTACCTCCGTTGTGGAATGCCAAGAAACGAAGAATTATGGTTGGCAACAGAGGCACAAAAAAAGGAGCTTAGAGAAAAGCTGGGCATACCAGAAAACAAAAAAGTCATTCTGTATGCTCCAACATGGCGAGATAGTCTGGATGGAGGAAAGAGCTATAAGATAACCCCTCCCATTCACTTTGATGCCTGGAAGAAAGAACTTGGCGGAGAATACATCGTTCTTTTCCGAGCCCATCATCAGACTACAGAGATACTCGGTGTGCAGTACGATGAGTTTGTGAGAGATGTTTCTGACTACCCGATGGTTAACGATCTGATGATCGCCTCCGATATGCTTATAACCGACTACAGTGCAATCGCTTTTGATTACGCAATA
Source organism: uncultured Eubacteriales bacterium (assembly GCA_902781095.1). Lineage (GTDB taxonomy): Bacteria > Bacillota > Clostridia > Christensenellales > Aristaeellaceae > Ventricola. The sequence goes on from CACZHW010000003.1 coordinate 181,407, forward strand.
CTTTGTAAGCCAATTCTTTGCTATGCGTATGATTATGAGACATACTTAGCGGAGCGAGGAACATATTTTGATATTGATGACCGGTATCCCAATAAATCATGTCGAAATGAGAATGATTTACTGACAAGAATTATAAAAATTGATTATATGGCTGAGTGCGATAACACGAAGCGCTTCAGAGATGCGTTTATTCAATATGGCATTGGCGCAACGGTAGCTTGTGTGAAGGCTGAGTTTGGCGGCTGATAGTATTGAAAAGAGAAGCATATTACATATAAGGAGTAGACTGTGACAGTTCATATTATGGTTTTGTTATACATGTGTTTCATGGGATGCATAGTATACCGAACCAGGATGTTTCAAAAAGCTGATTTAAAAAAGAAGAACAAAGTATTTCTGATTTACGCTGAAATATGTTTGTTTTTAGTATGTGCTCTTCGTTCATATCAAGTTGGTTTAGATGGGCCGACATATTACGCTTATTATCGTGCGCTTATAAAATATCCGGGATTCAGAACTGGATGGGAACCGATATATCTTCTGATAAACCAGATTGCATTAAAATTAAACTGGTATCAGTTTGTGATCATTTCAACATCGCTAATAACTTGTCTTGGATTTGGGTATTTTGCGTACCATAATTGTGATGACAGAGTATCGGCGTTCTGGTTTGTTTATTTTTTCATCACTTTAAATCTTTATTTTACCTCAATGAATTTAATCAGACAGATTTGCTCTATGGCTATCTGTATAAATGTATATACTGTGCTGAAAAAAGACCAAACTCGAATTAGATATATAAAATCGCTTGCGTTAATGTTGCTTGGATTGGGTTTTCATATAATGGCAGTTCTCTCAATAATATATGCTATTCCTTTTATAATTAAAAAAGTGGACAAGAAAACCATTGTTTATGCGATAGTGGTTTCTCTTGTGGGAATCGCGACGATGGCAGTAGGACAGCGTTTTATTATTCGGGTTGTTCCTCGCTTTTCCAGATATATAAACGATGACAGGTTAGTAAGCAGTCGAGCCGGTTTCTTCTCACTTGTCATGATTGCACTCAAATTAATACTAATTGTTATTACACTAACTCTGAATTCGAAACGGTCAGCAAATCAGGAAATTTATCGGCTTACATTTTTAACGGTATTTGGTACGGCATTTTATATTCTCCAGTTCAGGACACAGTTTGCTTTAAGAATCGGATACTATTTTGAGATATTCTTCCTAGTATATATACCATCAGTTATCAACAAAATGAGCAATAAGCATACCAGGTTTATCTTATATGCCGGATTATTCCTCTTTGGTGCAATCTACTTCATTTATATGATGACATGGGGAGGAGTGCGTTCAAACAGAGGATGTGTGCCGTATTTGTTTTTCTGGCAATGACTAAGGAAAAATAAGAATAGGGAATGAGAAGCATGGATGTTTCGCTGTTAAAAAGAATAAGGATTGCATTGATCCCATCAGCTAAAAAAAGGACGGAGTATATAAAAGAACACCATCTGTTTGCTGGGGTGGGGGAAAACTTCTTTTTTCAGCCCAGAGTTATTCCAATTAACGCCGAGTATATCAGGTTTCATAACAATATTGCCGTTGCTACAAATGTAACATTTTGCTGTCACGATGTGATGCAGCGTGTCTTTAACAACCTTACGCCGATTAAAAAGTGTAAAAAGTTTTATGGATGCATTGAAGTGATGGACAATGTATTCATTGGAGCGAACACCACAATATTGCCTAATGTAAGGATTGGTCCAAACGCAATAATTGCTGCTGGATCAGTAGTGTCAAAAGATGTACCGCCGGGAACTGTAGTGGGAGGGGTACCAGCTAGAGTGATAGGGGCGTTTGATGAGCTTTATCAGCGCAGATATACTGAATCAATTATGATGAAAACAGAAAAGTACAGCCCGGATGTATGCTGGGAGATTTTTAACAGAATGCATGACTTGAACAACAAGCTATAAATGGTTTTGCTATGGAAGCAAAGATTAATAACAAGAAAAACAGGTAAAAGAGAATGACAGAAATCAGTTTATCTATTGAAGAAGCATTTTATAAAGAAGAAGAGCGCTGGAATTATACAGTGACACGGAAAGCGAAAGAAGTTTGGGCGATAGAATTGGATTTGCTGTCACAATTAGACAAGGTATGCCGAAAACATGGACTGAGATACTGCGCTGCCGCAGGTACGATGCTGGGCGCTGTCAGACACAAGGGCTTTATCCCATGGGATGATGATCTGGATATTTATATGTTCCGGCAGGATTTTGACACGTTGCAGTCACTCACCAAAGAGTTCTCTGATCCTTACTTTCTACAGACTACGAAAAATGAGCAGAACCTGATTCGCACATTTATGCGGCTAAGAAATACAAAAACCACCGGCACAACAGTAAGGGAAGAAAACATGGATATTTGTAAAGGCATTTTCATTGACATCTTTCCGCTTGACGGCATTACGAATGACAAAGTAAAGGATAAAATACAGAACCTAATCAATACCTTTCAGAAAAACGTGGCTGGATGCTTTAACTATGTACATAGCCCGAATCCGGATCAAAGCTTTAAAGGCAGAGTAAAGTATCTAGTCTATAAGATAGTAGCAAATGTGTTCGCACACGACAAGTTAAAACTATACGACGCGATGAACAATAACTTAAAAAAGTATTCCACAGATGAGACGAAACTATGGGGCAATCGTACTTTGGTATTTAAATGTCCCAAATCCAGGCGCCCTTTACAAGACTATCAAGATCTTATCTATCTGCCGTTTGAGATGCTTCAAATGCCGGTTCCAAAAAACTATGATTCTATGCTTCGACAGCAATATGGAGATTATTTGAAAATTCCTGAGAATAAAAAGGGTAGTATACATGGAGAATTAATTATTTCTACGGAATATACTTACGACGACCCGAGGAGGACAGAGGCATGATCTTTGCGGCTATTCTGGCTGGCGGCATTGGCAAACGTATCGAGCGCACAACCTTACCTAAGCAGTTTATCTCCATTGCTGGTACTCCTGTAATTGTGCTGACCCTACGTGAGTTTCTGCAGAATGATCGCTTTAAGAAGATCTATGTCGCCGTGCATAAGGACTGGGCAGATTACCTAAAAAGCCTCTTGAATTCTTTCTTCTCTCAAGAAGAGATTGATCGGATTGAAGTTATCTATGGTGGAAAGGAACGACTAGACTCTTTTACAAATGTCATGGAGGCAATCATTGCAGAACGGGGGCTTCATGATGAAGATGTCCTAATTTGTCATGATTCTGTACGCCCATTTGTCTCCCAAAGGATGATCAGTGACTGTATTGATGCTACGCTGGAAGATGGACTGGCTTTAACGGTTATACCAACGACAGATACCATCCACATTGCACACGACGAGAAGTATATCGATGGAACACTTGATCGTCGTGGCTTATACAACGGACAGAATCCTTCCGGCTTCAATATCCGTTTGCTTAAAAATGCTATTGACTCTTTTACTGCTGAAGCAAAGGCAGAAGTGACTGGCACTACACAATTAATACTGAAACTGGGCTATAAAATCCGAATTGTAAAAGGTCACACCAGCAACTTCAAAATCACGACAGATAATGATTTGGATGTGGCTGAGAGGATGCTTCGCGCAAAACCGAAGACTAGGGAAATAAAGTTGCTTGATTGTACCCTCCGCGACGGCGGTATTGTGATTAACTTTGACTTTGGCAATGAACGGATGCAGCGGATCAAGTCTACTTTAGAGGCTTCTGGAGTAGATTTAATTGAGTGCGGATACATCGATGAGAAGAAGGGCAACAGCATTGACCGCACCTGTTTTGACAGCGAAGTGTCTATCGAAAAAACGTTTTTATCCACAGGGAAAAAGCCCGGCATTATGTATGTTGCGATGATTGATTATGGAACCTTTGATGTTAATCAACTCAACCCGAGGACTGAAACAGGTATCGATGGCATCCGTTTGGCGTTCCACAAGGAGAATTGGGAAGCTTCCATGGGATGGGGCCAGATTATCATGGAGAGAGGGTATGATCTGTATATTCAGCCCATGGTTAGTATGCGTTACACCGATGATGAATACCGCAAACTGATCTATGTATGCAATACGAAGCTTAAAGGCGCCAAAGGCTTCTACGTAGTCGACAGTTTTGGACAGATGGACAATGCAGCTTTAATTCATAAGCTGGAAATTGCGGATGAATGTGTATCCCAAGAGATGATGATTGGATTCCATGCACACAACAACCGTCAGATGGCGTATTCCAACTCACTATCCTTTGTTGCGTATAATGCAAGGCATAATCTGATGATTGATGCCAGCATTATGGGAATGGGAAAAGGAGCCGGAAACTTATGTACTGAGTTAATCGAGGCTACACTAAACAGAGAAGGAAAGAACTATAATTCCAACGTAATCTACGATGCTATTTCAATCTATTTCGCGGAGCAACAAAAGAAAACCCCTTGGGGTTATAGCTTAGATTACTATCTTTCCTCGTTGTATTCCTGCTCACCCAGTTATATTAAGATTTTTACTGCAGATGAGCGCGTGACGACGGACACGCTGATCGACCTGCTAAAGAATATGCCGGATGAGAAAAGGGCCGCGTGCGATAGGACATTTGCAAAGGAGTATTTGCAGAGGTATTTTCAATGAAGGCATATAGCGTTTTCGATGACTTTCCGAAGGAAGCTGTAGAAACTTTGGTGTCAGCAGGCTTTGAAGTGTTTGTCCATCCGTTGGGTGTGTCGAGGCCCAGTGAGGCGCAAATGAAGGCGATCCTAGAGGAATACTACTGCGTAATCATTGGAACCAGTCAACTTATCACGGAGGATATGTTTGAAAGCATTACCGAGCCACGCATTATCGGTACCGCGTCGGTTGGTATCGATCATATCCATATTCCTGCGGATAAACGGGCACTAGTGAAGATTATCAATACTCCAAAGGCGAACGCCCAGTCCGTGGCAGAGTATACTATGGGTTGCGCGTTGGCAGCCTGCAAGCGGTTGGCGGAAGGATGTCGGCTATATTCCAAGGGAAAGAACAACAAGCAGCTTTATAGAAAGCCCGAAGATCTGAACGGCAAAATCTTGGGAGTGGTCGGGGCAGGAAATATTTCTGCAAAGATCATGGTATATGGGCAGCTTTTCGGCATGAAGGTGCTGTGCTGGACTGCTCATCCGGAGCGTCATAGTGAACTGCAGGATAATGGAGTTGACTTCGTTGATCTGGATACATTGCTGAGCACCGCTGATGTGATTTCCGTGAATCTGCCTAACAACGCTGGGACCAAGAATCTGATCTCCCGGGGGAAAGTGGCTCTGATGAAGGACACAGCAACGTTTATAAGCGTATCAAGACGTGATACCTTGGATATCGAAGCACTATTAGAACGAACAGAGCGGGAGCCTGGTTTTTATGTTTGCTTGGATTTGGATGTAGACGCAGAGATCGTCAGTCAGCTTTCAGGCCGGTCCAATGTACTCGTCACACCGCATATCGCGGGAGGTACCGTGGAGACTCGGAAGCGGATGTTCCGGGAAGTGGCAGAAAGTATCGCAAAGAGCGGAGCGAGACGGTGAGAGCCGATGGTAATTCATGGGTACACAAATCCCTGGAGAATATATCACGGAAATGAATAATGCTCTAATTCTCGAAAAAAAGGGTAAGCAACGCTGAACCTCGCAGAAGTTGTTTACATCGGAAGAATACATCATCGTTAATAATGTTGAACAGCATAATTTATTCAGGTAAATCCGGCGGAACCCTTGCCCCGGCTTCCAGAAAAGCATGACAGGATTGAAGAAATCATGGCTCTGGAATGGGAGCGTGTTATTGAAAGGCTACTGGGAACATACAAGCGATTCCCGGCATACTCCTTCCTTGCTTGGATAGTTTTTTAAACATGTGTAACAAAGCCTTGAAATCAACCGAGGCTCTGATTTGGGCATTCGTATGATTAAGTCTATGCGACACGAAAAGCTGGGCGATTTCATGCGTGTTTACGATCTGCCGGACAGATGGTAAACTGTTGTCAAAAAGGATTTAAAGCTATCAGGAGAGTTCATCTATCATGAGTCGCGAAAAGAGTTTAATAGTGAATACTCTTGTCTTACTGTTGGGGAAGCTGTTACCGCGGGCAGTGAGCATTATTACGCTGCCGATCATCACAGGATATCTGACAAAGGCGGAGCTTGGTTCACACGATCTTGTGACGACTCTGGTCTCTTTCCTGATCCCTATTGCAACCCTGCAGATACAATCCGCTGCATTTCGCTTTCTGATTGATTACAGAGGGAACGACATAAAGACAAAGGAAGTATTCTCCAATATTTTCATAGTCATCGTTCCAGTCTCATTCATTGTTTCAACCGGATTGTATTTCTTTCTGCCATTTATCATTCCCAATCTGATTCAATCCGTAAAGCTTTTGATCACCTTTTACTTTTTCTTTGACAGTATCAGAAATGCACTGGGGCAGACCGCAAGAGGGCTTGGCAATAACAAGGCTTATTCTCAGTCTGCTATTTTAGTGTCGTTTATGAGCTGTCTATGTACTATTGTTCTCGTAAAACTGAACAATCTTGGACTGTTTGGCGTTATGGTTGGCGCAGCGGGGTCGGAGCTTGCAGCTATTGTATTCCTGGCGCTCAAGATAAGAGCGAACCGGTATTTTGATCCAACTTTGGTATCGATCGTCAAAATAAGAGAGATGATCGGATACTCCTGGCCAATGGTACCCAACAATCTGTCAAACTGGGTACTAAAAATGTCTGACAGACTTGTCATCACTTCATTTCTCGGTATAGAGGCCAATGCGGTTTACGCCGTGGCAAACAAGATTCCGAATTTACTATCCATTGCTCAGAGCATATTAATAATGGCTTGGCAAGAGAATGCCTCGATTGCAGTAAAGGATCATGATGCGGATCAGTATTTCAGCAAAATGTTCAATTTGATATTTACGCTGATGATCGGCATCAATGCGGTTCTTATTGGCTTTACGCCTTATCTTTTTAAACTGCTGATAAAAGGCGATTACGGCGAAGCGTATTTCCAAATCCCGCTTTTGAATATCGGCATGTTCTTCTATGTCATGTCCGCCTTTCTGGGAGGCATTTACATTGCCCATAAAAAGACCAAAAGCATAGGAATCACGACGATGATTGCTGCAGTGATCAATCTGGTGATTGATTTTCTGTTTGTAAACAGGATTGGTATTACGGCGGGGTCGCTGTCTACACTGATCGCATATCTTGTACTTTATATCTATAGAACGCACAATGTTTCACAATTTCAGCCTATGGACTTTCATATCAGAAAGCAGTTATGTCTGTACCTGATATCGGGCGTTATGCTCGTCATTTGTTATATTCATAATACCTATCTGGACATCTTCAACTGCATATTTGGAATTGTATTGTTCTTTGCTTTGAACAAAACGGTCGTAATGAAGATTTTCGGGAAAATGAAAAAAACTGCGAGGCAGAGATAATGATATGGTTTTCTGAGTGATGGGACAAATTATGGAGGTGCTGACGATGTATGCAGACGTTAAGAGAGGTTTGAAGAAATGCTTATATATCTATCGAAGGGACAGGAAGTATAAGAAAGGCATTGGCGACGTCGCGGGAAAAAAACATCAAGAGAATCAATCCGCCACTGTTAACTGACGCGGAGATCAAGGAGATCGATGCTTATTGGGCTCAATACGGCATCAAGCTGGACGATTACCGATGGCATCAGATGTACTATCATGCGACGGGCATGAGGGATCCCAAGTTTATTCCGCATAACCTTGCTGACTCTGTATTATATCCTTACTATAACGATCGGGAAAAGTCAAAGATATGGACGGACAAGAATTATTTTGAAAGGTTCTTGTCAACTCTGACTTTTCCGAGAGCCCTTGCGCAGGATCAACGGAAAGTACTATGACAATAATAGACGGTTCTATCAGCAAAACGAGATCAGGGAACTATGCAAGGATATTTATCAAACGCTGATTTCAAAAGACATCCATGCGGTGATCTGTAAGAAAACCGTGGATACCAATCAAGGAAAAGGGGTTAAGAAATACACAATTTCCAGCTTGGAGGACCTTATAAAGCTGTTTGAGGAGAACGCCTCAGAGAAGAACTTCATTTTACAGGAGGCGATTGTTCAGGCACTTTTTTTCAGCAGATATAATCCATCTTCCGTCAACATAATGAGACTAACAACGTGGAAGCACGGTAACGAGGTTGAGGTTTTTGCACCCTGCCTTCGATTTGGCGTGGAAGGTTTCGTCACCGATGTCGCTTATGTCGATGGAGAGGAGATTGTAAACGGCATAGGAATAGCTCCCGATGGACAGATCATGAAAAAGGGCATTTCTATGAATGGTGACAGGTTTAGTTTTGATTTTGATGACCGTGCAGTTCCTCAATGGGATAATGTAATCAAAACAGTAAAGGAAGGACACAGATATCTTGAATACTTTGCTATAGTCGCATGGGACATGATTGTGGATAAGAATGGACAAGTCATCTGCATCGAATACAATTTGAACAGTCCAGGATCCATAGTATATCAAATGTGTCACGGTCCATTTGCGGGAGACTGGACAGATGAACTGCTGAGTTTCCTGAAAGATAAACAAAACCAAGAAAGATATTTGCCAAAGATGATCAGAACAAAAAAGTAAAAGGATGAATGCTGCAATTGATGTAATATTTACACTTGGATGAAATGAGATTGAATGCCTACTTGATATTGCGACTTGTTGAACAACTAATATGGCTTTTACTGAGCGACAAGGTGGTATTATAAGAGAACGAGTGGTTTGAGATAATACAGCATAATAAGAGATCCCGTGATTGCATAAGGATGTAAATAGTACAATTTTTAAGCTACTGTTTTAGAATGATATTTAGCATGCTCGAAAGTGTGGGAGGTCACTGGTAGTGTTTACGTCGAATAATACAAGGGGTGAAAGAAAAAGCATCATCGCATCCTCTTATCCATTCTCTTTAATTAGCAAATACAGATCAGAATTGATGGGAATTGCTTGTATCTTTATCAGTCCTTGTCATTTTAGCAATGCGTTAAAAGAACATGATAAGACAGTCAGCTTGTTTGCTAAGATTTTAGAGCATCTTCATTCCGACGTGGATGTTTTCATGTTCCTGTCCGGATTTGGGCTGTTCTATTCATATCAGAAGAGAAGAACGACATATGGCACATTCATCAAGAAAAGATGTGGCAAGGTTTTGCCGACATATCTGTTTGTTTCGAGCGTAACTTACATTGTATATGATGTTCTTCTCAGCAATAATGGTATTATAAATCCATTAAAAAGAGTATTGTTTATACCGTGGTTTATGGAAGGCAGTACAAAGGGCTGGTTTGTTCTTACGATCGTTATATTCTACTTATTATTCCCCATGGTTTATAAAGCGATTGAACGTTTAAATAGGTGGGAATTGTTGTGCTATATTATGTTTCTTATCATGTTTTGGCTGATTACGGCATTTTTTGATTTGAAGTATGAAAACTACAGATTGTTTAGATTCAGGCAGGCAATAGAGCGGTTCCCTATTTTCGTTTTTGGAGTTCTATGCGGAAAATGGAGTCTTGAAAAGAAAGAGATTACTAAAGTGGGTTTCTGTATTCATGACTTGCCTCGGAATTTTCAACATTATTCTCCAGTATTTGTGTAAACCATATGGCAGCTTTATAAGGCAGATTCACTTTGGGTATTGGGCATCATCCAGCCTTTTGGCACTGTCATTTATTTTCCTTATTTGCCTTCTTTTTGAAAACACGCAAGCAATAAACAAAAAGCTGTTGATGCTTTTGAGAAAACTTGGCGAATGCACATTGGAAGTGTATTTACTCCATAGCGCTGTACTGACATTATTTGATTATCCATATTCATATAAAGGATACTTATTAGGCGTAGCGCTTGTACCGCTGATTGCTGGATGCATTTTCACCAGGCAAAGAAGAGTTTTTTCAAATTGCTAATAAAACACGAATAGGTTGTGCACGGTAAATGTGCTCGCCTACGTGGTAGAAAAGAGGATTATAATGCGATTAGTAACCCGTCTGAGACTAATGAAGAGATGGATAATGAAGGTCTTCCTTATAAAAGAAAAATCAGGTGTTAAAGTAAGAATACCTTTTCATGTGAAGTTAAAGTACAATCTAATGGGGTTTACTGATTTTCAGTATGTGATATTTGATTTAAAGCACAATGACCATCATGACTATATCAGCATGTGGGAACGCTATCGTTTGGAAGATTTGGATGGAGAATTTGCTTCATTACTTGGACAAAAGCTGTTATTTGCCAGGACATTTGGACAAGATATTCATATTCCTACGATCTTCGGCTGGATGAGCCATGGCCGCTTAGTGGATCCCAAAGATGGGAAAAGATCAGTTGATCTCATTAAAATACTTCAACAGCATCAAGAGATAATTGCAAAACCAAATCACAGCGTCGGTGGCGGCAAGGGGATCATTAGGATCAAACTGTATCAGGATAAACTGTTATTTGGAGATCATGAAGTTAATGCTGATAAGGTTGAAGAAGAACTGAAAAAATATGAAGATTATCTATTTGTTCAAGTCATTCATGCGCATGAGTATTCAAAAATAGTGTATCCTGGAACTGCCAATACCATGCGCATTGTCACGGTGATGAATGACGAACGAAATGATGCAGAAGTTCTGTTTGCGTTTCATAGATTTGGCTCACATAATAGCGATCCAGTTGATAATATGAGTAAAGGTGGGTTGTTTGCATATATCGACTTGGAATCTGGCTGTTGTGGAAAAGCAAAGCAGTTGTATGATATCGATAAGGATTATGCAGCACATCCAGATACAGGAGCACAGATCGAGGGACTTAGGATTCCGAACTGGGAGGGAATTATTCGCTATGTTCGAGAGTCACATCTTAAGTTTCCCTTTTATGATTTTTTTGCTTGGGATGTGGTTATTAACGAACAAGGTATTCCCTTTATACTGGAAATCAATCGTGGTAGCGATCTGAGTATTCAGTCTTTACATCCTATGCGAAAAGACAAGCTTGGACAATACATGAAAAAGAGAGGGTTACTTGATAATCGATAGAGCGATGTGATTTCGTGACAGTACTAATACAAACAGATGATGAAGAAGTACGTACAGTTATTAACAGGATAAGTATTTGAACAGAATGATAAAAGCAAGCAGAAAGAGGATTGATGTTGCGATTCAGAATAACGATTGAAGATTATTCTATGGGGCCGACTATGAAAATACTGATTTGCAGAGTGACTGATGTTGGGATCGTTCTTCGGTCCAAACAACTGATGAAAAACCTGATGGATGAAGGTCACGAAATCGTCGTTGCTGCGCCAAAGGGGGCGGAATATAATTCTATTATTGAGATGGGTTGCAGGTTTATTGATGTTGCCATAAAAGGCCATGGGACCAACCCTGTCGAGGATTATTTACTATACCGGCGGTATCGCAGGTTATTGAAGGCGGAAAGACCAGATCTGGTCTTGCTGTATACCACCAAACCCAATATATACTGCGGTATTGCATGTAGGCTGATGAAAATACCTGCAATCATGAATATCACGGGACTTGGACTGGCTCTAGGCAACGCGGGGTTTATGCAGCGCTTTCTCATTGGATTATATCGATTGGCCTGTAACGGGACCAACTTGAGGAAGATTTTTTTTCAGAATGAGGAGAGCCTTCGTTTTTTCAGAGAGTGTCGCATTGGCAATCCAGAAGTATTCCGGATGATTCACGGAAGTGGCGTAGATCTTACTTCGTACCCCGTCCAACCATTTCCTACTTCAGCTACCGTTGATTTTCTCTTTGTGGCGCGAGTAATGAAGCAGAAAGGTATAGAAGAGTACTTGGGCGCTGCAAAGGCGATTCGGCAATCACACCCTGAAGCGGTGTTCCACATTCTTGGAGGCTGCGATAGTGTGTATCAGGAACGTCTGGAAAGGGAAACCAGGGAGAATACTGTGGTTTATCATGGCAAGGTCAACAACATTCCAGATTATCAAAGACTGTCTCAATGCACCGTTCAACCCTCGTATTATCCTGAGGGGGTTAGCAACGTCATACTGGAGGCTGCATCCAGCGGTAGGCCTGTGATCACCACAGATCATCCCGGATGCCGTGAGGGTGTAGACGATGGCATCACCGGATATATTGTTCCCATCAGGGATACCAAAGCGCTGATAAATGCTATAGAGCGTTTCCTGAATCTTACAGTAGAGGAGAGAAAGGAAATGGGACTTCGTGGCAGAAAAAAATGGAACGTGAATTTGATCAGAGAATTGTCATTGAAGCATATTTAAATGCTATTCATTTGACATAGTATAACGGAGTTTTGCAGAAAGAGAGTAGGTAGCATCGAATAAAGGAGAAGGAACATTGTGAGGGGCAGAGATCAATTCAAAAAGAATCCTTTAACAAGAGATTTCCCTAAGTCTTTACTTGATGTTGGGGGAAAAACAATTCTTGACTGGTAGATAGATGATTTGAATGAAGAGGTAGATGAGTTTATCGTAATCAGCAACCATTGCTTTAAAAAGCATTTTGAGGAATGGGCTGTATCGAAAAAGAATAGTATCGTTATATTAGATGACGGAACGATTTCTAATGAAACCAGGTTGGGTGCTGTCCGAGATATTTGGTTTGCAATGGAAAAGCTTCAAATTGATGAAGATTGTTTAATCATGGCGGGAGATAATATACTTGATTTCAGTTTGAAAGGTTTCGTGAGTTATGCAAAAGACAAAAATGTCTCTTGCATTATGTGCCATGAAGAAAACCGATTGGAAGCGCTTCAAAAAACAGCAGTTATCACAACAGATAGTTCGGGATTGATAACATCCTATGAGGAAAAGCCAACCGTACCTAAAGGTAATCTAGCTGTTCCTCCTTTCTATTGGTACAAGGCAGAGGATATAAAACGCATCCCGGAAGCATTGCTAGATGGGTGCGGATACGATGCACCTGGCAGTTTTGCTGCATGGTTGAGTAAAAAAGTATCGATGTTTGCTTACAAAAAGCCTGGACATCGGTATGACATAGGTGATATTGAAAGTTACAAACGAGTGCAAAGCATTTTTGAAGTAAGGAATTGTCTATAAGATATTCAAGTATTGCTAAAGTGTACTTTTGCCTTTTTACTAAGTTTTAAGATGCCTTTAGGATATGGCTAGATCTAGTTAAAGGTGCACATACTATTTGTTAGTTTCGCAGCACCCATTTCTTTTATTACGGTATATTAGGATTCGAGCGGACGTAAGTGTTTAGTGTTTTTCTTACAGAGCACTGGAAAGAAAAGCGTTTAGATGAAGTATTTAGAGGATAGTGGTTGATGCAAAATGAAAAGAATCATCTTGGGATGCTTCCTGGTTTCTTTTGCCCTTTTGACTTTTTTTAGTTCATTTCGCCGCTACAATTCTTCAGATTTATCGATCAAAACGACAAAGAGTGCAAATCAAATACGGAACGATTTTATTAATGATAAAGGAAGCATTACTTTCGCAGAAGACAAAGGATATGCCACTGTAATAAAGACATATATAGATGGAAAAGTTGTTTTAGAAGAGTATTTTAATGAATACGAGAACCCTGTATCACTAAGCGCTGGATATAGTAAGCTGAAACGTGAGTATGAAGATGGACTAAATACGAGAATAACTTATCTTAATAAGGCTGGGGATCGAATAATTATCAACGATGGTTACGATTCAATTCATAAGACCTACACAGAAGATGGATTGGTCGATACGGATACTTACTATATTGGAACAGAACAGGTTAAACGAGTACAAGGGTATTGGGCTTATAAACGGATTTATAAAAACAAGAAGATTTGTGAAATCCGGTATTTAGATCAAAAAGGGAATTTGGTCTGTAACCGGAATGGCTATGCGATGATTCGTCGAACATATAATAATGATTGTTATACAGATTTTTATTTTGACGAAAATGAAGAAGCTGTCACTGCATCAAGAGGACAATACGGTGTTAAGGTGGATGGAGATACTACAACATATCTGGATGCAGACGGTCAACCCATTAATACAACACGTGGGTATGCAATTATTAGAAAAGATAGCAATAAAACACTATACTATGATAAAGATGGAAAACCGTTAAACATTGGAAATGGGCAATATGGGATACAGAAGATAAAAGGACAAAGATTTTTCCTTGACAAGAATGGTGAAATCCTTTTTCGGCTTGATAACTTCTTATATACACATCCCGTGGTGGTATTGACATGCGGAATTCTCTTGGCAGGAGTAGCTGCAGTATTAAAAGGAAAGCAACGCTATGTTTTTATTGTCGTATATGTGTTATTCATACTCTATATGACAATGCTTAATAGGGCAACAGGTGACTCGCGGAGACAGTTTCAAATACTTCATGCATATAAGAGTTTTTTAACTAATGCCGTTACACGACAAAACATCATAAATAATATATGGCTCTTTATCCCTCTTGGGGCAGCACTTTCGTCCTCTAAATATCGAAATGGATGGTTGTTTTGCATTGTTTTTTCGATTTGCATTGAAGCAATTCAGTTCTTTGGAGGAATTGGGCTCTGCGATGTTGATGATGTTATTAGTAATAGTTTGGGTGGGATTTTAGGCTTCCTTTTTGCTTCTTGGATCAGAGGGGAGGACTTAAACAAGCAGATCGATTGATGAGGAGATGCAAGCTAATAACAGCAGGAGGCGAATAGAATGAGTACTAAAATGATGAGAATAGCGAAACGGTTTTTCATATTATTTATGAAAACCAACTGTTTTTGGGTCATATTTTTCTCTTTAAGCATGACGCCGAGCTTTGGCATTGCAGAAAAGGCATCAAAGCTACAGGTGTATTGTACATATAACAGAACAGGGAAAGTAAAAACAAAAACATTTATTGACGCTAATGGCAATGCAGTCATAGCGGAAGATGTTAAATATAGCCAGATTAGATACACATATAGACAATCTACGAAGCTTCAAAAAATGGAATACTTGGATATAGATGGTGACCTAGTAGAAAACAATCTGGGTGTTGCTGTTTATAAACAATCTCTTAATCGAAGAAACATCATTACAGAGAAAGAGTATCTTAATCTTAAAGGTGAGTACGTAAATGGTCCGGATGGATTTGCCCATGAGGTTAATCACACCACTCCGGATGCTAGGCATATTATTGAAACATGGCGATATGATAGTAACGGATTACCAGTCAGTTCCCCAGATTTCCCTGCCCATTATGTGGCGCAGACGGGAAAGAGGGTTGATATGCCTAATACAATTCTCGCAGAGGCTTACTATGATAAAGAAGGCAATCTGATGCCTGGCCCAGAAGGATGGGCAAAACAGGAGACGAAGCTGATTGCAGGATCGAAGAGAAAAGAAAGCATGTCCTTCTACGATTCGAAAGGAAATCTTTTCTTTAATCAAAAGATGGGTTTTGCAAGGGCAGAATACAGTTACAAACACGGAAGGCTTTCTGAAACAGTACTATATGATCAGAATGGGAAAATGACGTTAGGTCCAGAAGGGTATGCGATCATTAGGTATTCGTATCAAAAAGGGGATGTCATCACAAAAGAACTCTATTATGATACTAATGGGCAACCGGTAAAATCCATTAATGGTTATTATGGTATTGAGAAGGAGAAGTTTAGAAAGAATCAGATTATCAGGGAGACTTATTTCGATGCCGATGGAAATGTAGGCCTTAACGATAATGGATATGCAGGTTTAAAAAGAAAGTACAATATTAAGAATAAAGTACAATCGATCGCATATTATGGCCCTAATGGCAAAAAGATGACCGTCCCAGAACTGGGCTATGCACAAGTGAATTATGAATACTATTTGGGGAGATATGTCAGCAGTGAAACGTTTTTAGATGAACAGGGAAATGCTGCAGCTAATATAGAAGGTATTCATCGCATCGAATATGAGTATAACAATTCAAAAAAGAAGACTAAAGAAACGTACTTTTCAATAAATAATGGAGAAAAGATAAATGGGATTAATGGATATGCTGTGATTGAACGAGATTATGATGCAAATGGAAATGCAATTCTTGAGAGATATTTAGATGCAGATAATCGGCCGGTATTGATCAAAAAAGGTTTTGCTGAAAGGCATCGAGTATTTAACGAGAACAAAAAGGTCATTCGCGAAGAATATTATGATGTAGACGGCTCTGTGCTACCCCTGGAGGCGGGTTACGCTGCGTTGGAGCGTGCATACGATGAGAACGGCAATATAATCGTAGAGAAGTATTACGATGCATCAAATCAGCCTGTAATCATCAAGAAAGGCTATGCGGAGATCCATAAGGAATATAACGAGAACAAAAAGGTCATTCACGAAGAATACTATGATGTTGACGGCTCTGTGCTAACCCTGGCGGCAGGTTACGCTGCGTTGGAGCGTGCATACGATGAGAACGGCAATATAATCGCAGAGAAGTATTACGATGCATCAAATCAGCCTGTAATCATTAAGAAAGGCTATGCGGAGATCCATAAGGAATATAACGAGAACAAAAAGGTCAT